>CAZMNT010000066.1:0-2981 GCA_964567715.1 uncultured Nitrosopumilaceae archaeon | reverse complement strand
TTGGTTTGCAATGGATACAATTACGAGGCAGATTCATACGGCCGGTGGGCTGGAAAAAGGCTTCCAACATAGGCAGAGTGGGAAAAGGCAGCATCATGCAATAATGTCAAGAAGGTAAAGACTATCTACCCATGGGGCAACGAACCTCCTACAGAAAGACACGCAAATCTCTTAGAATCATACCTATGGGCTCCAACAGAGATAGGCTCGTTTCCGGAAGGCAAGAGCTATTATGGGTGTCACCAGATGATGGGAGATGTCTGGGAGTGGACCTCTTCTGACTTTGTAGGTTACCCAGGATTCAGGTCAGACTTTGTTGAATACAATGGCAAGTGGTTCTGCAATCAAAAAGTCCTTCGTGGTTCTTCGTTTGCAACTCCAAGACTATCTATTAGAAACAGCTATAGGAATTTCTTTAGACCCGAAGAAAGATGGATGTTTGCAGGATTTAGGTGTGTTGAAGATATCTAAACTAGAAATAAAAAATTCTCTTGAAAACAATTTTTGTTCTCCGAAAATCAAAATAATGAAATTTTAACTATTCAAGTTTTGTTTTTGAGATTGCAGGCTAATGCTAAATAAATTGTGAGACCATGATAGTTGTTTGTCGATATCAAATTCTGACATGAACTGGAGTACAAATCATGAGTAGCAGCATCATGCAACAAAAATGCCCACTGTGCCTAAATCCCATCACTGTGACTGATGTTACTAGAGGAGAAGAGGTTTGTAGCAAATGTGGTTTTGTCTTATCCCAAAGAGCTGAAGAATTAGGCTCTGAATCTTACTCTTCATCTGATGGTGAAGACATAGGAAGATACGGTCTTCCTGCCTCGCTTGCAATTCATGACATGGGGCTTGCTACAATAATTGGGAAGACAGGAAGAGATGCAACAGGAAAACCTCTACCAGCTGCAATGAAAACTATGATGGAGAGGCTTAGGATTGGGATACAAGAAGTCATACTCATGAACCAGTCAATAAAAACTTGAGACAAGCTTTCAGTGATCTTGATAAATTAAAAGGAAAATTGGTATTGCCAGATGTCGTAATAGAAAAAGCTGCCTACATTTACAGAAAGGTAGTAGAGAAGAGACTTGTAGTGGGCAGATCAATTCATGGGATGGTCGCAGCTTCACTTTATGTCGCATGTAGAGATTCTAATACTCCAAAGACATTGGACGAGATAGCAGCAGCAAGCAACACAAAGAGGAAAGAACTTTCAAGATGTTACAGACTGCTGCTAGACAAATTTGATCTTAAGATGCCTTTGCCTGATACAATGAAATTCGTATCAAAGATTGCTTGTACTGTGGGATTAAATGAGAGGATAGCGCGAAAGGCATTACAAATTCTTGGTAATGTAACAGCAAGGAAAATCTCTGCAGGCAAAGATCCAGTGAGTTTTGCTTCGGCTGCCTTATATCTTTCATGTATGATAAATAATGAGAAGGTAACACAGAGTGCAATTGCAAAAGCAGCAAACATAAGCGAGGTAACGATAAGAAATCGATACAAAGAACTGGCTGCGTGTCTGAAATATAATTAATGGTTAAGGAGTTGTAAAGTCTTGCCGATCTTCCTCGTTCAATTAGCTGAAAAGAGAACCAAGGCAAAGAACTTGTTTTTATCAAACCAGATTTTTTCTATCTTAAATCCGACTCTCCGTGCCATTTGTTCTATTTGCGGAACGGTATACTTGTGAGAATATTCAGTTAGAATCATCTCTCCTTTCTTCAACTTGACTGTAAGATTTATTTTTGATATGAATATCTGTTGTCGACACCTTGAGCGCAGGTACATCTCAATTCTGTTGCGCTTTGAATTATAGAATGCAATATGTTCAAAGTTTTCTAGACAAAAATTCCCTCCTAATTCGTTGTTAATTCTGTCCAGCAAATTAAGATTGAATTTACTTGTTACTCCTCGAAAATCATTGTATGCATTCACTAGAATTCTTTTGTCTTTTACTAGGTCTAGACCAACAAGAACAAAATCTCCCGTATTCATTGTATCGTGAATTTTTTTTAGCAACTTGATGGAGCTCTTGTTATCAAAGTTACCTAGGCTTGAACCAAGAAAAGCTATAAGCTTTTTCTGTTCAAGCGACTTTGTGAACTCAAGCCCACTCTCATACTGATCAAGAATACCTGTTATCTTCAAGTTTTCATAATCTTTTTGCAGATCCATCGAGCTCTTTTTTAGTATATCAGAAATATCGATTGGGTAGTACTCTACGATTTCTTGCCTTTGAAGCACTTTCAAGAGATGGCGTGTCTTTTTGGAAGAGCCGCTCCCCAGTTCTATTAGAGCATAATCTTGCACAAGAAATTGAGGTAGTTCAAGTTTTATAGAATCAAGTATTTCCTCCTCTGATCTTGTCAGATAGTATTCAGGAAGAGTACAGATTTGTTCAAATAATTTGGAGCCTTTTCTATCATAGAAGAACTTGGGATGGTTAAAACGTAGCTTAGCTGTCAGACTACGAGATATCTCTTCTCCAATGCTGAGATGAGGGCTATTTCTAGGTTTTAGGTAACAAAACCTAGGATTTACTATGACTGTACTATATCCTTCCTTCCTAGTCATCAGTACAACTACCTCTAATCCAAATCATTTTTCTAAATGAGCTTTGCAATCTTGGCACACTTTTCATGATAATAGTTTTCATGACGTGCAGTGGATACAACGATCTCGTATTTCTGAAATTCGGCAGCACATCGGCTGCATCTGGATTTACCTTTATTCTTCAGGCGCTCCAATAGATTTGGTAACAATTTGTAAACATCTATCATGGTACCATCACTGTTAGCAAAACGGATCTTTTACATGTTTTATTCAAAAATACTCGGCTAGTAAAATTGACTGACATTTATCTCAACCTATTTTGTAACCTTTACGCCGTTCCAAAATGCAACAAAATCTTTGATAACACTTGCTGCAGGTTTTGGTTGAGGATAATACCAAGCACAGTCCTCGTT
>CAZMNT010000065.1:0-3229 GCA_964567715.1 uncultured Nitrosopumilaceae archaeon | reverse complement strand
ATGGTCTCAATTGTGCCATATACCAATAGGATAAAAGAAATTGACCTTATAATATGCTCAAGTGAATTGCCAGGTATTATGAAAAGAGGCATTGCTATTGATTTGAAATATCGGGACTTGGGGAAAAATGACTTGATGCCATGTGAGAATGCGATGAAAAAGTATCCCACCGTCTGTATTCCTATGCCAAGTGTCTGAATCCACTCATCAACACGACTTGCGTTTAGCGCAAACGATTCTATCATGAACCCAAATCCCACAACTCCAAAGCCCACGCCAATTGAAAAAAACGAAATGTTTAGCCTAAACAAGGTTGGACTGCCGGTGTTTTTGAATCCCATGTAGGAAAAAATCCCAAGAACTAGACCGACAACAAATCCTAACAAGTTAAGAGCTATTTCAAGAACAACCGCATCTGATACAAATACCAACTAAGCGCACTAGCATTTTGAAATTAATTAAGTCTTGCAGTAGCTTTTTTTCTACCACTCATCAAGAGTTCCTGCTGTGGTGCCGCTGGTGTCGGTAGCATAATCTCCAAGTATGTCAGAATATCGAGCATCTTTGTAGGCTATGAATCTGACATACTCTCCATAGGTCATATCCAATGAGCATTTTGAACACTTGACATATGAAAAATCATCTCCCAGTTCTGCTACCTCATCGCATTTTGGGCACTTGATCTTCATGTCTTAATTTCTCCTCTTTCCCTAATATCTCTTCTTGAAGAAAGATCTGTGTAGATACGGGGTTTGGTGGAATAACTAGTATAGAATATTAACTACAAGAACAATGAGATGAGGTTTTTATTACTCCATAATTGAGTCGATTTGAGGAATATTTTTGAACAAAAAATACTTGGGGTTAATCTCAATTGTGATTGTTGCATTCATAGGAACTTATGGATAGTACAATTATTTTGGCCCACAATCAGTATTACAGACAAACCCAGATCCAAACTGTAGACAAGGAAAGGTACTTGATGGCGTAGACAGACAGGCACGATTCAAGATTCTTTCAACATGTGAAACAATAACAGGAACAGTTCATGACATGTCAAAGCAAGATGATGGAGATTATCAATTTAATGTAGACGTGGATTCACAATACAAAACGTTACTAAATGGTGCAAACAATAATCAGGTAGAAGGAATGCTCGTAGTAGAAATAATACCAAAGGATCAAAATTTCTCAGCTGTCTATATTCCAAAAGAGGGTGATAAGATTCAAGCCATTGGTGCGTGGGTAACGGATACGCCACACGGATGGAATGAAATCCATCCTGCATGGAAAGTAAGCTTACAAGGGTAATTTTTTCTTTGAAGCCAATTTAATTAAGTTCGCTATCTTGTTATCACAAAATTCTAACTATATCCCTGCCTGTTCCGCAGTTGTTTAAAGAATTAAATTGCTAAATTCTGGTTTTCTGCTATGGCAAGAACATGCACCAAGTGTAAAAAGGAAATTCCTGATAATGTGGAATTGGATCCAATAGCTTCCTCCTATCCCTGCTGCAATACGTGTTGGGAGGAATGGAAGCAATACCGGGTCATGGTCATGAATGAGATGAGGCTAGATATGTCTATGCCAGAACATCGTAAGGTGGTAAAAAGATACGAAAAAGTCTTTGTTGGGGTGATGACACCGGAGGGTGATGTGATAAATTTTGCAGACGAGAATCAACGAAAGCCTGACAAGCCACTCTAAATTCCTATTTCTTTCTTGGCTCTTTCAGGAACTATGAGATAAATTCTCTTTTTTGAATTGTCGTCAAGTAAACTTACGATCCTTTTGACCGTATTTGTAATTGTCTTTTTTTGCTCATCTGTAAGCATGAGATAAATCTCTAAAATTCCATCCAGGTTAAACGAAATGATCTTTTCCGGATTGGATACAATCTCTGAAATATATGCACTAAACATCATTGTCCTCTGCTCTTCTGACAAGTTACACAATACCTCAAGCCATGTCTTAAACAGAGTAGCAAACCTATCAAACTGTATTGTGGGTCCTGCCTGCAGTGCATTGTTTATGATCTCTTTTTTGTCTGCATCTTGCATTGAAAAAAATTCAGACAATCTCTTTTGTAATATGGGCTTGCGGAGAAATTCTGGAAGATTTGCCAGAGAAATAATGATGTTTCCAGCGTAATTTGGCTCTGACATGCAAGGTTGATCTAGTCTTCTTTGCTAAAATTGTATTGCTAAGATTTGGCTTAAATATATCCACCTGCGCCCTTCATTTATATGACTTCTACAGTTATTGTTGGCGGTTTTTTCGGAGATGAGGGCAAAGGTAAGATTGTGTCATATCTTGCAATGAAAGACAATCCTGCAATAGCTGTGAGGGGTGGAGTGGGACCAAATGCAGGTCACACCATAGAGCATGGGGACAAGACCTACAAGGTAAGAATGCTCCCAAGTGCATTTCTAAATCCTGGCACAAGGTTGCTTCTGGGGCCAGGAGTGGTAGTATCTGAAGAAGTATTGCTAAAAGAGATATCTGAATTTGGCGTGCAAGACAGAACTTTTGTTGACTTTCAGTGTGGAATCATAGAGGAATCCCACAAAGCGGCTGACTCTCAGGGACGATTAAAGGAATCTATCGGCAGTACCGGAAGTGGAACTGGACCTGCCAATGCAGATAGGGCAATGAGGACACTCAAGCTTGCAAAAGAGGTAGAGTCACTTGCACTTTATCTTGATGACATTCCAAATGCTGTTAATTTTGCACTAGAGAGAAAAGAGAAGGTGATGGTAGAAGGAACACAGGGTACCTTTCTCTCATTATGGCACGGAACATATCCGTATGTCACCTCAAAGGACGTTACTGCCTCTGGAATATGTGCCGACATTGGGCTTGGACCAAAGAACGTCGACGACGTGCTAGTCGTCTTCAAATCATACGTAACCAGAGTTGGACAGGGACCGCTAAAGAATGAACTGAGCCCAGAAAAAGTGAGCGCAAAAGGATGGAAGGAGGTTGGCACCGTTACTGGCAGGACAAGACGTGCAGCCGAGTTTGATTTTGATCTTGCAAAAAGAGCTATAATGCTAAACAGTGCAACACAGATTGCAATAACCAAACTTGATGTCGTATACCCTGAATGCGCTCACATGCAGTCGTTTTCCGACCTGAGCTCTCCTGCCAAATATTTCATAAAGACTATTGAAGACCAACTCAAGGTATCAGTAACTTTGATAGGCACCGGTCCTGACGTGAATGATAC
>CAZMNT010000064.1:0-3985 GCA_964567715.1 uncultured Nitrosopumilaceae archaeon | reverse complement strand
TGTCAGGTAAGAGATGGGTGGTCATGACCATAGAGACCACCTCGCTTGGGTCTACCGCATTGATAATGTCGGCAGTTCTAATTTGCATGTCAAGTTTTTCAAGAACTGAACCAAGTGTAGAATACGCACTACGAGATTTGGATGTGGTAAGAGTGCTGGTGCCATGTGTAAATCCATATCCATAGAATTGCTTTTCAGTTTCCAGCCTTGATTTTAAAATTTCAACTCCCTCAATCTCGCTTGCCTTTTCTTTTTGTAGTGTAGCTTCAAAGAATGACAGTGGATAGCTTGCAACTAGTTCAAAGTTGTGGGCCTGTCTTTGTACCTCTTGTGGTATAACAATTGGCTGTACAAGTAGTGGCGCATCCATCAAGCCGCCAATTCTGTCAGACAGAAATAATCGTGAAAAATTAAGCAGGCTGTCCATTAACAGCATAATTGAATCTGCATCGCCATCGGCATCTCTTCTTTTTGCCGAATGCCAAACTGCAGTACCAAGACAGACTTGGGTGTCTGTATATCCAATTATTCTTCCCACAATGCCAACAGAAGTGTGTGGTGCAAGACCAATTATCAGGTGGCCGACCAAGTTATCTGTATTTTTTACGTTGTAGTATGGAGAGTGGCCAAACAGTTTTGCAAGTTCTTTGTCCAGATACTGACAAACAAGTACAAGACTCTCTCCACATTCTTTTGGAATAATAACATCTTGGGTTTTTAGCTCAACTAGTTGATCTTGGTTTTCAAGCGGTTTACCGTTTATATCATGGGCATATCCAAGTTCTACGAGTTTTTCAGGCGTCGTACCAATCCAAAAAGGCTTGAAATGCGAAAGTGGTGCGTTAGTTGCATCAAATCTTATAGTACCGTCTTTGAATACGTTAAGGTTCAGGCTTTGTCGTATAAGCCCCTTCTCCATTGGTTCTGGGACCCTGTCCTGGTTGATTAGCTCCTTTACTCCCTTGAATGGCTCTTGAGCACGAATGCTTGTTCTTTCTTGAGCGGAATAGAGCAGTTCCTTGAGAGGAAATGCGCGGTATGAATGGGCAGATGATCTTACCTTACATTTTGGGCAATGTGATTCTTCTAGCTCACTGCGACATTTTGGGCAGACAAATGTAGTAACGGTCTTTGTTTTGCACCGTGGACACACTATACTAATTGAGGGTAGATTGCAGTTTTTGCACAGCCTGTTGTTTATGTTACAGTAAAAGCTTGGCTGTTTTGATGCCTTGAGAAGATCGCGAGAGGCGCCTCCCTTGCTTCCCACAGGAAATAGTGTATGTACTGGCGGCTTCATCTTTCTGAGTGCTGCCTTTTCAGGCCTCCCAACCCTTACACCTATAGCAGTAGAGAATTTTGGCATTATCTTGATTCCAGACGATAATGAGATTGTCTCTGGAACAGATAGCGTCTTGTCAAGGTGGATTTGTTTTCTAAAAAGCAGATAAAAGAAAATTTTTGCCTCAGTGTCTTTTAGCACCACTTCATCACCTAGCAACTCGTGAGGCACACCAAGTTTTTCCAGAACTTCTTTTGCAGTGGTTGGGTAAACTACAAGTTCAGATTCCTGCTTGGTTGGAAGAAGGAGTTTTTCAAGTTCATCTACGGTTATCTGATCCCAATAGTATAGATAATGAGGATGAAGACCTATTCCAAAATTAAGTGATATTCTAAACGCATCTTCTAAATCAGGCATTTTGTTTGTATAACTTTGCAACTCAAGATCGCTTGGCTCATATTTTGCGACCTTTTCCTTTAACTCTTCAACCCAAAACTCTTCTACATATCCAGTAGGTACAAGTTCCGCATTGTTTTCAAGAAAGTCGCCATAGCTTATCAGAATGTCTCCAAGATGCAAGATTTTTTCAATATGTGGTTTTAGGTGAATTCCATGTGCAGTGTCTCTTATCTTGACTACATTTCCGTTATCTAGCCTGACAGTTGGAGTATCAATCGAGTCGACGAATGCTATGGTTGCTGCTTTTCCTGGTATATCGAGTTTGATTTGAGTGCCTACCGCAATTACATGATCTAAGATCTCTGCAACAACGGGATGTATTCCTATTGACGCAAAACCTGTGTTACATGCTCGGCCATATCGAAGCCTGAATCCGCCAAGTTTCTTTGGCATTGAAAGGACAGACCTGCCTGTAATTACCTCCCTCATCCTATGAGCTGCAGCGTCTTCATCTCCTGTCTGGATAGCACCTTTTAGGTCCTTGAGCCATTCCCAGCCATCTAGTTTGAATAAATCAATTAGTTTTAGCAACTTGCGGGACCTGCCAATGAGGCCATCGTTGAGCACACGAAGAGCCCCGCCCCTAACTCGATTTGTGTTTATTCTCGTCATGTTTCTATGGCTTACAATCTCAACCGGGTCAGTATCTATGCCATCAAGCTCTACGGCTAGATTAGAAATGACTGTAACGACATCTTCGTCTGGAACGTGGAATTGGAAGCTTCCTACTTCCCTCTCATAGAGACGCAACTCCTCTACAAATCTGCCTGTTTCATCGTCGTAAGAGTTTGCCTTGTACTTACCAAGCCCGGCAATCTTGCGCACATGGTCTGCAATAAGCATGGTAGAGGCAGCTTCTGTACCTCCTGCAGAACGTATTGGTCCTGCAAATGAGACCGAGAGATATTCGGAACCGTCTGCGTTCTTCTTTATCTTAACCTCGCTTATTCCCTGAAGCGGTGCTATGGTTACCCCCTCCGTAACTATTGCAAGCCCTACACGTACAGCCAGATCAAGTTTTTCTTGAAGTGTGGTATCAGGATCTGAATACTTGCCTTGAGCAATTTCTTCTGCCAGTTTGAGGGCTGCTAGTTCCTTTGTTGTTGTTTGGATGAGCTTTCTGAGGTTTTCTGTAACATCAATGTCGTGCATTTTTGATACACGATCAGAGAGGTCAAATGCTATCTTTGGCTCTACCATTCCAGAAGAATCACAAAGAGTGGATTTGGCGGCAGCGGCCTTTTCAAAGATGGTAAAGACTTCGTTAGATATTATTTTATAATAATTAAAGTACGATTCTGGCATTGGGACTTCTTTGAGTCTCAACGCTACGTTTTCAGACATGTTACTTCTTTGCGGATTGGATGGTTTTTACTATATCGGCGATGGTTTTGAAGCTTCCACCCTTTTCAATAAAGGTGCCAATGACTATAGCATCTGCACCTGCCTTGACAATTGCGGTAGCAGTTTGAGCGTTCTTTATTCCTCCACCTACTATGAGAAATCCCTTGAAGAGTTTTCTAACGGCTGCAACCATCTCTGGTCTAACGTTTGACTTTGCACCAGAACCTGCTTCAAGGTATACAAACCTCATTCCCATAAACTGTGCAGACAAGGCATACATTGCAGCCAAGCTTGGTTTGTCAAATGGAATGGTTCTTGCGGAGCCGACGCGCCATACTGTTGTGCCCTCCCCAATTATGATATAGGCTGTGGGCAATGGCTCTAGTTTGAATTTCAGTACGTTTGGAGCGCCCAATGCTTGGGCTTGTGAGATGAAATAGGGATTGTCGGAGTTCAAAAGTGAGCTAAACAAGATCGCGTCTGCTCCTGGAACAACGCCTGTGACATTTCCTGGAAAGAGAATTACTGGTATCTTGACAGATTTTTTGATATTTTTTACAGTCTCAGACATGGTCAATTGATCCGTTGCAGATGAACCGCCAACCAGTATAACTGAGGCGCCATTTTTCTCAGCCTCCCTTGCAAGTGTTGCTGCAGAGTGAGTTCCATTGTTCTCTGAATCAATTAATACGAAAAGTAATGCTCCTTTGTTCCTTCTTGTAACCCTAAGATAATTTTCTATGTTTTGCATATGACTGGTTTATAGCTATTCGTTAAAAGTTTAATTGAATCGAGCTATACAGATTTGTATAGCTTTGAGCACTCCTCCAGAAGATAATTTAAATAACATAATAAAACAAATTATAAAAAAATCATTATTTACAGAGCGACAAATTGAAA
>CAZMNT010000063.1:0-4124 GCA_964567715.1 uncultured Nitrosopumilaceae archaeon | reverse complement strand
CTTATTACCCACTCTATCGAGGGTATATATTAAAATTTCATTGGTGTAATTTTCGGCTTTTTCCGGTAAGGCAAGTTTGACACTCTTTTACAATGGCTGTGATTATCTCACTTAGAATCCTTCTTCCTTCTGTTGCGGTTGCTTGTCGTGGGTCTCCCCAGACGCCATTTTTTGTAACTGAAATAAATGACTTGTTTGCAATTCGGCCCAGTCTTTTCAATTCCTTCTTTGTGTAGTTGCTTTCTATCAACCCACTTTCTGCCTTGCTCATCTCTACCTGTTTTGATATTGCACGCATGATAGACGTCTCTACAAATCCTGCGTGATCAAACCTTCGCTTCATAAAATGCCAATATGACCAGACAAGTACTTGAGGTCCATTCTTGTTTTTGGCAACCTTGGTTGGTATGCCCTTTAACGCCTTTTGGTTTCCATGATGCCCATTGAGTATTATGATTGTCCTTACCTTATTTTTCCAAAGTGAGAGACACATATCCACTAGGTACTTTTGCAATGCAGCAGGGCTTGTGGATAGATTGAAAAATGGATTATGCTCAAACGATACTCCACACTCTATTGTAGACAAGAGGAGAAAACCAGTTTTATCCGAGACCTTTTTTGCTATAAAGGATACAATATCAGAGTCTGTGGATACAGGTAGGTGCGGACCATGCTGCTCAGTAGAACCTACAGGAATTATAACAACAGGATTTTTTCTAATTTCCTCGAGAAGACGTGAGTTTGATAAATTCCTTGCTATCATTTAGATCGTCTTGGTCTGACATGCACCTTTCCCCAGTATACTTCAAGCCTTCCTTCAAGATGCATCTTTACAGCCTCAAGTAGTGTTCTTGCCTCCAATCTCTGACCCTTTCTTTTCAAAGATTCAAGGGTTTCATGTTCATCTATTGCAAAGGCATCTTGAAATATTATTGGTCCTTGGTCTAGGTCTTCTGTCACATAATGAGCTGTGCAGCCAACTATCTTTGCACCGCGCTCATACGCCTGTACATATGCAAAGGCTCCTGGAAACGCAGGTAAAAGTGATGGATGTATATTGATTATCCTATTTGGATATCTCCACACAAAGTTTGGAGAAAGTATCCTCATGTATCTTGCAAGAACTATAAGATCGACATTATACTTTTTTGCAATAGAGATTATTTTTTCTTCTGCCTCTGTCTGATCTTTTTCGCTTACAAGTACAAAGGGAATTTTTGCCTTTTTGACAAGCCTTGATAATGAATTTTCGGTACCTACAATTACTGCAATCTCTCCCTTGAGTTGTCTTTTTTCTCTTGCATCAAGTATTGCCTCAAGACAGTGCGGCTCTTTTGTAACTAGGACTGCAACCCTTTTCCTCTTTGATAACTCATAGTGAATGTTTACCTCCATCCTGAGGTTCTTTGCAATCCTTGCTGCCTCCGCATTGAATTTTTCTATATCTATTTTTTTTGTGAAGGATGCTTCCATATACATACCAAAAAGGCCTTTTACCACATTCTGATTTATCTTCTCGATGTTTCCTCCATTTTGAAAAATGAAATTAGTAAATCCTGCCACTACCCCTTCGTGGTCCTTTCCAACTATTGTGAGCTCTACCTTGTTTTCTACCATTTTGATTGGTACGGATCTCGCTGTTTATTAATGCTTAAATAGCCTTTCTGGCTATGAGGAATTATCAAATGCTAGTAGAACTAGATATCTTGACTCTGTAATGAGTGGTTGAATGGACGAGCGCGCTTTTTCAATTTTACAATCCGAGGAAAAATAATGGATAAATCAAAGAATTCTAACAGGACTCGAGGCAGGGTAAACAGTTACGATCATAACAATCCTATAAAGACCTGTAAGGTGTGCTCTACCATTGGTGACTGGCATTGCTATGAATGCTCAAACAACTTTTGCAGTACCCACTTTCACAGCCACAAAGAAATGCAACTTTGCATAATTCATTAAAAGATGCGGGAGGTGGGATTTGAACCCACGAACTCCTAAAAGACAGGGTCCTAAGCCCTGCGCCTTTGACCAGGCTTGGCAACTCCCGCATGCACCATGACTTTTAAGACAAATTTATCTATTGTTGAATGACAAAAATGGCAAGATTATTTGGCACTAATGGGGTAAGGGGAGTCTTTGGTGATGACCTGACTCTTGATTTTGTCTCAGACATTACATCATCGATTGGGACCTTTTTTAGAAAGGGTCCTATTCTTGTAGGGTATGACGGAAGAGAATCAAGTGAATTAATGTCTAAAATAGTATGTGCGTCGCTTGGCGCAGCAGGTCTGAATTCTATGCTGTGTGGCCTTGTACCTACCCCCTGCCTGCAATTTGCAACAAAAAAATTGGGATATGGTGGAGGTATAATGATAACTGCGTCGCACAACCCTCCAGAGTATAACGGACTAAAACCCACTGCAAGCGATGGAGTTGAGATCTCGCGGAAAGACGAGTTAAGGGTAGAGGAAATTTATTTCAAAAAAAGATGGCAAGTCTTAAAAAAACCAGGAGTTACGCGGCGTGAAGATCTGTCAATCAAGACATATCTTGATGGAATCAAGTCTAAAATAAACACGAAGAAGATAAGGTCGCGCAGATTCAAGGTAGTACTTGACCTTGGCAACGGAGCGCAGGCAGCAACAGCGCCTCTACTCTGCAAAGATCTTGGGTGTGATGTTGTAGTAATAAACGAAAAGATTGACGGTTCATTTCCAGGAAGAGGCTCTGAGCCTACTCCCCAGAATCTAGGCAAGCTCTCACATACAGTAGTAAAATCAAGAGCAGATTTTGGCATCGCCTTTGATGGAGACGGTGACAGGAGCATCTTTTGTGACGATGAAGGTAGAATTCTGACAGGTGACAGGTCTGCTCTACTCATATCAAGATTCGTCTTGAACGCACATCCAAAATCAAAGGTTGTCACTACAATTAATTCCACGTCTGCAATCGAACAAATTGCTGAAAAGACAGGCTCTAGAGTATTGAGGACTAGAATTGGCAGTGTCGAGGTCTCTCGCAAAATGGTCCAAGAAAATGCAATAATAGGATTTGAAGAAAATGGAGGATTCATGTACGGAAGACACAACCAGGTGAGAGATGGCGCAATGACACTTGGCCTTGTACTTGATCTACTATCAAAGACAAGCAATACAATCTCTGAAGAGACAGCAACCCTGCCACCGTCGTTTACAACAAAGGGCAAGATAAAATGCACCAAAGATGGTTTTAAAAAAATACTGTCTGCCTTAAAGAGTGAACCATACAAAAAAGACCTCACCGACGGAATCAAGATGTTTCTTGACAAATCAAGCTGGGTGATGGTAAGGCTCAGCGGTACTGAGCCGATAGCAAGGATATATGCAGAATCCAATACTGAAGAAAATCTGAACGAAATTTTCGATAAATACATGTCAAAAATAAAGCAAGCAGCTAAGCGATAACACTTTTAAAACCAATTGAGAGCACCCAAGGAATGGAAATGATCCCATTGGGTGATACATGTGGCTAAAGCTTATTACGTCAAGTTTCAAGTCCCAACTGACCTAGTCAGCCCTATCTATGAAGCAGTAAGGGTTGCTCATCAGAGTGGCAAAGTAAAGAAAGGTACAAACGAAGTCACAAAAGCAATCGAGCGAGGAATAAGCAAGCTTGTAGTTATAGCTGAAGATGTAGAACCACCAGAGGTAGTAGCACACTTACCAATCCTCTGTGAGGAACATAATATTCCATATGCCTTTGTACCAAACAGACAAGAATTAGGTAAAGCATTAGGAATTGATGTCACCTCGGCAGCTGCTGCGATCATAGATTCAGGAGATGCTCAACACATTGTTGACCAAATTGTGGCATCGTTGTCGCAGATTAAAGGTGGTCAAGCTAGCAAATGAGCACCGAAGTACCAATTCCAGCTGAAGTAATACAAATTGTTGGTCGAACAGGTATTGCAGGAGAAGTTATTCAAGTTAGAGTAAAGATATTGGAAGGGAAAGACAAAGGAAGAATTCTAACTAGAAACGTCAAAGGATCTGTAAGAATGTCAGATATCCTTATGTTACGTGAGACTGAACGCGAAGCAAGGAAGATAAAGTGATTAAAAATTGAGCGTTCTAGTTAAACCATGT
>CAZMNT010000062.1:0-4284 GCA_964567715.1 uncultured Nitrosopumilaceae archaeon | reverse complement strand
CTGACACGCAAGTGCTTCCTGCTTTGTAATTTTAGAATAAATATGTGCGTTCCTTAGCTCTACAGGGTATCCATGGTAAAAGGAAGTGCTTCGCATCAGATCAACTAGTGTTATAGTCGGTGATTCCTTGGCAGCCTTTACGTCTACCCTGAATGGAATTCCACCATGAGCAAACTTCGCTGCAAAAGTTGTACCCAGAATCTTGTAGATTCTGGAACCAAAGACCGCTATCTTACCAGCCAGATCAACAATTGCTGGACCATCGAACTCGCTTAGTACTGAGAATATGCTCTCGTTCGACAAAAGTATAAGGTTAGTTTTTTTGGTTACAGCCACTATGCTATTCCCATTTCCTGCTGCCATAGACTGAGAATCCTGCATCAGATCCTCTGGCGTATCAAATTGGCTCTTTCCCGTGCCCAGAGATCCGTCCCAAAGTATAATTGCATCATGCACCTTATGACTCGCATATCTCTGGATTAGCCTCTCAAGGAAATTTCTAATTCTATCTGGCATTTTTGACAATATGGGAATATTCTTGGCCTCTCCCAACCCAAAAACATCTTTCATGAAATGATTGTAAATGACATGCTTGTTACTGTTTGTAATGTGGTAGATAAAAGGCCCGAATGTTTCTACGGAATCAGTAAAGATGGCAGCTGCCTTTATTGCAGCAATTATGCCGGTTTGAGTTTTTGCAAGCGTTACCGAAGATGAGTCAACTGCTATGACCAGCCTCTTCACGCCTTCCTGTTTAATGTCAACCATGTTCTCTTCCAGACCGTCACGATTCTGTATGGTTACGGAGAAAATTTCCTTCGAATCGTCTTCCTCCATTTCTTGTAGCTCATCTATCCGATCTATCGAAGTTGGTTCAAATTTGGACACAACACCCAGATCTTCCGGAGCTGTATCGAGCATATCATCAATGATTTTTCTAAAATTAGATTCGTCAAAAGCCATGATTGATCACCTATAGAAGCACCATGTTATCAGGAACAGTTATTCCATATGAGAGATTTTCTCCAAGGTTTTGAGTAAGTATTTGTGGCAGAGCTAATTTGCCTTGTTTGAAAACAGATGACCAGTTCAGCTTTGTTAGCTTGTAGTACTCTTCCATTATCTGAGAAATGTGAGGCACCTGGATCCCTTCAGTGTTTATAGTAATATGTTTCAGTAGAGAAATCTCTAATGGCTGACTTGTTCCAAACTGGGAAGTAGTCGAGACTAGCAGACCCTTCTTATCATTATATACCAAACCAGTTCCTCCTTTTACATTTGAGTATCGTCCATCATACTCGAAGATTCTCTTGTTAGGACTTTTGTTAACACCTATGATGTCAATTACCAATTTCTTTGGAAATCCCTCCACTCTCTTTAGTAGTTCACCTATAGGCTCCTTATTTTCTTCTGGAATGCCGTTCAATATCACACTCTCCATCATATTTGCCTCATCTCTACGCAACAAACCATCTTTTGCAAAGACAAGCCTCTCGAATCCGAACTTTATTCCATTTACACTTGAAAATCGGTTGCTGAATAGGGAAATTTTCTGGATTAAATCGAAAAGTATGTCGTAAAAGTTTGATGGGGCCAGTTTCTCGCCGCCAGCAGGTTTGTTTCCAGTTGCAATGTATCTTCCATAAGAATCTGTCATTGCACTGTACGCTGTTGCGGACGACTTGAGCTGTATGCGTCTCGAAACATCATAGTAAGCGTAACATGAAGTTCCGGGCACTATACTTGGAATCTTGCCATCAGCTGGTTCATTTAGGATCCACACTGCCGATCCTGTTCCCCCCAACTTGACATACAGTTGGGAACACGTATTGACTGCAATAGGATTCTTGACACGATCATTATTGACAATTTTTTGTATTGTTTCATAACCCATGGCTTGACATGGCAACGCCTCCATTCCAAAAACCCTTTGGAAAAGATACCCCCTCGTTTTGTAGTAGATATCAGCTGAATATACACTTGGTATCACCACAAAAACAAGCAGTCTTTCAGTAGGTTGTAATTTGGTTCTCAGAGCAGTAATAGCTGATGTATAATCTGCAGTCTTTTCACCATGGGCGTCTATGAATCCACCATCTCCAATCTCGATGGCTATACGGAGCTTGCCAAAGTTCATTTTTTCATAGACAGACGAGATGTAATCCATGGCATTCTTTATTGCCTCCTTGTGGCCGCTGTGGATAACTACATATTTTCCGTTTACTTCACCTGCATAAGGTCCTGCCAGCTTCAACGAATCGAGTAAACCATCGACGTTGGTAACATGCTTTTTTCCGACCGTTACGTGAAAGCGATTAGTTGGATCATAAGAAAGCGTTGAATATCGCATGTCATCTGATGAAAGCGGACCTTCAAATTCGATGATTGTTCCCAGAAAATCTAGTCCTTTCATGACATTATGCATAAAGTTGTTCGTTAAAGTTACGCGTTCTTGTGGGTATTTTTTGAGTTCATGTGGAAGTAATGTTCTTTCTCCATATTCTTTGAAAACGCAACTCCTTGGATATGGGAGTGTCCTCTGGAATGACGGCACCGTTATTGATAACATTTCGTCACTAGGTTTTACAAATTTTACATCATGTTTGATTTTCCAATAGTCTGGTGTCTTGTGAACCCTGCCATGTAATGGAAATTCTTCATCGATTGCAAGTTTTCCATTTTTACCTACTAGTATGCCGAAATTCCATCTAGGCAGAACCCTGACATAAATATCCGAATTATCTCCGAGTATTGACGCTTTCTTTATATCATCGTTAGAAAGTGGGGTCATGACTTTTGTTTTGTAATCTATCCAAACCGCTGCACGATCTTCTGTTACTTCGCCTTCAATTCTAAAAGAATTTTTGAATTTTTTACTCTGATCAAGAATCTCTGTTTCTGCTATGTAATGCTGACCAATCTTCATGAAACCGCGTTTGAGAAGATAAGATCGAATTTTATTCTGCCAAGCGGACTGCAAGATTAATTGTGATGGTTGTTCACCTGGACTCACTTTAGGTTGTAGATTCGAATACCAATGTAACGCCTTTTCCGCTTCATCTCTTTCAACACCCAGCAGAACCAGGTCAATCGATTCTGAATCTATTGGCCCGAGACTTACATCATAACCGTGTTTTGATATAGAGCTGGCTAATGATTGCAGGAATGTCCTTCTTTGTGTTTTGTCCTCAATTGTGACCGAATTGAATTTTATGTTCCATGCTTTTACGTCACTTGGGACGCCTGTCTTTGGCATATAAGCATTCAGATACTTTGTTCCTAATCTGGTACTTGTCTGTGCGGTTTGCGGTTGCATCATATCGATAATACAATAACCAGGCACGATATTTATCGATGTTGTCAACAATAACGTTATAAACATTAAGAACATTAACAATGTTTATGATGAGATCATCATTACGTGTACATGTTGTACCAATAGGTTTTGACAACCAACGAGTTACCACTCCAATCCTCCAATCAAAAGCTGATAAAGTATATCTCGTTTCTCGTGAGGCTGACGACATCGCTGCAAAATACGTTGAAGCAATAAAAAAAGAACTGAAACGATTTCGAGTTGAAATAAAAGAAGAATTTACCGATATCTGGGACTTGATGGCATGCATGGAAAAGTTCAGGGAAATTGTGATCCGTGAAAGAGGCAACCAGCTTTTTTTCAATGTCTCAACTGGAAGTACCTTAGCTTCAATTGCTACCATGTTGACTTGTATGATTTGGAAATGTGAACCATATTACGCCAAACTGAAATATTCTGAGAAAAAACCTGTCGATGTACAGAATCAGGAAGTCGAATCAGTATTCCCGATTCCTGTTTACAAGATATTGAGTCCAAAAGATCGGGAATTGCTTATACTCAGCTTAATAAAAGACCACAAAGGAAGAATAACAAAACAAGCGTTAATTGAAAAATTAAAAGACCATAAGATAATACGTCCTGTTACCACTGATGTGCTAACTATCCATGCACAACATAGTCAATTGAATGCTATTCTGAAACCGCTGATTGAAGAGCACTACGTTGAAGTCGAAGCTCGTGGTAGACGTAGCCTTGTAAAGATGACAATACAGGGAGAAAATGCATTGAAGATTTTTGGTGAAGGCGTTCCTATCAAACCTACCGAAGCTCCCATGGAAGAATAATCATGGGGAATCAGTAGTGTATCCATGGTACCAATATCTATTTTGCACCTTTGAACTTAAGCTTGGCTATCTCAGGTATTGCAAGTGCAAAATGGATATGCATACAGTCGCCAGACTCGTCAT
>CAZMNT010000061.1:0-4548 GCA_964567715.1 uncultured Nitrosopumilaceae archaeon | reverse complement strand
TCTATGATTTATGCCATCGATTATTTTAAGAATCAAATTCAAGGAATAGTGCTATGATTAGGATTTATACTAACACAATTCGGTTCAACAAAGATGATATAAAATAAGGGACTAGTTCTCACGATATCTGCTTGTAAGATCTAAAATACTTGCTTTCAATATCATATCTATGGTAGGTCCAAGAGACGGAGGCTTTGGTTTTGATGGTGGAAAAAAATATTCAGATTTAGAAAATGCAGATTCTATATGCGCACAATGCCAAGCAGGACAACATTCGAGGTGTCTTGCCAAGTTAGACAATAAAATTTCTTGTGACTGTGAGTTCTGCATTCTTGGTTAGCCTCCAAAGAAGCTAGTCAGATAGATATTGTTCTGATATTGTATTGCTACATTATTGTCAGAGTTTTCAGCAATGGTGACACCCCGTATAGAAAAAACGGAATCAGAAAACTTGCTTGCGAGATCCTTTGGCATATTCAATATTGCCTTGTACACATATCCGTACTGTGTAGGGCATTTTACCGTCACTGATTCACCGCTGCCATATGCAAGGCAGTTCTGTAAGATATCACGTACGGTTGTGTCATGCATCATCTGAGGCGAGGCAATGCTATCAGGATTCATCATTTCAGTGTTTGACGACTGATTTTGGAATATGAGAGAACTTGTCAACCCTAGTGCCAGAAAGCCAATGATTCCAATCGATATGGCAATCATGCTAACCAGAAATCTCTTTTGAGGCACTACCTTCTGAAATGCTTCCAATACATACCCGCTTTGCATATTTGGTATAGGTTCGTGGTTGTAGCACTTGTCATGAAATTGTTTGCGTGTAAGAGCATGACAGGCTAGGCATATCTTTTGTATGGCTTTTCTGCACTCTGCACACTGGAAGTGCATTTTGAGAGCTCCACCACATGATCTACATGACTCGTCCGGCATCACAAACCAAAAAATTTTATCTTAATTAAGCAATACGAAGAATTCGTTCTGCAAAATTCTACGTAAGATTTAAATTCAATTTTTGCTTATCTGCGTATTTCTAACTCTGAACAGTAATCTGTTTTTCAATAACATCAGTGAGGGGAATTGCGGAAGCAAGGCTATCCCAGACATATACTTGAACGGTATATGTACCAGGGGCTTTTGGAATCCATACCTGTGTTGCTGTAAAAGACTGGTTTCCAAGCATAGATGCAGAGGTTGCTCCAAAATAGTTTGTTATGCCATTTCCATCCATTACTTGTACAAGATAACTGAATTTTTGATTTGTAGTTCCGTGGTTAGCCAAGACAGATTGGACGCCAATCTCTTGCCCAACAGTAAAACTGGAAACTTCATGTCCGGTGGTATCCACCATAGTAAGACTTGATATTGTGATATCAGAACTTGCATGAGCAAACTGTAGTGTGGATACAGCTACGATCATACCTAAAACTAGAGCGAGTGGGAGTTTCAACGGATCAAACGAGCCATGCTGAGATATAAAACGGTTACTATGAAATCATTCTTAATTTAGGAAAACTCTACCAGCAATAATTTGCTTGTGAATCAGTTAAACAGTCACCCGTCTCGCTACAATCTCATGGCCTTCATAGACATGAGATGAATGATTTGCCTTTATTATCTCCCCCATTTTTTGATCTGAAAAATATTTGTCGCTGTACCTGCCCAAACTCTTCTTGCAGTTAAAGCAGTAAATCTCCTTAAACTCCATCATAGTAACTAAAGTAGTATTCTATTTAAAACTAGAATTCGATATTTGAGAAGCCAGGCTGGTCTTTGTTTTGATGGAATTGTATCTTGGAGATTTTATAGTAAATTATTTCCCCTCTCCTCTCAATTACAGCAAGAACAGGTTCTTTTCCCATTGTAGTAATTTGTTCTATCTGCTTTTGCAATATGCCAACTTTCTGTCGTCTCCCTTCAGTTAGCCCAAAGACCACATATTTTGCACCCTTTTCACCAAATTGGCCTCTCTCATAGACTCTAAAATCAGAGCCAAACCCAAACCCGTCCTTTGCTATATATCCTCTTGTTCTTAGGTCTCGGTAGATCAGAAATTTTGTAAAGGCATCACTATCTTGTTTGATACATTCATTCATGAGGTGATCAAAGTCTATCATTTGTTTGCCCTTGAAAAGTTTCAGCTTGTATACATACAATAGATAAAGAGATTCAAATGGCTTGAGAAAGAATTTCTGTTTTATTGTTTCACCAAATCCTTTCTGCTCTAGACTGTGTTGCATGTTTTTGTCTGAGATCAGGACATGATCTTTTACCAGCATGCCTTCCACCTTGGACTCTAACTCTGACATTAGGGGTTTAGTGTATCCGATTACCATATAACATTACTGGTTCTGTCACTTGATGGCTCATCCAACAAGTAGACTCGGTGCAATCTGCTCAGCAGGATTAGTGACGGATTCACATTCCACTTCATTTACTTCACCTTGCACTGCGTCGGGTTCGAATCGTGCTGGAATGCTTTGTCTCAGCATTGCCAAGCCTCGAGCCAGCACGTTTTTGCTGGCGTTAACATCCCTGTCTAATATAACATGACAGGTTGGACATCTCATCAGCCGGTGCTCTTCGGGGATCATTTTTCCCCACATCCGCACACATGATGTTCCGTTTGGTCTTGCAAGGATTACCGGAAATCCGTTGCAGTCAATTGACTTGTATTCGTTCACCTTCTAAAGCTTGAACCTAGACCATGAATTTAGTCTGAGCCGGCATCTTGTTCCTTGACCTTTTCCTTTTCTGTACAACTTTCTAATCCCAGTAAGATTTTCCATTATGATTTGCTTGCCAGTAGCTACGATTTCCTTTGACTTTTGATGCAGAAATGTGTCTTCCTTTTTTCTCTGCTTTGTGCCATATTTTTGCTTGAGATTTTTAGCAGGTTTTAGGAACAGTACCATGAATATACGATCTGACGGTTAAAATATGGGCATAAAATAAGTATGAAAAAGTGTTCTTATGCACGGAGCAAACTATCGAACTGGCAATGGTCAGCCCTATACAAGGAAAGAATTCATCAAGGGTAAACCTCAAATAAAAATTGCCAAGTTTTCAGGTGGGAAAAGAGATGGAGATTACGATTACTGTGTTCAGCTCCTATCCAATGAGAAGGTACAGGTGAGGCACATGGCAATAGAATCTGCAAGATTAGCTGCAAACAAAGCCATCGAACAGGCAGCAGGAGAGATGGGATATTTCTCACACCTCAGAATCTATCCTCACATTTTGCTTCGAGAAAACAAGATGATTGCGACTGCCGGTGCAGACAGACTTCAGGAAGGAATGAGAGGGGCTTTTGGCAAGGCCATCAGCTTGGCAGCACGTGTCAACAGTGGGCAGGTACTCATGGAAGTGTTTGTCAAAAAAGAGCATCTTGATGTAGCCAAAAAGGCAATGCATGGAGCAGCAGTCAAGCTTCCAATAACACCAACAATAAATATAATTCCTCTAAAAGCAGCTTCAGTCAAGTCTTAGAGCATCTAGAATCTCTTTTTGCTTTTTGTCAAGCATGCCAAGAAATTCCGAGAACTCTTCATTTGTAGGATTTCTTTTCAATATTCTTCTGCATTGATAATAAAACGAGTTGTATAGTCTACCTACAGCAATACCATAAGCAAAAGAGTTTGAATGCGTTCTTAGATCACTTAGTAAATTTATTATCTTGAATATCTCATCTGATTTTTCGGTTACTTCTTTTATTTTTTGATTCACTTTTTCTTCAAGCTGAGAATCCACAATATTACATGGCATGTCGATGTTAAAAAATTGTGGTATGAAACATTGCCCTTAGTCTTTCCAGTCCTAAGCCAAATCCGTACCCTTTAATAGACTAGAAAATTCTAAATCGATTAAGCGGTTGTAGTACAGCTTGGTTAATATGCGGGATTGCCAATTCCGCGACCCGGGTTCAAATCCCGGCAACCGCATCCGATTTGAACTAGAATGATAGTGCGGTTCCCTCCGCATACATGAGGATGTAGGATCTGCAATTATCACACCAAAAGTACTTTTTCTCATTGTTTTCTAATATTAGCAAACAAAAAAACTTGTCAGAATTAAAGCACTTGATTAAACCTAGGATTAATTAAATCGTACACTTGTGCAAGAATACCACCAAATACATATAACAATTTAGTGGTCTTTTTGCACAAAATAATCTTCCGGCCTAGAGGGTATTGAACTGAATTCAATAAACCCATCAATGGTATCAATTCAATGTTAATGATTAATTTATAAAAATAAAAAAGGATTAGAGTTTTGGTATCACTCTGGTCTTTGCCGCAGATATTACGATTCCAATGACTGCAATTGCAAATACAACTGGTGTGACTGGACCAAATTCTGGTACAGCACTGTTCTGGGTAGATACAGCACCTGATTGCGATTGAGCACTGATATCAGTTGTCTTTGAGATCCCTTCTCTTGCAACACTTGGTTTAACAGTGTAAGATCATAGATTCCCGATAAATCAGGTTTAGAATCTAAAAATCCTATTTTGTATTGATTCTCTGCCTCTGTGTACAA
>CAZMNT010000060.1:0-4688 GCA_964567715.1 uncultured Nitrosopumilaceae archaeon | reverse complement strand
TTACGAAGGAAGTGGTATTTAGCAAGGCGCTGTAAAAATTATTTCACTATACGCTGGAGGCTGTTAAATTTTTACAATGTCTTTCTCAGATCAGGTATACAGAATTTATAAAAATAGTTATACTTTTTTGATATTTCTTAGATTGAAATGATCCAACTTGAAGAATTTAACAAATCGACTGCAGAATCATCAAATTGTTACCCTGCGTTATACTTTTAAACGTCTTAAAAAGAGTCACTTGAAATGGCAACCAAAAAAGGCATCATTGTTACTATCATCATACTTGTGGCAATTGCTGCTGGCAGCTCAGTTCTGTGGATACTTCCGCAAAACGGCGGCACGTCAATAGTTGTGTCAGATTATGGAAATGAGATAGAGAGTGTCAAGGAGAGGCATACCATGATAATGTCAGAGATGGATGCAAATCTAAAGAGCATGCTAAACAATACTCTCTCACCTGACGACTTTGTAGCTGTGGCCCAGACATCATCGTCTCAAGTAACCTCCCTCATATCTGAGATGATAGAGAGCAATCCACCCGCAGAATGGAAAGCAAGCTATCTCAACTACGATGAGGCGTTGAAAAAATACAATGACTATCTTGCCGAGACCATCTTGCTTGCAAACAAGGTAAAGGGTGGAATCTCCCCAAGTGAGATGTCAGATGAGATGTCAAAGCTAGACTTATTGAAGAATGAGACGGATTCGTTTATTGCAAAGTCTAACGCCGTAAAGCCGTGAGATTGTAGAAATTTCTCTTACATTGTCAAAACTTTCTCCAATTTTGACAATATTTGGCACAAATTAGATTAATTAAGAGGAAGTACGATTTTCGTATATCATGTCAACCAAGGAGGCCAAGCTACAGAAAGGGGATGCGGAAACAAAGACCAGCAGGCTCTTGGTGATATGCGTTGACCGAGACGATGATATCGGAAGCAAGGCAGGTGTCACCACGCCGGTGGTTGGAAGAAATGCGTGCATCGAGGCAGCGCAACGACTGGCTCTTGAAGATCCAGAGGATGCCGATTCCAACTCCATATTTGCAGCTGTCAAGACCTTCGAGGACTTAGTAAGCAAGGGATACCAAGCCGAGGTGGCAATTGTTTCCGGGACAGAAAACAAAGGAGTACAGGGAGACGAAAAAATTGTTTCGCAGGTAAGGACGATTGTGCAGGCATTTTCAGCTAATGGTGCAGTGATTGTATCGGACGGCGAGGACGACGAAAGTGTAATTCCAATCATTCAAAATGTTTTACCCATAGTATCAGTCAAGCGGGTAGTCATGAGGGTCAGCAGAACTGTGGAGTATTCTTATGCTGTGTTGGGAAGATACATAAAAGCAATTGCGTTTGATTCAAAATATTCCAAATTCTTTTTAGGCGTTCCCGGAATTTTACTAGTGATAGGCGGCATTGCTACAGTGCTTGGACTTACCAAAGAAATTTTTGCAGTGATGGTGAGCGTTCTTGGTGGTGCGTTTCTTATCAGAGCTTTTGATATCGACAGGGCATGGTCACACTGGACAAAACCAACTCCTGCCGGATTCATAAGAGTATTCACGCTGGTCGCAGGAATTCTTTTCATCCTCGCATCATTGACTACCGGAGTTAGCACTGTCGATCCACAGATATCAGCTACCAAGCCAGACGAGATACTCAAGATAGTTGCCAGCAAGCAAACCATCGGCATGTTTGTCTCTGGAATGCTGCCTTTTCTCTGGCTGGGAATTGGATGCATATTTGGAGGATCGCTCCTGAGCAGTTGGTTCCGTGGAAGCATAAGATCAATTACAGACATACTTCGAATCATAGCATTGCTGGCTCTCTATCCCATTACTGCACAATTTACCAATGTAATAACAAAAGACGAGAGTCCGTTCACGCTTATTCCTCCGTTGCTACTAGGTTTGGCAGTAATACTGATATCAGCGTCGCTGCTCTTCCACAGATATAGAAAGAAGAAGGGCGGTGAAGTGTTATCGGAATAAAAGACAAAGCTTTCCAGTTAGCCAGCCTCTACACGTTTTACTCCAAAAAGCTGGAAAAGGAGATACGCTCAGGCGAGATTCCAAAACACATAGCAATAATACTTGACGGCAACAGGAGGTGGGCCAAGAGAAACCTAGTACTGAAGATGGACGGTCATTTCAGGGGAGCGGACGCTGTTGAGAAGCTTCTGGACTGGTGCGAGGAGCTAAATATCAAGATAATCACTCTCTATGTCTTGTCTGCAGAAAATCTTGCAAGAAATGACGAGGAGCTGGCCTATCTCTATGATCTGATTAATCAGAGACTGCACAAGTTGTACAATGATCCACGAATACACAAAAACCGCATGCAGGTAAAGGCAATTGGCCGCACTGAACTTTTGCCAGACTTTCTAAAAGACGTACTAAACAAGCTTGAGACCGCCACAAAAGACTATGACAACCATTATCTCAACATAGCAATAGCCTATGGAGGGCAAAATGAGTTGGTCGATGCAATAAAGAAGATTGCATCCAGAATTAAGGAGGGTTCTCTTGAGGTAAACCAGATAGATAAAGATGTGATAGAGTCGTGTCTTTATACATCACACCTGCCGCAATCATCCCCTGACATGATACTGAGAACTTCGGGCGAAAAAAGGCTTAGCGGTTTTCTAATATGGCAGAGTGCATACAGCGAACTTGTATTCATGGATGTTTACTGGCCTGAATTTAGAAAGATAGATCTTATGAGAGCCATCAGGACGTTTCAGAAAAGAACTAGAAGACTTGGCAAGTAGAAGAGAGAAATACTAGTTTTAAAGTTACAACTACATGCTAGAAGAGAGATCGGCTGGCGCAATTTTATATCGCGATTCGCCCGCGGGAAAGCTCTTTTTGCTTTTGAATTATCCTTCCGGTCACTGGGACTTTGTCAAAGGAAATATAGAGAAAGGCGAGGCCCTCAAGCAGACAGTCTTGCGTGAGATAAGTGAGGAGACGGGCATAACAGATGTGAGTTTTATAGACGGTTTTGAGAACAAGGTGGAATACCATTATCAGCGCGATAGCAATCTCGTGCACAAAGAAGTCATCTTCTTTTTAGCAAAGACATCAACAGAGGACGTAAAGATATCACACGAGCACCTAGGATTTGTCTGGCTCAAGTTCAATGATGCACTGGCAAAGCTGACATACAAGACTGCTCAGAACTTGATGAAAAAAGTAAGCGAGCTAGGATTCAATACTTAGTTGCTGAAGTTTTTTTGCTTCCAAGAGCGGGTTTTTAGAGTTGAGAATTGTCCTTCCAACTATTAGATATTTGGAACCTGCTTGGAGAGATTTTCTTGGATCCCCGCCCTGCGTTCCCACTCCCGGCGAGTATATGTCGCAGCTGCCTTTGACAATCTTCTTGGCATAGGATATTACGTCTGTCACTGTTGCTCCCACCACTATTCCATCAACATTTGAAGAGTATGACCATTTCAGGAAGAGGTCATGGAGTTTTTGCATTTTTCCTGTTTCAGGATTCCTTATATCAAGACCATATCCAAGCTTTGCACCGGGATGGCTCATGTGTACAAGTGCTATGACTCCGCGATCTTGATTATGTGCTGTTTTGACAAGCTCCTTGAGATTTTCAGGTCCCATTATCGGGTTTGCTATTACTGCGTCAAACCCGCATCTCCAGAGCCTCTTAACTGCCATCATGTTGGTATTTCCAATATCGTTTAGTTTTATGTCGGCAATAGTCTGCAGGCCTTTGTTGTGTGCTACTCGATTTATTTTTGATAAACTTTTTTCGCTCAGCGGTAGTATGACATGGAAATTTAATTTGATTGCACAGAGATGACTGCTCAGAGTCTTTATGTTTGAGATTGTTTTCTTTTCCAGTTTGCCAGCATTAGAGTCATCGAGGTCATTTGCAAGTATTATCCTACCCTTTGCAGACAAGGCTTTTTCCATCCTTTTTCTAAAGCCGCTCATGGCTTTACTAGAGGATGTTTGCCTTTTAGTTTTATTACTTTGAGGTATGAATAGCCATGCTCACTTATGCCGCTAACAAAGTAGGGCTCTATTCCATCCTTGCTAGAGTATTTCAGAAATGGTTTGAGAGGTTCATAGTCAAGCTTTACGTGGCAGAAATATGATGTCTCATCAGACTCGTTAAAGTTCATAAATACACCAACTAGCCAATTTGTTCCGTCAGAAAATGTAAAGAGCGGAAATGGCGACTCTTCAAACCCATAACTTAGTTTTAACAGACTGGCAAGGTCTTCAAGCTCAAGTGGCTCATATGCGGGACCAGAATCAGTTGCAGCTTCCGGTTTTAATGATTCTGGCATTGACTTAATTCTTATGATAGGGGAGTATAGATAGGTCGGATTGGTAATTGTATTGACCACGTCACAGTCTTCCTTTCCTGCTTTGAATCCGTAGGAAAGATAGTGTCCATATTTTGTATTTGTGATATAGTAGTTTACAGGACGCTCTTTTAACAAGTCCATTTGCACTGAGATGACCTCCTTTCCATCAAGCATAAAAGAGAAGCAAGTACGCGGAATTCTTTCCAAGGCACAAACCAATCTTGAAAATTCAGTCAGGTCATTTAGTTCAATGTAATACGGACGCTTAGACATAGGATCCATCCTAAAACTACCCCATTAAAAGTAGTCGTTTGTTATTTCACAACTCGTCGCGTCTGTCTACAGTATCATTC
>CAZMNT010000059.1:0-5136 GCA_964567715.1 uncultured Nitrosopumilaceae archaeon | reverse complement strand
CCTTACGGACATGGGATTAGCAATCCCACGCCCTACCAGGCTAGGCGACCCCCGCCCAGAGTTGTTCAAATTTGAACTGTTAATAGATTTTTGCGAGGTATTTTTCCTACTCTTCGTCAAAACGCTTGTAGTTTTCAACAAGATCCTTCAGAGGCATTCTTTTGCCTCCGACAATTTTCAGGTCCACTCGTATCTTGCCTTTATCGATATTGATGATGTTGTATGTGTTTTCAAAAAGACCTCGCACCCTTTCAGATGAGGCTGTTCCAGCGTTGGCAATTGTCAGGTGCCCAAAGTGCCAAAACCACGGCCTGTGTTTGTGGCCACAGATTACCAAGTCTATCTTGCTTGCAAGTGCGGTGCGCAATACATCACCTGAGTCAATTACAGTAACCCTGTCAGTACCCGTATCCGGTACTCCAATCAAGTGATGATGCATTGCAAGTATCTTTGTCTTGGTATCATATTTTTTCATGGTACGCTCAAGCCACAGGTTCTGCCTGTATCCTACTTCTCCCTCATCCCTGTCAGGTCTTGCAGTACCTATGGTTACAAGTACTGTGTTCTCACCAAGCTCATGCACCGCATCTATAGGAAAGAATTTTTTGAATAGTAGATAGCCTGTGTTTCTGTAATCATGGTTGCCGCTTATCGTGATTATCTTTTCTGTCTCAAATTCTGCAAATTTTTTCTTGCATTTTTCGTATTCCTTGAGGAGGCCTTCGTTGGTTAGGTCGCCTGTGACCACTATGGCAGAGGGCTTGAGTTCATTGACCTCGGATATTACTTGATCGAATACTTCTTCCCTAAACTGCGCCCCCACATGAATATCAGAAATTTGTACTATCTTCACATAGGAACCATTTGCATGGATTTGTTTAAGGGTTAGGATTTTCTGAAGGTTTTTTCTTCAAAGAATACTATAGAGTTAAATATACTGGATCTGAAAGCTCGCCTGTTTTGGGTAAAAAGGCTGCTGTAATTAAGGGAGACGGCATCGGACCTGAAATTGTTGATGCAATGCTGCACGTATTACGATCATGCAATACTCAGACTGAATTAATCTTGTGTGATGCAGGCTCTGAGCAATGGGAAAAACATGGGGGCGAGACCTACATCCCTGAATCCACAATGAAGATACTTGAGGGCTCTAATGCATGCTTCAAGGGACCCACCACTACAATTCCAAAACCAAATGCGCCCCGAAGCGTTGCAGTAACACTTCGCCAAAAATTTGAGCTTTATTCCAATATCAGACCCATCAAGACATACAAGAGGATAACTCCGCAAAGGGACCTTGACTTTGTCTGCTTTAGGGAGGCCACGGAAGGTCTCTACAGTGGAATAGAGTTCAAGATATCAAACGATGCCGCTATTGCAATAAGAAAGATTACAAGGCAGGGTTCAAGCAGGTTTGTCAATTCGGCTTTTTCATGGGCAAAAAAGTACAAGATGAACAAGGTTGTTGCAATAACAAAGAGAAACATCCTCAAGGTAACTGACGGCATCTTTTGGGAGGAGATAGAAAAGGCCTCCAAGGTAAATCCGGGCATAGCAATAGAGGAGTTGTACATAGACAACATGACCCAGCAGCTTGTGATAAGGCCTGAGCAGTTCAACGGCTCGGTCCTTGTAAGCACCAACCTCTTTATGGATATAATATCGGAGCTGGCCTCTGGTATAATCGGCTCCATAGGACTGGTCTATTCTGCAAACATAGGAGACTCGTTTGCAATGTTTGAGGCTGCTCATGGAAGCGCACCCTCTTTTAAGGGTCAGAACAAGGTAAACCCCACTGCTGCAATCCTGTCTGGAGCGTGGATGGCAGAGTATCTTGGTGAGTCGCAGATAAAGGATGCAGTCTTTTCTGCAACCGAACAGGTAATCAACGAAGGCAAGTATATCACATTTGACATTGGTGGAAATGCTACCACTATAAAGATGGCAGAGACAATAGCCGAGATTGCAAAGCAAAAGTTGAAAAAATAACTAAGTTTTTGAAATAAGACGTACTCGGGCAGAGACTACCATGACTACCATTATGGAAACTAAAAGAATGACAAGCGACATTGTGTCAAATTCTGGAATTGTCATATTTTCATTGTATATAGTATAGTTTCCTGTTATGATTGGCTTTAGTTGGCTTGAGTTAGATTTTGATATCGATATAAGATCTGATGAGAACTCGTTATTTTCATTTGTCTGCTTTGCCGGATTTACCGCATTAAAATTCAAGTGATACTTGCCAAGAGCTGGGTTTTCCCACGTAAAGCTCACTGTAGCATTTTGTTTTGCAGGAATGCTGCCGCTAACTGTCTTGTCATAAAAGAGAAAACCGGTGTCATTTAGTATCCTAAGCCTAAATAGTACCGAATCTGCATCAATGCCTCCCATGTTTTGAATCTGCTTTGTCAATACCAATTGTTGGCTGTCGTTATTGCCCTGGCTTGTCAATGAGAGCGAACCGTTAATCCATCCGATCTCTGCTCTGGTAGGACCCTTGTTTGATACCACAACTATTCCAGATGGCCACATGTCTGTCTGGTCATAGTAGGGATACTTGCCTACAGTTCCAAAGAACTGCGTGTATGTGCGTCCTGGCTGTATAGGTCCGCTGTCAAACATTCCTACAGGTCCATAGTTTGGAGTCCCAGCAGTGGCTGTGTGAGTGCGGTTATCGTTATTTACCCATGTTACCGTATCCCCCGGCTTGATGTCAATCTCATAAGGCTTGTAGCAAGAGAGATATGGCAGGCAGTGGTGTGCTGTACTATTAGCAATTATTACCTGCGAGTCTGCAGCATAGGCACTTTCATTAGATACAGTAAGAAAGATAGCAATGCTGATGCCATACGCTATGTATTCTGACTTTAACAACAAGTAAAAATATTTTATTTCAGACATAAACCACACTCATATCTTATGCGCAATCTTTATTCTATTCCAACTGATTTAGAGCTTTACACATTCTACAAGTACTAGTTCTTCAAAGAAAAGTTTCTTTCTTGCAGCTATTTTCACACTAAATCCTAGACTCTTAGTTCTCCTGATCAATTCCTGATAGTTTGCAAGCGATGATGTAAGATACACCAGCTTGCCTCCTTTCCTTGCTACATTGGTTGCAGATTTTATTATGCTGGTAGGTATTCCAAGCCCCTCTTCAAGTCCATCTACTGTAGCATCTACAACTTTTTCTGATGGCAAGTACGGCAGGTTGCATACTACTAGATCAAAACCATAGTGCAGAGTATCTGCAGAGCTACAGCAGACACAGTTTGGTATATTTTTTCGTGCATTTTTCAATGCACCAAGGTTGACGTCAGTAGCTACCACAAGCTCAAAGTTATCTGATAATATGGTTGCAAGAAGGCCAGAGCCGGTTCCAATGTCAAGTGCCGCATGACCTTTTTCTTTTTGGATATAGCCAGCTAAAAAGAATGTATCTTCTGCTGGTTTATAGTAATTGTCAAATGATCTTTTTTGCAATATCAATTATCTCTCCGTCTGTTAGGTCTTCTAGCCTTTTATCAGAGTTTATATCAAGTCCAAACTGTCTTGCAATGTTTCGTATGGTCTTTCTCTTAAAGGAGAACAGTTTGTTTACTGCATCCAAGAGATCCTTTGATACCTTGTGCCTTTGTGTTAGGCGTATCACTATAGAGTCCACCTTTGGGAGGGGTTGAAAGTTGACCTTTTTCACATTCATGAGCCTTTCCACATCCATGCAGTAGCCTGCAAGCACAGAGACTGCCCTTCTTCCCTTTCCCTCCTTTGAAAGCAACTTTTGGGCAAACTCCTTTTGAACCATGATTACGGCGCGTGAGAACTCCCTTTGTACAAGCCACTCTATGGCATTGCGGCTCTCTGAATAGGGCAGGTTTGAGACAAGCACTGTAAAACCAATATCCCTCTCAAAGGCATCTCCGCGTTCCAGCACCAGATTTTTGATGCCAGAGAACTTGATCTTTGCCTTGGCATATAGCAGGGAGTCTTTTTCAACAGAGATTACCCTTTTTGCCTTGTTACAAAGATACGGAGTTAGTATTCCTTGTCCTGTACCTACCTCAAGTACAATGTCCTCTCGCTTGATCTTGGCATGATCAACTATTGATTTTGCCACAAGGTTTGATGTTAGAAAGTGTTGTCCTAATGCGTGACGCTTGCTCATTTTCTGACAAAGAGATTCATCCTAGTCTCTCCAGTGATCTCTTCAATTATTCTTTTTGCAATTTGTTTTATGGGCTCTTTGAGTCCCACTCTTTCTTGCAGGTCCTTAAAATCAGTGAACTTTCTTTTTTCTCGCTCCTCAAGCATGGTCTTCATGTAGGTTTTTCCAATGCCTGGAATCAACTCCAGTGCGTGTATTCTTGGAGTCAGTGGTTGTGCGTTGTTTAGGTAATCTACAAACCTTTGTTCGTTGTGCGTGACTATCTTTTCAACAACAGTTGCAAGTTCGCTTTGAGCAGAGGACGATATCTGACTAAATTCTAGTCTTCCAAGTACTGAGAGTATCTTTGTTCTCCCTTCTTTTCCAATGTATACACGCTCGCCTATCTCAAAAGTAGAGTTTGGCATTGCAAGAAGCTCAAGTATTGTCAGCCTTTCTTCTCCCAGTGCAGTCACGATAATTCCGTCTCTTCCTCGCACTGTTGTTGACTTGCCTCTAACTACAAAATCTAACACGTATGCGTACTCTTCATACTTTCTAGTTTGAGCTCTCTCCAAGAAAACTCTGCTCCTAAGATCAGGCGTTCTCCTTGATAATCTTTAGCATCTTTTCAAGCGTCTCTGCCAGAATCAACTTTTTCCAGCCAAAAGTAAATGCTCGTAACTCTGCCTCTGTTCTTGGCAGATTGTTAACAATTTCAACTGCCTCCTCATCAGTTATGTTACATTCTTTGACGAGTTGTTGTTTGAGCTTCTTTGCAGCCTTTGAATCAATACTTGCAAACTTGGTAACATAATCATATGTCCATCTCTGGATCTGATCCATAGATTCAGGATCAATTTTCTCCATGATTTCCTTAACTTCTGGAATAGAGATTGGCTGTTTTTTCTTAACCTCTTCCATACTTACACACCAAACGGTTTGATATGGTCCAACCTAGTGATTAAGGTTTTTGTCTTGTTACCCAG
>CAZMNT010000058.1:0-5289 GCA_964567715.1 uncultured Nitrosopumilaceae archaeon | reverse complement strand
TGCCTAAGATCCTCTTCTAAGGTCAAGAGCTTGTAGATGAAATCAGAAGGTTTTCCACGTGCGTCTGAGAATATCGAGTCATATTCGTCTAGTACTAGCAAGAAGAGTTTTTTGCCTGATAGAGTAGCTATAATCTTCTCTCCAATCTTGTCAATTGCTTTGTTGAGTCCTTCCGCACTCTTCAGAGGCTCAGAGCCAAGTTCGGCCAAGATCATGTTTGCACAACCAAAAATTGTCTTTGCCTTTCTCAGATTGACAAACACATGTGATGCAATGTCTGGTATGTGTTGGCAGACAAACCTGACAACAGTTGATTTTCCAGATCCGCTCCTTCCATAGACAGATATCAGTGGAACAACAAGACCGCTTTTTGCACTATCTATGTGACCGAGCAACAGACCAGCTTCTTCTTTTCTACCAATTATGCAGCTTGGAAGATACAGCGAGTCAAGAAACCTCTTGTCAGAAAAGATCGCATTTTTCCTTTTCAATTTCTTTCTGATATCATCAAGGTCTTTCTTTGTAAGTTCCACTTGCAACGCATATATCACTAGTACGGTTGTCGTACCGTATTTTACTTAATAAGATTTTCGGTTAAATTGGATCTGTGATTTAATCAACTACATTAATGAAACAATAAAAAGCGATTAGCTTCTAAAAGAGCGCTAAAAGAATTTAAGGATATTAAAGTCAGGTATACTGATTTGAAGCTAGTTCTAAAGTTTGGTGGTACGTCAATTGTCTCTGCAGCAAACATACGAAATGTTGCCAATTTGATAAAATCACTCTCAAAAGAGCACAAGATAATGCCTGTGTTTTCAGCTCTAAGTCGAGTTACCGATGATCTCATCAGAATAACAACTCACATCAAAGACAGAAATGGGGAAGCTGCAAACTCACTTGCAAAAAAGATAATCAAAATACACATGGACCTTTCCAACCAGTGTGTCAAAAATCCAAAGATTCGTAAAGAATTGGTAAACAAGATGCGTTCTGATCTTGATGAATTCGAAGAACTGCTGCACGGGATGCTCCTTATTGGGGAGGTAACACCGAGGTCATCGGACTACCTGGTATCCTTTGGCGAGAGATTATCCATCAATCTAGTTGCTTTTGCACTAAATGACATAGGCGTCAAGGCAGTACCCCTCCCAGGAAAAGATGTTGGAATTGTTACCGATGCAAACTTTGGCGAGGCAAAACCATTGATGGATACTACAAGGTTACATGTATCTCATACAATTGATACTCTTTCACAGAAAAAAATAATGCCAGTCATAGGAGGCTTTGCAGGGGCCGACCAGCATGGTAACATCACCACCTTTGGTAGGGGTGGCTCTGACTATACAGCCACCATAATTGCAGCAAGTGTAAAGGCTGATGAGGTATGGTTGATGAGCGATGTGGATGGGTTGATGACAACGGATCCAAAGATTGTGAAAAATGCCAAGCTCATCAAAGAGGTGTCCTATATAGAAGCGATGGAGATGGCTCTTTTTGGTGCAAAACAAATTCACCCACGAGCACTAGAACCGCTAGTTTCAAAAAAAATTCCCCTCCGTATACGAAATACCTTTAATCTAAAAAATCCCGGCACGCTTGTAACAGCAGAGCCATCCCCTGACACGCAAAAGACAGTCAAATGCGTAAGCGCGATAAGACATACCGGACTAATCGATGTAAGGGGAGGAAGCATGGTAGGCGCACCCGGTACTGCCGCCACAATATTTTCTACCCTTGCAAAGGCAGGAGTTAATGTAATGATGATCTCTCAAAGCCCATCGGAGTCAAGCATCTCAATTATTGTAAAAAAGAATGACCTTGACAAGGCTGTTAATGCACTTGAGATGAACTTGCTTGGCAAAATAATAAAAAAGGTAGACATTACCGTAGATGTTTCTATTATAGCATTGATTGGTTCTGGAATGAGGGGAATAGTAGGTGTTGCGTCTAAGGTATTTACTGCTGTCGGAAAAAGAGGCGTTAACGTAATTATGATTGCACAAGGGTCATCGGAGCTTAACATTGCATTTGTTGTAAAAGACTCGGACTGCAATGCAGCAGTGCAAGCGTTACACGATGAGTTTGAACTTGCAAAAGGCAGCTAGTAACTTCACTAAAAGGTATTTATGCGAACTAAATACTCCTAATGTATGAATCGGTTCCTTGTTGCGGGAATTGTGGCAGCTGTTGCAGGAGTCATCTTCTCGATTCCCTTACTGTCTGAACAGTCGGTAAGTGCAGGGACCATTAAAAAAATACAATTTATTCAAACACTGACATCTTCTGAAGATCCCGGACAAGGTCACAGCAGCGAACAACTAGCAATGATATTGGCGCCAAACAATGGCACTCTGTATGATGGTATACTGACCTATACTGCAAGCAAGCCCGTTGAGGTTATAGTGTTGCATAAAATCGACAAGAGCGACTCAAAAGGCCAGCCTGTGTGGACGGTTGATAATAACACAATATACGCTAAAACTATACTTAATTCAAATTCTACTGGAGGAACACTTGATTTTGCAGGCTCGGCCATAGGGATTCATTCCACAAATTCTTCACAGTTTACGGCAACGGTAAGCGTTGATGGGTGGATTAGGGGTGCTACGCCGGAACTCTTTCAAAACGCCACAAAAATGATTTCAGTGAACAATCTCAAGTTATCTAGGGCAGAGATTCCTGTAAAGATACCGCTTCATGAGGGATTGTACAGTGGGAAACAGGTTTACTACATTATAACCGATGCAAGCAACAGTGACGTGGCCAAACAAATATCAGACAAGCAGAACTGGAAAGTTGAGGTGGCCCCTCTTCTGGCGCAGGCTCCACAGAAATTTCTAAGCAAAGTGTATGTATTTACAAACGGTGTAACTGGGAATGGGACGGAAGGATTCCAGAATGACGTGTTCTCAGACACACCGTCAAGTAAGAACTATACTTCAGTAAGCTTGGCGGTACACGTCAAGTGGGGTGTAGGAAGAACCGCGCAAATCCTAAACTCTACACAGGATATTCTTACTGCAAATTCAACAGGCAAGCTGACACTGACTGCCACTAGTAACATCATAAACATGCCACAGATATCTTGGCCAGATGGACAATTGAGCGTAAGAAGTAGCAAGGAATTATCTGATCAAACCTCTTACACTGGGGGGCAGATACTTGACATTGATAATGCCACGCACAAATATGTCACATTTGTAGCGCATAGGGGATGGGGGCCAGACGGAAAAACAATTTACTATATTGTCACAGGTGGGACTCCAGAGGGCCCTGCAAAAATGATGGGTCTGATGAATACCCCGGCACTTGCATTGCTTTCATCCACTGCAAGAGATCTCTATCATTTCTCTAACGGTGTAAGCGGTGGCGGACCATTTGGTTTTCAGGAGGGAATCTCTGGCTCACAGATTGGTGATATATCATATTCTCCAATTTGCAAAATTTCGCTTGTGACATGGAAAGACAGTAAAAGTGCAACAATATTGGAGAACATGAACGACATTAACTTTGAAAAAGCGCAGGGAAGAATTACTGTGCAGCCTGCACTTGTATACAACAACAGCTACATAACTGACTGTCCCATTATCGAAATCCCAAATCCATAAAAAAGCATAAATTGACTCTAAAGAGCTTCTACTGGTAATGGCAGGCAAATTATACATTGTAGGTGTTGGACCGGGACATCATGATCACATGACTTTTCGAGCCAAGCAAGTAATTGATGAAAGTGACACCATTGTTGGATACGAGACATATGTAAATTTAGTAGAGGATCTCATAGAAGGAAAAGAGGTTCATAGATATGCTATGACACAAGAAGTAGAGCGCGCTCACCAATGCATCGAGCTTGCAAAGGCAGGCAAGATAGTCTCTCTTGTCTCAAGTGGAGATCCAGGTATCTACGGCATGGCCGGCTTGATATATGAGATTCTTGCAGAAGAAGGATGGGACAGAAAGGACGGTCTGTATGTTGAAATTGTTCCAGGGGTTTCTTCCCTTAACTCATGTGCAGCCTTGGTTGGTTCGCCGCTTATGACCGATTTTGCAGTAGTTAGCATGAGTGACTTGCTTGTACCATGGGAGATTATAACAAAACGGGTTGAGGCTGCGGCACAAGGAGACTTTGTAATTGTGATATACAATCCAGCAAGCAAGAAAAGAATACACCAACTCCAAGACACAAGAAAAATTTTGTTAAGGTATCGTGCACCAAACACTCCGGTAGCCATAATCAAAGGAGCGTACCGCGAATCACAGGAGGTAGTTCTCACTGATCTGGAAAACATGGAAAACCATCAGGACAAGATGGGCATGATAACTACCGTAATAGTAGGAAATTCTTCCACCTACAAGTACAAAGGCATGATGATCAACCCACGTGGATATACATCAAAATACGATATAGCGGAACCACAGAAAAGCAGAAACAAATGAAATCAGTTCAGGTAGGCCTCACCTTACCTCAAGGGTGGCTAGATGAGTTTCCATCAAGCAATCCAAATGACCAATTCCTTTTTTCAAAAAAAGTAGCGCTGGAAGCAGAAAAACTTGGCTATGATGCAGGCTATGTCTATGATCATTTCATTCCATATTATGGAAACAACGCAAGTGGGTCATTCTTTGAAGCATATACATTACTTTCTGCAATTGCTTCGGTAACATCAAAACTCAGGATTGGCCAAGTAGTGACGTGCAACTCTTACAGGCACCCCTCTCTTTTGGCTAAAGTGACATCCACTCTTGATGCAATCAGTAATGGAAGACTTGAGTTTGGAATTGGTGCAGGGTGGTTTGAACAGGAATACATCTCTTATGGCTACAAATTTGAAAGTGCTATATCAAGAATAGAGCAGCTGGATGAATCTCTTGTAATAATCAAGAAGATGTGGAAAAATGAGAAATCAAGTTACAAGGGAAAACACTACTCGATTAAGAATGCCATATGCAACCCAAAGCCCATGCAGCACCCGCATCCTCCCATAATGGTAGGTGGTGCAGGCGATAAACTGATGGAAGTTGTAGCAAGGCATGCCACCAGGTATAACCACCCATTTGGCACTCCGGAAATATTGGAAGAAAAGATCAATCTTCTCAAAATAAAATGCAAGGTGACAAAACGAGATTATAACGAAATTGAAAACTCTGTTCTTTTACGGGTACTTGTAGGAAAGGACAGCGATGACGTAAAAAAAATCATCTCGGGTCTAAAAAGGAAAAATGAGTCAGTAACAGATTTCATTTTGCGTTCAAAGGACAGCCTTGCGTTGGGCACACCGGATGAAG
>CAZMNT010000057.1:0-5659 GCA_964567715.1 uncultured Nitrosopumilaceae archaeon | reverse complement strand
CCCTGGATCTTCGCCGTGTAAGGGCGACGTCATAACCAACTGGACTATGAACCCAAGTACGCTCCCTTTTAAAATGCATATAAGTCTAACATGAATCGTTTCCAATCTTATCCAAATCGGCTTTATTTTTTAGATACATTATTTCAAATAACAATTTCAAAAATCAGCCTACTTGTGTGTATAATACAAGTGTATCAGAGATGACAGTGATAATATGTTGCACAGGTCTAAAATATTTTCAAGCTAGTGAAACAAGCACTCGGCAAAAAAGGCCTCAGGCAGATATGATACTTGTGCTAAAAGAAGACGGAATAGACAAGAGTTTTTGAAAGAATAGCCCAAAACGATGAGTAATACTCAAAATGTATACTGCCCTAAGGACTATTCGTGAAAAAGGGCTGCAAATAAAAAAGTGCCTGCTTGAATCTTGCATGGCATAAACCGATTCTACTTCAATTATAACTGGCAAAGCAATGTGGTACAAAATAGATGACAGACGTAGTCTTTTTTACAAGTCCCATAGGACTTGGGCATGCAGCAAGAGACATTGCAATTGCGCTTCACTTGGATAGTATTTCAAAAAAATTCATCAGTGGTGCAGGTGCATATAAGCTGTTTTCAGAGTATGGCTTTGACACAGAAAATCTCTACAGTCCTCCTCCCTTCAGGATAGAGAATGGGAGGCTACAGAGATCCCTCATGTGGCTTTTTAGCTACTTTTCATACTATAAGGAATGCAAAAAGATTTCTTCCAAAGTGATAGGGAGCAAGAACCCCAAGGTTGTAGTAAGCGACGAGGATTTTGGCTCGCTTGTCATGGCACAAAAACAAAAGATAAAGACAATTCTTGTCACTGACATACTAGACACACGGTTTGCAAGTGGAATAGGCTCTCTAATTGAACGAATGATGAACCGCGGAATGAAAAACATCATAGAAAAATGCGACCTTGTTCTGGTGCCCGAGGTCGGACAAAGCAGTGGCAACATTGTAAGGATTGGGCCTATTGTCAGGAATGTCACAGGGTCGCGTGAGCAGCTCCGGAAAAAATATTCTTTTGACAAGAAGACAGTTGTTGTAAGTACTGGTGGTACTGACCTTGGAAAATTTTTAATCGAAAAGACCATCCAAGTTTTTCAAAAGAATGACATCGATGCCGAACTTGTAATAGTATCAGGACCTATTCTTCAGATGCCTCAGACTCCATACAGAAACCTAGGATTTGTAAATAAAATGCATGAAGTGATATTTGCGTCAGACTTGGTAATATCGCTTGCTGGAAAATCCACCATAGATGAATCAATACATTTTGGTACTCCTGGAATCTTTATTCCTATAAAGGGACACTTTGAGCAGGAAGAAAATGCAAAGGAGATTGGATACTCCTTTGAGGATATTTACAGATTAGAAGAGCTAATTTTAGAAAAAATAAACCAGAAAAGAGAGCCCAAGCCTTTTGGGGGAGCAAAATTAGCTGCAGAGTTGATAGAAAAATTTCTATAGCTAGTTGTTTTTCTGAAAGTCTATACAGCCTGTTATTTCTCTGCACAACTCTTCGTTGTGAACCAGTCCTACCTCAGGCAGGTATTGAAGTATATGGTTTGTGTTCTTATCCTTGAAGAGCTCCCCGTTCTCGATACTCACGATGAACCCCTCTTGATCTTGGCCATAAGGACAGTTGTTTGATTTTTGCTTTTAAGGTATGCGTACAAATTGTCCGAAATTTGCATCTACACTCTCTCACGTGTTCTTCTCCCTTTACCCAAACTTTATAGAAGGTGGAACAAGATGTAATCAAGTTTTGCAAAATCTCATTATTGCAAAGTTTGGCGGAAGTGTGATAGGTGTAGACGGCGTACTCATACCTACAATCATCAGGAGGATAAATGAATTAAAAAAAGACTCAAAGGTAATCACAGTTTTTTCAGCTCCACTTACCACATATGACAACAAGCAGAGATCACTTACTGACATTGCGCTGATTCTAGGCCAAAAGGCAGAGGAAGGAAAAAGTTTTGATATCGAGGAGTTGCGCAGGCCATATACCAAGATACTAGAACTGGTTGACAAGTACCAGGACGAGTGTAAAAAGACCATCGAGTCATTTCTAGATAAGGCGTACAAGTCACTTTTGGAGGCTGCTAGAAAAAAAGAATTTGCAAACGAGGTGCGCTCAAGAGTGCTTGCATATTCAGGCGAAATACTAATGTCTAACGTCATGAGTTATGTGCTCAAGAGCGCAGGGATCAAAGCTGATGTGGTAGCTTTTGACATATGGCCTGTCATCACAGACAAAAATATAGAGTCGGCAAATTTTCTTGCCTCGCAATCTTACCAGAACCTCAAGGGAATGGAGGAGTTACTTGAGAAAAACGATGTGGTATCGATAGGAGGGTTTATCGGCAAGACCACAGATGGCACTGAGACTACATACGAGCGAGGCGGCTCTGACAGGACCGCTGCAGATCTTGGGATATTGTTTAGCAAAAAATACAACACCAAGATTGATTTTGAAAAAGATAGTGCAGTATTCTCTGCGGATCCCCGCGTCGTAAAAGACAAGCTTGAGTATATCACTCATCTGTCATACAACGAGGCTAGGATTGCAGGAATGTTTGGAATGAAGATACTCGATCCAATTGCGATAAAGGAGATAGTTGAGAATGGAGTAGACATGCCTATAATAATAACAGAAATGGGAAAACCTCATAGAATAACGACAATAGAGCGAAGGCCTAGTGCTAAGAATGGTCATCCCCTGAAGATAGTAACTGGCAAGAAGAACTGCGCCATACTCCGGATGGAGAGCAAGTCTGCTGAGAATCTGTTCAAGTCACTTGAAAGGGACAAGAGGTACAGCGAGTTTGTTGTCCTGTCGCCTTTTACAAAGGACGACATAGAGTTTACCAGAATCCTCTTTTTAGACGGAGATTATGTAAAACGCAACGAGAGATATGTCTTGGCCTTTGACTCTCTCGCATCTATTACGTACAACAGGGGGGTAATAACCTTGATTGGAGACGAGATGTGGAGAGTTCAGCAGATTGCATCAAAGGCAAGCTCAAAGATAGGCGAGGCAGGACTCAACATTCTAAACATGGACGCACAAGAAGAGACATCGCGCATAATCATAGTAATTGAAGACAGCGGCGACAGTATAGAAAGGGCAATATGCGCGGTTCATTTGGAAAGATCAAAAATAAAATTTGTATAGATATTACCAAAAATTTACTTGCGTCTCTTTCTGCGCGCAGCTCTCTGGTCCGCAGCACGCATATGCTTTCCTTTTTTTCTAGCAGTCATTTGTTTGTAGAGCCATAATAGTATATTTTGTATCTTTCTTTCTTGAATTGATATAAACGGGTAGCGTTTGACCCCTACAAGTCTATACCTGTAGGAAGTCAAAGTGGGTTTGTTCTTGGGCCTCTATCTAGAATCAGCCCGGCGTTACCCAAAACACGCGCTAGTGTATATAGCGTGGAGGAAATATTTAGAGATGATCTATATAGATCAAGTATAACTGCTCAAAGCTGCAAGCACTATAGCAGCACCAATGCATGCATACCCTTGAAGTTCCTCTTGTTTGCAAACATGTTCTTTGAGGCCATATCCTCGTCTCTCATTGTAGACATGCGCACCCGTCTCATCTCAAAGCCATTTCCGACCACTCCAATAACCAAGAGCGCTGCTGCAGCAAATGAAAAGTATGGGTTCATGGAATACAGTTGTACCTATTCCATTTAAAGAAAATCAAGCCCTTTTGATTTGCTAGCTCGATTCTTTAAATTACCAGAACCTTATTCGAACCCATATGAAAGAGCAGGGAAAGATATGGATGAATGGCAAGCTTGTTTCATTCAGAAATGCAAAGGTCCACGTTCTTACCCATGCATTGCATTACTCTACCGCAGTCTTTGAAGGGATACGATGCTACAAGACAATCAAGGGTCCTGCCATCTTCAGGCTTGAGGAACATGTCAACAGACTCTTCAAGTCTGCAAAGCTTTACTCGATGAGGATTCCGTATTCAAAAAAAGAGATCTCAGATGGAATAATCAGGACAGTCCAGTCAAGTGGCCTAAAAGAGTGCTATATCAGACCGATTGTATACTATAGCTACGGCGTTCTTGGCCTCACGCCAACTCCAAACAAGATAGATGTGGCAATAGCATGCTGGGAGTGGAACACCGGCGAATCAAGTGCTGGAAAGGTACGGGGGGCAAGATGTAAGGTCTCAAGTTGGCTTAGAATTGATTCCAGATCACAGCCTATGCAGGCAAAGGCTGCGTCAAACTATGCAAATGCTGCGCTTGCAAGGGTGGAGGCGCTAAAGGATGGATATGACGAGGCAATAATGTTAAACTATCATGGCAAGGTCTCTGAAGGAAGCGCAGAGAACATCTTTACAGTAAACAAAGACGAGATAGCAACACCGCCGCTTAACTCGGGTATTTTGGATGGCATAACTCGTGACAGTGTAATCAGGATAGCAAGGTCTGATGGAATCTCAGTTGTTGAAAGGGAGATAGACAGAGATGAATTGTACATTGCAGATGAGGTCTTTATGACAGGCACTGCTGCCGAGATCAAGTCTGTAACTGAGATAGACAATGTTCCAGTAGGGGACGGAAAACCAGGCGAGATTACCCGCAAGCTGCAGAATCTATTCTACGAGGTATCACGCTGGAAAGACGAGAGATTCTCCGAGTGGCTTACTCCAATCTAAGATTTGAAAAAGATTCAATTACGAGTCGGCGGTACAACAAATCATGGTACTCCCAATAGTAGACCAGCACAAGCCCAAATGTTATCTTTGCAGCGACGTATTTGAAAATCTGGAAGAGTTGAGGAGACACCAAGTAGACCACAAGGAGTTTGTCGACTTTCACAGAAATGATCGCTCACCTGCGCTAGGAGATGTTACGGTATTTTAGGAGACAAGTGTTCAGGTCCTGAGGCAGAACCTATCTGTTGGTTCTGCAAAAAGGGCCGACACAAGGAATGTATGGGAAAGATTCCAACAGATGCCAAGTCAGAGGGTCCGCATGATTGCACCTTTGATACAAAACTTGTAGACTGCCAGTGTACTCACTAGTTTTGCAAAAGTAACTTATACGAACATTTGTATTTATACCAAGAATACCAATAATTAGTACTTGCAGTCTTCAAAAAAGCCAAAAGAGATGCCAGAACTTTCTCCTAAGATTGAAGAAAAGATCAGCACTGCCAGACTCAACTTCCTGGTAAGTACACTCCAGAAGAATACATAAAACATATTGATGATGTATTAGAAGATTAGCTCTTGTGGTTTGTTCAACCCGTTGATGATACAATAGATAAGAAGCTAGAGAAGTTCAAAAGTAATCAACCATTAATCAAGAATTACAAAATAGTTATTGCTGAACCAAACGCTGCTGATGACCCACGAATGCTTGGAGAACTCAAACATGGTAGATCTCAAAATTGTTTTGGCAAGCATCTCACCAAATCTCATAGTTTAATTTATTATGATTATCAGCTACAGATGTGCCACAAGGCATAACCCATGTGAACTGACTACCAAGACGTTCTAATTCTATTTGGTATCTAGTCCTGTACTATATCACTGTACGTTGATTGTCAGACTCAACGGTGGCGACAATGCGTTTGGATTGTCAAT
>CAZMNT010000056.1:0-5686 GCA_964567715.1 uncultured Nitrosopumilaceae archaeon | reverse complement strand
ATAGTAACAGTCTTATATAGAAGATCTGAAAAATAAAAAACGTGAATCGTACTACCCAAAGCACAAATATCAAACAAGCAATCAACAATCTGCTTGACAAAGGTTTAACAGATAAGCAAGATATCTACACAAAAGTTGTAGAAGAGCTTAGAGTTCCAAGACCAACAGTAAGGCGGGTTGCAAGAGATCTTAGAAACGAACTTTTACAAAAAATTAAGATTTTGCAGTCTGAGGTTCCAGAATTAGAGGGTAATTCGAAGACAACTGCGGAAGGCAGTGACTAGCAAAATTCCTCTATTTTTATAAACGCGTTTTCTTGATTGAAAATTTCCATTACTATTATATTCTACCGTTCTAAGGGTAGATTTATGGGCCATATTCCTACGATTGTAACATCTTGTTTAGCAATTGCATTGACGATACTATACTTCATACTCCCAGATGCTGCGAAATTCACTCTCATGGTTTTTATGTCAGCCGCATGGTTTCTGGTAATTATATGCTGGCTGGCCCAGAAGAGTGCGGACTATATGCACAGGCTTGAAAGCCAAGGGCATGCTGCACATGATGAAAAAAAAAAGCTAGCGGCTAATTATGGTCAAAGACAGCATACAGTGCAGCTAAGCTCAAGCGACCTTAACCATGCCAAGGCAGAGCTCAGTGCTGATCTAGAAGAATTGCAAAGTTCGTTGAAGAACAAAGATACGGAAATTGAGAACCTCAAGGCTGAGATTGCAAATCTCCAAACACTCGTTGAGATAGAGAAACTCAGGGCAGAGCTGGCAAATCTCAAGGCACTTGCAGCAAAAGAAAAGGCCAAGAAGAAATAACCTCTACTTGCAGTGTGGGCAAGTATGCTTTCCATGACTTGCTTTACATGAAGGACAGCTGACGGCTCCTCCATAATGGCAATCACACTTGCAACCGTCATTTAGCTTTTCTTCTGTTATCAAGTAGCTAATGGGAATTATACGTCATCTTAATATTTAACGATGTAAAATCATTACCTGTGAAGTATGTTGGATTGTCGGCACTGGCAATGGCAGGACTTTTAGTCCCAAGTTTTATCTTTCCTGCTTCACAAGCAATGGTACCTCCAAATCTGGTACCGGAAAGTGACGTTATAATGCAAAAAGTTGTAATTCCTATGTACATTCCACCAAATCCGCCACTCCCATTTGGTAGTGTTTGGGGAACAGTACAAAATGCTGCACCTGGATATCCAGTTGAGATAGAAATATACCAAAACGGTAAACCAGTTTACTTTGCGCAGGTCAATGTAACTTCAAATGGCTACTATGAAAAATATTTTCGAGTTGCAAATACCGTTAATGGGCATGTGAATAACATTTTTGAAGGAAACTATACCGTTGAAATTTTCAAATACGTTGTAAACTCTACATCTACTGCTACCCAAACCTAGGAGCAATAAAGACGGGCTCGGAGGTTCCCGTAAACTCTGGCAATACGAAACACACCTCTATTTTTTTACAGATCGTAAAGATCCGTTTGGAATTGAGAAGCTACGAAATGTAAAGGAATGATAACGGCGTTAACTAGATACTAATTGTTAGGTATGTCATAACGATATGTCATCCTTAAAAGGAAAAAACCAACCCCAACATAAAAATTCTGAATTGCCACCATCTCTTCCATCTGTCAGACCTTTTTTCCCAACCAGTCATTATTTCATCTGCATAGGAGATTGCTTCAGCCTTGGTTTTCTTGAAAACTCCTTCCTTGATCGTGGTATTTGCCCGCCTGTCATATTCTCTTCTGATATTTTTTATTCCGTGTTTAAGGCAGTCTGCAGCCGGAATCTGGTACCAAAGATGTCTGGAAAATCTGAGCATATTTTCCATAAATGTTCTTTGAGGATAGCAATCAACGTCAGTAATCAAAATCCCACTGTCTTTTAGAAAAGTCGCACATTTTCTAATTATGTCCGCTCGTCTTGTTCCACGTACAAATATGGCCGCTTTATGACAAATAACTATATCTGCGGTGCTGTCAAGGCTCTCGACATCAAGAACATCTTTGTTTATGAATCTGTCAACGTTTTTTTCTGCTTTTGATTTTATGGTTTTTGATGCGTTTATTCCAATCACGTATGAATTAAACGCCTGCTTTCGCAAAATTTCAACAGTGTTTTTTATTGCGATTCCAGTGGAACAACCAACGTCAATTATAGTTGGATCTTTTATTCCTCCTTGTCTTATGTGATCGAAGATAAAGTCATTGATCCCCACGAACTCGTATCTGTCTTTTGATGTGGTGACAGCAGGCCAGTTTCTATCAAACCAAGATAAAACCAAATCAGCTTAATACGGCCTTACGTATTCCCAAAAAGCACCTTTCTCACAGTGCCTTGTTGGTGGAAATGTTTCTCCTCTTTCCAAAGGAATTGTGTATTCGTTATGGGTGACATGACAGTAGCGGCTGCCATCTGAATGACCTGCCCAGCGATATATTCCTGTCAGTGAGCAGATTTCTCCAGTTATGTAGGCCATCTACTTATCGCAACCGCATCGTTTGATGTCGTAATCAAATCCCAGTTTCGTAACAATTTTTCGTGTCTGGTTTTGTACCTTTGAAAGAGGATGGCAACCGTCCTTAACTTCGACGAATGCAGATTTTTCACTAGGACACATCCTGAAATAATCAGATCCTATTCCGGTTTTTATCACCTTGCATCCTCTGTTGATGTCTTGCGTTTTCCAGAAGTCCTCGGTAACGTCGATGCGACAGACGGCCTCAGAATAAAGGACCTCCCTGACATGTCAATCGTTGAAGGGTTAGCAGTCTTCACAAGAAAGCCAGCAAGAATCGCAGTAAGAAGAGAACTGTCAAAGAAAGACCACGAATACTTCACTTTCATCACGAACGAAGGAGGAAAGAAACTTCTTGCATACCTGAACGAAAGAATTCTCGCAGGAGAATCTCTGGGGCCTGATGACCCCGTTATCGCTCCCAACTACAAATACAAGTATGGAAGGGGAAACAACGACGGAAAAAAGTTCATGGTAACTGGAGTGATAAGAAAAATAGTAAGAGAAACAATGAGACCAAGGTTCAAGTGGAGACCCTACGTGCTAAGACGTTTCTTCGACACACAGCTTCTCATTGCAGAATCGAGAGGAAAGATTGCACATGACTTCAGAGTCTTCTTCATGGGACACAAAGGTTCCATAGAAGCAGCCTACACTACCAACAAGGGAATACTTCCCGAATCATTGGTGACAGAAATGCGTGAAGCTTTCAGGAGAAGCGAAGAATTACTCGATACAGAAATCAGGAAAGACGAAGAGGAAGAGAAGAAGGAAGAACTGAAAGCAAGAATCGAAGCGATGACCCAAGAGCAGCTCGAAAAAGTCCAAGAGCTGCTGAACTATGTCAGCGGCGGGAAAACAGGATCGAGCAGCGGGTCGTTACAGCAGATGAAGCAGAACAGCATATCGTTGGGGGTTGGCATTACATCGGTGTGCTGCCTAACGGAAAAGTCATCGTCGGAAGACATGTTTCGTACTGACAGAGAAGGCGGGCTCGGAGGGCTTCGATCCCTCGACCTGTAACTTAGGAGGCTACCGCGCTATCCATGTTTCGCGTCAATAAGACTCTGCGCCACGAGCCCAGAAAAAATCAAACTTGATATTAATTTAATCTAATCTAAATTGGAAATTATCATTTCCTGAATTTCTTGCCAGTTAGGATCACTTGCATTATTCCATCTCTCATAGAAGATGACATCTTTCAACGCAAGCCTGTTAAGCCATCCTGCTGTCTCTAAATCTGGCCTTTCAGCAAAGTCTGTCACATGTCCAAGGCATAGGTACGCAACCGGAACGACGTGTTCAGGGATGCTGAGAACTTTTTTGAGATCATCATTTGAAAGTATGCTTACCCATCCTACTCCTATGCCTTCGGCCCTTGCTGCAAGCCATAGGTTTTGTATGGCGCAGCAAACACTGTACAGACCTGTCTCAGGGATGCTGGACCTTCCTATCACAAAGGGTCCAAACTTAGATGGATCATAGGTAACACATAGATTCAGTGCAGAATCTAAAATTCCCTCAAGTCTTAGTGAGAGATACTTTGATCTCTTGGGGTCCTCAATTAGATTTGAAGAGCGTTCCATTTCTTTATCAAAAGAATCTTTTACTGCCTTTCTTGCCTTCCTGTCTTTTATCAAAATAAAGTTCCATGGTTGTGAAAAGCCCACAGAAGGCGCATGATGAGCTGCGTTGAGTATCTTGGACAAGACTTTGTCATCTATTGGTTCTGAAGTAAAATGCGACCTTACATCACGTCTTGAAAATACTGCCTTGTAAAAGCCATCTTTTTCTTCTGGTGAGAAGTCACCATTCATATGTTATACATTTGAAGCATTGAATATTACTCTTGTTTTCTAATTAATCCTATTTTATCGTGGAATCTATTTCTTAAACGTTAATAACGTGTGCAGAGAGGTCGTATTTTATCGGGCCGATCGTCTAGTTGGTTAGGATACCGCCCTGACACGGCGGTGGTCGAGAGTTCGAATCTCTCTCGGCCCATTTCTTTTTATTTTCATGTATATAATACGATATATGATAAAATATACTCCAAAAGAGGTCAAGTTTCTAAAGGAAAATGAAGGATGCCGAGTTGCTACAAGTTCAAGCAATACTCCACATATAGCTCCTGTAACATACTACTTTGAAGACGGCTACTTTTATTTTGCAACTGATTATGATACAAAAAAATATGCAAATTTAAAAAAGAATAAAAAATTGCAATATCTGTAGACATTTACAATCCCGGCAAACACAAGGGAGTGGTGGTACAAGGCTCTGCATCATTTATTGAGAGAGGAAGCGAGTTCAAAAGACTCTATGATATATTTTACAAAAACTATGCATGGGTACGTTCAATGCCATGGAAGGAAGGCGAAGCTCCATTCGTCAAAATTATTCCCAAGAAGAAGGTAAGCTGGGGGATTGGCTAGCCTAGAATAGAGTCAAAGTCTTTTGTGATAAGGGTAAGTGTTGATTCTATTGTTACCTGCCCCCTTGCTTCGTACTTGACTGGGTCTCCCTTTACTATTGAATTGTACACGTTAGATATATTGGGTGAATTTACAAGCACAAACTTGTCTGTAACAGTCATGTTGCTGTGAGGAAACAAGGCAGGTCTTCCAGCCATCGGTATATCCTGTACGCTATAGCGGCCTTGACCTAGATCTTGCCCATTTGCATATAATTCATAATTGATTGTTGAAATGGTAGAGGTAACAGTAGTTGGGTTATAAAGAATATAGTCAACCTCAATATCTGCACGATTGTTGATCTTGTCTACACCTAGTACCTTGACAGTCTGAAGATTAATTGTTACCTGCTGTAGCTGTGGTTGATATGAATTGGCATAGAGATAGAAGAAAAGCATGAGACCACCTAGACCAACAAAAGCTGCAATCAGCACCGCTTTTCCTTTGCTAACCAATCTACACCTAACGGGTTTTATTGATTTAAAAAACCTTTAGACAAATCACTCTGTTAAATCTTAGGGTGTTTCTTCTCCGTGTTAACTGTCGGGTGCTTTTTGTAAAATTTGATTGAATGGAATGCTAAGTCAATGATAACTGACTATGCACCAATAAGTCGATCTGTAGCATCCTTACAAACATTGGCAAGTGCTTCAAATGAGAGGT
>CAZMNT010000055.1:0-5698 GCA_964567715.1 uncultured Nitrosopumilaceae archaeon | reverse complement strand
CCGGCATAGTTGGATGCATCGAGTCAGGGACTTTACGTCATTCTCCCGTAGACAATAGGTCACACAGAGTTCGCATGCTTCAGCACAGATATTGCATGAATCTATGCAGTCCTGATATTTTGTATTCTGGAGTGCCATAGTTGACAGTATCATAAAGCCAGCATGATTTAATAGGTTTTCTGTACTAATGACAAAATATCTAAGTTTAACAGTACCGTACTGAAGTTCTTACTGGAGGGTTTTTGGATGAGTTCAAGATATTGGAAACCAGAATTTATGACTTGATAACTATTCTAAACTCTTATCCATCTTTTGTGCTAGCTTGTCAAGCTTTTCTGCATCAATCTCTACTTTATTACTTATACTGTCAGTTGGACACGCCATTATTGAAAATTTACATACTGCACTGATTATCTTGATTTCTTCTTCTGTAAGATCCATTGTGACCATAAAATCCAATACAGGTCCTTTGCATATAAAATGCCTACATGATTTTCATAAAAGAATATCAACTGCCAGTTAACACGAATAAAACCAATCATATATTTGACAAACCTCTTTTGGGGGATTCTGTCAAGTCTACGTCGGATCTTTAATGTGTCAAAAGTCGTCTGCTTTGATTAGAATTTTATCACTGTCGTGTGCTCAGTAGCATCAACTTTGACCCTTTTTTGAAGCAAATCCTCAATGACATACTTGTAGAGATGACCTAGATACAAAGACCAGTTTTTTCCCAGATCATGTTGGATGACGCATGTGTTAAGACTGCCCTTCACTTCTCTCCGAAACGGCATCAAGGATGCTCTTGCCCAAGACTCGACGACCCTGAGGAACGTTTCAGCATTGTAATCAGGTTGCAAGACTGCCATTATATCAGTAACAGCATCTTTTGAAATGTACTCTGCCAGCGAAATGACCTGTTCTTGTGGTAATTTTTCCATCAATCGAACTAATAGAGGTCTTGGGAATGCAACAAGACCTGCTCTACTTACATTTTCAAGATAATCATTATGAAATGAAAGTATCTGTATGAGCAGATTGTTTGGGCTTAACCTCTTCACTGTTGCTTGTGTTTCAAGTGATTCTGCCATATCCTCAGGTAGCCTAAAAGACATGCTCCGAGTTTTTTTTGTATCTGTTCTTCCCTCAACCTACATCCTACCTCTACAAGAGATAAGGATCTGTACCGTATTTCATATATAAAAATAGTTCGGCAGATGTGAGCTTGGCATTGGAGAGATTAGCATTAGAAAGATTGGCATTTTTGGATTAAAAAGTTGACGTGTAACTTTCTTCTAATTACTTCTGGAAATACCCATCTGTCTTTCGTTTATTGACTCTCCTTAATGCCCTGTCTGCTGTATTGATACAGTATTCTGCTCTAAGGTACTTCATCAGACTTGTCCGTGTCCTTCCAAATAGTTCCTTGTCTCTCATTATTGCTTCCTCACACTTCAAATCTGCGTCACTTGACCTGTTTTTTGCTTCATAACATCTTGAAAAGTGCTATTCCGTTCTCTCTTCCTCTTCTTTTCTCTCTTTTTCTGTAGTTTTTTTTTTGTGAAAGAAATGCATATCTAAAACACGTACGAAAAGGCTGTTGTCATACCCCACATTAGGTAATTTCGCAGCTCTTTTTCCTCTTCTTTGTGCTGTTCGATTAGTTTTTCAATAATATTTTCCATCGTTTCAAACCCAAGTCTTTGGTTTTCTTTCAGATCTGACTTTCTGGCGTTGAGGTCAATGTGGTATCGTATTGTAAAGTTCATGATAGTGTCCAAGCTTGCAGAACTTGGGCTCAAAGACCTTCGCAAGGCAGCAGATCTCATAGAGGATCACATATCATGGATGGAAGCACAAAATCACTCGCCCGGCTATATAGACAGCACCCTTACCGCAATCAAGTCGTGGCTACGTCACTTTGACATTGAGATCAAAAGAAACATCAAGATACGGTATTCAGACAGGACGCCAACGCTTGAAGGCGAACGAGTACCAAATCAAGAATACTTTACGTTCCTGACAGAGAACGGAGTACAGAAACTTCTTACATACCTCAACGACAGACTTGCAAGAGGTGAAACACTTAGACCAGACTCACCATTGATAGCACCTGACATAGACTACAAGACATATCGGGGAAGCAATACCGACAAAAAGTTTCTTCCAACAAGCAAGGTAACCCAAGACATACGCGATTCATTTCGACCAAGGTTTGCGTGGTGACCTTATGTTTTGTGAGCATACTTTGACACACAGATACTCATGGCAGAATCAAGGGGAAAGATTGCACATGACTTTAAGGTGTTCTTCATGGGACACAAGGGAAGTATTGAGTCAAGTATACAACAAACAAAGGACTCTTGCCCGATGCATTGATTGAAGAGATGCGACAAGCATTCAGACGAAGTGAGGAATTGCTTGATCTTGAGATGCAAAGTAACAAGATGACAAAAGAAGAGCAAGAAAATAAAACAAGATCCAGTTTACAACCAGCTCAGATGGTTGTGTCACTTGATCAAGCAGAGACACTAATCTCTCAAGGTTGGAGATTTGTTGCAACTTTGCCAAAAGACAAGGCAGTAGTGGAGAAAAATGGTAGCGGACAGTGACCTGTCTGAAAGGAATGATAAGGTGGACCGGGTGGTTTCCAGTTTCTGTAGCGCCCAAAACCGCCTCTTTTCTAGCGGTTTTTTGCATTATTCTTTGTAATAGATATTCGCCCTAAAAAAAATTTTTTGGTAGATGAATTCTGAGGAGCGACGGTCAAGTCCAAGGTTTGGATCTTGTAAAAGCTTCTTCAAATCAAGGCAAAAGTAGGGGTTTGCTATCATAAACGTCATGCAACTTTGATTCATTTTAAAAATTATCCATGTTCGCCACTGAAGATTAATTATCATCATATACAATGATAACTACATTGACCGAAGTCAAGGGCGGACCAAAATTTATGAAATTTTTCGGTGCATTGCAAAAGGATGATAAATTTTACAAAGAGATTGATGACATACTTGAACTTGTCAAAGAAAATCCGCAAATGGGAAATAGAATCCAGTATGACAAAATCCCAAAATGCTACATTGCAGGATATAATGTTCCAAGCCTGTTTCGGGTAGAGCTGAGTCGAGGATGGAGGTTGATTTACTCCCTTACTGGTAAACAAGGCCAAAAGACAGTTTATGTTCTTGAAATATTTGATCACAAGGATTATGAGAAAAGGTTTGGGTACTGAAATTACTTTAGCTTGACCGATTCTTTTTCCAGTCGTTCAAACTGTGGGCCCTCGGCAAATATCCAGAAAACGGACCCGTCCTTGCCATAGGCTATCTTGTTTGATTCTTCTAGATATTTTAAAATCTTGTTAAATGTCATGTACTGCAGCTGCTTTGGCAATGAGAGACGTAGCTGGTTCTTTGATGCAAATTCGTGTTTTTTTGAGAGAACTTTCTCTACCATCAGGACAGTATCAAGGTTGGGGCTATGCCCCCTGTCTTTATTCTTTAAGAGAGATTTGCTCATAGTATTGTATGGTACATTCTTGTATATATACAATTCTACCCGATGCTTGAGTAATCGATAATATCGACATCAGATTGGTAGAGATTACAATAGGAAAGGCATTCGAGCCTGTCACAGACTGCTATCAAACATTTTAAAGATACTGTATGTACGATGAGATAAAGTGAAAATTGTGTTTCCAATTTTTGCAGCGTCCAAAACCGCCTCGTTACTGGCTTGTTGCGTTCTACACTTAGGTTGAGAAATACCTGATTTATTACAGGAAATTCTAACAGGAGTTTGCTAAAGTATTTCATTCTAATCGTGCTTGTTTCTGCAGTTACAATCAAAATCTCCAAGTAGCGGAGATTGAAAGATAATCTTCCTACTTGGAGATTTTGATTGTAAGAGACGCCTTTTCTTTCTCCTTTAATGAAAATAAGGCTTACTTTCTTACGATTTCAATACTGCCTTATCGATAGCCTCATGTTTGCACCTTTACATATAAAGACTATCGATTTACACTTCGGTCACTATTTTCTCACGTTCTCCAATAAATCAAAATTCATACATAAAATGGAATGAGACTTGTCCTTTCGGAATTTGGTCTCTTTCTGGGAAGAAAAAGAAACCGATTTGTAGTAAAAGGGGACAGTCTTAAAAAAGAATTTGCAAGCTCTGATGTAGAACAGATTCATCTTCTAAATAACGGTGATAGCATATCAATTGATGCAATCAGGCTTGCATTTGAGAATCAGATACCAATAGTAATTGGAAATATGTACGGCTGGCCATATGGTTTCATAATTCCTGCGTCGCTATCAGGTACGATTAGAGGCAAGAGAGAACAGTTTGTGGCATACAACGATAAACGAGGCATGTACCTGTCAAAACAGTTTGTCTACGGCAAATCAAGAAACCAGCGAAACCTCCTCAATCTTCTCAAAAAGAATAGAAAAGATGAAGATGTATCTACAATACTTTCAGAATCATCCGAAAAGATCAAAGACATCTTAAATGAATTGATCGGCGTTGATGGAGATAGGATCGATGATGTAAGGACTGTACTCCTCAATATAGAAGCTAGAGCTTCAAAGTTATACTGGGAGGCCATCTCCGAGCTTCTTCCGCCACAGCTTAACTTTCCAGGAAGAAGGACACAGGGTGCCACAGACCCCTTCAACTCGATGCTCAATTTTGGCTACAAGGCAATTCTTTTTGTGGAGTGCTGGAAAGCAATATACTATGCAGGCCTTGACCCATATGCGGGATTTCTTCATGCAGACAGGTCAGGAAAACCATCGCTTGTACTGGATTTCATGGAGGAATTCAGGCAGCATACTGTAGACAGGGTCCTTCTTGCCTTGATAAATAAAGATATGATTGAGCTCGCAAGTATCATGGAAACAGACCAGAATGGTCAGAAGCGATTGAACAGAAAAGTGCTGCGTCTAATTTCTGAAAATATAGCTGACCAGCTAAACTCGAAGATCCGTTATGGAAAGGAGAGCATTACGCTGCAGAACGTTATTCAGATTCAAGCAAACTCCATAGTAAGATACCTTAGAGGATCTGGCCAGTACAAGCCGTTTGAGCTGAGATGGTAACAAATTGAGATATGTAGTAGTTTATGATATTGCAGATGACGGTCTTAGGACACTGACTTCGGAGATTCTAAAGGATTACGGTTTGAAAAGGATACAGAAGAGTGCGTTTATGGGAAACCTCAAAAAGTACAAGTTAAACTCGATGGTGGCAGACCTCAAAAACAAGATAGAATCTGACAGGATTCTTGTTATTCCCTTATGCCAGACAGATTTTGAGAACCTTGTAAAACCCCTTTTTAGACATCTTCCTCAAGAATACAAGAAAATCTTGCCTTGGTACGTGACTCAACAGTATTGTGTCGCTAGGCTAGACCAAAAATTGTAAGCATAATACTTGTAATCTAACACTACATTTTGTAGTCTTTATAATAAACTAGGTTGTAATTAGCAGATCAGATGCAGAAACTAGTACTGATTTACTTATTCTGTACCATTATGGCAGTTACAATAATAGAAACATCTTCACATTTAGCTTTTGCAACAAATGAACAAGTGATAATATCACAAGATTCAGGATCTGATCAAAGCTGCGTTACTTCTAACAATTGCTTTAATCCATATGTCACAGTTATCAATGTTGGAGATACTGTTAC
>CAZMNT010000054.1:0-5992 GCA_964567715.1 uncultured Nitrosopumilaceae archaeon | reverse complement strand
ATATAACTCCAAAGCGATTACATCAAATATGTTATTAGCGTCAAAACAGTCTGAAAACTAATGACAAGAACTGCTGCAGACATACGAAAAGCAATAGAATCCAACTGGAACGAGTATCTCTCAAAATACGCTAACCTATTTTCATCGAATTATGTAGAAGGCTCTAGCCCGCCTTCAGTTTTTGTTGGCTCTTATGGATATCCAAAGGTCTTGGTAGGACCAATGGTGCCTCCAGTCCATGGCGATACTCTTGTCATGGATATGCCTGAATCATGGGTTGGAAAGAGCTTGGAAGACATCGTAAACTATAGGCTATCGCTAGTAAGGGGAATACAGGCAGTAAAGGTCAATGAGCCGCAAGGCAGATACATTGAAAGCTTGCAAGACCTCGCCATGTCTTCTCATTCTACTGATTCTGAACTAGAATTTGTAAAAAACGCCAGGGCACCTTCATTTGTAGATTCCGAGAATGCACCATTTGGGCCAATTGGAGAGATAAAAAATGCCAAGTTTACAAATTCATCATCTGACAAGAATATCCAAAAGATGTTCTATAACAAGGACGTACTCGCACAAGATGCTGTCCTGGAACTTTACAACCGAGGAATTGAGATAAGCAAAATCCAAAAATGTTTTAGCATTGGCATGTTTGGAAAAAATCGCAGACTGGTTCCAACTCGATGGAGTATAACTGCAACCGATGATACAATTTCAAAAGCTTTACTTGAAGATATAATTCATCTCTCTTAAATTGACAGCTATCAAATTTTCACCTTTGAGCATCTTGGTAACCTGTATGCAATACTTTTGTTTCCAAGCAGATGGATGTTTGAGATGCAGGAAGCTTGGTATGATCAAGGCGGAAACATTGGATTTGGTTCTGACTTTGAAAGCATAAAAGGTCTCTCTCACTATCCAGAGACTGCTGGCGCGCATTTTGCGTCCAGACTTGCTGTAGCAGAGTATCTTTTGGCAAATAAGATTCAGGCCGGAGCAATGGTACTTCGTGAGATACGTCCAGAATATGCAATTCCAGTTGGTGTTTGGCAAGTACGGGAAGGAGTTAGGATGGCATTAAAACAAAAACCAACACTGGCGTCTAGCTTTGAACAAGGACTGGATATTGCATGCAAAAGCCTCAGTGTAGACAAGAAAGAGTGGTTGTCACGAAGTAAATTGCATAAAGCAAGAAAACAAAAATCGATTAAAGATTATTTTTGACAATACCTTTTTGACCACTAGCATTTTTATTGAACACGTTTTGCATTAAATTGTTGCAAAACCGAAGTGTAATTATCGCTATAGCAATCATCGCATCTCCAATAATGTTTGCGCTAGCTGTCTTTCCAGACACTTTTAGTCTTGGCTGGAACCAAGGCCGTGGAGGATTTCTTTTTGCCATGGCGTTTATTGCAGCCGAGCTTATAGGGCTGAGACTTGAGATCTCAAAGAAAAGACTACTTGCATCAATCCCAGTAGCGGGCGCAGCAATCGGATATCTAGTTGGAGTAGAATTTGGCCTGCGAACATACCTTGTCTCAATTGCACCACAATTTCACGTTCTACTTGTAGATTCATGGACATGGATGTGGGACTTTATTGTTATTGCGGCATTTTTCATGATAACCTTGACTGTACTCTTTGGCAAAAAATGGATAAGAATCTCGCCGGCAGGACCAATCTACGCAGCAGGAACTGCAATCATTTTATCACTTGATGCATTTTTCCCATATGATTCGCTAGGACCGCTACAATATGTCGTTCCGTACCTTGTACGCCTTGATGTATTTCTGATAAACACATTCAATCTTGGTATTGCCAGCGCGCATGGCAACATCATGTTCCTAAACGGCGACCACGGTCCCTTTGCGCTTCAAGTGTTTTGGCCCTCGGCTGGAGTCCACAGCATAATAATCTACTCTCTTGTCATGATGGCATTTCTGCTCAAGATGAATATACCGAGAAACCGCAAGGCCGTATATTTTGCGCTTGGAGTCATTGGAACAATCGGGGTAAATGTAATTCGAATACTTTCTCTTTCCTTGTTTGTACTCAAGGTGTCTACTGATGTTAACGAATTCCAGTCATTTCACGGTATTGCAGGAGAGATAATGTTTCTCCCATGGCTCTTTGTCTTTTTACTCATTGTAACTTATATCGAAACAAAGCGATTAAAAAAAAATGAAATAAAAGTTGCAAAACATGAATACGATAAAAATCAATAGAGATGTAAACCCAGGTACGTATGCGATTGAAGATATCTTTGTAGGCTTAAAGCGAGTCAAAGTTCTACAGAAGGTTTTTGGCTCTGATAATGAACTAGATGATGTATTTGTCAAGACCAAAGTAATCGTAGACACGAATACCCATTACATGCATGTAAAAAATGAAAATGCGACAATTGTAATAGCACTCCACCACCTGAAAAATTCTGATAGTGTCACACTGTATCTGGACATTGTGCATGAGCTTGTACATGTGAAACAACAAAGACAAGGACTTGATCTGTATGACAAATCATACTCTTATGTGGACAGGCCAACTGAGATTGAGGCATATATTGTTGCCGTTGAGGAAGCAAAAAGATTAGGAATGGAGAATGACAAAATCATGGATTATTTGCAGGTCGGATGGATTTCATCAGAAGAACACAAAAGACTTGCGGCACATGTGGGCATACTGTCTTAGAAGAAATTTGTAATATCTACCTGCCCTGACACTTCAGAAAAATCAGAAACTCTGACCCCGAGCCTTCTTATCATTAGTCGTTGGTCCACAAGAGATTCTTTGAGCAATTGCAGCGCGACCTTTTTTAATTCTTCAAGGCTAGACGTTGGATTTTTTAGCATTCTAGATTTAGTTCTGTTTGAAAGATCTTCTTGCACAAACTGAATTCCTATGGACTTGAAAACAAGGCTGTCTTTTACTATGGTATTCTGTATGTCCTCACATAGTTGTTCAAGGTCTTTTGACAATGATTCGAAATCTTTTGCGTCTTGCCTGAGTGTAACAATTCTGCTGTATTGTATTGGATCTCCTCTGGGAGATACTGAGTATTCGTCAATTCCTCTTGCCGCATTGTAAATGTAGGTTCCTATCTTTCGCCCGAATATGCCATTGAGCGCAAACACATCTAGTCTTTTTAGATCAGATATGGTCTGAAGGCCCAACTCGTGAAATTTTTCTTCCGATTTTTTTCCAATTCCTGGTATAACTTTGATTGGTAATGGATCAAGAATCGACTCTATTTTACTTGGTGCTACTACAGTCAAGCCATCTGGCTTTTTAAAATCAGTAGCAATCTTTGAGACTAGCTTGTTTGATGACACTCCTATAGTTGATGAGAGTTTGAAGCTGCTGCGTATGGCATTTTTTAATTGTTGAGCCAGATGAGATGCCTTTACAAAGTCTCCTTCTGTTCTTTTTGTAACATCAAGATATGCCTCATCTCGTCCTACGTACTCGAAAACATCTGCATGTGTTCTGATTACATTCATTGCAGACTCGGAAATCCCAGAATAATAATCAAAATCAGTGGGCAAAAATACTGCATCTGAGACGTCTTCGAGCTTTCTTTTTGCAAATTTTATCGGCATTCCTGATTTTACGCCATACTTTCTTGCCTGATAATTTGCAGTTGCAACCGCACCGCTATCTCCTCCCCTATCTGAGAATACACACACAACTACTGGCTTTGTCTTCAGCTCAGGGCTTCTCAACTCTTCACATTGGGCAAAAAAATAATCGAAATCAATATGGAAAATTACTCTATGTTGCACGAGTTTGCTAATGGGTCATTTTGCTTATTATGTTATCTGATACAATGGTACTGTTTCTAAAAAATTACTAAACTACATCTAAATACTGTCTTGGTCAATGAATATGGTGGACTATCCCGTTCTCATAGAAAAAGAAGGAATTAAACTCCAAACAGAAAAAATGCAAGTTGACAAGCTATATTATTGCATATACCAAGAGAAAGTAATGCTTTTTTTTAAAGATAAAAACGACTTGTTGAATTGTTATGAGATAGAAGAAAAAGATATTGTTGATGAAGTAAAACAAACCCAGCCAGATGATATAGAGAAAGCCCTTGAGAAATATATAGAAAAAAAGAATCTTAACCATTAAATAAAACACAATAAGAGCTTGTTCGTGACAAGACCGCCAAACATTGTCTTTATTGGTAAAAAACCTATTCTTACATATGTCAACGCTACGTTAACGCTTCTTGCAAACGAGCCTACTGTCACAATAAAAGCGCGAGGCAAGAGCATAACTGCTGCAGTAGACGTATCGCAAATGATAGTTAAACGAATGAATGCCGTAGGATACAAAGTCAGCGGAGTTAGGATCTTCTCAGAACGAATGGAGTCAAAAGACGGAAAAGAAAGAAATGTATCAACAATTGAAGTTGATGTCTCAAAACCAGAAGACGTCTGACAAGTTTCAAAATATGTCAAACCAATGATTTAATTTGTAGCCTCGATTAGAAAATTTATACCAAAATACACCAAAACTACACTCAGAGCGGTCATGAAAATTTTATAGTTTCTAGTCGAAAGAATGTTTTTTCCACGTTTTGACAAAAATCCTACTGTGCCAAGCCATACATAATCCATCCATATGTGGAAACCAAACACTACGCCAATTCCGATAAATGAATACAATGCCATCGCATCGGAGATTAACTTGAAGCCTATGGTAAACCACCAAACCAAGAAAAATGGATTTAGCACACTCAAAAGAACTCCCATGAAGAACGGTCCATGCTTTGGAGATGAATGCGACAAGGTACTCTTGTATGTCGCTCTTATCTGAAGTCCTGCAAAAGCAAAGAGACTGACGGCACCAAGTATTGAGATGTATTCTCTAAACTGCGGTAATATGCCAAGCGATATGACGCCCATTCCAAGCAATATGACAAGTGGTAGCTCAACTAACGTATGCCCATATGCCATCTTAATTCCAGATTTCCAGCCTAATTTTGTGCCGTATGCTACATTTGCAGCAAATAGGGGTCCTGGGGACATTACTCCTGATACCGATATTATGATGACTGTTGTTGCAAACTCTAGTAATGATGTCATCGGATGTTATTGTGCATCTAGTATGAGAAAATTTTCCAAGTCTTTATCCTGTTTGCTAAAAAGTCTAGGACTTCATTCAAGTTATTCATATAAAAAAATTCATCGCGATTATCTCTTGATATGTCAATACAGTATCTCTTGGAAGTTTTGTTGATGAAAACAAACTCATCTCCGTTTTCTATTCTTATTCCCTCGTCAGAATCTAAAACTTTGAGATGTTTTTCAAGACTCTCTTTTGAGATCTCTCGTTCTTGATAACTCATCCGTAGATTGCATCTCGAAGTGGACCTGCTTCTTCTTCAGCCTGTTTTATGTGATGCTCAACATTTTCAGCTTCGCCCATAAGAGTTTGAAAGTCACAGGATGTACCAGGAACTAGTTTTGACATTGCCATGCAAATTTCTGCACCAGCTCTAAAGTCAGGTCCTGTTTCCTGACCTTTGTATAAAAGAACTATCACGTTGGTTTTTGTCATCGCTCCCTCATTTAGCAAAATTCCAGGGATTCCGGGAACAGTACCATTTTTGAGTATGGGAATTTGTGCATCCGTCAATCGTTTTCTTGCATCGATGGTACTTGCTACACCTATTACAACAGGCTTTTCATCTGTTTTTACTGCAGAACTACTCACTACAAGCGAACATTTGTGGTCGCTTGCCCATTTTAACATGGTTCTTGCTACTTCACGATGAAGTGATTCATGAGGGGTAAGATAAGAGGAAAATATTGCAACCTTTAATTCTTCATTGACAAATATTCTTGCAGGAAATCCAGGCATCTCATCTCTTATGATGCTAATTGGCGGAAAGAGTTCTGAATCAAGAACTCCGGATAACTCAAACTGGGATGTAGTATTTAACATAGATTCTGTCGCTATTGCATTTGCCAAGCCTGCATAAGGA
>CAZMNT010000053.1:0-6105 GCA_964567715.1 uncultured Nitrosopumilaceae archaeon | reverse complement strand
CAATGAAGATGGATTTCTTTTTCACAACATCATAACTTTCGTATTGATCTTAAAGCTTCTCCAACAAATCATAATGTAAGTAATTACCTAGACATCTTCATTTTCCACGCCTAAGCGGGGGGTTTACTATTTTTATAGGCTACAGATAACCTCCTTTTGCCTCAAAAGATAGAGCCGTCTACCAAACAAGTTAAAGTGTAGCTTTGTGTAGATACCGTTGATACGAGAGAGCTCATTCCAAGGGGAAACATTACTGTACTTATTGTTGCAACCTCGATTTCAGGTGCAAGCAACATAACACTGTCATTTCTTCCAGTCTATTTTACCTCCCTTGGAGGAACGATTCTCCAGTACGGCATAATTACAACATTTGCCACACTTGTTGGAATACCTGCAACCATTGCAGGCGGAGTCATCACTGGCAAGCACAGTCTCCGAAAGATTGCAATTTTAACATCATGGATAGGTCCTGCCATACTTGTTGGATACTATTTCTCAAACAGCTGGACCGTGCTTTCAATTCCAATACTGATTGGAGCAGGAGGGGCAATTGGCTCTACAGCGTGGAGGCAGCTTGTGGCTGATGCAACGATACAGAAAAGCAGAACTGCCCAGCTCTCACTTTACCAGACACTGACCACAATTCCGTCTCTGTTTGCACCTATTGTGGGAGGATACCTAGTCCATGAAATGGGAATGATAGACGGCTTCAGGGCTGCAATCCTGATATCTTTTGCAATCTCTCCAATCTCCACAATACTTCTCATCAAGTTCCTGCGTGAGAAGAGTCCAAGGCTAGATGTAGAAAAAGATCTTTTACTACAAGACACTAGACCAGATCCTCTGGGATCGGCTCTCCGGTATTCAAAGGATTTTGTGTCCAACCTATCCAAATTGCCAAAGGCGTTGATACCGTTGCTTGCAGCCTATGTGCTTGTAATTGTAGCAAACTCGATAACAGGCCCATACTTGATATTTTATGGCACTACAATTGCAAAACTTGACACCTTCCAATGGGGATTAATCTTGAGCATACAATTCTTGTTTGCAAATCTTATCAGGACTCCGCTCGGAGTAGTTTCAGACAGGTTTGACAAGAGAAAAGTGTTATTCGTATCGGTTATTGCTACAGCACCGCTTTCTACATTTCTTATCTTTGAGCAAGCATTTTGGGGAATACTTGGAATACTGCTTGCCATGATTGCAACCGGAATAAGTTATGGTCCTACACATGAGGCTCTTCAAATTGAACTTACTCCAAGAGAGAAGAGGGCGGCATTGTTTGCAATATATGATGTACTCAGAAACATTGCCACGTCTGCAGGTACAATGATCGGTGCAGTACTTTTCACAGTCAACTATGCGCTTCCGTTTTACGGTTTTACTGCAATAGAGGTATGCGCAGGAGCAATCATAGCTTGTGCGTTCTTTCTCAAATCAGGCAGGCACAAGCCACTTGCCGTACAATCGTAGGACGTTACACTCGTATTATGGCATGTACAATGACTGTACCTTAGCGTAAAAGTTCTGCAAATCAGATATGGAGCTGGCATTTATCTCTCCAAACTGCCCTAGGCTCTTCCTTCTTGATAGGATTCCATCCAATTGTTCGGTATACTTATCGGTTACATCCTCTATTCCCTCAGGCGAGAACGCTATTACGTAGACATACTTCTTGTTCCAGTTTCGCTCGTAATAGTGCGGGTTGTCAAATGAATACGGATACTGGAATGTCGAGTCCACATGAATCCACCTGCCATCAAGATACACCTCATTCCAGCAATGGTCCAGATAGTCATATGTGATTCTTGATCTGACAGATACCGAACTTAGGATGGCCCCAAAGAGTATGGACCACTCGCCACATCTTCCATATCTGGTCTCTGCAATCTTTAACACATCACTGTATCTTGGAATCACTTTTTTTGTACTGCATTTGCTGCATGTATGGACCTCGGTCTTGCGGACCTGCCAAGAGTAGCCTTGTTCTACCTTTACTTGCATAAAATGTGGATTGTCAGCGGTACTACAAGCCTCACAGGCAATTTGGTTTGGCGTCCAAGTCATAAAACCTTTGAACCACTTCAGAAGGGATGGTACCAGATCTCTTGCAAGCACATCTTTTGGTATCAATTCCCTCACTTGTTCCAGTACTCTTGGATCCTTGTACTGGCTTGTAATTGTCTTGTAAAACAGAAAAGAGTTCTTTATTGAATCAAAGTCAAGAGTAGAGCATCCAGACTGCATCAGCTTGTTATGTATTTGAAGAGAAAGATATGCTTTTGGCAGATTCTATACGGTAAGCATGTCCTTGCTTGGCTTGTGCAGTATGGTGACCTGCTTGTACATGAGTTCCTTTGTCGGAATCACGATGGACTCATTTTTTTCGTTTGCAACTATGATATGCAGCAGTTCCACAGCAGTGATTGTTCCTGAGACCTCCCCTATCCTGACCTTTTGGCCAATCTTGAATACTGTTCTCTGGGTTGATGCTCCCGCTATTGCAGCCGGCAACACATCCTTTAGAGTAAATCCAAGTCCTACTGCAATGGCTGCACCAACAGCTACTGCAATGCTCCAAGAGAATGCAGACACTAGTGTCGGGATTATAGACTGGCCAATGCCAATCTGTGTCAGGCCCACAGCAAAAACGATGCTATAGACTACGGTCTTTACTCCTACGCCGACATATCTTGTACCTCCATAGTGTTGTACCATCAGTTCGTGGTTTACCCACTTGATCACATAATTTGCAATAATAGATCCTATGAGAACTATGAGAACAAAGGCCAACAGATTTGGAATCCAGAGCCACAACGAGGTCATTGCTGTTGTCAGTTGTTCAAGCTGTAGTGCATTGATTGCAGCCACTACAAAGAAGAGATAAACAAACCACTTTATTGTTGAAGCGATTAGTCGAACCGAGTCAAATTTTCCAACTGTCTCCTCTACCATGTGCACGTCTGGAATGCCTTCCACGTTTGCCTTTTGCATTATTTTTCTGGCAGTCTTTTCAACCAATCTGCCTACTATCTTTCCTGCAACAAGTCCCACTGCCAAAAGTACGCCTGCTGCAATTATCTTGGGGGCAGCTCCTGCAACAGAACTTGCAAAAGATGTTATTGCAGCAGTCTCAGGTTCATAGAACCTGTCAACAGTAGTTTGAGCATAGGCAAGATGTGTACCAATTCCTAATGCGATTATAGACAATATCATGATGCCATAAACTGGTAAAGATGGACCATTCTTTCTGGCAAGATTTGAAAGCAACGTTTTGTTTCATCGTGGAGTAGATATTTCTACATAGATGTAAAGACTATACTCACAGCCAACTAAAATCTTCTCAACCTCTCATTTTGAGCGTGATTTTTTTCAGGTTTGACGACATTTGAAAAAATTAAATCCTTTCAGACTTGAAAGTAGAAAAATATTTTACCAGAATCAAGAGCGGTTTGGAAATAATTTGACCTGCGTTATTGTGTTAAATTACATCAAAAACACTTTTTGATCATAAACTACAAATTTCGGATAATTTTACTATATTTTTGTATAACTTGAGTCATTTTTGATCTTTTAGGTACATTTGGAGCCAAAGTTAATGTTAAATGGGTTTAGTAATCACCAGATTTGAAATGGACGAGTTTGAAGAGTTGGCATTTGCCCTTTTAGACCAGCTCTCAGTCGAATTAAACGAAGAGAAGACGATCAAAGAATCCCAGTCAAAGGCAGCCGAGGTCTTTGGATCAAAGATAGTTTTTGAGGACATCAAGACAATGTATGACAGGCTTGTAGATGACATCTCACAAAAGGCATCTGAATTTACTGGCATCACGGTACCGCAGAACAGTGTAGAGTTTCCAGACTTGGTAGAGTTCAAGCACCTCAAGGGACGCAAGGTATTTCCTGCAAAAAATTCAGCCTCTTTTGTTGACGAACTCTTTTCCGCCCTCGCACATGAAGATACCAGCAAGATAGCGCAGCTTGCAAAGAACAGCACAGCACAGTTTCTTGTGTACTCTACCTATGCCAAAGGGTACATCTCTCAGATATCTACCACTTATGGCGACTTTTATGAATCAACGATGTACCTCAACAAGTTTGTTCTTTCAAGCTATCCACAAATAATACTGCACAAGCAGGGTCCGCCCTATGAATCCAATTTTAACCGTGTAAATTCAGGATATCAGGGAGCCATGAAGATGACCATGTTAGAAGAACAGATTCACTCTATGCAAAAAAACCTCTATGAGATAAACAAAAATGCAGTAACCCAAGTAAATGGGATAAACGAAGAGCTTGCAAACATAATTTTGTCACTTGAGAATGCAAAGATAAAAAGTCTCTACGAATACTTGAAACTGCCTCTTGTGCCAGACGAGTATACAGTCGCACAGAGAGCAAATCTCTTCTTTACACTAAATCCTGACAACTTTATTGTCCAAATCTTGGGCCCTGATGTGATGACATTTAACAAGGTCTCAGTAGACCCAAAGATCCTAGAATTCATACCGCAACTGCTAGACATCTACCAGAGATGGCTTAAACCAATACAGTCGCACCACGCTGCATTTACAATAATGGAAGGAATGGCAGAATTTGCGGTAAGAAACATACTAAGAGATGATCAAGACTTTCACAATTATTTTGTTACGTTTGCAAACACCGACATCTCTTCATATCAGATAAGAAAAAGCATGGGAATGGATTTCACTGAATACCTTGTAAACAAGAGTGGCAAAGATGTCTATAAAACAATGATTGAAAGTCCTCCAACTACAAGAGAGCTCAAAAACCCTGAGAGTTATCTTAAGAGAAATGAGCAATTTTGATCCATTTGTAGAAGAATGGATTGCATATGCAAAAAACTCCGCCTACTCCCTTGTGGAGAAGTGTCTAAAGCTTGCCCAAACTTTAGAGTTTCCTGACCTTGTACTGGCTCAATATATTGAAAAACTAGATTCTATGGGACGTGGCCTTAGAGATTCTATCTCCGAGGTGAAAAACCCAACGTACCTGGTCTCGATGCTAAACGAGTACATGTTTGAGACTCTAGGCTTTGAAGGCAATCGTGACGATTACTATAACCCCAGAAATAATTTTTTGAATGCACTAATTGATACAAGAAAAGGAATCCCGATTACTTTGTCAATAATTTACATCCACCTAGGACGATACATCGGACTGAACCTCAGACCTGTTGGCTTTCCTGGCCATTTCCTGGTAAAATATTCAGACGAAATGATACTTGATCCCTTCAACAGGGGCGCATTGCTTGATATTGAAGACTTGGAGGCCATACTTGGCAACATCTATGGAGACGGAATTCAATTCAGTCACGAGTACCTCAACGAGATAGAGCCAGAAAAAATCCTGATTCGCATTGCACGAAACCTGAAAAATTCCTACATGCAGTCGTTTAATTACAAATCTGCCATGCACTGCATAAACATGGTTCTTGGACTGGCACCTGACGAACCGGAAGAGATAAGGGACAAGGGAATCGTGCAGTCAAGGCTGCTTCAAAATGATCTTGCCCTGCGCTCACTTGAGCGATATCTAGAGCTTGCACCGGAGGCAGATGATGTAGACTATGTCTTGGAGTTGATAAGAAATATCAAGGAAAAGTCTAGTCAATAATTGATTTAACGTCAGTTCCTTTCTTGATGAGCTTATGTTCGTATCTTACTATCTTGTTTCTCATAGTACCTTTCATTATGTCCACCTCGTGTCGCAACATGGCAACCTCGTCTTCAAGTCGAGCTACTCGTTCATAAATGGATTCTTCTGTACCCTCGGACATATACCCACTCTGCGCTAGAACCGATCTTAAAAATTTAAGGTTTTTTTTGTTGAGGGTTTAGTCAGATTTTATTACAGGTCAAACTCGCCATTGCATGCTTGGCACTTGCCTTTCTCGCTACCAATGACGCCTATAATCAGAATCTTTCCTATTGTGCCACATTTTGGACACAAGCCAGTTGTAATGTTCTTCGGTCCGCTTGTTCTTGGTTTTACTGTCTTTCTCCTAACCATTATTGATGTGAATCTCAAAATTCCGTTTATTAAGTCTAAGTCTAGATCGCAGAAAGCGCGGGGAGTGGGATT
>CAZMNT010000052.1:0-6828 GCA_964567715.1 uncultured Nitrosopumilaceae archaeon | reverse complement strand
ATTGACAATCCAAACGCATTGTCGCCACCGTTGAGTCTGACAATCAACGTACAGTAGATACCATAGACTAGCACAAACCAAAAACTAACTTTCCCCCTTTTTCCTTTTTATAAATTGCAAGACTGAGAGTTATCTTAGATATCATATTTTGTTTATTTTCCAGCCGTGTGTAAATCTAGAAACTATCCAGGATATATCACGAAAACTGTTTACAACCAACTAGAAATCATATTTCCATGTGAATGATGATTCGGAAAAGAAAACGTTTTTCAAAAAATAAAAATGTACAGGAAGGCTTGAAAAAGATCCGAATCAAAAGGGCATCAAAAAAGTATACAAGACCAATACTTGAGCTATTGGTGCAACTGCGCTCAAGTCCTGCCAGCAAGACCCAAAGGAATTTTTTCATTAAAACAATTCATAGATACATCTCGGCCAAAGACAAGTAGATGCTGCTGGTAGTGAGGTAAAGATTGTAGGCTTTGCAAGCATGGTCTTGCTACAGCGTCTGAACCAGGGACTGGAGCTTTGGATGCTCATCCTAAAACATCCTTTTTTCTTTACCGATACAGTATTGGATGAGCGGCTTTCTAATGCTTCTTTTCCTATAGTTTTTTCTATTACAAGCTCCAGGCTAGAGTCTGGCAACAAGAGAAAGGGCTACCACAAATTCTATAAAAAAATTGGATTTGTCCAGTATGCACTTTCCCTCAAGAAAGCGATAGAATAGTATATCACTTATTTTTTCTATCAGACGATCTTAGACTTTTTTCTGAATGCAAGTACTAGCTTATTTGAAGCAACAATGTTAAAATATGATATAATGTATTACGTTTTGTATGACAGTGATAACTTTTCGTTTGTCCGAAAAGGAAAAGGCTACTCTTGAAAAATATGGCAAAATATCTGACGTTGTCAGAGATGCAATAAGGTTGTACATCAACAACAGAAAGGCAAAAGAGGCTGTCAAAACGCTTAAAGAACTACAAAGCAAGTATCGAGTTAACACAACAACTGAGGAGATGGTAAGACTCATCAGAGAAGACAGGTAAAGCCGTTGAGAAAAGTGGTCGCAGACAGCAGCTATATTGCAGCTGCAATATTAGAAGACGCACTGTTGCTAGAAGCATACGATCTTTTCCTTGCACCTGATATTGCATTGTATGAAGTAATACAAACCATATGGAAGCACCAAGTCCTTCTAAAAAGAATAGCTAATGCCAAGATGTATATTGATTCTTTTATGAACCTCATTGATAGTGGCAAGATTCAACTTCTTAGACCTAGTAGCCATATCATTAGTGACGCCTTCGATCTTGCTGTAAAGAAAAAAACTGGCGTCTATGACACTATCTTTATTGCCTTTGCCAGAAACCTCAGAGCAGACCTCAAGACATTTGATTCAAGGCAAGCCAGGATATTCAAAAACTGAATCAATTTTCTATAATGGAATTTTTGGAAGTATAACATTGATACAGGATAAAAAAAGTCGCTTCGATCACTGACAATCTCCAAAACGCTTAAATAGAAAGTGGGGCACACGTCAAAACAGTCAATGAAAACTCTCATCATTGCCGTTTCAATTATAACCTTAGTTGCCTTGGCTCTTGTCTCCCAGCTGCAATTTGCTCATGCCCAGCTTGCACAGCAACAGTCCGCAAAGCAGTACATCAACCTAAGGGCAGAGGTATGGAACGAGTTCTTTAGGATGACAACTGCCGCATTTACAGTCGGTGCCGTCGTGTCTGGTACGCTGATCTGGCTTGTCTGGAGGTTTCGAGAGTCAAACCCAAAGAACAAGGCCCCAACCAAGTGGGAGCACCTAGAAGATCCTACCGCTGGCCGCTACGAAGAGGAGGAACACTAGATGGGTCATGAAACAGCCGAGTGGGTCTTTGTTGCCGTAGTTATTGCAATATTGGTTTACGTAGGCGTGGACTCGTGGATAGTCCAAAAAGATGTCGAGGCTGTGCCTGCAGACGCCGAGGTAATAAAGGTGACAGGGCAGCAGTGGTTCTGGACATTTGAGTACCCAAATGGTACAAAGGAGATAAGCACACTTCACCTAAAGAAGGGTCACGCATACAAGTTTGAGATCTACTCAAAGGATGTCATGCACTCCTTTAACATTCCAGACTGGGTGATCTTCGAAGATGCGGTCCCAGGGCGCACAAACTATGCATGGGTTGCACCAAATGAGGTAGGTACCTATCCCATCCAATGCAGGGAGTATTGCGGGTTGCTGCACTATAACATGCGAGGTACGCTTGTAGTGGAGGATGACAAGTCTTGAAAACAGCCACAAACATTTTATGTATATCGATAACATCTGAAAACAGAGAGGGAGCAAAATGGTATTAGAACTTCAAAAGCCACGACCAGTCTGGCAGATAATGTTCTCAACCCATCACACCGATGTAGGTTATCTGTATACCGTAACAGGTCTTACATTCTTGTTCATGGCAGGCGTCTTGGCCATGATCATACGAACGCACCTCTTCTTCCCAGGACAGGGAGTGCTGATTTCAGACTCGGCAACATTTAACAGAATATTTACAGTCCACGGACTTACAATGCTCTTCCTCTTTGCACTTCCGGTTGCAACCGGCATCGGCAACATCTTGGTACCTATAATGGTGCGATACAAGGATATGGCATATCCAAAGCTCAACGCAATTGCGTTCTGGATGAACCCAGTTGGCGGTGCACTGCTCTGGCTTGGATTTACAGACACGTCGTGGGTCTCATACGCTCCCTATTCCGTAATCCGGGCACCGGGACCTGCAGCAGACATGTTCATCTTTGGAATGAAGATTCTTGGAATATCATCAATTTTGTCATCGATTAATTTTGTAGTCACAATTCTCAAGTGCAAGCATCCAGACCTTCCGCTCAGGAGGGTTCCACTCTTTGCCTGGTCTATGCTTACAGTGTCGCTTATGACACTTGTTGCAATGCCAACATATGCAGCATCACTTATCATGATGCTAACTGATAGACTTGGAATCTCCGGGTTCTTCAACCCGTTTGCAGGTGGCGACCCAATTGCATATCTGCACCTCTTCTGGTTTACTTTCCACCCAGAGGTCTACATCTTCCTGCTACCGGCTATCGGTATGATGTATGAGCTCATTCCACGGTTTTCAAGAAAGCCACTGTACAGCCAGGCCTCAGGTGTCTTTGCATTTGTAATGCTTGGTATTATCGGCTTTGCCTCGTGGGGTCATCACATGTACTCCACAGGAATGGACTTTACAACCAAGGTCGTATTCATGATAGGTACACTTGCAGCAGTTCCAGCGTCTGGAATGCACGTCTTTAACTTCCTTGCAACGATGTGGGGTGGAAGAATCAAGTTTGCAGCTCCAATGAAGTTTTCTGTAGGTGGAATTGCACTCTTCTTCTCTGCAGGCGCAGGTGGTGTGCTAAACTCTGCAATGCCTCTTGACTTTATCACACACGGAACCTATTGGGTGGTGGGTCACATGCACTTGTTCCTTACAGGAACAATCGGGTTTGGATTTGTAGCTATGGTATACTACATGTTCCCGTACATCACAGGAAGGATGTACAGCGAAAGGTGGGCCAACGTTCACTTTATCGGCATGTTCTGGGGAACCGTCCAGATATTTTTCACGCAACACTTGCTTGGCCTTGAGGGAATGCCAAGAAGGATCTACGATTACCCGGCAGAATACACGTCATGGACGCAGCTCAACCAGATTGCAACTATTGGAGCGTGGATACTTGGAGCAAGCTTTGCAGTGTTCTTGGCCTCGCTGATATACTACTCTGCCAAGGGCAAGCCGGCAAACATGGACGATCCATGGGGTCTTGGAGGCAAGTACTACTATCCAGTAGCAGCAAAGAACCCGCACGGTGGACACTCGGGATATTGATATGAGTCATACTGAACACGATGCACCAATTCATAGGACATCCTCTAGAAGACTTGGAAAGATGCTGGCAATAATCATAGGCGTCCAAGTAGTAGGCGGCGTAATATTTTTCACAAATTATGATTACTGGAACTCTTACCTGCCTCTGGCAGGCAAGCTTCAGGAAGAGCAGATGCAAAAGCAAGCATCAGCTGGTGCTGCAGCAGGTCCGTCTGCAACACAGGGAACGTTTACTGGCAAGGAGATCAATGTCGCCCTAAAGTTTGTAGAATCACCTGATTTCAAAAATTACGGCTTTAATGCGCCGGTAGGAACAGCTGGCGCAAACCCAGAGATAGATGTAAACCCAGGTGACAAGATCACCTTTGATGTAACAAACGCAGGCAAGTCATTTCATGCATTTGCAATAACTACATCGCCAAGCGGTCTAGGGTCTGCCATTGAGAATACAATAATTGGAACCGCAGACAATCCAATGAAGCCTGGTGATAAGGGCACCGTAAGCTTTGTTCCGGCATCGCCTGGTACCTACTATTACATCTGCGCAGTGCCAGGACACAGAGAGCTTGGAATGGAAGGCAAGATTGTTGTAGGTGGCGGTGGCGCAGCCTCTACAGGTGGAATTCCTGCAGGAACCGGTGGAACCGTGCCAGCATCGGGACAAAAGGTAGCGCTTAACCTGAGTTTTGATATAAGCTCTGATTTCTCAAAGTACGGCTTTAATGGTACCGTGGGCGCACCGGGTGCAAACCCAGACATACGTGTACGCTCCGGCGATACAGTTACGATTCACCTGACAAACCCAAGCAAGTCGTTCCATGCATTTGGTGTGGTAACTGATCCGGCCAATCCAAGCTCACTTGTATGGGACTCGGCATTTAAGACAGCAGACAATCCAATGAAACCTGGCGAGTCAGGCGACGTTACATTTGTTGCAGGAACGCCGGGACTGTATCGCTATATCTGTACGGTTCCAGGACACGCTGCCCTTGGAATGGAAGGCAACTTTATAGTAGAAAAGTAATGTATTTTAGATATCTGGCACTAGCTTCACTTGTAATTTTGTACATACTGATGTTTATTGGAGGATATCTGATGTCAAGCGGCCAGGGACTGGCATGTCCCCAGTGGCCGCTCTGTCCAAGCGGAATCCTGCCCTCTGATGAATATCTAACAGAATGGATACATAGATTCATTGCAGCCACAACAGGAGTCATGATAATTGCAACAGCAGTAGGCAGCTGGAAGGTCGCGGGCTCACACAAAAAAATTAGAATCACAGGCACACTTGCAGCAGTCTTTGCAATCTCGCAAATTGTACTTGGAGCAATTGTAATCAATACGATGCTCAAGGCATCAATAGTTGCAATCCACAACGGACTTGGTATACTGCTTTTTGCAATGACTCTGCTTACAGCACTCTATGCATTCAAGCTGCCACGCGGCGAGACAATCAAGACCAGGGCATAGGTCATAAAGATCTCTCTCAGGCCTTGCGCTTTACCCTTCTTGTTATTGCTATCCATCCAATCAGCACAAGGAAGCCGATTCCACCCGCAGATATGATGTACTGGAATATTGGCCCAAATATGTCAAGCACGCTTATGTTAAAGCTAAAGGTCAGTGGCTTGCCCGCCAGTCCTACGTCATAGAGATCCACATACATGACGTGGTTGCCTGACTCGCGGAATGTGTATGTTGTAGACCACTCTCCTCCATTATAGTTCTGTACGGGAATTGTGTCCACGAGCTGGCCGTTGTAGTAAATCCTCACTCCCATCCTAAAGTGGTCAACCTCGCTTAGTTTCGTATCAAATGCATTGAGCAGATTGGAGGCGGACTGGTGGTCAAGTACACGAAAGCTTAGCTTGAAAGGTTGGTTTGCAGTAGGGATCTCTGGATCTGTTGCCACCTGTATCTCATAGTTTCCTATGGACATGTCGCCAGAGTTTAGATTTTCATGCGCACTTGCATAGTTCATCATTGGAGATAAGACTAGCACCAGAGTAACACCAAGAGCTAAAAATCGAAAACCAATCATCTCCCCTAATCCGTTGTTCTTTAATATAATGCTAGGTGATCTTTACTGGCATTTCGATCGCTGACAATTAGCAAAAGCTTTAAATCAAGTTTGAAAAGATTGCCCAATGATGACCATTGTTACTAAGTCAATCGATATCAAAGAAAAAACCTTGAATGTTTTTACATACTTTGCAAGGCCAGAGCACATTTCCGACCAGTTCGAGGAACGCGTGGGAATGACCGTGGTTCCTATGGATGTAAAGGCAGGAATGGGGGTAGGCACAACATTCAGAATAATAGGTGACTTTGATGGAAAGAGACTAGAGTGGGACTGTGAGACAACAGAATACATCCCTGAGCAAAAGATCGCAGCCAAAATGATCAAGGGACCTTTCAAGTCTTGGAATATTGCAGTAGATTTCAAGGAACTGGGAGAAAAACTCACCCGTGTTACCATGACAGTAAACTATGAAATGCCGTTTGGTCCTCTGGGCGGGATTCTTAACAAGGTCAAGTTTGCAAAGACTGCCGAGAAGGGAATTGAGACTGCGCTGTATAGAGTTCGAGGACTGCTTGAGGGCAACGGTTCAATTCCGGTATACATCACACTTGATGCGTACCGAAGACTCTTAGAAGAGAAGGAAAAGATGAACAACGTTCCAGTCTCAACCGTATTGACAAAGATACTTGAGAAATATTCTCAGATAGAGACTGTCAAAAACTAGGTTTATTTTTCAAATCATTTTAATACCGAAGTTAGCGTCTGCTATTTTGCGGGTCTATGGCTCAGCCAGGTAGAGCGAGGGACTCTTATGATATTTCAGAGACATCCCTATGCCGTGGGTTCAAATCCCACTAGACCCGCTTCATATGTCAATGCAAACTGTCTTACATTCTGCTCCCACTG
>CAZMNT010000051.1:0-7575 GCA_964567715.1 uncultured Nitrosopumilaceae archaeon | reverse complement strand
CCCCAAGACATGCTGTAGGAAATGACACAAATCAAATCCATCCTACAGATTTATCCTGTGTAATTTCTTGGCAGGCAATTCTTGTAGAATCCAGTCTTCAGTATAGCGACAAGAATTTAATGAAAAATCTGAGGTTTGTGGAAGACTAGTGATATGCTATAATGGCATGCGATGATCTTGCTATAAAGAAAAATCTTGTATCTTTGGCAATTGGAAAATCTCTCATAGACATTGATGCAAGAAGGTATGCAGAGGTCACAAAACTCCTTGAGGAAAAATATAGCATCACCATCTCTGATTGTTATGAGAATCCCATTCATCTGAGAGAAACGCTCAAAGAACTTTATGGCGGCTCGTACAAGTTTTTGGTGGAATCTATCAAAGAAAAACTAGTCGACTTTCCAGATCATCTGGAAATTACAAAATTCCTAGACACATTATCTGCATAACTCTGTACACGACAGTTTTAAAACAAAAGACACATTTTAGATCTTGTATTTTGTACTCCCGATCACTGAAAAGGTTTTAAATTAGCAGATCGGGAATCTACCAGTATATGGGAGATCTTCGGAAAGATTATGTTGTTGATAGATTTGTAATAGTCTCTCAAGACAATTCACGTGATGGCGACTCAAAAAAATGTCCCTATTGTCCAGGAAATGAATCCATGACAAACCTGTCTGCACTGTCACTTGTCGCAAAAGACGGAATGTTGCAAAGGCTTCAGGACACGGAAGATTACTACGTAAAGGATTGGTCCGTTAGAGTTTTTGAAAGCAAAAATCCTGTGGTTGCAACCACATCGGAAAATTCTTACAGCGATAGGCCTCTTTACAGCGAACCGGCATATGGCTATCACTATGTAGTGGTCGCATCTGAGAAACACAAGGAATCGCTTGCTAGCATTTCGGTAGAACAGTGGTCAAACGTACTGGTCGTGATTCAAGACAGGCTTAGGTGGCTGTACACGCAGAGGGGTGTTACGTATGTTTCAGTATATGTAAATCACGGAAAAGAGGCTGGCGGGCCTATAATCCATCCGCACCTTAACGTAGTCACCTTCTCGACTATACCGCCTGTAATAGAGCAGGAGGCAGACGCTGCACACAAGATCCTAAATGAAAAGGGTATATGCCCAATGTGTCAGGCAGTAAGCACTGAAACAGGCGGTCCAAGGCAGATACTGCAGACAGAAGGGTTCATTGCATTTTGTCCGTGGGCTCCATCACATCCGTACGAGTTTTGGATATATCCAAAAAAACACACTACAAGTTTTTCGAAAATAACTCAAAAAGAAATAAACGACTTGTCACTGATCCTGAGGGCAACACTTGGAGGTCTTGCCAACACAACAAAGAATGCGTCGTATAACATGGTGTTTCATCTTTCGCCTGAAAAGAAAAACAACAGACAAATTCACTGGCACATAGAAGTTTATCCGCAGTCTGGCTCTTGGTCTGGACTTGAAAGAGGTTATGGAGTTTTCTTGAACAAGATAACTCCGGAAAAGGCAGCGGAAGAACTTGGCTCGTCGTGCAGAAAAGAACTTGCAGGTCTAGTCGGAATAGTATAAGGAACCGTTTATTTATTGACATAAATCAAGAATAACTGTGGCAGTTGAACAATGGGTAGCGCTTGCTAGCTTGGGAATGTTTGTACTGTTTGCAGCTCAATTAATATCAATATCAGTTTTTTTGCAAAATCCGACCTACGATATTGACCCGTCATCAACTATGCGAGAATTTCTCTCCATCAGCGGCGGCCCTGCCCTAATACTTGTGGGTTCGTCATTTTTGTTGGCACGAAGATATGGTTCAAGGTTGTGTGGCTCTCTTATCATTGCAGGTGGAATTGTAACATTGATTGGAATGAATTATGTCAACGACATACTGCCACATATCAAGCCACAATACGTAGTGCAAGAACTTCAGCTTGTCCCGACCATATTCATGGTAGTATCAATACCGATTTTGGTAATAGGCGGCCTCTTGTTTCGCCTCAAGCCAAGACCAAAAAGAGACTATGTCTTTGACCGATGATCGAATCTCATTGCATTAGAATATTTCTTGAATCCTAGTTTTTCATAAAAAGGAATTAGGTCGTCAGAGCAATCAAGAATTGTCTTGTAGCATCCTTGTTTTTGAGCATATTCTAGCAGTCCACGGACCACTTTTTGCCCAATTCCTTTTCCCTGAAATTCCTTTGCGACCACGACATCTTCAATATGTCCTGCCTTTCCTCCACCGTGGATGAATTTCTGCTCGATTATGATGCTTGCAGCCCCCACCACTTTCGAGTCTATCACTGCCACGTAGATTACCTCATTTGGGTTGGAAGATATCTTGTCAAATATGGACTTGGCTTTTTTTGCGCTCAGATCGCTTGCCCTTCTAAGCGAGTCAAGTGAATGCAGAAATCCATTGGCAATGTCCTTTTTCTGGAGTTTGCGTATCTTGATTTCAGCCATGACTTGGGACTAGATCTGGCCTAGCTTTTCCAAATAGTGCTGGTATGCACGGCGATATGATGCCTTGTCGCCAATATCCAAAAAGCCCTTCTTGATAGGATATCCGTTTACCTTGCTTTTCTTGGCAAGCGCGCTGCGAATAACGAGGTCCATTCCATAAGGCTTGTTTTCTGGAATAAAGTTCAAAATTCCAGGCTCCATGACATAGCAGCCTATGTTGATGTTTCCCTTTACATCTGGCTTTTCTTGCCATGCCTTGACCCTGTCTGTCTTGTCCATTTCAATAAATCCGTATGGAAGCTTAGTTTTGTATTCGTACAACCCCATCGTAACAAAGGCCTTTTTCCTTTTGTGATAATCAATCATGTTTTTGAGGTTGAAATCAAAGATTGAATCTCCATACACGCAAACAAAAGTTTCGTCAAGGTACTCTTGCGCTGTTTTTAATTGACCTGCCGTTGCAAGTGGCCTGTTTGCAACTGCGTATTCTATCTTTACGCCAAACCTACTCCCGTCCTCAAAATAATCCTCAATTGTCTTTCTCAGGTAGCTTACACACAGGACAAAAGAGTCTACGCCACTGCTCTTTATCCATTCAATCAAATGTTCCAAAAGCGGTCTGTCCCCCAGTGGAAGCATGGCCTTTGGAAGAAAAGTAGTATACGGCTGGAGCCTTGTTCCAAGTCCGCCAGCTAAAATTACCGCCTTCATCAAATGTAGTCTAAGAATCTAGTATTTATTTTGGAGGTTGAATTATTCTATCTGATTCTGACAATCTTTGCCAAGACATCTTTGGGGGTCTTGCCAAAAAGCAAGATCATTGGCTCCTTGCCAACGTCTCCTGTATGATATACGATATCTGGAGAACTCTTCAGGTTTGCAATTGCAGTCCTTATGCCCCATGATATTGTTTTTCCTTCAATGTTTTTAGTGTCACGTGATTCTAGTGCCCTGTCATAGCGTACAATGCGTAATTTCTTTGACTTTGCTTTTTCAATTGTTTTCTTGTCATATCGTATGTTTACTGCCGATCTTGTGGCAGGAAATTTTTTTGCAACCTCTAAAACTGCATTTGCCACATGCCTTGAGCCTCCATACTTGAGTGTGCCAGCTACTACGGCAGAGATGCCCACCTTGACTATACGTCCTTCAATGCCAAGTATGTCCGAGATAGACTCTGGACTGGATCTGGAGTAGACAAAGTTCGTCTGCACTTCTGGTATGAGTTTATGTATTTCCTTGATGGCAACAAAATGGTTTATCGCATTTGATAGCTCTTCCTCTATTGCATCTGGGTTTCTCTGTATTGCAATGGCAAGGCCCATGCCAACTCTAGCTGCACTCTTGATGGACTCAAATGAGGCACTTTGCCCAAGCCTTACAGCCTCTAGCACGTCTTTTCCCTTGGCTATGGCGGCGCAAAGAGAGGCAGAAAATATACACCCGCCTCCGTGACTCTCTCTTGGGAGCCTTTTTCGAGCGAACATGTGGAATCTCTTGCCCTCAAGCAGAAGGTCAATAACTTTGCCGCCTTGCATGTGCCCACCTTTTATTACAACGTTTTTTGCACCAATTGAGTTTATTTTCAGCGCAGCTTTTTTTGCATCGCTCCATGTTTTTATTTTCACCCCGGCAATCTTTTCTGCCTCTGGAATGTTTGGAGTTATGACAAATGAAAGGGGAACTAGAATTTTTTTGAAATCAGAAAATGCGTCTTCTTGCAACAGCACTCCTCCGGTGCTTGACTGGAAAACAGGATCAAGAACTATTGGGACTTTGAGATTTTGCAACTCGGCGTGAATTGACCTTATAGTTTTTTTGTCATAGACCATTCCTATCTTGATTGCATCTATCTTGAAATCGGAAAGAACTGATCTTATCTGGCTCTTGATTACATCAGGAGATACAGGCTCTGACTTGAAAAACTTGGAAGAGTTTTGGCTTGTCAGCGCAGTAACCACGCTAAATCCGTACACTCCGAGAGCAGAAAATGTCTTTATATCTCCTTGAATGCCTGCGCCCGATGACGGATCAGATCCTGCAATGGTTAATACATTCATGATAACGATAACATGAAAGACTCACGTTTAAATTCGATTGGTTGGTAAAAAGAGTAAATTGGGAACGCAAATGAGCGCAGCACGCAGGGGTACTGCCACAGATGAAATGAAGACAGTGGCAAAAGACGAAGACGTAACACTTGACTGGCTCATTCCAAAAATAGCAAACGGTTCCATCATTATTCCACATAACAATTCAAGACCGCAAAAGATTCACGTAGTTGGAATCGGCAAAGGCATGAAGACAAAGGTCAATGTAAACATTGGAAACTCTACTCTCAACCAGAACCTGGATGAGGAAATAAAAAAGGCTAGGGTTGCCGTAAAATATCACGCCGATACCATAATGGACCTAAGTGATGGCGGTGACGTGGGCGTTTTCAGAAGAACTTTGCTTGAGGCAGCTCCTATAACATTTGGCACTGTTCCGGTGTACGAGGCATACAACTATGGCGTTGAAAAACACAAGAACCCTCTTGATATTACCGAAGACGACTATCTCAATGCGTTTGAGCGCAACATAAAGGACGGCGTAGATTATACCACAATACACTCTGGCATAACAAAAGATATTGCAAAACGAATCCTGGCAGTGAAAAGGCACGGCGGAATAGTAAGCAAAGGGGGAACCATCACTGCGGCATGGATGCTAAAGTATGACAAAGAAAATCCATACTACGAGCACTTTGACTATTTGATAGAGCTTGCAAGAAACCACGATGTTACTTTTAGCCTAGGTGATGCGCTAAGGCCTGGCTCTATACTTGATTCTCATGACGAACTTCAAGTGCAAGAGATGATAAACATCTCAAGGCTTACAAAAAGGGCGCATGAAAAAGACGTGCAGGTAATGGTGGAAGGCCCGGGACATGTGCCACTAAATGAAGTCGCCGCAAATGTCAGGCTTGCAAAATCTCTGATTGGAGATGTTCCATATTATGTGCTGGGACCGCTTGTAACCGACGTGGCTTCTGGACATGATCATATTGCAAGTGCAATAGGGGCAGCAGTATCTGCAAGCGAGGGCGTAGACCTATTATGTTATCTCACGCCGGCAGAACACTTGGCTCTGCCTAACGCTGAAGAAGTAAAGGCAGGATTGATTGCATACAGAATAGCAGCACATGCTGCAGACTTGGTCAAGCTTCGGGACAAGGCAATCAAGTGGGACATGGAAATGACTGAGGCAAGGCGAACACTAAACTGGGAAAAACAGATCGCGTTATCGATTGATCCTGAAGAGGCAGCAAGGATACATGCAAGAACAGGGCAACTCAAGGGAAATACGGTTCCATGCACAATGTGTGGAGGCGCATGTGTCTACATAATGCTTCCACAGCAACGCTATACGACAACCGAAACAAAAGAAGAAGAAAAACTACAGCAGACTAGCTAGAACTTTGTCAAGGCTTGGAACTGTTTGATATCTTGAAAGATCTGATGGGTTTATCCACGCGTATTCCTGATTCTCCCAGTTTAGAGTGATCTTTGGCTCGCTTACAGCGAACAAGAATGGATGAATCAACCACTCGTGGTTTGCATACTGTGACTCCACCCGCATCTGTTTGCCTGACTTGAGTAGAGTAATCTTGTCCTCCGTGATGCCAGCCTCTTCAAACACCTCTCTTTTTGCTCTGTAGGCTGGTTCTTCGTTTCCCTCAATTATCCCTGATATTCCTGCCCAGAGATTTCTCATTGACTTTACCTTGTCGCTTCGCTTTAGGATGAGGTACTTGTTACTGTGAGTTAAAAAGGTAGTAACAATACTTGTAGAGTTCAATTATTTTTCCACGGCGTTTACCATGGACACTAGTTTTTTGTATGCGTCGTCCAAGTCTACATTTTTTGCAAGCCTTTCTTTTGCACTGCCGACATACTTGAGAATTTCTTCTGTCCTGTTCTCTTGTACCAGTATAAGCATTCTGCCAATATCTTTCCAAAACTCTTCTGCATATCTTCTAATCTCAGGATTTGAAATTATTGTTTCAATAAGCTCAGGCGACTCTGTCATTATTCCTGCAGTGAGAAGCTTTTGCGCCTTGAATGTGGTTCCGGCCATCTTTTCAACCAGAGTAAAGTTTTCTTCCTTTGCAAGTATGTTTGCAAGAGATAGGTTCACCAAGTGTGTCATGCCAAGAATTATTGCAATCTTTTTGTCGTGCTCTGCAGCATCAATCTGTACGAAACTTGCTTCAGGAAACAGTGATTTTGCGACAATAAGTTCCTTTTTTGCATCGCGGATTGGAATTGAAATTACGTTCTGGCCCTTTAACTTCTTTGTTCCGGGACCAAACATGGGGTGAATGCAAATTGGATTTACCTTGTCTGGAATCTTTGATAAAGCAGCAGAAGTTTTCAGTTTTAGGGATGAGATGTCAATCAGATAAGAATCTCGCTTCATCTCTTTTGCAATCAACCTGACTGTTTCAGGTGTTCGCTTGACGGGAATGCAAAGTATGACATAATCAACAGACAGAATTGCACCCACGAGGGACTGGGCCTTTGTAATTGATTTGTTTGAAACCTCTTTTTCTGCGTCAAAGCCCACTACTTCAAAGCCTTTTTCAAGAAAGTACTTTGTGAACCACTTGCCCATCTGGCCTTCTGAACCAATTATTGCTATTTTTTTCTTCATTTCATTTCCCCTACTACTTTCTCTATTATCTTCATTCCGTGGTTAAGTGTTTCCTCTGGCTGGCAGGCTGATATCCTGACAAACTCTTGATAATTGCCAAATCCTTCGCCAGGAGCTATGGCAACGCCACTGTCTAGGAGTTTGTTTGTAAACTCGGCCGAGTCAAAATGCGGATTCTTTACTTTTGCAAAGAGGTACATCGCACCGTCCGGTTCGACAAATTCCAATCCAATTTCTTTTGCCCTCCTTATCACAAATTCTAGTCTGGTCTTGATGGTTTTAGTATTATCGGTCGTATCCGATTCCAGTGCCTTCATGGCAACATACTGGATTGGTTCTGACACGTTTGTCATGCTCAGGGCCTGGAGCCGCGACATCCTGTCTATGGTGGCAGTACTTGAGATGGCATATCC
>CAZMNT010000050.1:0-7726 GCA_964567715.1 uncultured Nitrosopumilaceae archaeon | reverse complement strand
CACGTTTTTTATTTTTCAGATCTTCTATATAAGACTGTTACTATATTTTTGGTAGCGGCATTCCCAATTACAAATTTGGTTTTATGTTTGACAAAGTATTGGAATTGTATGTTTGTATCATAATTTTCAAAACTTTCTAAAGTTTTTCTAATTGATTTTATTCAAGCTAAAATGTTTTTATCCTACTTGTGTGGTTACAAAAGAATAATCAGAAGGAGAGCCTTACTGAAAAGTAGAAAGGTTCTTATGATAAAATAAGGAGTTGACAAAGGTGGCGCTGGCAACAATAGAGACCAACCTTGGAAACATTGTCTTTGAATTGTTGCCAAACTATGCTCCTGAAACGGTGCGTAATTTTACCAAACTTGCAAAAAGCAACTTTTACGATGGCACTCTTTTCCATAGAGTAATACCCGGATTTATGATTCAAGGGGGTGACCCTAATACCAAGAGACCAGACAAGAGCAGGTGGGGAATGGGGGGTCCAGATTATACCATAAAGGCAGAATTCAATTCCAAGTCACATCTGAGGGGAATTGTTTCGATGGCCAGGGCATCAGACCCTGATAGCGCAGGTTCGCAGTTCTTCATAGTGACTACAGACAGTACCTTTCTGGATAGGCAGTATACAGTATTCGGGGAGGTAAAAAAAGGAATGGATGTTGCGGACAAGATAGTGAATCTTTCAAGAGACAGAAATGACTGCCCTAATCAGGAAGCAAAGATCCTGCGTGTCACCATCTCGGAGTAGAGCAGAAATGTTAAAATTTTTCATAATTTTTGCCATAGCATTGACGGTTTTCTCAACTGCATCAGCATTTGGCCAGGTATCCATGGGAGCAGCAGCACAAGCAGATATCAAGGTCTCAATTGATGGAAATGGAACTGCCCATGTAGTTCATGAGGTAGCAGGAAATGCAACTGGCGCGGTTTCCGTCGAGATGATTTCTGGTGCCCTTGAAAATTTTGCAGTTACTGACCAAGGAGGCAATTCCGTGCAATATTCCACGGTTGGTCAAAACCCCATATCAATTCTATTACTACCAACTCAGAGAAACGTGACGCTCATCAAGTATGACATACCCAATGCAGTATCAAATGATAATGGAGTGTGGAAGTGGGATTACTATGCACCAAGCAATGTAGCATTCACTGACTTTTATTTTCCTAAAGGAGTAGACATGGTTTGGATATTGTCAGATGACAAAAATGCTGCAAGACCAGTCTATCTTGCAGATAAAGGCCTCAGGCAAATTGGAAATGGAATGCATCTTGCATATGTCATCAACGAGCCAGAAACTATTCAAAGTGTAACTTGGCAAAACCAAAAATTCGATATTGGAATTAGAACTTTGGCAAATGTTGGTCTACCTGCCTTTGATCAATCAGCAAAGGGATATGCATTTAACGTTGACAAACCAAAATCATTTGTAACTGTAATAATGCCCAAGGCTCTCTTATGGGGGCCATACCAGACAAGAATAAATGGTAATGCAACTCTTACCAATATATTTCATGATAATGGCACACATAGCTGGATTGGGATAATGCCTATCCAAGATGGAACTGTACAGATCACAGGAACATCTGCAATTCCCGAGTTCCCAATGTTTGTTCCGTTAGCAATTGCAATCTCTGCAGTTGTTGCTTTAAGATTTACAGGCAGATTAAGTTTTAACTAGATTAATAATGGTAGCCATTTCATGTAGCTACATGCAGTGCGGATGCCATTGTATAAAATGTGGAAGTACCCAGCTGGGATCTACTCGCGTTGGAGAGGTTGAAAATGATGGATATTTTGACATGCACCATACGTGTCTCACGTGCAATGCCCATTTTGATCACCTAGAAGGCGACGTCTTTGATTCCTGTGTCAAGTGTGGCTATAAGACTAGTTGAGTTCTACCATCTTAGCAATGGAATAGTAACTGCGCTTCTCCCGTAGGTCTTTTTGCAGTTCATTGCTAAAGGCCATTTCAGTCAAGACTTTGGACACATCTAACGGAACTGCTACCCATCCGTACTCATGTAGCTGTGCAACCACTTCAGAGACTGTTCGTGGCTGGTCAAAAAATGCATCTTCAACAAGTGTTCTAATCTTTGACCTTATCTGCCTCTTGTCAAGAAATGCAGGTTTTACAAATTCTGGTTCATGTATCTCTGCGTCTTCTAGCATGCCCAGTACCTCAGATCCTTTGGTAGGCTGGCTGTAGGAATAGTCATATTGTAGTGTATTTGTGCTGTGGTCTTTGACATGTACTGAAAGATTGTTTATTACTTCATTTACACTCTGATTGTCTATATAGAAGTCCTTTGACTCTATCTCAATCTCATTTTCTCCATACCTGATTCTAATTTTGGCCATTTGTGAGATCCAATCTTGCCGTTTTGATTTATTCTGTTAGCTCTAAGTAGCTTTAAAAACAGATCAAAAAGTTTACACAAGTTATTTGGATTTTTTTTCTACTTGTGCTAAAAAGGAATTTTATCATCTCAATTATATGGAAAAAAGGACCAAGATTATAGTCATAAGCATAATAGCTGTCGCCGTGGGCATATTTGGTTATGCTCAATATCTCTCAGTATCCAATCTTCACGTTTCAATTGTACAGAGCAAGGTTGTTCAGAGGACTGATCAGGGAACATTGTATGATTTACAACTCCAGTTCAACAATCCCTCATTGCTTATTCTAAATGTAGGAGAGACAGATTTCGTGGTATCGGCAAATGGAGAGAACCTTGGCACCGGAGTCCTACCGCCATCTGTAATTCCAGCCATGGGAAAGACAGTCTCCCAGAGCCCATTCCTTGCTGACAACGCCGTATTGGACAAGTACAACAAAAATGATAACGTGCCAAATCTAAAATTGACAGGAACAAGCCAGTATGATATTCTCTTTACAAAGGTAAGTGTCCCATTCACGTACTATCCAACCAAGGACGAAGCTAGAGAATTTATAGACGGCGTCTAGAATCAGCAAAGTATGCTGACTGTTTTTGGATCTGTTGCTATAGATACCATTAGGACTCCCTCTCGAGTTATCAAAAATGCACTAGGCGGTGCTGCCACATATGCAGCAATTTCTTCTAGTTTCTTTCAAAGACCTGGTTTAATCGCAGTAGTAGGCAAGGACTTTCCAAAAAAATTCCAGAACACCCTTGAGAAATATGTAGATACAAAGGGTATGGTATACTCAAGCGGGAAGACTTTTCGATATGATGGAAGCTATGATCAGACACTGAGCTCAAGAAGAACCAACAAGACAGAACTTAACGTGTTGAAAAATTTCAAGCCCCAAGTTCCAGAAGAATACAGAAAATCAAAATTTGTTTATCTTGCAAACAACGATCCTGCTCAAAATGCAAAGATAATCAAGGAATTTGACGGGATCAAGTTTTCCATGTGCGATACAATAGATTTTTGGATCTCTGCAAAAAGGAATGATGTGATAAAGATGATGGGTGTAGTAGATTCTGTGGTAATAAACGATGAGGAGGCCAGATTGCTTACAAAGACCCACAACTTGATCAAGGCTGCAAAAAAGATAATGGAATGGGGTACAAGGTTTGTAATCATAAAGAAGGGAGAGCATGGGTCCTTGTTATTTTATGACGACATTGTGTTTCCCTCACCTGCATTTTCACTTGAAAATATAGTGGATCCCACAGGAGCCGGAGACTCTTTTGCAGGAGGAATGATTGGATATCTGGCAAGCAAAAACAAAACAAATCTATCAACAATTAAAGAGGCTGCCATATATGGAAACGTGATGGGCTCCTTTGTAGTCGAAAAATATGGAATTGCTGGACTTGTTAACTTGAACAGACCCCGCATACAAAGCAGATTCAGGTATTACAAGAAAATGGTTCACTTCTGACAAAGGTTATAGATGTCAATAAAAAAATGAATCCATGGATGATAAACTCGACACAATTTTTGCGCTCCAAAAAAATTTAGAAAAAATGATGAATCTTGAGCGCTACCCAAAGGACACGCAGGGAAAGATTTCTTCATTATGTACTGCCATAATTCATGAGGCAGTAGAGCTGCAACGAACAACGAATTGGAAGTGGTGGAAAAAACCAACAGAGTTTGACGAAGCTGCAGCAAGAGAAGAACTTATTGATATCTGGCATTTTGTAATTCAGGCATCACTTGAGCTTAAGATGTCTCCAGACGATATTCTAAAGGAATACCAGAAAAAACATCAGGTCAATAAACAAAGGCAGATTGACGGCTACTGAATGTATTTTATGAGTTCTGATTCCAGATTTGAGATATTGGTCTTTCCTATCCTGTCTATGATTGTTACCTGATTTTGAAATCTTGCTACTTCTTCACTTGTTAGTGACAAGAATGGATCCGGGCTTTGGGAGCCAACTATTCTTCCGTCACGGTCTATCCCATTTTGATGCAGATAAAGCAATGAATGTCCTGCCTTGTGTCCTGTTGTGTCCCTACCACATAGTATTACGACACTAATTTTTTGATTTGAGATCACATGTCTGACAAGTGCCTCAACTCCCTTATTTTCTGAAAAAAGCCTTCCTGCAATATTGATTTTTGACATGAGAGACGAATTTGCTATTTCATCAAGTAGTTTCATGCTGGACAGAGTACACACTGCAACGCCAGACATGGAGTTTCCAAAGTAAACCTTATCCTCAATTGGAAATAGAATTTTGCATATTTCTCCTGCTATTTCCTCGATTAAGTTCATCTTTTGATTACTTGGTGCATGATTTTTGAAATATAATGAAGATTGTCTTCTGTCACAAGGGGGTGCACAGGCAGGCTGAGAATAGTCGAAGCTGCCCATTCAGTTACTGGTAGCTTTGTTTTGTCATTGTAAAAGGGGGTTTTGTGTACTGGAATTGAGTAGTATGCTGTAGCACCTATACCATTTGCATTTAGTTGTTTTGCCAGCTTGTCACGGTTCTTTGCAGAAATGGTATAAAGATACCAGTTTACCTTGACATCTCTCCTTTCAGTTGGAAGTATGACGTTCAGATCGAATAAAAGATTGGTTAGGATCTTGGCATTTTTTTTTCTTTTTTCAAGTAGTTGTGGAAGTTTTTTCATTTGTACCTTGGCAATTGCCGCCGATACCTCAGGAAGCCTCAGGTTTAGTCCCAAAATTCTTGTATCATATCCATGAAGCATCCCATGGTTTCTTATTTTGCGTAGTTTTTCGTAAAGTCCCTTTTCATTTGTAACAATTGCTCCACCCTCTCCTGCAGTTACTACCTTTGCAGCATACATGCTAAAACAACCAAGGCGTGCAAACGTTCCTGATTGCTTATTTTTGTATGTAGTTCCAAGTGATTGTGCAGCATCCTCAATTACATCAAGGCCGTGCTTGATTGCTATTTCAGAAATTTCATCCATGTAGGCAAAATTTCCGTATAGGTGTACGGGTATTATTGCCTTTGATTTTTTTGTGATCTTTTCTCTAAGATCATTAGGATCCATGGTATAATTGTTCGATACTATATCCACGAAAACTGGCTTTGCTCCTACTGATACGACTGCATTTGCGGTTGCTACAAAGGTAAATGATGGAAGCAATACCTCGTCGCCACGCTTTATGTCAAGAGCATAAAGGGCTGCTTGCAGTGCAGCTGTTCCTGAATTTACTGCTACTGCGTATCTTGATCGTGTATATGCAGTGAGCAATTTTTCAAACTCTTGAACTTGCCTGCCTCCAGCATTTGCTGCAGTTGTTAGCGATTTTTCTAATAGAACGGATCTTACTTCGTTGAGTTCGTCTTTTCCTACAACAGGCATGTTAATCGGAATTTTCAAGTAAATACTATCAATTTTGTACTATAATTAAACTTCATGAACGAAACTAAAAACCAATTTTTATATTTCAGGTGGGAACAGCTGTAATTCAGTGAAAGTTCACCTACATAAAGACCAGTCAGGATACAAGGTATTTCTGTACATTTTCTACGCGAGTGCATTCATAATGTTATCAATAACTATCTATGGGATTTACGGCATGTATGAAGAATGGCAAAAAAATGGCACGTATGTAATGGGCGAGATACTAGAAAAGACCGAGTTTCCTACCGCTCGCTTTGCCAAGCTCACATCGTGGCTGTTTTTTTCTACAATAATTGGATGGTATTGTGTTACAAGAATTGGATGGAAGAAAACTGTGCAAGTTCCATCGTGGCAACTCACATTGGCGCAGCTAATGTTAGCTGGGCTTGCAGCAATTACGCTTTATGAAGTAATTTACAACTTTGTAGTCCTTGAAGCACAAATTACAGCTGGAATCGTAAACGGGAAAGTACCAGACATAGACTCTCTGACGGTAGCATACCCAGACCCTACAAGGCCATGGAACCTCAACTTTGCTACCAAATCCTTTCTTGCAGCCTTTATCATAAGCTCACATGCGTTATACCTCAGTACACGGCCAAGAAAGAAACTGAATGAGCTTGACACGTAACTTTATAGGGTCACAAAGAAAGATTTGACTTGCAGTGGACGTTACAGAAAAAGTCAGTCTTGTCACAAGAGACCCTACTGAAGAGGTAGTTACACAAGAAGAATTGGTAAATCTGTTTAACACAAACTCACACCCAAAGCATTACCTAGGATTGGAAATTTCTGGATTTTTGCATCTTGGTAGCCTCATAGTTACAGGTTTTAAGATAAATGATTTCATCAAGGCAGGTGTCAAGTGCACGGTATTTTTGGCAGATTGGCACACCTATATCAATAACAAGTTGGGAGGAGACTGGGATAAGATTCGCATGGTCTCCAAGTACTATGCTGACGCGTTTAAGCTGTTCTGTCCCAGAGCAGAAATTATCGAAGGCTCAAGCCTATACGAGTCGCGAAAGGAATACTGGATGGATCTCATCAGGTTTTCAAAAAACATGTCACTTGACAGAACCATGCGCTCGCTTACAATAATGGGAAGAAGTGCTGAAAAAGACAAGATTGAGCTAGGCCAGCTTTTCTATCCACCGATGCAAGCAGTGGACATTCATTCCATGGATTTGGACATTGTACACGCCGGAATGGACCAGAGAAAGATACACATGCTGGTACGGGAAATTTTTCCGAAAATGAAGTGGAAGGTTCCTGTAGCAGTTCACCATCACATACTTGCAGGTTTGGGAGAACCAGAGGTTAGTATCGATTCGGATTCACAAGTTATTTCAAGTAAGATGAGCAAGTCCAAGTCAGCATCTGGAATATTCATCCACGATTCAGATGAGGAAATTAAGTCAAAATTCAAAAAGGCTTGGTGTCCTGAGGGGGTTGTCGAGAAAAATCCCATGCTTGAAATTTTCAGGTATGTTGTATTCCACCAATTCAATGAAATAACCATTGAGAGGCCGGAGAAATTTGGCGGTAATGTAAGCTATACCAATTATCAACAGCTGGAAAAAGACTTTGCAGAAAAAAAGTTGCACCCTTCTGATCTAAAGACCTCAGCGGGAAAATATGTATCAGATATAATCAGGCCAATAAGAGAAAAGCTGGTCTTGTCCAGGGAACTCTGCGAATCAATCAAGGCAACTACCTAAGAAGCGGAATAACTCCTCTTGAAAACGTTGATAGCATATCAAGTGATCTTGAGAGGCCGACAAAATTCACTATAAAGTAACTTATGCCAATTTGCTGATAACGCCTGAGATATTCAGCCACTTCATCCGGTGTGCCCAACGCAAGGCTGTCCTTTGAACGCAAAATGAAATCTGT
>CAZMNT010000049.1:0-11332 GCA_964567715.1 uncultured Nitrosopumilaceae archaeon | reverse complement strand
TGGCGGTTAGCTACGATCTACAACGTTATCAAAATTGGATGATTTCTAGGGAGCCGATCTGAGATGAATCCATCCGCATCTCTTGAGGATGGTATGCCGTTTGTTATTGACAAGAACCACATTCTTGCCACTAGTAACATAGCCTATCTCAAAAAGTGTAACACCAAGCTTTTCTGCAATCTTTTTGACTAGCTCCATCTTCTTTTTGGGAATTGTGGCAATCACTTCGTATTCTTCCCCCCCGCAAAAAACAAGATCTTTCGTACTAATTCTATTCTTATCTGCAAATATCTTCACATCTTTTTCAGTTGGAATCTTAGTTATGACAAACCTCTTTTTGCTCATCTTGCTCATGTCATTTAGAGTAATAGATAGGCCATCGCTAGAATCCATAGAAGAAGTAAAGTATCTTGCTGCCTTCAATCCAAACTCTAACTTAGGGGTTGGAAGATAGACGCATTTTTTACATTTTTTAACAAATCTTGCACTGGCTTTAAGGTTTTGAAGTATTATCTTCAAACCAGACGAAGAATATCCAAAGGCCCCTGACGTGATTATTATATCGCCATTTCGTGCCCCACCTCTTCGTATTATCTTGCCTCCAACTCCGAACATGGAGACATCAATAACAATTTCTTTTCCCTGATTCAAATCTCCTCCCACTATCTGTACATCAAACTCCTTAGAGGCTTTGGCAAAACCATCTGCCAACTCATTTACCATCCTTCTTGTAAAACCTGAAGGGATTGCAAGTGAAATGATTGCATATCTTGGCTTGATTCCCTTGCATGCAAAATCACTTACACAAGAAACCATACTCTTTCTTGCAATTTGATATAATTTCATACTTGGTAGAACATCGGTACTCTGAACTAGCATGTCCGACTTGGCTAGAAAATTTTGATTAGCTATAGATATGATCTCCAAGTCTTCTGGAACAAATTTTGTCCCTTGACCAAAGCGATGTTGAAATACCTTAATGATTTCTAGCTCGTCTGGCTTCTTCATAACTATTGGTTACCAGTGTAGAAATTTCATTTTCTATGTTTTTTACTTTTCTTAAATCATTTGATTCCGTAGAGACTCTAATGATGTGTTCTGTATTTGACTGTCTCACCAAGACCCAACTATTTTCATCTACAATCGCTTTAATGCCGTCAATTGTTATTACTTGACTGAATTTTTTTTCTATCTTTTTAGTTAATAACTCGATAGTTTTTTTGTGAAATTTAGAATCAATATTTACCTTACTTCTTCTTTGAATATATCCTCCCATGAATTTTGTAATTTCGGAAAAATTACTTGTTCCAACCATCGATGCAACTAGACCACTAGTTAATAGTCCATCTCTGCACATGTTAAATCTTGGTAAGATGAAACCTGCACTACTTCCCTCTCCTCCTGCTTGAGAATGTGTCTTTAACATTAAATCAACCACATTTGCTTCACCAACTTTAGATCGCTTTACCTGTCCGCCTTCACTATTGATGAACTTTTCAATGGCTACACTTGTATCGATGCTCAGTACAAATCTCTTGTATCCAATTTCAAGAGCTTTTGCAACTCCTAGTCCCAAAGTGACATCAGGTGCCTGTTTTTTACCATCCTTTACAACAACTAGTCTATCCCCATCTAGATCGAATGCAAACCCAATGTTTGCTTTCTTAGATAATCTTGTAAGACTTGATAGTTTATCAGCAGTGGGATCAGGCCCACGCAAGGATTTGCCAGGAACATGATTTATTTTTTTTATTTTACATCCTAGTTTTTCTAAAAGCATTGGGGCTACTTGAAACGCCGCACCTCCTCCAACATCAAGTGCAATCTTTGGATTGCCTTTCACATTGCCAATTAATTTTATCGCTTCTTTGATATATGTGGAATCAGTTTCATACTCTGAACCAATTTTTTCTTTTGAAAATGGTTTTTCTTCAAGCATGCGTTCTAATTCTGATTCGTTTATTCCTCTACCTTCGACGATGAATTTCAGACCATTCCATTCTAGAGGATTATGTGAGGATGTTACTATGAGACCGCTTCCGTATTTTCTTGACTCTCTGAATACTACTGGTGTTGGAGCTATTCCTAGATTGTAAACTGAAATGCCTCTCTCCATTAGTGATGCTGAAGCAACTTGAGACAGAATCTCACTTGATGGTCTAGTGTCTCTTGCTAAAACACATTTTTTTGATTTTATAAGGCGTGAAAAATTACGACAAAAATGAATTACATCTTTGAGATTTAGATCATCTGCAAAAATTCCACGTACTCCTGAAATTGATACTTTCAATGTATCCAAAGCACAAAGGCTTTTTATAAACTCTGATGGCATTGCGAACCAATGCCTCGATAGCTCAGTCTGGTAGAGCGAACGCCTCGTAAGCGTTAGGCCGCGGGATCGAATCCCGCTCGAGGCTTGACATATCATCAAAAAGTCAAATGTTTTTTGTAATTGCTTGTTAAAAATTTTTAAAACTGGTTATTCTTTTCTTGCACTTCATCAACAGTCTCTATGTCAAATTCCAATTCTTTTGCAAGTCCCTTCCACCATGCTGATACTTCTGTCACACTACTCCCCTTAGACATAGACCAAATTACACCTTTATAGATCTGTCGGTTGTTTTATACTCAATCTTTTTTGATCTAGTTTCTATATCTGAAGATTTGATGTGCTTTTAGGATTTTTTACTATCTGCTAGTACACGAATCTAGAAGACTCGTATTTTAATCCCATGCCCCACAAATAAGAAAATTTCAAAATAATCTACAATTGATTAAAATGAAAAATTTGATAGAAGGGCAGTTTACAGTTCTAGACCGAAAGAATCGGCCAGATTCTGGAACTGGGTATAGGTCTCTAGATACTGTCTGCCTTTTGGAGTTATGACAAAGGTATTTTTGCCATCAAACTCGATCTTGTTTATAAGACCTGCTCCAGTTAGATTTTCGATAAATTTGGACAGTCTTGAATGTGATAAGTTTGCCTTTGTTAAAAGTGATGTTACATTGATGCCATTTACCCCGCTCTCTTCTGTAACAGTGAGCAGATCGCACACTATCTGCATGCTTGTTCTATACGATACCATATCTTCGGTACTTATAAGGTGAGGTGATATAAGGGTATTACTCTTTTCTTATTCATGATGATATTCTCAAGCATTTGATGAAATGGATTTTATCTCTTTGGCACATCTAAATATTATTGGATTTTTACTGTGTAGAGGGATGTTCTAAATGCTGCATAGAACGAGAGTACTATCCGTCAATAAAATTTGGCAAGATAGGTGTGCTCATCCTACCTGCCGAGAAACAAAAAATAAAATCTTTAGCAGAAAAGCACTCCCTTTCAATCACAATTCTGCCTAGGATAGGAATTTCTGAAAAAAACGACAAACCAGATAAAATTCTTGCATATCAATTAATGGGAAAAGAACAAAATGGAAACACATGCCCTTTTCTTGATATGAAAAGCGATGACAGATCTCCGCATGGGGGATACAAGTGTAAGATATATCACAATCGGCCCCTTGCCTGCATGGCATATCCGTTAGTAGAATCTCTGCCGCCAACCATAGATCCCAAGTGTAAATTTTGCGAAACATGCACTACCGTTGATGGAAATACTCATTCTGAGATCGAATCCCTTGCCAAAATAAAGACGAGGATGAAAACTAGTGCAAGATACTTGTGGAGATATGCTACTGGAATCGGAGATCCATCTGACAAACATCAGATAAAGACTGGCTGGTTTCTAATTTGATTTGTTAACTCTTTCATGAGTGCCTGGGTAATGTTCAAAGATCTTTTTGGAGTAGCACTTGCTGCACAAAGATCCCTTTACATTCCATGTCTCCATTGGCTGGTATGCATGATCCAAAGGGCCATTGCACAGTGCACACTTGTTGCTTGATTCTACCACGTTGCTAAAATGTCCTTTTTTCGTTATAAAAATCATATTAAACGATCGTACTTCGATATTTAATAATGCGGGGCAGGTATAACGAAACATGGAACAGCGTAGTATCATAGTCTTTGAAAATTCCATCAAAAGTGAGGGCACGAAGAAAACCTACAAACATGCCCTTACAAAATTCAAAGAATATTATAAAATCAAAGACTTTGACAGCCTGCTCACAATCTCTGATGAGAAGATCTAGGTGATGCTAGAAGACTATCTCTTTTATCTCAAAAAGAAAGTATCACCAAATTCTATCCCTACGATAATGGCTGGAATTGAACTATTTTTCTTGATGAACAGGAAAACAGTTAACTCAAAACTTCTGCATAAGATGTATCCTACTAGAGTCAAGGTCTCAGGAGACAAAGCTTGGACTAGCAATGACGTTGTAAAATGCCTGCAAGATTCTCCTTCAAAGAGAAGCAGGACACTAATTCATTTTGTTGCATCAACGGGAGCAAGGATAGGTGCCATCGATGGTCTCCAGTTAAGACATATCAAGACATGCCTGACAATTGTAAAGCGGCTTCATTGTATGAAGGAACACAGAATTCAAACAAATTTGTTCCAACAAAAAACTTGCGTGTAGGTTAGAGAAATAACATACAAAAGCAGGAATGTACTAAAAATAGATAATTGTTCTAGGTAACTGTATTACATTATTTTTCTATTTGATTTTTACCATAGCCTTTTAACTATTGTCTCATCTTAGATCCGATACTAGAACAATTTCCTAGCTTGTGCATACATAATTTTGTTATCAATGTCAATTCCTTAAACATCGTCACATTTGCTGAGATGAAACCAGATGATAACATATGCCAAGAAAATCATAAACTCGATTACGTAAGTTCTTAAAACAAAATTGATTTTTCTACACAGGTAGATCCGAAAATACGACTATTTTAAGAGTATTCTTGAAGAATCGGAATCAAACGAGTTTTGGTCAACATTTGATGCTAGGAAAAATTCAAATCCAACAGCTATAATCTTGCCTCATTAAAGAAACGAGAATCCGAAATCAAATTTTTAATAAGGATTTTCGAGGCTTGATTTTTTATATATCGAATTGTGATGTTATTAATCATGTTAAATACTACCAATTTGGTACAATAAGACAGCGGTAGACTGGATGGCCAGATGCGGACCTCCTGCAAGAGACCTATCGGTCACCCGTCTGCCGCACCTTAGCAAAACTATTTTTTAGAAAAGATCCTGCACTATTGTCTGAATGCTAATGATGTCTTCTTCTTCCTGTTTTATTTTCTTCTCAATTACACGTATCATAGAATCTAGCCAGACGTGATGTGAGAAGAAGTTGTGGTATGTGTTTGCTGCTGCCATCTCATCATCAACAACAGTGTCTTCCAAAAATTTTGTCACTATTGTATCTGTTAGCTTTAAAATTCTCTGATTCATCTTGACACTCTTGAAAATTGGTTCCAGCTTTGCAATGTCTTCTTTAAAGTCTCCTTTGCTGTCAAGTATTTTTTCGTGAAGAACTTTGAAGTACACTGCAACAAAAAATAACGTTGCATACCTCTTTGTTTTATGACCTCCCTTTTTTCCATAGTTTAGAGTCTTTTTGGCATATTCTTTTACAAGATATGGATACAACAATAATCTGTAATCATCCCTTAGTTTCTCGTTGAACACTTCATCATACTTGCTCCCTCTTGGCAAAAATTGTGCAGGCGAGCTGTACGACTCTGTGGGTCGTTGTTCAATTCCAGCCACAAAGGCTTGAATTGCGTCCTTGCCAACTATAACTTTTTTGTGATTCTCAGGAAGATATTTGTTGTATATTGGCTCGCCAACAAATTCAGACTGTTGCGACTTGGTCTTGCTATCAAATGATCCTGCCTGGATCTCATAAAAATACCCAATATTTTCCATCTGGGACTTGATTGATTTGTGAAAATCCATCAACGACACCAAATCCTTTCCTCTCACGGCATTCTGCGAATTCCTATACTTTGTTATGTTATTCTGATCCATCTCGTCTGCTGCCTTGATTATGGTGACAGTAATGCTGCCCTCAAGATTATGGGTACGTTTTGCATGATCTAATACAGAATTAGATGTTTGAGCACCGTTAACTATCTGCGGCGCATGCAAAAGTATGGAATTGTCCTCCAACTCCTCAAAGTCATTTACAACTATGGTTATGCCATTATTGTAGTAGAAAAATTTGTGAGGGGATTCTTGGAGCGTCTCGCGAAGACCCTTATTCACCGTAGTTTTGAACTGCATCCACTGTCTTATGTTGGATTCAAAGACATAATCGCGGTTTTTTGTAACAAAATTGGTCAGTTCCCTAAGCTTCAAGATGCCAAGCAAGGTATCCTGATATCTTAGTTTGCTTTCAAGCCTAACAGTAGCCTTCTTCCCTATGGCCGGTTTTCTGATCCTGTCCCAAAGTTTTTGGACTATTGTATCTATGTCGTATATCTCAACGCTGTCATAACTCTCTTCGTCAACTCTTTGATCAGTTACGTATACGCACTCGATCTTGAGGTTTTTTTTATGAATCTGCGTCACCAAGTGGGCAATTTCGGGTCGCATCTTTGTAATGTCTCTGTCATGTAGGTTTTGTACGTCGTGCCTAAACTTGGCAATTGCTTCCATTAAATGAGCAGTTCCGTATTTTGACTGGAAAAGATAGATCTTGTCCTCAGAAAAATCAACAGGTAAGTATGCATCTATGCCTAGATCGTTCGGGCCGTCAATAATCGCATCCGTCGCGTCGTCTTCTGTTGCCTCAAAGACTCTTGTTAGTACCCATTGGAGGAAATTGTGTCCTTTCTCAACTTCATTTTGTGCACTTTCCGCATACTCTCTTACGCTATCACGAATGTTTTGAACAAATCCTTCTAATGGTTGACCATTGGGTTGTTGCAGAGGCGGTTTTGCACCCGGTATGTACTCTAGCAACCCATTACTTCTATCAATCAAGTCTACTGTGTCTATAAAGTGGTAGATTTAGTAGAGTAGGTTATTATGATATTACTAAGTCTCTGTTTACAACATTTTCACGAACAATCTGGAGATTACAATCAAAGGTGAGGAAGGGATTCGAACCCCTATAGATTCGCTCTGCAGGCGAACGCATAGCCGCTCTGCCACCTCACCACAATCAAACAGGTTTCCTATGAACAATTAAATCTTTTAGATCAGAATTTAGAAAACTGTTTTGCAGCAAGCCTAACATCTTCTGCTCTGATTGTTTTTCTACCTGCATGTGTAGACATCTCTACTGCACTCTTGGCAATAGAGATGCCAACTTCTTCTAATATTCTCCTCAACTCATTTGCTGATTCGTCGCTTACTCGATCAGCTCCTGCTTTTTTTAGTATTCTATACATCACAGACAGACCAAATTCGGATGTTGTCATGGTTTAACTCCAAATATCTGTGATAAAAGACTTGAGAATAAGTCTATCTGGGGATCGAATTTATAGAGACTATTTTTATGATTCAATACATTCATGAGTTGGCTAACCGATGCTCACATCCATCTATCAGACATTGAATTTACGCAAGACCTTCCTTTCATCCTTATAGCGATGGAAAATATGCGAATAAGGGCTTGCAGTGTATCAATGGACTATTTGAGCTCAAAAACAACCTTGGCACTGGGCGAGAAGAGTGAGCTTGTCCTCCCCTTCCTTGGAATTCATCCAGAGAAAGCAGACGATGATCTGGAATCTGTGTCAGCCTTGATAACGGATAGCTCAAATAAAATATCAGGCATTGGGGAGATCGGTCTAGATAAGACCTATGCCTCAGATGAGGATGGATTCAAGCGCCAAGTTCATGTGTTTGAAAAGATGCTTTCTCTGGCAGAAAAGCTAGGCAAGCCAGTATCAATTCATTCAAGAAAAACATTAGAAGAGATATTTTCTATTATGCCATCGTATCGTCTCGGTGGTACTCTGTTACATTGGTTTGCAGGAAATAAAAACCAACTACAAAGGGCCATGGATATGGGATGCTATGTCTCGTATGGCCCTGCCATGGTTTATTCTCAAGACAAGCAAGTTCTTCTCTCCCAAACCGAACATGACAAGATCTTACTTGAAACAGACGGACCTGTGAGATTCTCGAAATGTTTTGGGCACAAGACTGCTCAGATAACTTTTCTTCCAAGTGTACTCTTTTGTGCATCACACATTCTTGGTAAGGGTTATGACGAGACACTTGAGATGATTGAAAGAAACACAAACTCCTATCTTGGAATATAGGTATAAAATACCCCTTATGCCAATCGGTAACGTGAATAGAGTCAGACGAATTTCCACAGAACTAATGGCTACTTATAAGGGAAAATTTGGAACTAACTTTAAACAAAATAAGAAGATGCTAGACGAAGTAGCCGTCGTTAGATCAAAAGGACTGAAAAATGAGATAGCAGGGTATATTACTGCACACCTGAGAAGAGAGGTTGAAGAACAAAAAGAAAAAGAGGCGTTAGCATCAGAGGAAGAGTCCATCAAAAAGACTGAACCAATGGAAGAGCAGCTAGTCAGCTAAAAGTTTTTCTTTTAAAATCTGCACAAATCAAAAATTCCATATTGAGCCAACTGACTTCCTAAACCATGATTACGGTCAAACTACTAGGCGGCGCAAAGCGATCTTTTTTGTCTGATAAATTATCTATTGACAAAGATTCAATGACAGTTCAAGATCTTCTTGCTTATCTACAAAGCTTGGTCCCAAAAGGGATGCCTGTGTTTGATACGCGAAATATTCTTGTAGTAGTAAACGGCGCTGACTCGTCTGCCCTTCAGGGAAACGAGATGCTTCTCAGAGATGGAGATTTTGTTAGCATAATTCCAGTTATACATGGAGGTGGCAAAACTAGAATCATCTTTAAAATATCAAATTACACGGTGGAACTAGTCAGAATAGGCAAGGTGTCATCTGACCCAATAGTGCTTTTAGAGAATCTTCGGGCCAAATTTCCAGATATATTGATTCAGGGCATCAGAACAGAATACATCTTGGGAGTAAACCATGCAAAAAGAATAACTGCGATCTCTTTAGCAGCAGACCGCTCTGGCACACTACTTTCCAACAAGATTGAGACTGATCTTCTTATGAGGTTTGCACAAAGCAGACAGATTAGCGAGGCCATTCAGAGAGTAGGTTTGAAGAGAAACGAAGACTCTATCCTGATCGTCATGGGAAAAAAATCCCAAATTGACAAGTTTGTCTCCGATATTGATTATATCATAAAACCCATCATGCCATTTCCCAATAATGTCAACTTCATAAAAAAACAATTTGGAATAACAAAAAAAGAACTTGACTGTGTTCTCTCAAAAGAACCGCTTGAGGATCTACTCGTTGAGAGATCTGCCGTCCTACTCCATTAAATCGCGCTTTAGTTTTAAGGTGCTTACAATGTCATCTTCCTTTACTATGGAGATGCCTGCAATATCCCCAAGAATCTCAACCACTATTTTCCAATCATATTTTTCAAGAGATACCTTGTTTTTTATAATCTTGGCAATGGAGTCGATTAGTTCTGCAGTAGACAATTCAGATCCTCTCTTTTCAATTGTAATTCGATAAGAATCATTTTGCTGCATCTTGCTAACATGTTTTTGTACTGCCGTTACTATTTCATCCAGCGTAGCTTTAGCTGACTCCTCGATGGGAATGAATCTGTGACAATATCTGATACTCCAAGACTCGTCAAGAATCTTTGTCTTGATCTTGTTTACTACCTCAAAAGGATCTAGAGATGTGTCCACTACAACTATGCCAGAAAATCTGCCATGTCCCGCTTTGGCATTAGAATCGCCAAATGACATGAGAGTTTTTAGAATCTCTGTTGACGCCTCTTCTTCGAGGTGACGGCTGCATGTTACAATCAGGTTCAAACTAGTGCCAGTATCTCCTCTTTGCTAATCTTTCCCTTGCGCACAACGCGTGGTCTGCCCCCTGCCACCTCTACAATTGTAGACTCGACAGGATTTGGTATGCTCCCGCCGTCTAGGAGGATATCATATCCTTCTAATTTTTCTATTATTTCTGCAACACTTGCAGCCGGACGTTGACCTGAGGGATTTGCGCTTGTGCCAACAAGAAATTTACATTTTTTGAGAAGCTCCAAGACGCAAGGATGATTTGGTATGCGTACAGCTATCTTTTTGTCAAGGCCAAGAGATTTTGCAATTTTTTCCTCTTTTACAGGAAGAATCAATGTCAAAGGCCCAGGCCAGAACTTTGATGCAAATCTGGTTGACAATTCATCAAAAACTGCAATCTTTGACATGTCAGAGATTGATGATCCAAGTACTGGAAGTTGCTTTGTTCCTTTCCGTCCCTTGATTGTATAAATCGTTTTTACTGCCTTTTCATTAAATGGATCACATCCTATTCCATATACTGTATCTGTTGGAAAAACCACGATACCCCCATTTCTGACTGCTTCAAATGCTGCAGTGATCCCTTTCTGGTCACAGAATACAATCATGATATCTACATGATATGTAGATGACAATTATCTCTTGTTGTAGAAACGATATAAGGAAGAATCATGTATATCTTACATGGAAGAGGAAATACCTCAATGTCAGTGTCCCCCAGGCGGAGAAACATATGTCAATGAAGATGGAATGGACATCTGTGTTTCATGCGGTGGCTGGGTAGCACCTGCGTGATGTAATTTGCAAATAATGAATTCTCCTTGTAACTCTTTTATAGGAAAATATTTTCTCTGATGCTTATGTCTGATGACTATGTAAACGATTTTGAAGACGAGTTTGAAGATGACGCAGAGGACGAATATGACAGTGATGAAACCGAATCTGATTAAATTCTTAATCCAAACGAATCTGCAAATTCCCTAAAACCGCGGTAGGCTTGTAAAAACTCTCTGCCTCTGGGACTGATCTTGTACCTACATGCCCTATCTGACGTACTCTGCTCAAGTAGCCCTTGCTGTACCAATGTTTCCAGTATCTTTGCCAGTCTTCCATATGAGACATTGGCTTTTCGGATAAGATAGGTTACGCTTGCACCGCTCTCATCTGGAGCCTCATCCCTCGTAGTGGCAAGTATGTCCCCTATGATGCTCATGTGGGTTCTATATGTTGCCGCCAAGCTTTACGCCTCCTCTCAATGGAACCTGTGAGATTGGAATAAACAGTGCACCAAGACCTGCTATCTTTGTGGAAAGTGAGACGAGGTAGAGTATCGACTTTGGAAATAGGACAGAATACCAACCTAGGAATTCTCCCAAGGCAAGCAATCCTAGGCCTGCAGCAACAAAGATAGTGCTAGTCTTCCTGTTCTCCATATAGGACATTATGGTCTCAATTGTGCCATATACCAATAGGATAAAAGAAATTGACCTTATAATAT
>CAZMNT010000048.1:0-12079 GCA_964567715.1 uncultured Nitrosopumilaceae archaeon | reverse complement strand
ACTTAGCTAAAATGATCTTACAAAAATTTGAAACCTTGTTAACACTTTGCTGGTTATATTAAAAATATGACGTCTTACCAATGAGCAAAGAAGATGTCGAGTTTATTGGCAAACAAGTTAAGGACATGTATGGCACATACATTGGCAAGGTCATAGGAACTATAACCGACATTGACGGAAGTGTACAGACTGTAGGTGTCGATTGTGGTTCCGAAGGACTGAAGCAAATTCCTTTCGAGCAACTGGTAGTTCAGGGGCAATTTGTAATCTTCATTCCTAGGTGGAGATTAGATGCCCAGAGATTGTTGCGAGAGAAGAGCCTTACATTGCGCCGAATTCATGCGCTAATAGACATCGTATCTGAAAACGATGACATGAAGGAGGACGCTGAATTGATCCACGAGAAGTACAAGATGAAATTACTAACTCTGGATGAGACCGAGAAAAGGATAAAAGAAAAACTAGAGCAGAGACTGGCAGATCTTGACAATCAGCTCAAGTCAATCAGAATGCTGAGATTTGATGCCAAGTTACAAAACAAAAGCAATGAGATTTCTGATGCCAAGTACGAGTCAGTCAAAACTCACACGGTCGAGATCATCGAGCACATCGAGCATGAAAAGGCAGAGATAGTAAACATCCAACGTCGCATCAACGATCTTTCAGTTGATACCATGGAGCGAACAGAGAATCCAAAACAGGACGTTCATTCAGCCGCCGTTTCTTACCTAGGCAAGGTAGAAACCACTTCTTCCCAACCCAAGACGCCAATATCAGCCGGAGTGGCAGTTGGTAATAGTAATCCCCCAACATCAACCCCAAAACCAGTTGCTATTGGAGCCGATGGTGAGGAAGAACCTCAAGATTCAGACTGGCTTAAGAGAATATCCTCTTCTTAAGTGTCTGGTGGGTTGGGGAGATTCGCTCCACCAGCCTTTTGAGGGAACATTTTTTTGATGATATTACACACTATTTTTGTTGGATGTTTCGTATACCGTAGGCCTTGGTAACAATGATGTCTTGACAAGACAAAGGGCTAGCGAAGACTATATAAAATTCTGGGATGAGCAGGCAAAGAACCTTCATTGGTTTGAAAAGTGGAGCAAAACGCTGGAATGGAACCCTCCGTTTGCAAGGTGGTTTGTAAACGGCAAGATAAATGCCTCATACAACACACTTGATGTGATTTCTCAAAAGAACGGCAAGAAGGTTGCCATACTGTGGGAAGGCGAGGATGGCAAGAGGCGTTCTCTGACGTATCATGAACTGCTAAACTACGTTTGCAAAGTGGCCAATACTCTCAAATCTCTTGGAGTAAGAAAGGGAGACAGGGTTACGGTATACCTGCCAATGATTCCAGAATTGGTTGTCTCATTGCTTGCGTGTGCTAGGATTGGTGCAATTCACACGGTAATCTTTTCAGGTTTTAGTTCCCAGTCTATACGTGACAGGGTAATTGACTCTAAATCAAAGGTCGTAATTACGGCAGATGGTGGCTTTAGAAGGGGCGAAATAGTAAAACTAAAGGAGATCATAGACAAGGCAGTCTCTGATCTTGATTTTGTAGAGAACATTCTGGTGTACGAGCATGCCAAGATTCCTGTATCCATGGGGCCAAAAGACAGGCGATGGGCCGAGCTTGTAAACAGTGCATCAGAGCACTGCGAACCTGAAAGACTTGACAGCACACATCCACTGTACATCCTGTATACATCTGGAACGACAGGAAAACCAAAAGGAGTATTGCATGGGACTGGTGGCTATCTTGTGCATCTTTACAGCACGTTTCAGTGGATCTTTGACATCAGGGAATCTGATGTCTATTTTTGTACCGCTGACATTGGATGGGTAACGGGACATAGCTATGTGGTATACGGACCGCTAATGCATGGAACAACACAGGTCATGTATGAGGGAGCGCTGGTCTTTCCAACACCAGAAAGAATTTGGGAGATGGTTGAACGATACAAAATTACGATTCTTTATACGACTCCAACTGCACTACGCATGTTCATGAAATATGGAGATGCGCTTCCAAACTCAAAAGATCTTTCAAGCTTGCGACTGCTTGGTACTGTAGGCGAGCCGATAAACCCGGAAGTATGGCGATGGTACTTTAGAGTAATTGGGAAAGAAAGGTGCCCAATAGTGGATACGTGGTGGCAGACAGAAACCGGTGGAGCATTGATCTCGCCTGTTCCGGGACTTGAAACCATTCCACTGAAGCCAGGCTCTGCAACAAGGCAACTTCCGGGAATAAACATAGCAGTGGTTGATGAAAACGGCAACGAGCTTCCGCCTGACAAAAAGGGATATCTTGTTGTAAAGTCACCGTGGCCAGGTATGCTTCTTTCCATGTGGGGTGATGATGAAAAGTACAAAACTGTTTACTGGTCAAAATACAAGAACATGTATTATCCTGGGGACTATGCCATTAAGGACAAGGATGGCTACTTTTGGATGTTAGGTAGGGCAGATGACGTTCTAAAGGTGGCAGGGCATAGGCTTGGAACTGCAGAGATTGAAAGCGGCTTTGTATCGCACAAATCAGTGGCAGAGGCTGCAGTCTGTGGAATACCGCATGAGGTAAAAGGTGAGTCAATAATTGCATTCTTGGTTCTAAAGGAAGGAATCATATCCTGCAAGCCATTAGAAGAAGAACTAATTCAGCACATACGCAAGGTAGTGGGCCCAATAGCAACCCCTGACCAACTGTATGTGGTATCAAAAATACCTAAGACAAGGAGTGGAAAGATAATGCGTAGATTGCTAAAATCTGTGGCAATCAATGAAAAGATTGGTGATACAAGTACGCTGGAAGATGAAGCAGCTGTAGATGAGGTCCGTAATGCATTAAACGAATTGCAACAGGCAATCCAGAAAAATAAGGTCAAATAGATATTATTTGTAGCTTGGAACTTGTTGTAACGTTGTATTTGTTGACAAAGCCTGCAGTAACCTCAAGTACATATTTTGCAAGCTTGCCCCCGCCATTATCCACAGTACATGTAGCTGTTTCAAGAGCCGACTTGCATGGTTGCACATACTTTGCTATATGTACTACATTTCCATCACTGTCAAACCAAATTATGTCCAGTGGAAACTGCATGTTTAGCATCCATATGGGAATGACTTGTTCTTGATCCATGACAAAGATCATTCCTTGTTTGTACGGAAGAGGATCTTGAAACATCAGACCTCTGGCTCTCTGGGCATCTGTTTCAGCAATCTGAACAGCCAGAGTAACAGTGTCTATCTTTATGGTACCTTTTGGAAACTTGACCTCAGCAAGCTTGGAGTCTGCGGGGATTGTGAGCACTCCAACAATGCCAACTATTGCTGCCGTGATGGCTAATGGAATTAATATCTGGCCTCTTGTTGCCACAAAAGGTTATGACTCTACATCTAGTTAAAAACCAATAGGAAAATTATAGAATTTGGCTATCTTATCTTGTCCTTAAAATCTGAGACGCTACTTGCAAAATTCCTTGTTTCGTGTCCGATGTCTTTGATTGTAGATCCATTGTAAACTCTGTCCAAATACTTGCCAGCTATTATCATTGGGATGCCAATAGGAGTGGTAAGCGGATCAGGCGAAAGCAAGAGGATGAACCCTATCTTTTGGATCTTCTTGCCTGGAGCTGGTGCACGTTGAAGAGAACCTAGTGCACGTGCAGTCCCCCTATCATCAAGGGTTCCAAGAGTTGAATAAATCTCAGCACGTCTTTTGATGGATTCTCTCATTTTTTTAATTTTATGAATATTCTTCCTAAGTCCCTCATCCATAACGTGTCTCAAGTTTTGAGATTTCTAGTTAAGAGTCCATGCAAAAGATCAATTACAATAAGGTAAAGATTTCTGATCAACAGATCAGGTTATATTACTTTGGGTGTATTTTCTCATATATATGAAGGAGAAGCGTGGGGGCGCTGACATTTAGATATCTTGAAATATCTTCCTTTGGTTGATTTGTGTGCCTCCTTGATAGACTCGAGCCGTTCGCCACTGTTACCAAGATGCTTCAAAGACTTGATGAAAACGGATACTTGGAATATGAAAAGTACAAGGGAATAAAACTGACTCCAAAAGGCAAATACGGTTGCAGATGCCATCAGACAAAAACACGGGGCCCTAGCATCTTGAAGAATTCTAGGCATTAGTCACGAGATAGCAAACCAGGACACAGAAGGAATTGAACACCACTTGAATCATCAAACCATACGGCAGCTTAGAAAGTTCATAACATATCTAAAGGAAAACCCAAAAATTCTTGAGGACTTTCAGTGACTAGTGCACAACTATCTTTATGTCATCCTTTGACATGACTGCATTAATTATTCGCTTTCCAGAACTTGACCTCTTGGCTATGATTATACTTCCCTTTTTTCCTATCCTTGTAGACAACAAGTGTTTGTCTCTGACATAGACATCTGCATCCATCCCAGACTTGTCTGCGTCTACTTCAAATATGAGATTATTTCCAGACTCGGACATCTCAAACCATTCGCCTTCTCTGTCTGATGATATCTTTGGTTCTACATCTATGTGCACGCCTAGGCTTTTTTCAAGCTCGTTAATTGTTGACCCACCGCGACCAATCATTGAGGGTATGGAATCTTTGTCTACCCTTATTCGAATACTGTTGTTTGAAAGAATCTCGATCTCAGCATCTGGGTCAAATCGTCTTATCATGTCTTTTATCTTTGATTCTGCCAGTCTTTCAACTCCGCCGCTTTTTGCTTCTTTTGATATAGGTATTACGATGTTTTCTTCGCCATAAGTATAGATCTCATATTCCAGAGTGTGGCTCTCAAAGTTCCTCACCTCTATCACAGGTCTTGCCAGGTCTTGCTCTGTCATGCCTGTTGGAACCTTGACCTTGAATTCAATCTCGTATACCTTGGAGATCTGACCCCCTTTAACAAATACGACAGTATCCAAGATATGTGGAATCATGCCAAGCTCTACCTTGCCTATGAACCGCTGAATTGCATCAAGCGGTGCATTTGCGTGCACCACGCCCACCATGCCAACGCCTGCCAATCTCAAATCCGAAAAGACTCGAAAATCCTGGTATCTTCTTACTTCATCAAATATGGTATAGTCAGGCCTGACAAGCAACAAAATGTCAGCAGCGTTCTCAAAACTTCCGTCAAGATGTGTATACTGGGTAACTTTTTCGTCCACCTGAAGATCTCTTGGCGACTCAAATGTTTTGACTATCTTGCCTTTTTTGGAATAAAAGTCTGCAAGGCTTGACGCTAGAGTACTCTTGCCGGAGCCTGGCGCCCCCGCGACAAGTATGCCTTCCGCACTTTCAGATAACCTCTGCATTAACTTTTCTGATATGTTGTACTGTTCAAGTGACAACTTGACTAGTGGATGCGTTATGGTAATTTCATAACTGTCAGAAAACGGCCTATGTGTTATAACTATCCTAAAGTCTCGAAACTGGACTACTAACGCGCCGGGTTTTGAAATTTCAATGACTCCGCTCTGGTTGACTCTTGAAGACTCTAAAATCTCTGTGGTAATACCCTCCAAATACTCTTTCTCAAGTATCTTGTCATCCAGTTCTACTAAAGAAAAGGCACCGGGTTTTCCGCGCTTGGCAAGAGGCTTTGTTCCCTCTTTTAGATGCACGCTCATTGTCTGATCATTAAAGTATTTTTCAAACTCCAAGTCCAGTGTTTTTACTTGAGGTTTTGAATAGCTTGTCTTGATGCCCTCAGCTTGTGCAACTAGAGCTTGAACATAATCTGCTGTGTAAAAGGTAGCAGAATTTTTTTTTGCAATGTCTTTTATTATGGCATCTATTCTACCATGTCTTGCTAATTTTATGTCGTCCATACTTGGACGTTCACCTTCGAACCTAATTGTGATGTTGTTTTTCTGAGTCAACTCGCGAATCTTCTTTATCTCTTCTAGGCCGACAAATCCATAGTCCTTGCTTTGTGAGGCTTGGGCTTGGAGCTCATCTAGGACAGCAACCGGTATGATTATCTCACAGTCTTTAAGAATTCCTGACTCGATTAGTTTGGTTATTTCTCCATCTATTATGATGCTTGTATCTACTACTATCTTCTCCATTATCTAATCAAGTTATCTTGCACCTTTTAATCATAACTGTATTTTAGGCAAAAACTTGTATCAAATACAAATCAGAGAAAGTTACGTAATGCCTATGAACTGAGTACTTGCGTTATCTTATCTAGCACGCCTGCGAAATTAAATGGCTTTAGTATGTACGCTGAAGCTCCTTCAGTAATGCATTGCTTTATGACCGATTGATTGTCGGTGGCAGTAATCATAATTACTTTGGCGTTGGGCTTGATGAGCATCATCTCTTTTAGTACGGCAAGACCGTCTTTTTTTGGCATTGCCATATCTAGGAGTACTAGATCGGGTTCTATTTTTCTAAACTGCTCAATTGTCTCCAGTCCGTTTGCTGTCTCTGCTACACATTCATGTTTTCCTATGGCTATGATATCTCTGAGCACCATCCTTATTGCATCTGAATCGTCTGCTATCATTATTCTTGCCAATTCTTACATCTCAACATTCTAGGTATTTAAAGTCAAAAGCCGCTTACAAGTCAGGAACTTGAGGGAATTTATCATGTATCATTTTTTTTAAATCATTCATGTCGTAGTCTTTCAAGCCATGAAAAATTTTTTTCATATCTTGTGTCGTTCTGGTCATAGCATGACCAGAACCAGATAACGCCCCATTGTTTGCTATGTGTTTCAATATGGTATCGATAGTTTTTGCAATCTCAGCCACTTTTTCTTCTCCTATCATTGGAGCCAGTCCTTTGATTTTATGAAGATGATCTCTGATACTCTGTAAGTTTTTAAAAATATGCTCGTCATTATCGCATTGCAGTACAATTTGTTCCAATTTGTTTAGCTCTGACTGGATTTCCTGTCTTGCAACTTTTAGAAATTCGTCAGACATTTTAACTAGTTACCGTATCTATTTTATACAAGCTTTTATAGGCTTGCCTTTTGTTTTCTTATCAATTGAAGATCACGCAGAAAACATACCTGCTACTTGGGGTAATAATTGGTGTTTCTGCAATTAACCTATTTCTCCTACTCTCTATCTCGCAAGAAAATTTGGCCGTGCTTCACTCGATCAGTGATGCAAGCAATCTTAGAGTCTTTGTAGAAAGAATCTCAGGCACTGCTAATTCTATAGCAAGCGGAAATGAAACGGATAGACAAACACTTGTTGATGAGATCAAGGACTTTGAAACTACTTATGCTGTGCTGGGAACCGGAGGTGCATTTCAAGGGACTAACGTGGTTGCCATACCGTCTGAGTTACGTCCAATATATGACCAACTCGGCAAATCATGGCAAGTTTACAAGCAAGACACAGAAAAAATTCGTCAAGAATCTGTTTTTGATCCAAAAGTCAAGAACACACTAAGCTACATTCTGGGGAAAAATGGTGACTTGATTTCATTAACAAACGGCATTGTAAACGATTTGGCCCCGCTGGATAGGAATTACAATAGACACAAGATAATTGCGGCACAAATGGTTGATCTTGCGCAAGACATCGGCCAGAATATACTCTTAATCTCAATAGGGGAAGGAAGTAATGCCACAAACTCGCTCAAAAGAGACAGAGTCATCTACGATGGCTATCTAAAACTTCTCGAGGGGGCTCCACTAGATGGCACAGAATATGCTCAATATGGTATGGTGCAAGAAAATTTGGAACAAATTCCAAGAGATAACTCTGATTCATTGAGGGGCATTGACCCTCTGTGGGAAGCAGAAAAAGCCAAGCTAGAATTTGTGGAAAACAATACCTTAATCTCAAAGGAATTTGGATTGGCACTAAAACAACTTGATATTCAAAGAGCAGACCTGCTTGGAATCACTTCTCAGTTTGTGGATGAATGGAACAAGCTAATCGATTCTAAATTAAATCAAAACGTGACAATAGTTCAAGGGTTGATAATTGCAGATATAGTGGTATTTGCAGTGGTCTTGTTTTCAATAAAAAGATCCCTGAGCCCATTGAAACTGCTTACAGACGCAATTGTTAGGGTAAGGGAAGGAATCTATGGAGACCGTATAAACTATACTTCCAACGATGAGATAGGCGAACTTGCAAATACTATCAACTCCTTATCGAGCACAATCCAAAAGAAAGAAGAGGATGCCAAAAAAGTAGAGATAGCAAAAGATGAATTTCTTGCCATGATAACACACGAACTAAAAACCCCGCTGGTTCCAATACAGGGCTACTCTGACATACTATTGGGGGAACATCTGGGAACCTTGAATAAAAATCAAAAAGAAAGAATTGAAGTCATCCGATCAAGTGCATCGTCTTTACTGCAGCTAATATCTGATCTACTTGATGTGCAAAAGTTGGAACTGGGACAACTCAGAATCAAAAAATCAAATTATAACCTAAGAAAAACACTGAAGAGCGCTATAGTAGCTATGCAGCCGCAGGCTACGGCAGACAAGATAACTCTTACCCAAAGTCTAGACAGGGATATCTATGCTAACTATGATGAAGATAGAATAGTCCAGGTCCTCACCAACCTCATTAAAAATAGCCTCAAAGCTACATTGCCCAATACAGGAAAGATCGAAGTTTCAGTTGAGGATAATCCAGATGAGATAGTTGTATCTGTAAAAGATAATGGCAAAGGGATTCCCCACGAGGTGATTGACAAAGTATTCAAGAAATTCTATCAAGTAGATACATCGTACACCCGAGAATCCAGTGGAAGTGGTCTGGGGTTGTCAATATGCAAGGGAATCATTGATGTTCATGGTGGAAGGATATGGGTTACAAGCGAACTAAACAAGGGTTCGATATTTTCATTTACTATACAGAAAAACGAATCTTCAAGAACTCCAGTATAAGATAAAATAGTTGCAGACTGGAATTGTGGTGTGCTAGAAGACATTGCAGATAAGGTAGTACAATTTGCACTCCAAAACGGGGCAAGGTACTGTGACGCCAGGGCAGAGGTTACCACTAGCAATGGTTTTTTTCTTGAAAACGGAGAAGTGGAACACACTGCTTCAAAATCAGAGAATGGACTGGGAATACGTATCCTTGTAGAGGGGGCATGGGGATTTTATTCTGTATCAGAACCAAAAGCATTTGATGAATTAAAAGACGGTATAATTGATGCTGTAAAAAGTGCCCTTTATTATTCACAAACAAAGAAGCAGAAGGTAAAACTTGCCAAGTCTAAAGCATTCACAGATAGAATAGTTCAAGGTATCATCAAAAAGCCCAGTACTGAAGAAATGATCAGTTTGGCCCTTGACTGTGATAAAATCATTAGAACAAGAAAAAGAATCCACAAATCGTCAATCTTCATGCATCATGACGAATTTCACAAATATTTTGTTAATAGCGACGGTGCAAAAATTACTCAGATATTTAACGATACCATAGCTAACTTATCTGCTACCGCCAATGAATCAGGGCTCTCTGAAACTGTAAGTGCTACAGAGGGAGGTCGTGGAGGACTCGAGATGATTACAGGTCAGAATGGCGTGTTAAAAAGGGCGGAATCCATATCTGAAAAAGCCGATAAATTACTCGATGCAAAGCCTGCAAAAGAAGAAAAAGGCACAGTTGTCATGAATCCAGACTTTGTTGCACTATTAACACATGAAATTCTTGGTCACCCATCTGAAGCAGACAGAGTGCTTGGAAAAGAAATGGCATGGGCAGGTGGTGCATGGTGGGCAGGAAAACTTGGAACAAAGATAGGATCTGCAGAGCTTGAGGTAATTGACGACCCGACTATCAAATCCAGCCTTGGTTGTTACAAGTATGACGACGAGGGAGTGCCAGCGTCTAGAAAATCACTTGTAGAAGATGGTATTCTTGTTGGCCATATGCAGAGCAGGGAAACTGCCACTATTTTTGATACTACGCCAAACTCTGCAATGCGTTCTGCAGGATATTCGTTTATGCCGCTGATTCGGATGGCATGTACCTGTATAGGATCAGGTAGCTGGGACCCGGAAGAGATGATAAAGGATGTCAAGTCTGGATATCTGATTTGTGACATGAAGGTTCCGTCAATAGATATGATGCGATACAACTGGAGCATCTCATGTCAGTACGCACAAAAAATTGAGAATGGGGAATGTAAGGAGTTACTTAGAGACATCATCGTAATGGGCAATGCACCGGAATTTTTCAACTCAATTGATGCAAGAGGAAAAGATTTCACAGTACGTCCAATAACAAACTGTGGCAAGGGAGATCCGATGCAGATAATGAGGATGGGAAATGGAGGTCCTCATATTAGGGGAATAGCTACCATAAAGAGCATAGGAAACTAAAATGTCTGACGAGCTTGACGCTTTAAGAAAATCTGTCATTTTATGCACCAGATGTGATCTCTCAAAAACAAGAACAAATGCGGTGCCTGGCTCTGGACGCAAAGAGACTGATGTAGTATTCATAGGTGAGGCGCCAGGGCGAAACGAGGATCTTCAAGGAGCTCCCTTTGTGGGTACGGCAGGCAAGATACTCTCAGATGCATTAGACTATGCAGGATTTGCACGTAGTAACGTTTACATCACAAACGTGGTAAAATGCAGACCGCCAAACAACAGAAGGCCAAACAAGGAAGAGCTGGATTCTTGCAAGATTTACCTTCAAAAAGAACTTGAAATTATTCGGCCCAAAATAATCTGTATCTTGGGCAATACTGCATACGGCTCGCTGCTAGATGGAAGTGCAATAACCAAGAACAGGGGCAAATTGATCAAAAAAAACAACCAACTGTATTTCGTTACAGTGCATCCAGCAGCGGTAATATACAACCCAGATCTGGGCCAAGTCTTAAAGGATGACTTGAAAACACTAAGCGATATTGTTAACAAGATAAAAAAGGGAATTCAAATACAGCTCAGTGAATGACTCTTCTTTCACGCTCGTTTTACAGCAGGAATACTGTGGATGTGGCAAAAGACCTTCTGGGCAAAACATTGGTTCGCAGAGTAGATGGAATTATGATATCTGGAATTATTTCTGAGACCGAGGCGTATCAGTACAAGGACGATCCTGCAAGCCATTCTTTTGGAGGCAAGACCGAAAGGAACAAGGCAATGTTTGGTGATGTGGGCAAGGCCTATGTCTATTTTACCTATGGGATGCATTACTGCGTAAATGCCGTCGCAAGGAATGAAGAATCCGATGCAGGGGCAGTACTAATACGGGCCTTGGTGCCAAAAGCTGGGATTGACTTTATGATAAAACAACGCAAAACAGACATAATCTCAAATCTTACAAACGGTCCTGCAAAACTGACTCAGGCTCTCCAAATAACAAAGGATCAGTATGGCGAAGATCTGACAAAAATTTCAAAATTGTACATCACAAACGGTGTTGATGTGAAAAAATACATGATCGAGTCAAGACCCCGGATTGGAATTAAAAAGGCAACTGATAATTTATGGAATTTCAGGATTAGTCAGAGTTATGTTTGATTCATTGAGATGATGTGGGCCTTGCTCCTAGTGTAACAGTAACATCGCTGTACTTGCCTTGCCTGTCAACAGTAAGTATTACCTTATCGCCCACAACCTTTTGATCTTCTAGGTATGATATGACATCATCAATTGTCTTAATGGGATAACTATCAATTGCGGTTATTATGTCACCGCCGCGAGGAATGTTGTTGTTGTCAAGTGTTGCTGCCACTAAGCCTGCTTTGTCAGCAGGGCCGCCTTTTACAACATTTTCAATCATCACGCCCTTGAAGTTTCGTGGTAGGCCATTGGCCAATGAAACGTCAGGATCTAGAGTTCTTCCTGCTATTCCAAGATAGGCATGCTGGTATGTGCTGTTTTTGATTAAAATTGGCACTATTTTTGCGATAGTGTTAGACGGAATAGCAAATCCAACCCCTGAAAAATCGCCAGTACTTGTCTTGATTGCTGTGTTGATTCCTACAACCTTGCCCTGCAAGTCTAGGAGTGGTCCTCCAGAGTTTCCTGGATTTATTGCAGCATCCACCTGAATCACATCGGGTATAGAGAATTTTGTAATTTCATTTGGAATCAAGCGAGCC
>CAZMNT010000047.1:0-12272 GCA_964567715.1 uncultured Nitrosopumilaceae archaeon | reverse complement strand
ACCTTATCCACCCTTATTAACAGGAATTTGATTATTAGATCTCCAACTTGGTAAGAAAAGAAACCGTACAACTCAAAAAAACACAAGAAAAAAGAAAACTAGAGAAATGGTCTGATATAGTATCAAGACTAAATCTTGACCTTGGCAAAGGTGTGAATTTAGTTCAAAGTAAAGAGATTAAAGAAATAACACATGAAGAGCCAAGACTAATGGCAAAGATAGACCAAGCTGAAGATTTACCTTCCATTTTCAAGAAAAATGGCGTATTTATCTTACCAGTAGACCGTCATTCATATGCACTACTACAAGGCAAAGGCTATCATGCTCTAGAACCTTTGGATTTTACACCTGAAAAACATCTTACTGAAAATCCATTTCCTACATCAGCTGAAGGAGTACAAAGTGAATCAGTTTACTTGGACTATGCATACGCTACCGGACTTTTAGGGCGTTTTTCTGGTGTCAAGAATCTATTTAGTGCATTTCGTGGAAGGAGAACCACACCAGAATTTGATTTTTCAGTTGGTAGAAACAATCTAACTGTCAATGGTGCACAAATAGAGATTGATGGGAGCTATGAAAATGTCGAGCAGATTGTTTTAGTTGAAGCTAAACTAGGGACTCCTACAACATTTATCGTACGCCAACTCTATTATCCATACAGAACAGTGCATACAGATAAAAAATCTGTAAGAAATATTTTCTTTTGTTATGAGCCTCAGGAACAAGCTTATCTCTTTTACGAGTATGATTTTCAGTATCCACTACGTTATGATTCAATAAACTTTGTTAGAAGTGGAAAGTATAACATAGTTTACAAACCATTAAAGATCAAAGAGTACCAACAGGTAACTCCTGATACAGAAAAGATTCGTATTCCACAAGCAGATGATCTTGATAAAATTGTAGAATTACCTTTCCGAGTGGCAGAGGGAATAGATACTGCTGATAAAATGGCTGCATATTTTCAATTTGCTAAAAGACAAAGTTCGTATTACAGAGAGGCAGCAGAAATACTAGGATTGGTAGAACTGAATAGAAATCACTACTCTCTCACCGACAAGGGTAAACAATACATTCAGTTACCTACTGAGGTTAGAATGAAATACTTTAGCAAATTACTTTTGGAATTTCCTGTAATAAACCAGATATTTCTAAACCTTAGTGTAGAACGTAACAAGCCAGTTATCAAGAATGAAATTGTGGAGATCTTGAAGGAAAATTCGGATTTAACAGGTTCCACACTATTCCGTAGGACACAGACCATACTTGCATGGTTCAGATGGATCCAGCGTAATGTCGGACTAGTTGAAGTGTCAAAGGATAGAGTTTCTTTTTCAAGACAATTGAAATTAGAATTTTTCAAGTAAAATCTATAGAATGATGTTCATGGTTTGGACCTTTAGTTTGAATTTGTTATCTAGCGCTGTGGTTTGACACAAATTGAATAGAACCAAAATAATTATGTAAATGTAAAACTCATTCCAAATCCACGGGCAGTATTGCTACTTCTTGTTACGAAAAAACCTCGTCTTCTGATAGAACCAAGATTGGATAAAGAACTTATGCGCTTGTAACCTGATTCAGAAAATTCACGAATATCATCGCAAATAGATTTCGATGGAATTTCAAGATAAAAATCTTCGAATGGCTTTTCTCCTTCTAACAAAAGTATTGTCTTTCCTCCTTTAAAAGACGGTAGTGTGTAACTGAACATTCCTTGGTAGTATGTTTTTAGAGTATTAGTCATAATTTGTGACCAAGGAACAATTGCAATCATGTCTTGCTCCAAGAAAATTTGTTCACATGCTTCATCGAACCTATTGCGAACACAGAAAATCTAACAAAATGGTCAGGGTGATTTATTCCTCTTGAGACTATGCTCTTCACTTCTAGATCATGCTGGTTTACATGCAGATCCGGACTTCTTTTTTTAAAATTTGGAATTTCACAATCGATAGCATTTCCTTGTCTATGGTATTGAACTGCAAGTTGTACTATTACTCTATCATGTAACAAGTCTTCATAATTTCCATTTAGCTGCCTTAATTTTTGGAATTGGGCTGGTAATTGGTCTAAAAAATATGCGAGTGAGGATAAATCATAAATGAAAAAATAGAAATCTCGTTCATTTTCTTTGTATTTGTTAGCCCATTCTTTCAATAATGTTTTATTTTTTATAACTAATTCCTCCAAAATAGAAAATGCGGTATTTGAAAAACCTAAGGATGCGTTTTGATTATCAAATTCAATATATTCAGATGCCCCACTAGTTAATTCTACTCCGAATCGTCTTAAATTATTGATATTTGAAGTAAATACGTCATCAACTCTTTCATTGGATAAATCATTTGCAAATTTTCGTATTGCATCTTCTTGTCTTTTTTGTTCTTCTGTTTGAGGGTAGTATTTATCAATAATTTGATTAATTTTTTTCTTCACATGCTCATTACGTTCTTCTAAGGATTTAATTGAAATTAATCGAGGATCTGAATCATGATAATTTTTTACATCTTCCAAATGAACCAATAATCTAATATACAATTCTTTTAATTTTGTAACATATTCGAAATCACTGATCTTCTTATTTTCAAAATCATATTGAATTTGTTTATATTGTAAATCCAAGCTTTTGTCTTTTAGTATTAACGTATCATTTGCTTTCATGAAGTTATTTTTATAATTCAGAAATCATATTTAACAAATATGGGAACGATCGGGGATTTTGTAATAGATTCTGTAATAATGGAAGGAAATAAAATCAAAGGATTTGCTGTCTATCCGTTATATGGCGAAAGCAATTTTAAATCTGTTCGAATGGTAATGATCGGTTTTAGTCTAAATACATTCAGAACAGATGCATATGATCTTTTATTACATAACACAATAAATCCAAACCAAGAATTTTATAAAATTATTATCGAGGATGTTGATAGTAATGGATTTCCTATAATACAAAAAATAATAGATGGTAAAATACTAAAAATATTTGAACAACTTCCAACATACCATCCTCTTCCCGGAGATGCTTGTTAGATTCATTCTAAGATGCGGTTGGTTTTTTCTGGTCAGATTTTGGGTGTAAAGTTACGGTTGATTTGGTTTACAATTCTGACAGTCTGAATATCTATGATGTCTGTCTTTGCTTAGTAATTCTGCTATGATTTTGGCATTTGAATAAGTTGGTGCATAAAACCATTCATAATCATGCCCAGCCAATTTTTTATGATCACCGCATTTTACCCTGTGAATTTTAATATCTGATGCCCTTGCAGTATCACAATAGACTGCAAAAATACATTCCATGAAATAATATAAAAGAACTTGCTAAAAAAGTTGGAAGGTTAGGAATCTGGCTTATTTATCATACTCATCGTTGTTAGGATTCTCTTGATCAGCATGATTGTCAGCGTCGTATTCCTCTTTAGTCTTGTCTGGGTCGCCGTCTCTGTGTCCCATGTCTATCACAGTAGTAGTTTCTTCAATAAATATAACAAGATGTACTGAAAAGCTAAGTACTGAAAATTACGGCTGAGGAGATTAACTCATCGAAGTTTCGGGGGTTAAATTAGAATGATTGTTGTTTCTCATCTGCCTATCTTCCAGTTTGAACTCAGTGGGTAATTTGGCATCCTTTACTAGATAACGAACTTTGCCAGCATCAACTAATTTCTTTAATTTTCGTTCCTTGGCAGATAGATTATTGCCTGATTTTATTTCAATGAAATCTACTGTATCCTCTTTTATGCCAAGCAAGTCTAATGATGCTTGCCTAGAAGTTGTAGACAGAAGCATAAGTTCTTCATAATCATTTAACATTGAAAATGTACCTAGAATTTGGCTAATATCTCCCCTCATGACACTTTGCCCTAGTTGGAATGTTTTTGTTTGCTTGGCTTCAAGTTTGGAAGTAAGATCAAGTGAAGTTATCTTGTTTCTGCGAATTAGAATGATTATACCTATCGTTGCTATGATAGCCCATAGAAGTAGAAAGACGACTGTTCCGTCATCTGCCATGCATGAAAATAGAATAATTTACTTATCAAGAACGGGAAGTAAGATAATGTTACATCTTTTATCACTCACAAATCAAATAAAAAATTGGGAAGGAGTTTTGATCCCACTCCAATAGGTTTCTGCCTCCCTGACCGGTTGAGAATGGAGAGTGTCGGTATCATCTGTTGGTGGAAACACCACTAGACCCGCCTTGCTGATTTGCCTCGTACATTTTTCCCTTGAAGACCCCGATCTGAGACGGTGGTACTCAAATACAGCAAACTTTGACACGCAGCTACTCATGGCAGAAGCAAGGGGAAAGATTGCGCATGATTTTCGCGTCTTCTTCATGGGTCACAAGGGAAGCATGGAATCCAAGTACACAACAAACAAGGGGGTCTTGCCTGATGCATTGATTGAAGAGATGCGTCAAGCTTTCAGACGAAGCGAAGAACTGCTTGATCTTGAGATGCAAAACAACAACAATGTGACAAAAGAAGAGCAAGAAAAACAAGACAAAATACAGCTTACAGCCAACTCAGATGGTTGTACATCTTGACCAAGCGGAGACACTTATTTCGCAAGGTTGGAGGTTTGTTGCGACTTTGCCAAAAGACAAGGCAGTAGTTGAGAAAAACGGTCTCGGACTGACCTGTCTTTATCCACAGTGAAGGTGAGGAATTAAAACTTGAACAAATAAAGTTTGTTCATCTACCAAAAAATTATCAAGTACTAGAGGGGATCTTATAGCACTCAAACTTTATAACATTCTAGAATTAAAAAATAATCATGTTAAAATTCAAGTGCAAAGATGTAGGTTTCAAGTGTGGTTTTACAGCAAAAGGTAAGACAGAAGATGAGATTCTTTCACAATGTGCGGCTCATGCGACAAAAGATCATGGCATGAAGCCTGAAGAAATTACTGATGAGCTAAAGAACAAGATCAAGGCTAACATTCACAAATCATGGTTTTAATCATATATAACGGGATTGAAAAGTACAAGATAGTATCCTAGTCCTATCTGACCATCACATTTAAGGGGAAAGGGTGTTAAACAAATTTTACATTCCTCTATTTAGAATGAGGATCATTAATTTGTTAGAAAGATAATAAAAATTACTAATAAATTTCTCAAGCAGCTAGTTATGCAACAAACCACTAACAAATTAAGATTTTTTCTTAGGTACTGTCCAAGATTTGTTACCAAGTGATAATCATTAACCTTGTCTTACCATACGACCATGTCTTTAAAATCAGGTTTGAGGAAGTTTAGCAAATTTAGTTAATGATTCTTTTTGTTGCATAACAGGAAGAAAAAAGATGGTGTGAGTTCAGATCTTCATTTACTTCATGTATACAATGGGTACTTTTTATCATGCAGGAATTGAATGATTCTCAAAGAGAGAAAGAAGCGGCATCGCATCCCACTGGTACAGATGTGAATTTAATATTCCAGAGCAGATCTTGTCGTATTTATCATAAAACCTGTCTGCTTCTTCTTGTCCCTTCAAATATTGCTATTCCTGTCTTGTTGTCGTTGAGAGGTCCAGACCAGACGAATTTGCCTTCAGACTGCCACTCATCCACCAATTGAACCACTTGTGGTGTGATTCTGATCAAATCCTCCACTCTTGTGTTATCTTGCACTGAGCTAACAAGAACCCACATTGTCTTTGTTATCGTTTCAATTGCTTGAGACATGGCCGTGATATTTCATCTATTTCAAATTAAGAGTTGTGTATCTTCTACTTTCAAATTCTAAAAACTTGAAATATTCTCTTGAGTCCAAACAAACTCGTACGGTTTGACCTAGAAAAGATCATTAGCAAGGCAGTCCACCAGACGGTCATGCCAATCGCAATTATTTCCAAACTTTGATGGATAGAAAACCTAGGACTTGCCTTGCTAATGATCCAGCGGACAGACGCACTAGCAGTTTACGGGTCGAACTGCTGCGGATGATATGCACGACTTGTATGAGAAACAAATTTGTTATTAAGACTAGTGAACAAAACATTAACATATTCTATGACTTCAAAATAAAAATTTAGTTTGGATATAGGCTGATTTGCGGTTCCTTTTTAATGAAGATCTCTGCCTTGCTTATCCTGCTTTGGTATAGATTATCTTCTTTCCAGCAAATGATCTTTCTCCCCGACTGATTCAATTAGCAAGAGATGCTTAAGATCTGATATCTTTTTGTAGACAGAACTTAGAGGCAGCTTTAACTCTCGTGCAAGATCTATGGACTTGGCATGTCGTATCAATGCGAAGAGGATGGCTCTTGACTGCTAATCTGCAAGCCATACAAGTATCATTTGCTTCGTGTCGTACATTTTCATCTCGGTGACTAGAGTCTTCGAAGCATTTTCTCTCAAATTAGTCTAACCTAACTATTTAAACGACGTTCTCGTTACAAAATTCTGGAACGATTTGGTCGTTTAAATAAAGTTAGTCGTAATCACGGAGTTGTATACCATGAGAATCAAGAGTTCTCTCTGCTTTATCGCCCTTGTAGTAATTGTATTTGTTACAATTTCTTTACATGAGGCTAGCGCTCAAGTTCAAGTCAACTCTGCGCTATCAGCCTACAAGGAGTTTGTTAAAACAGGATTAAACCTCACATCACAAGCAATTCAGGCAGGAAATTATGATTATGCAAAGGCATACTCAAGAGAGACCTTGGATGTTTTTGCCCAGTCTATGCAGACAACAAGGGAAGTAAACCCAACTATTGTAAACGATATACATCTGACACTAGTAGACCTTCAGGCAGACGTTAAGCCAAGCCAACGCGACTCCCTGTTGCAGAAAATTGATCATATCAATTCCTTGCTAGTTCAGATTCCTGAACCTACATCCTACGACCCAAATATGCTATCGTACATGTTAACGGCCGTAGACCAAGTATATCAGGATGCCAACTCTACTGCTAGCGAGCCACTCTTCTACTTTGCAAATTACTTGGTAACAGAAACCGAGAGAGCATATGTAGCAAAGAAAGGATCTGACTCAAACCAAGACTCTGAACTCAAACTGTATTTTGCACAACTAAAATCCCAGATGCAAAAGAGAGCCTCCTTTGCAACCGTTGGAAATACTATTACTGGAATTCAAAACAACCTTCTTGGCACAAAGGGAGATTATGCCAAAAGCAGCCTCTATGACAACATTCGTGCCCTGTACAAACAGCTGATATCTCAGATTGATACTGGCAACTACAATGCTGCTGCAGAGACTGCTACTACCGCATATCTGGATAACTTTGAATATTTGGAGCCAGATTTGAGATCAGTAGACCCTGCCTTTGACCGTAATATGGAAATTACCATGAGGGATAATCTGCGCAGCCTCATCTCATCACATGCGCCTGCCCAAGTGATAAAAGATAAAGTAACATCCATCTTGTTAGACCTTGACAAGGCAGAAGCCATGGTCTCAAAGGTACAAAAGACTGTACCTGCAAGTAGCACACAAAAAAACCTCCCAATGGGCTCTGCTACTGCAACACAGAAAACGGAGGTCGAGAAGAACGTAGACTCTATCAGGAATAAACTGCAACTGGTTCTCAACTATTACAGGACAGGAAATTACCAGGCAGCATTTACTGCCGCAAGGTCTGCCTATCTTGACATGTACGAGCAGGTCGAGATTCCACTACGTACCATAAATCCTGATTTTACAGTACAAGTCGAGACTCAATTCTCTGAACTTCGAACCCTTATCAATAACAGGGCAGAGTATGGCAAAGTCGAACAAATGACAATCGAGATAAAACGTAGCTTGGACGAATCTGAAAGACAAGTGACAGGAACAGGTACAATGGCGCCTGGAATCGCATTCACGTCATCACTGTCGATGATATTTCGAGAAGGATTGGAATCCGTATTGATCATTGGTGCAATCCTCACTTATCTTGAAGCGTCTAGGAATACTAAATTCAAACCATATATCTATTACGGAGCTCTGGCGGCTATTGGAGCAACTGCGGCAACATGGTTTGTGGCCTCGTACGTGATCCAAATATCCGGCGTTAACCGTGAATTGGTTGAAGCTATTGCTGCCATTTCTGCAACAGGGGTGCTGTTCTATGTAAGCTTCTGGATACTGAGCAAGATAGAGACCAAAAAGTGGATGGAGTTTGTCAAAGCAAAGGTTTGGCAGGCTTCTGCTACAGGCGGAGTTACAGTATTTGCGCTACTCTCGTTTTTTACTGTATATAGGGAAGGATTTGAAACGGTCCTGTTATATCAGGCACTATTTGGATTTGCAAAATATATGGAGACGTATGTGATACTTGGGTTTGTCATAGGCATAGCTGGACTGTTTGTAGTGTATTATATCATGCGAAGACTTGGGAGAAGGCTTCCACTCAAGTGGCTCTTTGGGCTTACCATGGGTGTTGGTGGATATCTGTCAATTGCATTTATTGGTAATGCAGTACGAGAAATGCAGATACTTGATTGGATACCAACAACAAACCTCATAGGAATTATCCCAAGGCTTGATATCAATCTGGCTACAATGACTGGAATACATCCAACGCTTGAAACAGTAATAGCGCAGATGGTGTTACTTGGAGTCTATCTGATTGCAGGCTTGTATGTTCTTGTAATCAAACCACGAAAAGAAGAACATATAACAAAATTACGCAAGTCAAGATCACAAGTTGAGCAAATTGAAGAAGAGAGTTAGAATAGGAATAGACGTCGGAGGAACTTTTACCAAAGCTGTAGCCATTGATATATCTGATGGTACTATCATTGCAAAATCTACCGTTCCCACAACCCATGATGACGATACAGGAGTCTCTAAAGGAATCGTAAACTCGCTTGAAAAACTGGTCTTGATTTCCGATATACAACTAGACGAGATTGAACTGATAGCACACAGCACAACTCAGGCAATCAACGCCCTTTTAGAGTCTGATGTCTCCAAGGTTGGAATAATCGGAATGGGTGTTGGTCCTGAAAAACAGAACGTTATAAAAAGAACGAATCTCCAGAACTCTGGGGCAAGCATTCAAAGTGAGCTCAAAACCTCTTACCGGTTTCTTGATACATCACATCTTATCTCAGAACAAGAGGTCAGGGATGCAATTAGCGAGTTACACAACGAAGGAGCTGCAGCAATTGTTGCAACAGAGGCGTTTTCAGTTGATGATCCTTCAAATGAATTATTTGTGATGAAGATGGCAAATGCACTAAACATTCCTGCAACAGCATCACATGAGATATCTGGAATTTACGGACTTGAGATCCGGACACTTACTGCAGCTGTAAATGCAAGCGTTATGCCAAAGACTGTTCAGGTATCTGATTTTGTAGAGAAGGCAATACGCCAAAGTGGAATTTCTTCACCGCTTATGATAATGAAAGGAGACGGCGGTGTAACTGACATGGAAACCTTTAGGACAAAGCCCATTCTTACCGTCCTTTCAGGGCCTGCCGCAAGCGTGGCTGGCGCACTGCTCTACCTCAAAGTTACAAATGGGATATTTGTCGAGGTGGGAGGCACCAGCACCAATGTCTGTACAATTCGAGCAGGCAAACCCGAGGTTCGATATGTCACAATAAAGGATCATCCCACATGCATAAGGTCCATGGATGTCCGAGTTATAGGTGTGGCAGGCGGAAGCATGATACGGCTAAAAAACAACAGGATCTGGAAGGTGGGCCCGCGCAGTGCGCATATTGCAGGCCTAAAGTATTCATGTTATGCAGACCCCGAGGAATTGAGGTCAGCTCAAGTGGTGCTTATCAGGCCAAAACCAAATGACGAAGAGGAATATGTAGCAATTCGATGCAAAAGTGGTACATATGCAATCACAAATACATGCGCCGCAAACGCGCTGGAGATGATAGAGCATGGCGATTACGCCTTTGCCAACAAGTTGGCCGCAAAAACTGCATTTAGTCTCTTGGCACAGAAAATTGGAACGTCTCCTACCGAGGCAGCGCTCTCTGTCATACAGACCTCATCATTTGAGATAACAAAGGTTGTAAGCAGGATACTTAAAGAGTTCAAGATGGACAACCAGAAGGCAGTCATAATTGGAGGTGGTGGAGGGGCATCAGTACTTGTCCCATTTGTTGCAAAACAGCTTGGCATATCCTACAAAAAAGCAGATCATGCCGAAGTGATATCATCAATAGGGGTTGCCTCATCTATGATCCAGGAAGAGATTGAGCAAACAATAAGCAACCCAACCGAAGATCAAATCTCAAACATGCACAAAAAAATCCACGCCATAATTGTGGAAAAAGGAGCAGTTCCAGAGTCTGTAGTAATCAACAGCGAGTACATCCCAGAACGATCAATTCTGCGTGTTACGGCTACCGGAAATGTAGAATATGACAACACACAAAACTCTAAAAACGTGTTTACGCTGGACGAGGCCCTTGATAGGGCAAGCGAGATAATCAACATACCAAAAGAGATGATTGAGCTCAGCTTTGAGACTGACAATTATTTTGTCTTTACAGGCCATATGGAGCAAAAAAAATTTCTTGCCAAAAGAAAACAGCATCATGTTCTAATTCTTGACAGATATGGAAAGATGAAACTCTCTTTAAAAAATGCCAAACTGTTACACGGCGGAACGCTCTCACTAATAGAAGAACTTGGAGACTTCCTAGCCTCAAAAAGTAAGGAGATTGCACCGCAGATCTATCTTGTGACAGATTTAAAATTAATCGACTATTCAGGACTTACATCCTCTACCATCATTGTTAATGCCATAAAAGATGAGCTCCGCAATGTATCAAAGGGCGCAGTGATAGTTGAGCTCAAGTAGATTTTGATATTACAAGATTTTGTAATAACATCGTAAAACCTGCACTGGATTTAAATTATCAATTTAGCTTTGCCTAATAAATGAAAACAAAACTACTTTCTGTTACAATATTGATCTTATCCTCCATATCCTCACTGTCACTCTTACCGGCTTTTGCACAAAGTACTTCCGGTGAGGACCAGAAGAATTTTGCAGTAGCACTTGAAAAATCAATAGCGGATATAGAGGCTGCTACTACAAATCTTGACCAAAATGAGAAGGATTTAGCTGTAACCCATGCAAGCGTGCCCGGTGATGAGTTGTATGCCTTTATGAAGCCCGAATTGGACAAATACAGCTTGGCATCAAGTGAACAACTACGGAAGACGCTATCTAATCTTGGAGATGAGGTAAAAAACAGTGCTGACACGCAAACGGCAAAAAACTATCTAAATGACACAAAAGAGATGCTTGAAAACACAAAGATTGCAGTTCTTGGCAAAACGCTTGTAGACAATATACAATTCAAGATCGTAATAATAAATCAACTATTGGAGGATTCAATAGCAGAGTACGGCGAGAGCGTTTCAGACAGCAAAATAACCTCAATGTCTTCCTTCCAAGAGGGGTCTAGATTTGTGTTGCACTCGCAAGAGTTGTATAGCGACATAAAGTCACAACTGCCACCAGATCAGGTTGCAGCAATTGACAAGGCATACTCGGACCTTGCTGCGGCTTATGACAAAAAGGTTCCAGCTACAGATGTTGAGCCGTTGACTGATAAGGTAAAGGAAGCATTTGGAGGTAAAGAGGAAGAATCAAACAGTACTGACATGTCAGTTTATCTTACAAATGTGAAGAATCTGCTCAATCAGGCAAAAAGTGAATACTCTCAGGGAAATAGCGATAAAGCATATAGCCTGGTAACAGAGGCATATCTCAACAATTTTGAATATCTGGAGACTCCTATAGCGGCAAGCAATCAAACATTGGACCTAGACTTGGAAAAAATGATACGAGAAGATTTACGTGGCATGATCAAAAATAACACTTCAGTATCTGACGTATCGGCGGAGATTGATTCTATTCAATCAAAACTTGACAGTGTTGCATCTGTAGTACCTGAGTTTGGCCCGATAGCATTAGGCGTATTTGGACTATCTATTGCATTAATAGTTTCTATGCGATTATATCGAAAACAATCCATTTTCCAAAAATAGAAATTTTATAAAAATATTTGTACGCGGGTCAATTGGAAAACACTAATTTTCTTATCAAGAACTCATTTTAAATTTCTAGAACAAGTTTTTGCTCGTATTACAATATTTTTAAATCGTGATGTTAGATAGTCTTTTGGGTTGCATTGAAAGAAAATAAGTTGGAAACAAAAATGATCAGTTTATCATTATTATCGATATTACTTACTAGTAGTATTACTATAGTCATGCCAAGCGCAATTCCATCAGCACAGGCCCAAGTAGCTTCACATCCTAACCTGTT
>CAZMNT010000046.1:0-12673 GCA_964567715.1 uncultured Nitrosopumilaceae archaeon | reverse complement strand
CTTGACAAAGGATATGTGAAAAGAAGAGTCTCACTTAGAGACACTAGGCAGAGAATCTACGAGGTTCCCAAATAATCAAGCAGTTGAAGATGCTTGTATGAAGGCTTCAAATGATTCTTCGGGATATCCGGGCCTGCTGCTAAACTCTGGATGAAATTGTACTCCCAGATAGAATTTGTGATTTGGTATCTCAAGAATCTCCATTCGCTTTTTGTTGTCACTATATCCTGAGAACCTAAGACCCTTTGTGCTAAATATCTCCAGATATTTTTGATTAAACTCATACCTGTGTCGGTGTCTTTTGAAAATGGTATTTGACTTGTACAGTTTGAATCCAAGTGTATTATCTTCAATTTTGATCTCATTTGCTCCAAGTCTGAGAGAACCTCCCTTATTTTCAACAAACTTTTGTTCTGGCAGAAGATCAATTACTGGATTTTCTGTATTTGGATTAATTTCTGTAGAGTTTGCATCTGTTAAACCACAAACATAGCGTCCAAATGCAACGGCAGCCAACTGAAATCCAAAACAGATGCCAAGATACGGTATGTTTTTTTCTCTGGCAAAGTTTGCTGTTCTAATTATGCCCTCTGCTCCACGCTCACCGAATCCTCCCGGCACAATAATTCCGTGGTACTGTGAGAGCCTGTTTATGTCACCGTTGAGCTCTTCCGAATCGATCCACTCTATTATGACATTCTTGCCTATTTTTGCACCTGCATGTTTTAGTGCATGGTTTACACTTACATAGCTGTCAGCCAGCTTGACATATTTGCCAACCATTGCAATTCTTACCTGGTCTTTCAAATTGATAAACGAGTTGACAATGGCATTCCACTTGTCCCAGTTGGCAGATGTGTTTAGAAGGCCTATCTTGCCAAACTTCTTAAATATCACATCTACTATTCCTTGATCGTATAGCATCTGAGGTATCATAAGTATGGATTCTGCGTCATAGCAAGAGAAGACGTCCTTTTCAGAAACGTTTGAAAACAACGAAATCTTTCTTTTTGCAGAGGTCTCGAGAGGTCTACTGCATCTTACTGCCATCAAATCTGGCTGAATGCCTATCCTTCTCAATTCTTGAACACTGTGCTGCGTGGGCTTAGTTTTCTGTTCTCCCACCACATCAAGAGATGGAGCTAGCGTTACATGTACAAAAATTACATTGCTTGAACCCTCCTCTAGCCTCATCTGCCTCAAGGCCTCAAGAAATGGAAGACTTTCAATGTCTCCTACTGTGCCTCCGCATTCCACTACCAGAATATCTAGTTTTTCGCTGTTTGCGATACTTCGGATCCTGTCTTTTATTGCATCTGTTACATGTGGTATTATCTGAACACACGCTCCAAGATACTCGCCTCGCCTCTCTGCTTCTATGACGCTTGAATAGATCTGAGCCGTAGTAATGTTGTGAGTCTTAGGTATGTTTTGATTTAGAAATCGTTCATAATTACCAATATCCATATCACACTCCCCGCCGTCATCTGTAACAAACACCTCGCCGTGTGCAATTGGATTCATGGTTCCAGCATCATAATTCAGATATGGATCTATCTTAACACAGGAAACCTTTTGGTTTGAGAGTTGGAGCAGTTTTGCTATGGATGATGAGACAACTCCCTTTCCAAGCCCGGACATGACACCGCCCGTTACAAAAATGTATTTTGTCTCCGTCTGCATATCTATGATGGATTTGAGGTATTTTTATTTCTTATTCTGAAATCGTTGTTTTTTTCAGACTTTTTACAAAAGAAACAATTTTAGAGTGCACTTTAGCGTGTGGAGTTTTTGCTATCAGCCGTAAGATTTCACTTGCAACAATTATTGCATCTGCACCTGTCTTTAAAATGGATCTTGCCTGTTCCGGATTATTGACGCCAAAACCAACCCCCAGCGGTAGCTTGTCACCAAGTGTTCTTTTTGCATTTTTTATAGCATCAAGTGTGTATTGCTGGAACTGTTGTTGCGTTCCACCTGTAGTACCATATGTAGAGACAAGGTACACAAAACCCGATGATACACTTGCAATTCTCTTTATTCTTTCTTTTGGTGTGTTTGGAGATATGAGAAATATGGCGTCCATCTTGTTTTTACGAACAACCCTTAGGTATTCATCTGCTTCCTCAATTGCCATGTCTGGAAGTATGATCCCATCGATTCCTGCCTTTTTTATGGTGGAGATGAACTTGTCGTATCCTTGGCTGTACAAAAGATTTGCATATGTCATGAGGACAAGTGGTACATCAGTTTCTTTTCTTATCATTTTTACAATCTTTAGAAATCTTTCCAAATTCATTCCATTTTGCAGTGCTTGAAAGCTTGCGTTTTGTATGACTGGACCGTCTGCCAGTGGATCTGAGAAGGGCAAGCCTATCTCAACAATGTCTGCACCTCCCCTCACCAAGCTGCGTATTATGGCCACAGTATCTCTTTCATTAGGATAGCCTGACATAGCATAAGCTATGAACGCCTTTTGATTCTTGGATTTTAGCTCTAAAAATTTATCTTGAATTCTTGACATTTTCTCTCAAGTATCTCTCTACTACCTCAACATCCTTGTCGCCACGCCCTGACAGAGTGATTACTATGGTCTCGCTCTTTGACATCTTTTTTGCTAATTTTATTGCGTCTGCGACAGCATGTGATGATTCTAGTGCAGGTATTATTCCTTCATGTTTTGAAAGAAGCAAAAACGCGTTTACGGCATCATCGTCACTTACAGTGTCATACTTTACTCTCTTTGAATCCTTCAGATACGAATGTTCCGGTCCTACTCCGGGATAGTCAAGACCAGCTGCTATGCTATGTGTATCCTTTATCTGTCCGTGCTTGTCTTGCAAAAGATAAGTGAACATTCCATGGAGAATGCCTTTTGAGCCATACGATAACGTGGCAGAATGATGGTCTGTCTTGATTCCTTGACCGCCGGCTTCTACACCAAACATACTTGTATCCTCATCAACAAGTGGATAAAACGTGCCAATTGCATTTGATCCTCCGCCCACACAAGCTACCACCGAGTCTGGTGACCTTTTTTGCATCTCTTTCATCTGTGTCAAAATCTCATTTCCTATTACTGACTGAAAGTCTCTAACCATTACAGGATATGGATGGGGACCTACGGCAGATCCCAAAAGATAATAGGTTGTATTCACATTTGTAATCCAATCTCGAATTGCTTCGTTTATTGCGTCCTTGAGAGTCTGGGTTCCTTCTTTTACCGGATGAACCGTTGATCCAAGTAACTTCATTCTAAAAACATTGAGCCTTTGTCTCTCTATGTCCTTGTAACCCATGTATACCTCCGATTGTAATCCAAGTGCAGCGCATGCCATGGCAGTTGCCACGCCGTGTTGACCAGCTCCCGTCTCTGCAATTATTCTCTTCTTTTTCATTCTCTTTGCTAGTAACCCTTGCCCTAGAGTATTGTTGATCTTGTGGGCTCCGCCGTGCAGAAGATCCTCTCTTTTCAGATATATCTTGGCCCCGCCTACATACTCGGTTAGATTCTTGGCAAAGTAAAGTGGAGTTGGTCTTCCAGCATATTCTCTCAGATAATAATTAAGTTCTTTTTTGAAGTTCTTGTCATCTTTGAATTTTAGGTACGCTTCTTCAAGTTCATCTACTGCAGGAACCAGTGTTTCAGGTATGAACCGGCCTCCAAACTCACCAAATTTGCCGTTTTTTGGATACGCTAATTTCATATTGCTAACACCAATCTTGAAACTAATCCCTTGATATCTTTACTCTTCATGATGCTGCTTCCAACTAGGAAGGCGTCAGCACCGCATTGCTTGAGAAACTTGACATCATTGGGTGTCTCTATGCCGCTTTCTGATACTATTATCCTCTTATCCTTCTCATAGTCTTTTAGAATAGTCTGGGTAGTCTTTAGATCTATCTCAAGGGTGTCAAGGTTGCGGTTGTTTATGCCAAGTAAATCTGCGCCTGTCTCGGCAGACCCAAGAAACTCTTTTCTCGTATGTGATTCTATCAGAACAAGAAGGCCCTTTCTGTGTGCATAGTCGATGAGTTCATTGACCTCTTTTACAAGATTGTTGTCAAAGAGAGACTGAATTAAAAGAACAATGTCTGCACCTATCCTCTCTGCTGCATCAATCTGCACCTTGTCTATGACTATGTCTTTCATAAGCATGGGAATGCTAACCTGCCTTCTAATTTCTGTAAAGTACTTGGGTGATCCGTTGAAAAGATGAGGCTGTGTTAGGACTGATAGTCCTAACGTACCTCCTTCAATCATTGACTTTGCAATTAGTGTAGGATCTGAGATCTGTCGAATCTCCCCAAGCGATGGCGATGAAAACTTGATCTCTGTGATGAGCGACGCGTGAGGATTCTTCCTTATTTCTTCGATAATGTTTTTATTTGATTTTGGCAGCCTGTCTTCTATCTCGTAAACACCGTCATTGATTGCTCTTTGTGAATTTTCTACAAGTTTGTTTAGCATGTTTCTCAATTATTTTTCAACTCTTCTAATTTGCTAATATCGCCACAATGCTTGACGAAATTTCTAAAGAGGTCAAACGATTTTCCATTATTTATGGTATCAAATGCTATCTCCAACGCTTCATCAAACCTGTCAGAGATTCCACCTACAATAAATCCCGCGGCAGCGTTTAACGCTGTGACATCTACCATTGATTTTTTTGCAGTATTGTTTAGCACTGAAACAAATGATCTTATCGCTTCGTCTTTTGTCGACACTTGTAACTCGACAAGATTGGCCTTTTCCAATCCAAGCGTTGCAGGATCTAATACAAAATTGGAGATTTTGCCATCTTTTAAGTGGTATACGTTGTTTTTTGATGTAGTTGACAGTTCATCTAATCCGTCCTCTGAGATGACAGTCATCACATTTTCTGCACCACGCGACCGTAGTAATCTTATGACTCGCTGTAAATACAGAGGCGAGAACACACCTACCAGTTGATTCTTAACCTGTGCTGGGTTGCTTAGGGGTCCAAGCAAGTTAAAAGCCGTCCTTGTTCCCAATGCCTTTCTTGCCTCTGCAACGTTTTTCATTGCCGGGTGAAATTTCTGCGCGAACATAAACCCGATGTGAAATTTTTCAATTATCTCTTTGATCTTTTTTGGCTCCATGTTGAGGTCGTATCCGAAATATTCAAAGATGTCGGCACTGCCGCTTATTCCCGAAGTTGATCTATTCCCATGTTTTGCTACGTTTCCACCTCCCGCCGCTATAATGAATGCTGCAGTTGTTGAAATGTTGAATGTTCGCATTCTGTCGCCGCCGGTGCCGCAGGCATCAATTAATCTTCCACTACATCTTGGTTCTATGCGTATTGCACATTCTTGCATGATATCAAGCATCGCTAAAAGCTCATCATCTGTCTCTCCTTTTGCAGTAAGGTTTCTGAGAAAATTTGTAGTATCCTGAACTGAATTTTTCCCACCCAATATGTCGTTCATCACGTTGCGCATCTCATCGTAGCTGAGATTTTCGTTGTGGCCAAGCTTTGTTATAGTCTCTGCAATCATTTTTTAATCATCTTTATGAAATTACTGAGTATCTTCTTGCCTTCTTCTGTCATGACCGACTCGGGGTGGAACTGGATTCCCTCGATGAGGTATTTTTTATGGCTTACTGCCATTATCTCATTGTCGTCCTTGGCAACAGCAGTTACCTTGAGCTCGTTTGGAATTATTGTCTTGTCGCCCACAAGGGAATGATATCGTGTGGCTCTGAATGGATTTTGAACTCCTTCGAACAATGGTGACTTGTAATGTTCTACTGGGCTTGTTTTGCCGTGTCTGACATTTCTTGCATTGACCACCTTGCCCCCCAACGCATGTATTATTCCTTGATGTCCTAAACAGACTCCAAGTATTGGCTTTGTTGGCCCCATTTCCTTTATCACCTTAGTGCAAATGCCAAAATATTTTTCGTCTTCTGGAGTTCCAGGACCTGGTGAAATGATTATTGCATCATAATTTCTCTTCTTAATTTCATCTATGGTTATCTTATCATTTCTTATTACATCCGAGTCTACTCCAAGCTCCCCTAGCAACTGCGCTATATTATAGACAAAGGAATCATAATTGTCGATAATCAGAAATTTCATTTGGTAGCCTCCTTTAATGCTGAAATCATTGCGTTTGCTTTGTGCTGGGTCTCCATCCATTCGTTTTCAGCTACCGAGTCTGACACAATACCTGCTCCCGTCTGAACAAACCCATGTGTCCCATTCATGAAAATAGTCCTGATGGCAATGGCAAAATCACAACATCCATTAAAAGAAAAATATCCAATAGCTCCTGCATAAGGGCCTCTCGCATCGGGTTCCAGCTCGTCTATTATTTCCATAGCTCGAATCTTGGGAGCGCCTGAGACCGTACCAGCTGGAAAGACTGCTTTTATGGCATCAAACATGTCATATTTTTTATCAAGTGTACCTACTACATGTGTCACTATGTGCTGCACATGGCTGAATCTTTTTACGGCCATTAATTCCTTGACGCGGACAGAACCATATTTGCAAACTCGTCCAATATCATTTCGACCCAAGTCTACCAGCATAGTGTGCTCAGCTAGTTCTTTCTCATCATGTAACATCTCTTCTTTTAAGATCTCATTTCTCTTTTCATCACTTGTAATTGGCCTTGTACCTGCTATTGGAAAAGTTTCAACATTGTTTCCAGTTATTCGTAGCAACATTTCTGGACTAGACCCTATGATGGTTCTATCTCCCAGCTTCATATGGTAAAGATAAGGTGATGGGTTGATCTGTCGCAGGTGCTTGTATACTTTGAGAAAGTCTCCGTTTGCATTAAAGTTAAATTTTCTTGAAAGCACAACTTGGAAAATATCTCCATCATGTATGTACTGTTTTGCACGGCCTATCATGTTCTCAAAGAATCTCCTATCCAGATTTTCTTTGATCTCTGAGACAGAAAACGATCCTAGTTCTTTCTCATCCTGTGATAGTTTCTGTATCCTGTTTGCATCATAATAGAAATAAAATGACTTTTTTTCCTTATTATCATAAAGAATCCCATCATCATACACCCCAAACTCCATTAGCAGTAACTCGTTTTCATTATGAGAATCAGAAATGTTTTCCCACAATCTGATGGCATCATAGTTGATGATACCGACAGCTCCTCCCACGTAACGATACTTTTGGTCAGGTATATGATGAATGAACCTTTTGATTTCTGATAAGGGGTCTTCTGTTTTGATGGTCGTCGACGAACCATTCTTGTAATGTAGTGTTACTTTGTCGGAAAACCCCTTTATGACCACTGAAGGATCAAATCCTATAATTGACGTTTCTGCCAATTCTTCAGGTCCTGTTAACGATTCAAAGAGAAACGAATAGGTGTAATTTCTTGAGATCTTGGTATACAGGTCAAATTGGGAGCCAGAATACTCTAGAGGTATTATCTTAAGATTGGAATGCCCAAATGTGGCCACCCATGCAGAAACAGTCTTTCTGACTATATTTAAAATTGTCATTTCGTGCCTAAAAGTTACCGTATGGTACGGTACCTTTATATGCTATGAGTTGATCTATACAGTATGTCGCAGATACTTGCTCCGCGAACCAGTCGCAGTAACTTTCTCTATCAGGACCTCTATTTTTCCAAGAAAAAGACACAGGTGAGGTCCACCGTAAAGGAGGCTGCATGTATCATCTGTGACAAAAGTCTGGATGAGGGTGTGTCAGTTACTGCCAAGAAAGTTGGACAGAAGATGAGATTTTTCTGTCAATATCATATGCCCAAAGATTATTGATTTTTTCTACCACTTGGGTCTTGTTGTTGCACCTTCTGAGGCCGACGTAACAAGTGATGCAAACTTTGCCAGTGCTCCTCTTTCATAATTTGGCTTTCTTGGCTTCCATTGTTTTCTACGCTCAGCAAGTTCGTTTTCGGACACCATGATATCTATGCTGTTCTTTGCTATGTTGATCCTAATCTCATCGCCGTCTTTTACTAGAGCAATGTTTCCGCCTACGGCTGCTTCCGGAGCAACATGGCCTATCATCAAACCCCTTGTGGCACCAGAAAATCTCCCGTCAGTTACCAGTGCAACCTTTTCGCCTAATTTTTGGCCGGCCAACGTTGCTGTAACTGCAAGCATCTCTCGCATACCAGGACCTCCCTTTGGACCCTCGTATCTTATTATGACGACATCATGCTCTTTAATTTCCCGTCTTGATATTGCATCAAACGCATCTTCTTCTCTATCAAATACTCTGGCTTTGCCTACAAATTCTGTAGTGTGCATGCCAGCAACCTTGATGACTGCGCCCTCTGATGCAAGAGAGCCTCTCAGTATGGTAAGAGTCCCTACCTCATGGATTGGATTTTCAATTGGCTTGAGAACTTTTTGATTCTCTGTAAACGAAAGTGTTATGGAATCTAGATTCTGTTTCATGGTTTTACCGGTTACGGTTAAAACATTTTCATTTACGAGATTTTTTTTCTGTAAACTTTTCATTACCAAAGGAATTCCGCCAATCTTGTCAAGATCTAGCATAACGTAAAATCCTCCCGGTCTCATATCTGCAATATGGGGTGTTCTTTTTCTTACTCTTTCAAAGTCTTCAAGGGTTAGATTTATTCCAATCTCTCTAGATAGTGCCAAGAGATGCAGTACTGCGTTTGTTGAACCGCCTATGGCATTTGCTATTGTTATGGCATTCTCAAATGCCTCATAAGTCAGAATATCTTTAGGCCTTATTCCGCTCTCAAGCAGGTTCATCACTGCTTTGCCACTCTCATGGACGAATTTTTCCCTTCTTGGATCTTCAGCAGGCGGAGATGCACTACCGGGCAGTGCTAGTCCTATTGCTTCGCTGATTGACGCCATAGTATTTGCAGTATACATGCCTCCGCAAGAACCAGCATTTGGACATGCTACGTTTTCTAAATTTTTGAGTGCCTCTAGAGTTAACTGGCCTGCTTCATACGACCCAACTGCTTCGTATACATCCTGTACCGTGACTTGTCTTCCTTCAAAAATTCCTGGCATTATAGTTCCGCCGTATACAAAGACTGATGGGATGTTCAGTCTAGCCATTGCCATCATCGAGCCAGGTAGACTCTTATCGCATCCAGCTATTCCTACAAGACCGTCGTATTGGTGTGCCCTTATCATCAGCTCTATAGAATCTGCAATGATTTCCCTGCTGACAAGTGATGACTTCATACCCTCGTGACCCATGGCTATTCCATCGCTTACCGCTATTGTTGAAAACTCTCTTGGAGTGCCTCCAGCTTCCTGAACGCCAGCCTTTGCATGAAGAGATAATCTGCCTAGATGAATGTTGCATGGGGTTGCCTCGTTACCAGTATGTGATACTCCGATGAATGGTTTTCCAAGATCAGTGTCTGTCAATCCCATTGCTTTGTACATGGCCCTGTGAGGTGCTCTTGAAGGGCCTTCGACTACATTTCTGCTTGATATTTCCATTAAGTTACAAGTGAACTGGATATAGGTATAATTTTAGCCTTCTTGCAAGTTTATTTGCTTGTTTTATTTCCAGAGAAGAGTTTGTAATTTTAGAAACTTGGTAGGCTATGAGTTTCTGGTAACTTGATGATAAAGGTTGTTCCTTTGTTAATCTCTGATTTTATTTCTATGGAACCGCCATGTTTTTCGATAATGCTTTTGCAGCTTACCAATCCAAGACCTGTGCCTATCTGCCTCGTGGTAAACAACGGCTCAAATATTTTGGGCAAGAGGTCTTGAGGTATCCCATGGCCTGTATCTTCTATCTCAATTATTACCAGGCTTTCCTCATCTCTCATTCTTACGTAAAGATGTCCCGTTCCATTCATGGCTTGAATCGCATTTAGCATTAGATTTGAAAAAACTATCTCTAACTTTGATGCATCACAGTCTATGCTGATATCTGTTTTGGGAAGATCTATTACAACTTGATGAACATTAATCTTTGATATGACAGTATCAAAAACATCAAGTAATGAGGCACTTGCAAACTCCAATGGTTTTGGCCAGACATACTCAAGTACCTCCTCTATCTGGTGGGCAATTCTGAGAGTTGCTCTTTCTATTCTCTCATAATCTCTTTTTGTCTTCTCATCCATACTGGGTGATCTCATCTTCATCAATTCTATACTATTTTTGATTACTGATAGAGGATTTTTGAGGTCGTGTGCAATGCGAGATGAGAGGACTCCCATGTCGCTGATTCTTTTTATTTTCTGTTGTTCAATCTCATCTCTTGCTAGGTAAACGTCGGTCATGTCCCTCAGTGATGCTATTCGCCCAATTAGATTTCCATCTCTGTCATGAAGATTTATAATGCTAAGCAGTGTTGGAAACATGCTTCCATCATTTCTCTTAAGCCAGATCTCTTTTGCCCTTGATCTTCCTTGCTGCCAATCTTTTATAACCTCCTGCAAGTCTTTGATGCTTCTGTCTGCAGTATGTACAAACACTGATTTTCCAAGGCACTCTTTTTTTGAATAACGAAGATTTTCGGCATACGCCTTGTTGCAATCCACAATTATTCCATTAAGATCTGAAGTGCGTAGAAGATCGGGGGAGTTATCATATAGACTTCGGTATCTCTGTTCTGTCTCTAAGAGAACTTTGTTTGCTGCATGGATTTGGTCGTATTGCATTTGTAAAAGCTTTTCGTGCTCTTCGAGTTGTTTTTGGGCATTATACATCTCTGAAATATCTCTAATGGTGGTATTGCTACCGACTAGATTTCCTTCGTTGTCATAAAGATTTGTAGCGCTAAGTAATGCTGGAAACATGCTTCCATCATTTCTCTTAAGCCAGATCCTCCTATCGCGAACAATCCCCCTTGTTTTCCACGTCTTAAATGAATTTCTGAGGGCATCCAAGCTTTCCTCTGCTACATGTTCAAATATTGATACTCCAATAACCTCTTCTCTAGAGTATCCAAGTGTGTCTGCATATGTTTTATTACAATCAATGATGATACCTTTGAGATTTATCGTACGCAGAAGATCTGGTGAATTATCGTACAAACTTCGGTATCTTTGTTCTGCTCTATGATAGCGTTCTATTATGGTATCAAGATTCTGTTCAATAAAATTTTCGTAACCCTTGGCATCTTTTTCAGCTTTGTATTTGGCATATGACTCCATGAGTTTGTCACCTACTGCAAAATACCTTCCGTTCTTGTAACTGGGCAAAGATTGTTCATGCATTTATCATAATGCTTGTTATAATCAACGATAGGCTTTCCACTCTGAACAAGCTAGATACGAATTAAAACTTGTAGCAATGGAATAGTGAATTGTTTTTCTAGGGCAGCATTTGAGTTATGAAACAGGAATCTGAAATGTTAGAGGAGGAGATAACGCATTAGGATCAGTTACTCCTTCCCACACAAATATCTGAGCTGTATATGTCCCGGCAGATTTTGGTATCCATGACTGACTAAGACTCATGCTTTGACTGGGTGCTAGCGAGCCTGTTATCCAAGACAGTGAAACTGCAATGCCGTTATTGTCTTGTATCTGTACAAGATATGCAAATGGTTGGTTGCTCTTCATGTTGTTTGTAATGTCTGATACAAGCCCTATCTGTTGTCCAGGTATTATTTTCTCAAGTACCCTGCCAGCCGAGTCTACCATTCTTGGATTGATTGTTGTTACTCTATCAAGCGGTGGAAGAGTTGTGCCTATTTTGGTAGTGGCAAGTAGCTTGAATTGATCAGATGGTGAGGCAGGTGGGGGTAAAGTCCTGTCAGTATACTCCCCTGTAACCATATCTCCTTCCGATACGTGAAGCCTGTTGCCAGACGAAGGATATTGAGTTGTAAAAGTTACTGTACCATGAAATATTCCTGACCCTTTTTCTGTCTCAGTCATGGTAAGTTTTATGCCTCCGGAATCCGAGTCGGACCAAACATTTGTATCAAACTTGCTTAGAGCATCTGGATTTACACTCATGTCTGGGTCTATAATTTGCAGGACACCTTGACTGTCTGCAGTATAGTTTGGCTGTAGCCAAATAATCTCACCCTGATGCCAGCGAATCAGTGCTGAACCTGTTACCGTTTGATCCCGAGAGTATTCAAAAGAGACTGATATGCCATCATTTCCAGTGCTAGGCAACATGCCTCCTGTGGGTCCACATATTGGGTTACATGTTGACATTGTTCCTGAGGGATTCTCGCCAGCTCTGTCAATTCCAGCGGTGCCTTTCTGACTTGGATCGCCTGTAAGATCTACATATCCAGAAAAAATTCCAGTATTTGTACCAGTCTCAGATAATTTGTATGGTATGCAATGTCCAGTTGTACATACCGTAACCTTGTCATCCTGTGTCTCTCCTATCGTATCTATCAAGTTGGGATCCGAGTTAAAGTCTGGGGCATACACTGTAATGTATACTCTGTCTGTCCACGAAAAGACTTTCTTATCTAATTGGATAGGCGCGCTGGTTGTATTTGACGAAGTGCTGATTCCATATGAGGAGGGTATCTTTGCATATGATGGCATGCTAAGAATAAAAAGGCAAATAACACATAACATAAAAAGCGTTGTTTTATCAAACGTCTTCCTTGATTTGCTATTCACTTGATTTTTCAAACAAGAGGATGTTTTGTACTTTGCCATTTTAGGGCTGCATGGAAACCATCAACAATAAACAGGAAATTACCACATCCTGTTACAG
>CAZMNT010000045.1:2294-13339 GCA_964567715.1 uncultured Nitrosopumilaceae archaeon | reverse complement strand
TGCCCACCGAATGCGATCTACCGATTTGTCAAAAATCGATGGTTTCTACACGGCTGATAGAATAAATATATACTTAAATGAGTTTTTCATAGACTAGGACCATGAGCAGTGAATATCGCTTAAAAAAACTCAGAGGGTCTGGCGGATATGTCATGGCAAATGTCAACGACGACCAGCAGAGAAAGGGCAACCTTGGTGGACCTGATCTTTTTCTGGCACCAGTTGGACGTCTAGACTCTGAGAAGATCTCAAAATATTATTGCAACACTTGCGAAAAAGAATACGACGGAAGTCCGAAGATAGACTACGAGTCGCCAAATGAGGCGGTGGCTGAGAATTTAATTCTTTTAGAAAAAGGCCAGTATTTGTGCACTACCTGCGGTTCTGTCCTTGCAGAGTACAGAAACTTTAGCAAGCCAGACGAGAAGGCAGACGTTGGACCTGCAAGATTGGACAAAGCATCTCAAACGCCGTATATTACGCCAAACCCTGAACCACAAAGATCATTTCAGTCGACTGAGAGTTCAGGAGTTACAGCATTCAATTCTGTTATAGGGCTCTCAGTGTATGATTCTGAAGCGAGAAGGGTGGGTGTAGTAAAAGAGATCGGAATACAGCCAGGACAGTCTGGCATCATCCTTGCAATAACAAAAACTGACGGAACAACTGCCATAATAAAGTGGGAGGAGATAAGAAAGATAAGGGAGATTGTTCTTTTGGGAGGGCAGGTAAGTAACGACTTTAGATGTGCCAAGTGTGGAAGCAGTAATGCTCCTTCGTCAAAGTTTTGTGAGAGTTGCGGTAACAAGCTAAAGTAGTGGACAATGTTAAGCAAGATTTATCTTACGAGTTCAGAGGACAAAATATAATTGAAAAAACGTGCTGCATCAGGTTTTGTAAAAGATATCATAATTGTTGTCATCGGAATTGCAATAATTTGGGTCGGGTTGAGGGTAACATTTGGAACTGAGAATCCGTTTTATGTCGTGTCAAGTGGAAGTATGGTTCCAAACCTTAACGTCTTTGATGTGATTATTGTAAATGGCAACGTTCCTTTTGATCAACTCAAGATAGGAGACATTATTGTTTTCAACAGGCCTGTCATACATGATAAGGTCATAGTTCACCGCGTAGCCGAGTTCCTAAACCAAGATCCACGAATAATTAGGACAAAGGGGGATGCAAACCCCGGCTCTATACCCGGCACTGACTATCCAATATCAAAACAAGACTATATCGGCAAAGTAGTATATGTGATACCTCAGATAGGATACGTTACAAGAATTCTTACGCCGCCCATCAACTATATCATTATTGCCGTAATAGTTGGTATTATGGTTGTGAAACAGTTTGGTAAACCCAAGAAAGAAGATACCGAGGTAGCTTTCAGAGACCTGCCTCCAGACAACAAACCCGATACAGATCAGGCAAAGAAGTTGGCAGACAAGGAGTATACTGATTCTGGCCTAGACACAAATCCTGTCAACAAAGAGAACACTGATGTTGGGTTTGACAAAGGACCTGAAAAGAAGGACTAGTTATTTTTTGCTTATCTTAAAGACTCGCTGAAAGTAATCAGATTGTTCTTGAGAAGCTGGCGTGTCATCTTTTACATTTGCCAAGTTTTTGGCAAGTTGTTTTTTGTATTCAAGCTGCATCTGCCTTGCAATCTGAATTCTTTGGGCCTGCGGTGAGCCCGCACCATGCATAGACTCGGTAAGATATCCTACTGCATTTCTTCCAAGCGTCATATTTTCTATCAGACGCAAGATCCTCATCCTGTCTTCCACATCCACTCCCTTGCGCCCACGCAAGTATTTTCTCAGTATTGGACCTGTCTCTGGGTTTCTCAAATCTCTTTCAGATGGCAATGTTACCATAAGGCCCCCTGCAATGTCTTGGGCCAGCCGCCCAATCTCATAGGGGAACTTTGTGACGTTGTGCTTGCAGACGTTTGCCAGCATGTCATCGTTTAGCCAGTTGCCAGACTTGGTACGGTGTGCCTGGTATGACGATGCCACGCCTGTTGCGTAGATGGTCTCGTTGAGGTGTGTCATCTCTACCAACTTGTCCCGTATGTGTGATACGTTTGGTATTCCGTTATAATCGGCAATTGCGGCAGCTGCTCCAATGAGGACATCGCCAAGGCCTGTCTTGCATACATAGCTTCGCCTGTGGTAACAGGTGAATCTCTCAACCAACATGGAAGCAAACTCGTACTCTCCATTCATGAAGACATGTTCCCATGGAACAAAGACATTATCGAAGATTATCATCGCCTCTTGGCCCGCAAATTTGGAGTTTCCGGCATCAAGGTCTCCTTCTTCCATGCTTCTTGTGTCACATGACTGTCGTCCATAGATGTAGGTGATACCGGGAGCATCTGCGGGAACTGCCCCTACTACTGCATAGTCAACATCGCTTTCTTGCAGTCGCATGGTTGGCATAAATATTATCCAGTGTGAGTTGATGCATCCTGTCTGGTGTGCTTTGGCTCCTCTAACAACTATACCCTTGTCATTTTTCTCAACAACATGCAAAAAGACATCCGGGTCTTCCTGCTCGTGTGGTGCCTTGCTCCTGTCTCCCTTAGGATCTGTCATGGCACCACCAATTACAAGGTTTTCGCTTTGAATCATTTTGATAAACTCAACTAGCCTCTTGTGATAGTTCGTCTTGTGCTTCTCATCAATCTCATAGGTAACAGAATACAATGAGTTGAGAGCATCCATTCCTACACATCTCTGGAAACATGTGCCAGTGAGCTGGCCCAGCTTTCTTTGCATCTTGTTTTGATTGACCAAGTCTTCTGCACTTTCTGCAATGTGCAAGAATCTATTTACTTGGAGTCCGCTCAGCGATGATTTTGCACTTGCAATCTCGTTCTCGCGAACTGCCAGATCATATGTTTCTGCCACAGCGTTAATCGAGGGACGAATCATTGGATGATCCGCTGGCTCTTTTACAAGTTCGCCAAAAAGATAGACCGTCATCTTTCGACCTTTGAGACTTTGTACATACTCTGCCCCCGTCCTAATTGGCATATCTGCTATACCCTCCCAAAGCAATATAAATATTATAACAGAGATGGGCGGTCTTATGCAAGACCAATTCTCACATCAACTACTTTGCATCCCTTGTTCTTTTCAAACACAAGAACAGGGTTGAGATCAAGCTCTTTAATCTCTTCAAAGTCGGTTACAAGCTGAGAAATTTTTTGTAGACATTCAGATAGTTTTTGAAGATCAGATGGCTTCTCACCTCTTACTCCCTGCAAGAGCTTGTTTGTCTTGATGGACGATATCATCTCGTCTGCCTCGATGTCTGTGATAGGCGCTATCCTGATGGTGACATCTTTGAGCACCTCCACATAGATTCCTCCCATTCCAAACATTATAACAGGCCCAAATCCTGGCTCTTGTTTTGATCCAATGATTGTTTCCTTTCCTCCCTTTACCATTTCCTGTACCAGAACTCCCTTGATTGTTGCCTTCTTGTCGTATCTCTTTGCATTTTTGATTATTTCCTTGAATGCCTTCTTTACTTCTTGCGGAGTCTTGAGCCCTACCTTGACACCTCCTGCATCTGACTTGTGGATGATTTGAGGTGATGCAATCTTCATTACTACTGGATAACCAATCTTTTTTGCTGCAGAGGTTGCCTGGCTCTCCTTTGTGGCAAGGATGCTCTTTGGAAGCGGGACGCCATAAGCCTTGAGTACCTCTTGGCCCTCCTCCTCCAGCAGGTTCTTTCGTCCCTCTGCCCTCACCTTGGCAAAGATTTGCTCTACTCTTTTCTTGTTAGCCTTAAACTCTTGTATCTTGCCCTCTTGTGTTGAAGACCACTGTGCAAATCGTATCATCGCTTTGAGTGCTCTGATTGCACCTTCTGCATACTTGTAGTGCGGGATTCCCCCCTCCGCAAGTATCTCTTTGTTCTTTATTCCCTCATCGAGTCCCATAAGGCTTGCAAGAATTGTCTTGTCATACTTTTTTGAGACGTTTACTATAACCTCGGCAAGCTTGTTGTAATCAAGTGTGGCCGAAGGGGTGCACATTGTAATTACAGAACCAACGTTCTTGTGGGCAAGGATCAAGTTTAATACGTGATCAAATCTGTTGAAATCTGCGTCACCTACAATGTCCACGGGGTTCCTTGATGTTCCCCAGGGAGGAATTACTGCGTTTATTTGCGGTCTGATGTCTTCTATGTTTGCCATCTTTATGCCAAGCCTTGAACATGCATCTGTTGAAATTATGGCAGGGCCCCCTGCGTTTGAAACAATTGCCAAGTCGCCCTTTGTTGGAAGAGGTTGTTTTGAGAATGCGGTGGCATGGTCGAAAAGCTCTTCCATTGAATCCACCCTTATTGCACCGGCCTGTGTGAGTAACGCGTCATAGATCTCATCTGAGCCCATCAGAGCCCCAGTGTGTGACATGGCAGCCTTGGCCCCCTCAGGGCTCCTTCCTGATTTTAGTACGAGGACTGGTTTTTTGAGCTGGCCTAATCTTGTTATCTGTTTGCACACTCTAAGAAATTCTCTGCCATTTGTCATGTCTTCAAGATACATGACGACTACCTTTGTCTGGTCATGCTCTGCAAGCATCTTGAGCATGTCTACCTCGTTGAGGTCTACCTTGTTGCCCATGCTTATAACAGCGGAGAACCCAATCCCCTGCGCGCTTGCGTCTTCTACAAGTGCAGCACAGATAGCCCCGCTCTGTGAGACAAGTGCGATTCCTCCTGACTTGGGGGTTATTTTGAGGAAAGTGGAATTCATCATTGTCTGTGGAGCAAGGTTCATTACCCCAAGGCAGTTTGGACCAATTATCCTGATGTTGTACTGCTTTGAGATCTCAGCCAGTCTTCGTTCAAGCCTTGCACCCTCCTCGTCCACTTCCTTGAATCCTGCAGTGATTACTACTGCTCCCTTGATTCCTTTCTTTCCACACTCTTCAAGGACAGAGGGTACCACGTCATTTTTTGTAACTATTACTGCAAGGTCAATTGGCTCCTGCACATCCAAGACTGTTTTGAAGGCCTTCTTGTCAAATACAGTCTCTCTTGTAGGGCTTATTGGAAAGATCTTTCCCGTATATCCCTTGAGAATGTTTGATGTGATTGCCCGACCTACGCTGCCTTCCTTGTCTGATGCACCAATTATAGCAATTGATTTTGGAGAGAGAAATAAAGAATCTGTCATTTGAACGAGATGGTTTCAAAGTTATATATAATAAGTTTATCCGCGAACAGAAGATCTTGTCAAGTTCCTAGCTGCCAAGCATTTTTCCTGCCAAGTTCTCTTGCCTTGGGATCCACTTTATCTGTAGCCCTTCATGCTTGCCTATAAGCTCCCAGGCCTCCCTTGCAAGTTCTCTTAGCTGGGCATTGTTTATTGCAAATTCGTGGTTTAGCTGAGAGACCGTGTTTTTAGAATCGCTGAAAATTACAATCTCTTCTGTAGTGTCTATGTATTTTAGTGCAGCAATTATTGCCTTGTACTCTGCCTGGTTGTTTGTTATTCCAGATTCTTTTTGATAGAATGACTCTCCTGTCTCCTTGACAAAAAATCCAAAACCCGCATCAGGTCCACCCGACCCGTCAACAAATATGCTAAGCGTCATTTCTATACAACCTCATTATCTTGACACCTAAGTTTACTGTTGCCATATAGATACAAGTGGAAATTGACTGGGATACTACTGATGAGGCATATGCCGGATAAGAGTTTGTAAGTAGATAATATTGTAAGGACCATCTAGCTATGGTATACACAATCTCCCCTACCCCAAGAGATGCGATTATCTTGACAAGGTCCCTTTTCAGCGCCTTCTTGTCAACGGTCCCAGAGTCTGGCACGTATTGTCTTATGTTGTCAAAATAGAACAGCGTTCCAAAGGTTGTAAAATAGACAACATAATCTACCACCAACGTAAGTGTGGCGTTCACATAGTTTTGTTGGCTTGACAGGGACTGCGAAGCAAGTGCGGAAATTACAATTGATGCAGAAAATCCAAGAAGGATGTTTTTGTTAAGCTTTAGATATTCCTTGTATTGTTGCTTCACAAACTTGGTTTATCTGAGTCACAAATAAACTAAACAACTACTCCAAAGTTATTTTCAAAAGTATCAAGATTCCTGCAAGCTCGGCCACATAGATAGCAAGTAGGTATGGTAGAAGGGCTTCGGCATAAAACTCCATCATCGAAAAATATGCGTAAACTGTAATTACGTTATGTAAAAAGAGGAGGCCTGCAAAAAATATCATCCCAAGCGGAAGTTGTGCACGCGTCTTGGAATACATACTTCCAAAGACCTTCATCAGAATTCCGAGCACAACCATGTTGGCGCCAGAAACAATAGTGCTTGCAGTCATTAGAGGTTCCATTTGAAAAGATCTTGTTGATACAGAGCTTATTTACTTTTTTCCAATTTGTTTGCAATTTCATCAAATGCTTCTATGTTAATCTCCAAAAAAGTAGACATAAAGTAGGTTGCTCCATACTTTTCCCCCACTCGAGTAATTAGGTTATTCTTTTCAAGCACACCAATGTGGTGCTGGATTGCCTTGTAGTCAAGACCGAGCTCTTTTGCCAGTTGGTTTGCGTTGAGCGGCCTTTGACGTATTACGGAAATAAGCCTCATGCGGTTCACTCCTCCCCTAGAGCCTGCAAATATGAACCAGAGGAGCCGCTTTGCATGAGGATCAGCAGGCATTGTATGCCTTGCTGTGTTACTTGCTAATTAAAGCACTCTTAACTTTACAGGTACAATTTCAGCAAACTGATAAATTGGATAAAACACAGTTCTGTCTTGATGCTAAACTATGACTATCCACTTTATAGGCCTCCGTCGGAAGCAAGGTCGCTTATTTTTCAGGTAACACTCGGATGTTCGTTTAACAAATGTTCGTACTGCAACATGTACAGAACAAAGGAGTACCAAGAGAGACCCTGGGATGAAATAAAGATGGAAGTAGACATTGCTGCAAAGCACATGCCTGAGACCCGCAGGATATTTCTTGCAGACGGTGACGCGCTAAATCTTTCAACTGATAGATTGATTCAGATCTTGGATTACATATGGACCAGATTTTCAAATCTTGAGAGAGTTTCATGCTATGCAATGCCAAAAAACATCTTGGAAAAGTCTTCAGAAGACCTAAGAAGACTCTATGATGCTGGACTTGGCATGTTTTACATTGGCATAGAGACAGGCTCTGATATCATACTGAAAAAAATAACAAAAGGTGCAACAAGTCAGACCATAATCAAGTCGTGCCAGAAGGCAAAGGACGCTGGATATACCATATCATGCATGATAATTTTGGGTCTTGGCGGAAAGAACTATTCCAAGCAACACATCGAGGAGACTGCAAAGATTCTAAGCGTCACGTCGCCTCACTATGTGGGAGCGCTGACCCTCCAACTTGAAGATGGGATTCGCGACGAGTTTTTGACAAAGTTCAAGGAACCCTTCTTGCCAATTGATGACTCCGATGCACTAGACGAACTTGAGATGCTCATTACCAAGATGGAGCCTGCAACGCCGGTGGTATTTCGTGCAAACCACGGATCCAATGCATACCCAATAGGCGGAATATTTCCAAATGAAAAAGAAATCATGCTAAAGAAGATTTCGTACCTAAGACAACACCCTGAATTGTGCAGGCCCATAGGTTTTAGGGGATTCTAGATTCTCGTCTCTTAGCCTTTCACTGTAAAATGGTTAATCATGACATGGGCCCACTGGTCATCTCCCACCACTGTATATACTCCAGGCGTTAGCAGCTGGAACTTTTGTCCATCATAGAATCCATTGAATGCCACATGATATTCCATCGTAACTGGGTAATTGGTAGAATTATTGGTCTCAACTATTGCCTTTGTACTTGAAGGGTCAAAGACATAGTCCACTATGCCAATCGTGTTGCACATGTATACACCGCTGGGATATAGGGAAAGGCGCTGGCCCTCCGTCATGTTTTTTATCACATAATTTCCCCGGAACAGAGCCATGCCAAACGGTAGGTGAAAGAGACATGGGCCCATACTCCATTGTTTCATTGGCCAGTTTTGCTGCGGCTTGACTACCAACGTATTTGGAGACATATTTGCAAGCGAGATATCCATACCCATTGTCTGCCCAACCTTTATCTCTGTAGAGTTTATTGATACGGCAAGGGCAAGCTGTGACCTAGCAGCATCCATATCTGAATCTGGATTGAATTGAAACATGGTTGGAAAAAGTATTGCAATTGTTACAAATCCTGCAATTGTGGTACCTGCTGCTATAATTATTGACAAATGTTTTCTCTTCATCTTCACTCATCAAACAATTGTCTATTTGCAAATTGACACCTTGACAGTATTCCATAAAAAGTAAGAAACGATGCGATTCCAATAACAAGTACAAGTCCTGAGGCTAGAAACTCGGGCACGGGAGTAGTTATGGCAGTAGATTGTGTGACAACAAATCCATTGATTCTTGCGCTGGCCGTTATGTTGAGGTTTCCTGATGACGAGTTAGGGGGCATCTTAAACTCCAGCACAAAGTTCCCGTTTTGGTCTGCTTGTACGGTTCGAATCAAGATTAGATTTCCTTTCGGATCCTTTACCTGTATTGCTACCAGCTGGCCCGGGGCTCCTCCGTTTACCGTGCCGTTAAGACTTACCGTGTCGCCTGGACCATAGGAACCCTTCGATGTCGTGACAACAATGGATTGGTCCTCCTGCGCCCAAGAACTAGGGAAGAGGTTTAGAACCAGTATTATAACCAATGTTGCAAGGAGCGTCTGCAGCTTGCTGTTTCTATGACAGTCCAACGAAATACGATAGCTCATGTGATGCCGCTGTCCCTCCCTTGTTTGGCCAGTCCGTAAGTATGTCTGCATATATGCTGGCAAGCCCCGTGGAAGCCTGAGACGGTACATAATATGGAAGCACCACCTCGGAGTTGCCCGTGTTTAACGTGTACTTTGCAGACGTGGTGCCAAGAGTGTTAAGATTTGAATCAAACAGGTTTATGGTTACAAGAGTAGGGGTGGAGTAGCTAGAGTAGAGGTCTACACGAACAGACCCACTCTGTCCGCGTGTAAAGAGGGAGACCTTGTTTCCGTTTTGGTCTGTTGGTTGCACTGACACTATCTTTATTCCACTATAGTTGGTAGAGTTGTTCTCCAAGTTTGCAATACAAGGGTTTGTTCCATTGACAACTGTTAGGCGTCCGTTGCTGTCAAAGCATGACTGGACATTGCTGTCTGCAAGACCATATGCAACGTTGAGGTTTTGGTTTATCTGCACTATTTGCGCATGGGTTATTGCTGCAAAGTTGTTAAAGGTCTGGATAGCTTGGTTCCAGCTTCCCCCGCCGTCAAGTACATTCTGCATAGCAGCATTTGCAGCAGAGACTCGCTGCTGCATGAAATTAAATTCGCCTTCAAAGACCTGCTGTGTTCTGTTGTCTGGTACCGTGGCAAGAAACGATGCATATGCAACACTTGGAGTGGTTGCTATGTTTGATTGGGCAAGTGTTGTCAGGTCTTGCTTTAACTGGCTTGCCGCTGCTACTCGCTGCCTTTGTATCATTTCGTTGTTGATTTTTGCCGCAGTCTCGTTTCCAATTATGTTTGCTACCTGGCGTTTTGATATCTCGATCTCTTGAAGAATCTTTTGCGCCATGGGATCGTTTTGTAGATCTGGACCCAAAAGAGTAGTGAAATTTGTAATGATAGCCGGGCTTGTTGTTCCTGACGCATTAGTAGAGTTGAGGTCGTTTAGGTTTAGACTTACCAGAGCAATTGATTTGTTGGCAGCATTTGTTACAGTACCGTTCTGGTATGCAAGTGCCAAGAGCTGAGCTTGTGTCGGGTTCATAAACGTCATACTGTCATTTTGTATTGCAATGCCTAGCAGGACCGATGCTTGGCTATTTGTCATCTTGGACTGGGCGGCTGAGACAAGCGTTGTTCCATTGAGGTTTTGTGGATGTTTGGTATTGCAAGTCTGTGATGGTGCTGGTTGGTAGGAGACTGGAAGTGTTGCGGTATCTTCCAAGCTAGCTGACAGGCATGATTCTAAAGTTAGGGGTGTTCCTCCGTTAGCTGGCCAGTCAGAATAGGCGTCTGTAAATATGTTAGATGTTCCTACCTGTGCGTTTGGAGGTATGAAAAAGGAGAGTGTTAGCTGCGAGTCTCCTGGTGTGATAGTAGACTTGATTGACGCGGTACCAATGCTGCTTTGGTTGGTATCAAACAAGTTCATGGTAAGGAGTGCTGGCATTGTCTCTCCCGATGAGATCGAGACCTGGACAAAGTTGTTCTGGCCTCTCTTTATCATAGCTGCTGGATTTCCTTGCTGGTCTACAAGCTGTACAGAATCAATCAATATACCGTGTGTCTTTATGACGTTAAACTCTGTCGAGTTGGTGTAGTTTTTTCCTGCAACCATGGCAGTTGCAATATTTTGGTAGACTCCTGTGCCAAAGTTATTTGGAATCTTGAATTGTAGCTGTGTAGTGCCGTTCTCGTCTGTAGTCAATGTCCTCGATAAAATGTCATTACCGGTTGGGTCCACAACCACAATAGCAATGTTTTGAAGGCTTAAGCCAGGCAGTGCTGCCTTTAAGGTTACCACATCGCCATATGCATAGTATGACTGGTCATTAGTTAGAGACAATTCCGATGGGAGAATTGGTGCACCTGTATATGCTAAAGTAGAACTGGTAGTGCTTGAGTTTGTAATGGAGTCATTTACTCCATAGATGACAACGCTTGGAGATATCAAAGACTCGTTGTTTGAGGAAGATTGGCTTGAACTGGTTGGAGAAAGCAGTGTTGTAGAATCTGAACCAGATGACCCCGACTGTGTAGGCGACTGGCTCTGCACCGGACTTTGTGACTGGCTAGGCTGTTGTGATGATTGGTTGGTTACACTGTTAACATTGGTAGAGTTTGAGACAGTAGTAGACAAGCTACTCTCAGACTGTGTTGAGTTGGTAGTTTGCTCATTTGTAGAATTTGTAGATTGCTCATTTGTAGAATTTGT
>CAZMNT010000045.1:0-2194 GCA_964567715.1 uncultured Nitrosopumilaceae archaeon | reverse complement strand
TTGCTCATTTGTAGAATTTGTAGATTGCTCATTTGTAGAATTTGTCACATATTCTGTGGTTGCATTAGTTTGATTGTCGTTTGGGATCTGGTTTGAAGTATCGTTTAGTACTTGGGATGAGGTATCATTTTCCAACATCGAAGTATTGTTAGAATAATCGGCAAATATCAATATAGAGAAGGCATCCTGCGGCGCAAAAAAGACAGTACAAATTGAAACTGAAATAACAATTGCCAAGGCAAGATTTTTTCTATATGAAGTATCACTGTTAATGTTTAGTGGATGACCTCCGTTACCACCAATTTTCCTAGATGGTTCCACATCTACACACCTTATGCCATTTGGTTGGCCATACCAGGAAGGCACCAGACTCATGGTAACTAGCCTCTGCATAATTTATAATGAATTGCGACACCTTGTTAACGAACAATGTTAGCGATGATATAAAGATTGGATAGAATTTGTTCATAGAAATATTGTGTATATCACCTACAGCAGCTGTGAATTTTTTATCCACTTGCCTTTAATGTCTTAAAAAATTTTGCACCATCTATTCTGCCAAATCCGGTACACGCATCCCATCCAATGCCTGCCACTGTATGTCCCTGAAGGGTGTGAATACATAGATAGATTGACATCAAACGCACTTGAGAACATAGCAACGGTTCCTGAGAGCACTACCTTGCATTGTGGAAGGTTTACTCTTACTATCTCTAGACCGTGATTTTTTGCAAACGGTTCTACCTTGGCAACATCATCCTGCAAATCTCCAAACCTTGACTGAAATTCTTCCCTTGTAAGGTGTTGTCTCTCTTTTGGAAGGCGGGCGGTGTTCTGCTCTATTTTTCAAGTATTTCATTTGACCGAGGGCGACGAAGAAGAATTGTCACCTCGATGCGTTCATTTGGGTCAGACAGGCCTCGGGGGCTTGATCCATGCAATAGGGAACGATCGCTTCCAGCAACTGGTATCTTTGGCTTCGGCATTTTTCCTTTTTAATGTACGGTACTCAGAGATTTAAGATTTGTTTATGATACTACCTATACATTTTTACAGAAAAATGTCAGTAGATGAATCTGGCATGATTTGGATTGCCACCTTTATTGGAAGATTTTTAAAGTGAGCCAGAAACGAATGGTTATGCTCGGCAAGATAGCTTTTGCTTTTTTATTGTTGACGTTATTTTCTTACGTGATTCTTGTCCATCCTGCTTATGCACACACTTTTAATGATTATGAGAGTGCGTCATTTCTTGCAAAAATTACTGAGGTTAAAATCGAGACTGAATTAATAGCAACCCACGCTGGGGACAAGGATGCTATTGGTTACTATGACAACCTCTTGAAGAGATACTGGACTTTGAATGACACAAAAGACCTCAATGAGCGCAACCCACAACTTGCAAGCTTGATTCCATCTACAATTAATGATACCATAACAGATGCACTAGACGGTAATGCTGACAAGGCATACTCTGGCTACTTTAGCATTGCGGGATACATGGAGCAGGGAGGGGTGGTAAGAGTAGATCCCATGCCCTCAGGCAATTCGACAATTCAGGCCATGTCAATAGCACTTGTTCTCAAGGAATCTCTTGAGAGATATGGCGACGCAGTAGGGTCGTCTGAGCTGAGCAACTTGTCAAAGAATATTGGAAGTACGGAGAATATCAATGCAATATCGCCGACTGGAACAACAAAGATTGTAAATGAATATGCGTATGAAAATTCAAAGGCGCTAGCTGGCGAGGCATTTCAGATGTTTGGCCAATTCATTACTCATTTTGATGATAAGAAGGGCTCAAATGACAGGATAGCCAAATTCATGGCCAAGTACATTGCAGACCTCAACAACAAGACCGACCCTAATACTGCGATATCAGATGTGTACATGGGTATATATCCCAATTTTGTTGCAGGGTATGGGATGAGCCTAGAGTCAATTCCTGAATTTCCAGTGCCTTTGCTGATTACAGTAGTTGCGATAACTGTAGTCATATCAGTTACAAGAGTTGGTTTGAAGAAATTATGATACGATTCTCAAACGTAGTTCTGAAAAAATGCTTTTGCCAGTCATAATTTGCTGCCAACGTAGACAAGAGATTTGATTTGTCATAAAATGGGTCCACAGGGATTCGAACCCTGGATCTTCGCCGTGTAAGGGCGACGTCATAACCAACTGGACTATGAACCCA
>CAZMNT010000044.1:0-13731 GCA_964567715.1 uncultured Nitrosopumilaceae archaeon | reverse complement strand
TCTTGGTGATTATAGCTCTGTTGCACATGGTCAGAGTCTTCATCTCAGGTTCGTACAAAAAACCTCGGGAGATGCAATGGCTCTCAGGAGTAGCGCTGCTTGCGTTATTGTTTGGGTTCACTTTTACTGGTACCATTATGAAATGGGACCAGGAAGCAGTAGAGGCATTTGGTCACCAACAGAAATTGGCACAAACAATCGGTACTCTTGAGAATCTGCTTACCTCAAAGTTTGCACCAGAGGTTCCGCTATTGACTAGGATTGCAGCATCCCATGTTACTGTCATTCCAATGCTTGCACTTCCTATCTTGATACTACATCTTGCGTTGATACGGCTTCTTGGAATGTCGGAACCAAAGTTTGTCAAAGATAACAAGATTGTAGAGGCTGTAGAAAGATACGTTCCATTTTCAACACATGTCAAGATAATGCTTGCATATGGAGCAGGTGCAGTAGTTATTGCAATAATACTTTCTCTTATGTTACCAGCAGGCCTTCAGATGCGGGGAGTTGAGGGTATCGAGGATACAAAGCCTCCATGGTATCTGCTTTGGATTTATCCATTAGAGGACCTTTTTGGATTGAGTATAATACCATACGTCAGCGGAATAATTATCATCATTCTTGCTGCCGTGCCTCTAGTTGACAGAAAGGAAATAACAGAACCACGGAAACGCAAGGGTATGGTAATTGGGATGTTTGTATTGATTGGAATGTTTGTGGGTCTTATGATTGCGGGTGCATTTTTGCCTCTTGAATTGCATATTTGACCTAGCCATGAATTGACTTCATTTCTACAAATTGCTACCATATTTCAAATAGTATGTTTTGCACGGTTGCTCCTGCAAGCAAATTTGGATCCACTATATACATCAGTTAAGGCAGAATTGTACTTCAGGGCAAAAGTAACCATTTTTAACAGTCAAGATACGGATTAGAAAATTCTTTCATGTTTTTCGGAAATATCGATTGTTGAGGTATTGTTAACAACAAGAGAGACGACTCGTGTCAGATTTATAGTTAGATACGGAGTATCATTTCTGATAATCTTGAATTTCAAAGCATAATCTGCCCTAACAGATAATCTGTGGATTATATTCTTGTCATGTACTTGTTACAAATTATGCAGATGAAATGTTAAACTAAATACTCGATAATTTTGTAGTCTGGTTCAGGGGTTTTCAGCAATCAATTGCAATCATTATTATCAAGTTTGATAATGGTCATGCCGTTTTAAGTCATATGAACGTAATACAGTCTGCGATGAATATTTATGATACAAAATCTGTAAAATGTGTAACCTGCGGAAAATTCATCGGAGAGATCGATTATGATGCGTCCTTAACCTTGCCAAAGTGTGGGTTGTGTGCAAATCTCAAACCAAGAGAGAATGATGTGATTTTTCATACAGTGAGGGGATCAAACAAGACGAAATGAGGATGGAAGTTGATCTCTGATTTTTTTAGCAACTTTCGCTTATAGGTTGTGAGTATGTAATGTCATCATATACTACCCTACAATCACTGTGCGGTTCTATTCTTGGCATTAACAAAAACATACAATCTGTCGCAGTTATCAACAACAAAGGTAGGATTGTAGAGAAAGTCTCAAACCCTAGATTCACCGCACTATTTCCTGACTTTTTTAATGAGCTTTTCTGCATGCATCACATTCTTCAAGTGTCTTTGGGAAGAGATTTTGACGAAAAGTATGGGCCTGTTAACTATTACATATCAGAAAGGACGAGCCTTACAACACTTTCCTTTCCTGTAGGAGATATCATAATACTTGTAACAACCAACAAAAATACTAGTCCTATAACACTTGCAAGAAAAGTTGTTAACATGATTGATGATGCCAGAAAACATTCTATCTAGGTCTGTAAAGAGTTTGAAAATATCGCGGGCATTCTCCAGCTGATTCAGTTATGTTAGTTTTATTCACTAATCCCAAAAGCTTGCCTTCTTTGAAATGTCAGAACCGTCTATTGGAACTAAGATTGTAGAAAATTTTTCAGGATATTTCATTGAAAACAGTTCGTGATTGTTTTTTAAAACTATTACAAAATTCAAGATTGATAATCATCTGAGGATCTTAAATTTGATCCTAAAGAAGGAAATTCATGCCTGTCTCACATTCTATCAAGAAAGCAGTCGGAACAGGCGCATTCAGTTGGGATGTGCCGTAATCTTGATACGAATCAGAACTATACTTGTTCCTTTAGACGGTTCTAAAAATTCGATTAAGGGACTGGAAGAAGCAATCTACATTGCACAACTCTCGGGGGCCAAGATTACTATGTTGCATGTCATATCTGGCCTACCTCCAATTCCTATAACTGACAGCATATTTGAATATCGCAAACATATGACAAAACATGCCATGGAATTTTTTGGAGAAGCAAGGAAAGTAGCCCTAAAATACAAGATGGAAGTTGATGAAAAAATAATTTTTGGAGTCCCACAATATGACATTGCAGATTTTGCAAATCATAAGAAATTTGATTTGATAGTTATGGGTGCAAGAGGCCTGAGCTCAATTAAGGAGATGTTCCTTGGAAGCGTTTCAAATGCTACTGTTCACAAATCCAAAGTGCCTGTTCTCGTAGTAAAATGAAATTAAAAATGCCTATCTCCAAGATATGGTAATATTTTATGCCAAGTCAGATTTTTAAATCTTATTCAGTTGATGAAATTAGGAAAACCAAGATCGAGGAACTCTTTTCATCCTTTTCTACTAGTAAGGCAGGCATCAGTTCTCAAGAGGCAAAAACACGACTAGATGAATTTGGTTACAATGAAATAACGGAGAAGAAAATAAATCCAGTCAGGAAACTTTTAGGATATTTTTGGGGCCCTATTCCGTGGATGATAGAAGTTGCTGCGGCCATCTCTATCATTATATCGCATTTTGAAGATTTCTGGATAATTTTCACTTTGCTTATGTTAAATGGAACCGTGGCTTTCTTTCAAGAGCGCAAGGCCGATAATGCAATAAGCCTCCTGAAACAAAAACTTGCTATCAGAGCAAGGGTACTGCGCGATGGCAAATGGACATGGGTTCCTTCACGTGATCTTGTCCCAGGCGACGTGATAAGAGTTCGCCTTGGCGACATTGTTCCAGCGGACATCAAGCTTTTTGATGGGGAGTATCTTTTGGTTGATGAATCTGCTCTCACTGGAGAATCCTTGCCTGTGGAAAAGCATCTATCAGATATCGCATATTCGGGTTCTATAATACACAAAGGTGAGATGACTGCACTTGTGGTCTCTACTGGAATGAACACCTACTTTGGAAAGACAGCGAAACTTGTGGAGGAAGCAAAAACCAAGAGTCACTTTCAAAGAGCTGTGATAAAGATTGGTGATTATCTTATCGCTCTAGCAATTGGCTTAATTGCAATAATCTTTCTTGTAGCGATGTTTCGAGGGGAAAGCCTTCTTGAAACTTTGCAATTTGCACTGGTACTAATGATTGCCTCTATACCTGCTGCGTTACCTGCTGTGTTATCAGTAACTATGGCTGTTGGTGCAACGGTTCTTGCAAAAAAACAGGCCCTTGTCAGCAAGCTTGCCGCAATAGAAGAGATGGCTGGTGTAGACATACTTTGTGCAGATAAAACTGGAACGCTAACAAAGAATGAGCTTAAGGTAGCCGAGATCATAACCTTTGACAATTTTTCAGAATCCAACGTATTGTTATATGCCACTTTGGGTTCAAGAGAAGAAGACAAAGATCCTATAGATAACGCAATTATTGTAAAATCAAAGGACTTTCACATCTATGAAAAAACCAATTTATTCAAAGTGATATCTTTCAAACCATTTGATCCGGTAATAAAGAGGGTAGAGGCTGATATCGAAGATCTATCTGGTACGCGGTTTAGGGTCTCAAAGGGTGCGCCACAGGTAATTCTATCGCTTGTATTGAATAAAGAAAAGATTGCAACTACAGTAGAGGAGAGTATAAAGAGACTTGCATCAAAGGGGTTTAGATCACTTGGAGTTAGCAAGACTGACCGAGAAGGCAAGTGGCAGATCATTGGAATTATCTCCTTGTATGATCCTCCTCGTGATGACGCAAAAGATACTATCTCTATTGCCAGTTCCATGGGGATAAACGTAAAAATGTTAACGGGAGACCATATCGAGATAGCCAAAGAGATTAGTCGTGAGTTGAATCTTGGTAGCAATATTCACGATTCGTCCTTACTAGAACAAACTGGTGATGAGGCCCAAAAAACAATAGAAGCGACAGATGGGTTTGCTCAAGTCTTTCCAGAACACAAATTCAGAATTGTTGGTTTGTTGCAAGCAAGACAACATATAGTAGGAATGACTGGAGATGGCGTTAACGACGCCCCAGCACTTAGAAAATCTGATGTAGGAATTGCAGTATATGGTGCAACGGATGTAGCAAAATCTGCAGCACATATCGTTCTAACACAACCAGGAATCTCAGTCATAATAGATGCAATCAGAGAAAGCCGCAAGATATTCCAGAGAATGAACAACTATGCGATATATCGAATAAGTGAGACAATTCGGATCCTCTTTTTCTTGGTCTTCTCAATAGTGGTATTCAATTTTTATCCAATCACTCCACTCATGATAGTCTTACTTGCTATACTAAATGACGTTCCAATAATGACCATTGCCTACGATAATGTACGCACATCTGACAAGCCTGAAAGATGGAATATGAAAAGAGTCTTGGGAATTGCAACAGCGTTAGGATTGATAGGTGTTGTTTCATCCTTTGTTCTTCTATACATTGGAATGAATATTTTTGATTTGAAAACAGGACCATTGCAGTCATTTATCTACCTGAAGCTTTCAGTAGCTGGCCATCTACTATTCTTTATTGCAAGAACTCGAGGCCATTTCTGGACAGTAAAACCCGCACTGGGTTTGTTTTTAGCCATAGTTTCGACGCAAATGATTGCCACAGTAATTACTGCCCAAGGAATTTTGGTTCCAGCTATAGGATGGCATCATGCTTTGTTTGTTTGGGCATATGCCCTGGCATGGTTTGTTGTAACCGATTTTGCAAAGGGTCCAATTTACAAGCTGCTGGAAAATAAGATAAAACTACACCGATGAAAAGTTGTGGCCTAAAGTTGGCAAATAACCACTTTTTTATTTTTTCAAAATAATAAAAAAAGTGAAGTTACTTTTCAATGTGATGCACTCTTGTCTCTTTCCTGATGCTAGATTTCTTGGGTAACTCCACTGTCAAGGTTCCATTGTTCATTTTTGCCGTTATGTCTGATTCGGCAACCCTTTCTGGAACAGCATGACCCTCCGGTATTTCAGGACTGACCTTTCATTTTTTATGTATTCCTTCCCCTTTCTTCGCTCAGATCTTTGTGTTCGGCTGAGATTTCTACCTGTATGCCAGATATGTTAACCTTTACGTCCTCGTCTTGTATTCCTGGCAGGTCTGCAGTTAGAATATACCTGTCTCCTTTGTCGACTAGGTCACAGCTAATGTCCTTTGGAAACTGTCGAATGTAACTTGGAAATATCTCAGACATTCGCTCAAAATTCTCTGAGAGTCTTTCCCACATGGAATCCATTTCCATAAACCCAGTTCTAAACCACGGCAGTTCAGCCCATCGAACAAAGAATGGTTCAAACCACGGATTCTGCATTGCTACAGGAAGGCGTTTCTCGTTACTGACCTTTACCATGTGTCAGATATCACACAACTGCTTAGAAATGATCTTGAGACTTTCAGTGCTGAAGTTATGAGAGTTTTTTGAATTTTTGAGGAAAGTATCAGTAAGGTGTTTTATTGTTATGAACGCTCAGAAAGCCACTTACCAACCTCAGGCCATAGGTTTTCATGAGATTGCTGGCTTGTACACAATCCCACATGGCCCGTTGGAAACTCGATTAGTCTTTTGTCATCGCTTGGCAAGACATTCATTATGGATTTGCTTGATTCTGGTGGCACCAAGTCGTCTTTTGCACCTACTATATTCAAGACAGGTATTGTGATCTTTCCAAGATCTACCAGATTGTCACCTACCTTCATCTTGTTTTTGATTAGCAAGTTCTTCTTGTAGATCTGGTTTACAATTTCCCTGTAAACTTCACCGATGATTGGCACGCTGTCGTAAAGCCATGTCTCTATTGCAAAGAACTGTATTATCTCATCCAAACTTCGTGGTTCTGCAAAAAATCTGGTGTACTTTAATATTGCCTCGACAGGATTGCGCAAAAGAAAGGCAGTATTAAGAAATGAACCCGGCACATTTCCAAATGCTTTAACCAGCTTGTCAGCATTGAGATGTGCAGTCCAATTTTCTATTGGAGTATCTATCTTTCCCAAATCAATAGGAGTGGCATGGAGGATCAGATTTTTGACATTTTCTGGATGGATAGCAGAATAAATCAACGCAAAAATTCCTCCCCAGCAATAGCCAAGCAGAGAAACCTTCGCAGATCCTGTCATCTCTCTTATCTTGTCCACTGAATTTTCAACATATTCATGGGCGTAGGTTTCAAGTGACATGTCCTTGTATGACGACGTCGGAGTGCCCCAGTCTGTGGCATAAATGTCAAAGCCCTGATTTTGCAGATTTTTAATTATGCTCACCTTGGGTAAAAGATCGAGTATGTAGTGCCTATTGATTAGTGAGTATACGACAAGCAGTGGTGTCTTGTGCTTGTTTGCAGATTCTGACTTGTAATGAAGGAGGCTGAACCTTCCTCCCATCCTGATTTCTTCTGATGGGGTTCGAAAGAGCGTGTCTCGAACTGGCTCAAACATTCTGCTTTTTGTAGAGAAGAGATCCGAGAGATTCCTGTATAACATATTGTAACCATTATCTGAAAACTTTATATTCTCATCAACTAGAGCTGCAAGACTTGAGGCAAAGCTCTCTTCGTTCAACCCATCCCTTAGAGCAGAGTCAAACGATGCACGCATGGCATTTGATATCTTTTGCATCGGAGCATCTCTTACATCAAAAAAGGTAGAGACTGATTTTGTCGTAGCATTGAAAAAGGCAGAATTGTATTTTAACGCAAAGTCGTACCAACTGTACCAGTACTGATACCACAAATTGGGAATGTTCTTTGTTTTTTCATTAATTGTTTTTGTCTTGATTATTTGCAAGGTTGATGCAGTTTCCAAATTTCAGTGTCCTTCCATCATCATATCGCCAGTCATATTCTGACCTGTCATGATATTTCTCATCTGTTGCATAAACTGCGGGTTCTCAGTCATGCGCTCCAACATCTGGGTACGCAGCGCAGTGTCATTTATCATTCCCTTCATTATATCTGATGCAAGCTGTTTATTCTGTTTCATATTCTGAAGCATCTGTTGTGCAAATTGTGGATCATGCATCATTGCATATATCATTTGCTGCCTGGTTTGAGGATTGTTCATCATGGACATCATCATTTGTTGCCCAAAGGTTTGATTTTGTGCCATCATTGACGTCATAATGTTTCCCATTATTCCAGAATTCATCATCTCTTGCTGGAATTGCGGTCTCTGCATCATGGACATTGGGCTGTAGTTGTATACAAAAATCGCATATCCTACTCCCAAGCCTGCAAAAAAGATTCCTACTGTTATTCCTATCCAAATATATTGATTTACCATTTGTAATGTATAGAAAATTGCAAGTACTTATTCATCTTGACAATTATCACATTTGAAAATCAGTCATAAGTTTTGAATACTGTATTGACACAATGGCAAACTCAATTTTTTTAGAATGATTAGAATTCAGACAAGCTAATATCTTCACAAACGCAAGTGCGATCTAATCATATAATCACACCTGCCATCTTCTTGTCATAGTGCACTCTTTTCATGGAAGGAAGAGATCTTTGCTTGAATAAAGTAAATATAGTTGATAAAAGGAGAAAAATATTTTCGGTCCTATATTTAACACTCTATCACAAAATCACACGTAATGGACGAGTGGGGAACTGATTTATACGATCTCAAGCAGAGGAGAAACTGGCTGGATGTTATCCTTTTTACATCCTCTGCAATCCTTGCACTTGTCTTGTTTTTCGTCTTCAAGTTAGATATCGCAAAGGCTTCCACTGAATCTATATCTATTTTTATTGCCGTATCAATACCGGCATTTTCCATAGGTTTTCTTTATGGCATGAAGATAACAGACAGGGTCATGGAACCTACTCAGTCTAGAAGCCCTATTAGACGTTCTATTGAAAAAATTTTTTTATTTTTGTTTGTAGCAGGTGCAATTTTCAGCTCGGTCACCTTTGCTCTGCATGGAGGAATGAGGTTACCAGAAAAATCCATCTTGGAAGAGGGTGTGGTTCAATGGATGACTGACATAATCTACAAAAATGGAAACACAACTTTTCTTGTGGTCTCATCCATAACTGCAACTGCTGCAATTACAAAGCGAACCGTCAGAATTGAAGGACTATTCGGAAGATTGTTTACTTTTGTTGGAACATTTGTCTTCTTTTCTATGGTTGCCTTGAGCTTATCACACAAAGAAGCTAGCGATGCACAAGTATATCTTTATGCTCTCTATGAAATGGGAATGGTAGGAGGCGTTTTTTATAAAATGATTACAATTACCTCAAGTCAGAACATTTGGGAAGATTTTGTCAACGGTTAGAGTTTTTCTGTTACTATTCCCCACACCTTTCACAAACGTTCAGTGTAAAACATCGATTCATTTGCTTGCAAGATCCATCAGAGTTTTTATTGCAACAGCCAATGGAATTTTTTTATCCTTCACTGTAGCAGTCCTATGTTGATCGTTTCTAATATTTCCAGTTGAACCATCTGAGCTCATACAAGTTAATACGTTATTTGCATATTTGAATATGGTTGTTTACATTCGTAAAAATGGAGAAGAGAATTTATTGAAAAATCAAAATTAATTTTACAAATGTAAATTATCATCATCGCACATCTACTGTAACCCGAGATTCTCAATTCCGAGATCCGTAAGTGATTTGAGTGATGCCGTTGAGGGTTCTTTGAGCATATTTGCAGATCATATGATTGCCTGCACAACATCGCCTATCGAGTCTCATTTGTGACACATTTGTTATCAATGTGTTACTTTTTGTGTATTACATTCCGCATAATTCTTTGATCTCTGTAATAACTTTAGAGATGGTAGCATTACCTATTCCAGCTGACTTTAGAAGATTTTCCTTAACAATCAGATCTCTACAAAGAAGTACATTTTTGTTCAAAAGCAGTCTCTTCTGAGAACCACTAAGTGTGGTAAGGCATGTAATTGGATGACGACCTGATTGTTCTATTATCTTTTGGAGGCTTTCCTCCGCAGGATAATTCCAGCCAATTGCTTTCATTCCAATACATCTTGCATAACGAATAGCGTCCCAAGTAAGTTTAGTATTTGTCACCAGCCATGCTTCATGAAATTTCTGAATGGGATCCTTTTGTTTATGCCATTTCTTTTCTACGTCGTCAAAGCGAGCTTTGACGTACAACGCTATTTTTACATCGGATTTGATCCCCTGCGAATTGTGAAACTTGCATTCAACCATTATATGTTTTTCTTGTTTTTCTGCAACTATGTCTATTTCGTGATCTACGCAATAACCTTTAACAATCCTGCCTATCTCCACAGTAAAGCCTTTTGCCTTCAACACTTCGCCTATGAATTTTTCAAAGAGATAGCCAGAAGGGCCTAGCTCCATGATTGCTCTTTTGAGATGATATCGTCCAGCCAACGGCGGAGATTTTTTCTTAAGTAATGAAAAAGCATGCCGATATATTTGATGTGTACTCATGTTATCGACAAGTTCCTTTTTTATATGCTTGACTATCTCCTCTATTGTTTCAGGTGATGCCAATGATCTTTGCAGTGAACTTCTTAATTTGTCCTCCGAAAATTCCTCATGTTCTCCAGATGCCTTCACTATAATTGTCATATTTTTCTCTAATTATTCTCACCCGATAAACATTTCATTTAAGAACTCATTTGGTTCTTTTTATAAAATAATTGTGTCAAAATTCTGTTCATTTTAATCATTGAAATTTCAATGCTTTTCAATTGCTATGGATTTTTATGTGAGTGTATCTCTGCAACTTTTTTCCAGAAAGGAAAACGATGTTCGATGATTGTGTCAAGAGAGAACCTGCTTGGACCAATTGTTGCATTAATTATTAACAGACAGAGAAAGACAAAACTGTAGACGATGCCAGTTCCTATGTCTGTGGAGCCAGGACCGTAAGGACCTCCAAACCCCTCTGGAACGGACCATATGAGAAGACTCAATATCATGCCGCTCACGTACGCAATCTTTCTCATAAATCCAAATACGAGGGCAAGTGCCAAAGCAACCTCTCCTATGCCAATGACATAAATGAACAAAGCTGGCTTTGCAGAGACTATGTTGTACCAGAGATCAAACCAGTGGTGTAACCATAGCGGCTGACCGTTGGCCAGACTTTGAATCATATTCGGATATTCTGAAGGATCTCCAAGAAACTTCAGGTAACCATCCACAAGCCATGCTGCTCCAAAGACAATTCTTATCGATGACTTGAACCAGTGGACATTCCTAACAAGCCATGTCTCATGATACTTTTCCATCAATTCTTCTAGCCTTCCCAGCTGTTTTCTCTAATGGTGGCACGACACCTGTCACTTCCTTTCCTGCAATTTCTGGAGTTTGCGCTAGGACATCGGTTTTTGGTTTAGGGCCCTTAGTACTTATCTGATCTGACATCTCTTCAGAGAGCTTGAATCTCCTAAGGAGGGAAGAGTTTGCTATTACAGATATTGAACTCAGCGCCATAGCTAGAGCAGCAATTATTGGGCTTAGCAATCCCAATGCAGCTATTGGAATGGCTCCAGTATTGTAACCCAGAGCCCAGAACAAGTTCTGCTTGATCTTCTTCATAGTAACTCTGCTAAGCTTCACCGCTCTTGCAACATCCATGATGTCATCTTTTATCAATATGATTCCACCAGTTTCCTTTGCTATATCGGAACCGCTCCCGATTGCGATTCCAATGTCTGCCTGCGCAAGAGCCGGCGCGTCGTTGATGCCGTCGCCGACCATTGCAACTACCTTGCCCTCCGACTGGAGCTTCTTTATGACATCGGCTTTTTCTGTGGGCAGTACATTTGCAATCACCTTGTCAATGCCAACCGTTTTTGCAACCGCTCTTGCTGTCTTTTCGTTGTCACCGGTGAGCATTATAGGTTCGATTCCAAGCTTCTTCAGTTCTGATATTGCCTGCGATGAGGACTCTTTTAGCGTGTCTGCTACCGCTATGACGCCTTCAACCTTCCCATCTAAGGCAAGCAACATGGCAGTCTTTCCTGCAGATTCAAGACTAGTCATCTGTGTCTCAACAAAATCGGAATAGAGTCCGAACTGTTGCATCAGCTTTCGGTTTCCAAACAGTATAGTTTTATTCCCCACTAGTGCCTTTACACCCTTGCCTGAGATTGCCTCAAACTCTTTTGGGTTCTCAAGATTTGCCTTCTGCTCTCTTGCTGCACGCACTATGGCCTGAGCTAGTGGATGCTCCGATCCTGTTTCTACAGATGCGGCAAACTTTAGTAGCTCCTCTTTTGAGTAATCACCAAAAGTTACTGTATCTGTGACAGATGGCTCGCCCTTGGTTATAGTTCCTGTCTTGTCTAAGACGATTGTCTTTATCTTCTCTGAGCGTTCCAAGTACTGCGCTCCCCTGATCAAAATCCCAGCTTCTGCGCCCTTTCCTACTCCAACCATAAGAGCAGCCGGAGTAGCAATTCCTAAGGCACATGGACACGCAATTATCAAGACTGCAATAAACACAAGCAACCCTTTGATGAAACTTCCAAAGATAAGAAACCAGATAACAAATGAGGCAACCGCAACAATTGTAACTGCTGGAACAAACTTTGCAGAGACCGAGTCTACCAATCTTTGAAGCTGTCCTGTCGATGACTGGGCCTCTTCAACTATGTGAATTATCTGAGAGAGTGCAGTCTCCTTTCCTACCTTGGTAGCTTTTATCTTGAGCAATCCCTGCTTGTTTATAGTAGCTCCTATCACCTCATCTCCCGGAACCTTATCTACAGGTAGGCTCTCTCCTGTGATCATCTTCTCGTCTACAGCAGATTGTCCTTCGATGATTATGCCGTCCGTTGGAATCTTTTCGCCTGGCTTTACTAAAATTATATCGTCCAAAATTACTTGATTGGCAGGAATCTCGGATTCTGTACCATTACGAATTACTCTTGCAGTGGCAGGTCTGAGGTCCAGAAGCTTCCTTACTGCAGCAGAGCTCCTCTTCTTTATTGCTTCTTCCATGAACTTTCCAAGCAAGACAAAGGCGATGATTACGGCTGACACCTCAAAGTAGACGTCTCTTTCCTTGACAGGAAATACTCCCGGAAAGAAGAGGACGAAAACGCTGTAAAAATATGCTGCCAGAGTACCTACAGAGATAAGTAGGTCCATGTTGGCGGTCCTTCGCTTGATTGCATTGTATGCACCAACATAGAACGTCCACCCTCCTATGAACTGGACTGGTGTCACAATTATGAAAAGCAGCATTCCCCACGAGAGAAACGGTATTTGCGGAATGGGCACCCATGTTACGGTAACTGCACCAAATGCAAGGCCAAGATAGACGGCTCCACGCAAGATTGCTAAAACCAAAGCTCCTGCAGCAGCTACATACATTCTTTTCTTGAGTTTGTCAAGCTCTTTTTCTGGATTGGCAAATGTATTCCGACAAGTTGGGCTGCAAAAGTAGAAGGTCCTTGCTCCAATCTCTGCGCTAAGAGCAGTCTTTTCATCTACGATCATTCCACATACTGGATCCTTTGCCAAGATTCTTCAATCATGTTTTTATTTTGATGCATTTAACTTCCTAGTACTATTATCATGCTTGATTTTTCGAAGGAATTTTTTGTAATTATCAAAAGTGATAATCTGATTCGTGTTTAATATCTCAAGGACGCAATTATCCAGATATGGAGACAAGTCTCAGGGGTAGTTCAAGTCATAGACTGAGCATAAAGGCAGTTAGCTTGACATTGGCAATATTGTTTTCCATAGCTTACATGGGATGTATCCTGTATAGCTTGGCATCTCCTACACCAATGCGCATTGCCCTTTTAGAAACGCTCCCGTTCTTTAAATGGTTAGATGCTGCAAGTTTTCTCATTGGATTGTCCGAGTTTTTTGCTGCAGGACTATTTTATGGAACAGTAGGAGTTCTCATTTACAACTATATGATTAAAAGAATCTGATAGACTGATAAAAGAGACTGATAAAGGCGATCATCCTAACTGTAAAATTTTGCAACAATGGTTTTCAAGATTGATAATTATATTTCTCCGTTAAATATGATTAGATTGATATCTAAAACATGTTTGAAAAACACTGCCTTGTCTGCGGAATTGATGTAAAGGAGACCGCCGTAAAAAGATTTGGTAAATACTTTTGCAACGAAGAGCACGCTCAACAGTACGTCACGAGGAAACAGGAAGAAGAGATGCAGAGAGAAGAGTATAGACGACAGAATCCTAGACGGTTTGGTGGAAGCTGCTAAGGGAGACATCATGAAATGAGCATGCAAGGTTTCAGAACAGTCAAGGGCCAGATAATTGTTTTAATTGCGATTTGTGCGACATTTGCTCCGCTTACGCTATCTTGGTATCTTACTCTTGACAGTCTTGATTGCAAGAATGCAAATGTTGGATCAGAGAGTGTGACAGTGCAGCCGTTAAGACAT
>CAZMNT010000043.1:0-14330 GCA_964567715.1 uncultured Nitrosopumilaceae archaeon | reverse complement strand
GATCAAGCCGGAAAGACCAAGATGCGAGGTCAAAAAGGCAGCTGCTTCTTCTAGAGCATTCTCGCCTCGGTAACCCTCATCATATGTCATCTCAATTGACCCCTTGTCAGTCTCTACATATACTGTAAGCAAGGAGTAGGTACCAAGTTTTGGATCCTTTTTTTGCAAATATAGATTGAGGTGTATATCTTTGACTCTGTATCCTCGTTCTATGAAATTTCCACATGACATTAGAACTATTGTTTTGTCTGGTGCTCTCTCTAGTCTTCTGGAGTCAACTACGTCGATTACCTTCAATATGGTGTTATGATATGCATGTCTTTCTAAATAATCTTCTCATGAACACATATTCTTGAAGTGCATTAGTTTGCTGTAATTGGCGGCCATCCTAAAAAATATGGGTAACACTGTTAACAAAATAGAAAAGGATTGAGGCATGTTTGATATATGATGCCTATTTACTCATCATCCACAGTTCCGCCTTGGCCGTAAATTACTGGCATGGTTACAGTACTTGTCACATGTGAGATATTTCGTACCTTGGATATTGCAGCATCTACCTTTAGAGGATCTTTTGCTTCAACTTTTACAAAGACGTCATAACGTCCCATGACACCATTGACCTCAGTTATATCAGGCAGAGATTTTATCTTTGCAATCACTTCTTTCTCGTTGCCAGGTATGCATGTTGCCAAGATATATGCAATCATGCTGTTCCGACTGGAGATGTTGTTAAATAACCTATCTAAACTTGACAGACAATCTATTTCGGAACAGAACTATTATCACGAGGATACTTAGCGCAAAAATGCTTGTGGCCGCTGCTCCAAATTCTGGAATCACTGAGGTACCTATGAATGTGAGTTCTTTTGTTCCTCGCTGAATTTGGCATTCAAGAATCCTCTCCACATCTGCGCTGGTTTGCGTACAATCAACGCTGTTACCATCTTCTCTTACTGCCAACTGACCTTCTGTAGTATCAATCACATGTTTTGGAATGCGATACTGTTCTGTAACGGAGTCGTTTTGTAATTTAGACGCATCAACCTGAATTGTAATTGAGTTATTTGATGTTGTTACCTCCACATTTCCGTATTTTATGAGGCCGGTATATTTTCCACTAATTCTTATTTCGCTATCTAAAATTGGAATTGTCTGCGTTTGGCCCGTAACTAGAAATTGGATCTGCCCCGTTTCGTCACCCTGTCTCATGTTGACAGTATAAATTCCGCCCTGTGCGTCGTTGCTTAGCACAAAATCATGAACAAAGATGTTGTTTAGCAATGCTACCTGGCCTACCTCATACACATTGCCTATTGGGTTTCTGACTATTATGGTAACAGGGTTCTCGTCAGTTATCTTTTGTACGTTGCCAGTAATTATGACCTTGTCTCCAGGCTGGTAGGATTGTTTGTTGGTACTTGCAGACAATCCGGTAGATGTCTGGGCTTGAACTATATTCACAGATACAAAAAACAGCAAAGAAAGTAAAATTACCACAATTAATTTATGCAATGGTAATTTTGATTACCCCATAATATTTAACTGTAGATTTGTACTGAATTTGGCGTTTATTTTGTCAGTTGATTTGTGTATAAAAAATGCGATATTGTGCGCGGAAATATTACCTGATAAATGACATCTATAGAAAGGCATCAAGTCCGGATTTTTGTATCTGGTCTTGCTCTTTTAGAATCTTTGACATTTTTTCACCCATTTTCTTTGCTGCAATTACCTTTCGTTTGCCTATCCAGTAATACGTCTCATCAGTAGTGTCTTTTGCAATTAGTACAATCAACTTTCCATAATTTTTTCTTCCGGTGCGCCCTTTTCTTTGAATATAACGAATCGAGCTTGGCACGTTATCAAAAAAGATTACCGTGTTTACCTCGGAGATATCAAGTCCCTCTTCTCCCACCCTTGTAGCTATCAGTGCCTTATACTGTCCGCCTCTGAATTTCTGAACAGTTTCTACCTGCCTTTTCTGCTTTAGCCCTGTCTTGCCAGCCTTGCCAATAAGAAATCCTGCAGGAATATTCATCTCGGTTAGTTTTTGGTGTATTACCTCAACAGAGTCTCGATAGCTTGTAAATATCAAAACTTTTCCTGGTAGGCCGTTGATTATTTCTTTTAGTTTGATAATTTTAGAATGCTCTATGCCTTTTTGTCGGGCTTCCTTGGCAAGTCTCACAGCTCTTGCAAAATTAAGGTCGTTTTCAAACAGGTCCCTTATGCCAACACCTTTCTTCTCCCCCGTTCTTTCGCAGAATCTAAGAAATGATGTTACACCGTGTGATTCCAATACATTCAGGGCATGAATCAGCCTTATGGCAGTAAAGAGCGGTTTTGCAGCTCGACGATTTTGCCGCAATACAAATTCTCGTACTCGAAGTAGTTCAGACAACGATCTGGTACTTGATAGATTCAGTCCAAGTCTCTTCAGTTCATCGTATCGAGATTCGATTGAAGACTTGATACAGAACTGGATTTGTTTCATTTCAGGTGGAAGATCTACACTCATCCACTGCGTATCTGTCTGTTGGACGTACGGCTTGACATCCGGGCTTTCCTCTGTTCGTTGCGCTATGGTTGATATCTTTAATATTCGAAGTATCTCACTTGCTTTTTCCTTCTCGCTTGGAAGGGTGGCAGTCATTCCTATCATCCTGACGCCCGTGGAGACAAATCTCTCTGCTATGCCGGCATATGCATAGTCCCCTACAGTTCTGTGCGCCTCATCAAAGATTATTAGCACAAACTGAGACGGGTTTACAAGTTGACGGTCAAGATCATTTTTTACTATCTCGGGAGTAGCGCAGATTACACTGTTTATCCACAACTTTTTGCGCCTGCTTATTGTGTCTTCGCCAGTTATTAGGGAAATATCGTCTATGAGAAGATTGGATCTTAGAAACTCGTAATGCTGATTGGCAAGCACCCTTGTCGGCGCTAAAAACAAGACCCCGCCAGTCCTCCTAGAAAGAAACTCGGCAATAACTTGAAGGGCTACAGTTGTCTTGCCAAGACCGGTTGGTAAGACAACAAGACAGTTGTCTGCTATGGCTTGCCTTGCCAAATTGACCTGATACTCTCTATATTCTATGCTTGATCTTCTAACAAGGGGGTGCTCTACGTATTGCATGCTCAAATACATTTAGCTTGCCATGGTAAAGTAAAAACGTTCGTTAGAGCTAATTATTACTCCAAGCTCAGATTTCAATATACATTAACTTTGTAGATCTTATTATATTAGACCAACTTACAGTTCTTTTGTGAAAAAAGAGTTCGAGCGCCCAACATGGGATGAATATTTTATGTTACAAGCTGAGCTTGCAAAATTAAGATCAAATTGCATTACAAGACAGGTTGGCGCAGTAATAGTAAGAGATCACCGACAGATTGCCACAGGATACAACGGCACACCACCAGGTGTGAAAAATTGTTATGAAGGCGGCTGCAAGAGATGCCAGCTACGTGCGGAAGGAAAGATTGCATCAGGCGAGTCTTTAGACAGATGTATTTGTAATCATGCTGAAGCAAACGCCATCATGCATTGTGCTATACTTGGAGTGGGTTCTGGCACAAAAGACACTACATTGTACACCACCTTCATAACGTGTTTGGAGTGCAGTAAGATGGCCATTACAATAGGCATTAAGAGAATTGTCTGCCTTGATTCATATCCTGAGACAGACTACCAACTTTTGCAAGATGCTGGAATCGAGGTGATGCGTCTTGACAAAAAGAGGATATCTTACTGGATTAGGGTTTTGCTTGAAGAACCTGCAACAAATTTGATACCCAAGTGATATATAGATGCAGTCTAGTGCCATAGCTGAAGTAACAACCACAATGCCTCCGGCCTTGCTTGTTTCGGCTACATATGACGGTCAGAAAAAACTAGCCATACTGAAATTCTATGAGCCAGTTTCCCAAAAGATACTGTTATGGGCAGATAACACAGGACATAAGCCATACTGTTATTCCAAGCTATTGCCAGAAGAACTTGCTTTTCTCTCAGAACGTAAGGACGTAATAAAATTAGAAAAGAATCAGAAGCAGGACCTGCTAAAAGACAGGGCAATTGATGTAACAAAGATTATAGTTACAGATCCTCTGGCAATAGGTGGCACACAGACTGACAAGAGCATACGAAACATCATAGAGACATGGGAGTCAGACATCAAGTATTATGAAAATTATCTGTATGACAATTCCCTAATAGTGGGCAGATACTATACCATAGAAAATGGTAAGCTAAAGGAATTTTCCTATCCGATTCCAGATGAGGTGCAGATTGCACTAAAGGGATTGTTGTATGACAAGGTAACAAGCATAGGAATAATTGATCATAAGGGATTCCAGGACCACCTAATCCAATGGGCAAACCTACTCAACCAACCCATTCCAAAGATCAAACGGCTAAGCTTTGACATCGAGGTAGAGTCCGAAACAGGAAGAATCCCAGATGCAAAGATTGCTGACAAAAAGATTACGGCCATTGGATTTTGTGGCAGCGATGATTTCAAACAAGTATTTGTTTTAAGAAGATCAGGAAAGGTGGACGGCACAAACGAGGTTCCAGCAGATGTCAAGGTGAGATTCTATGACGAAGGCAAGGAAAGAGAGATGATAGGTGATGCTTTTGAAATTTTAACAAAGTATCCCTTTGTGATCACATTCAACGGTGATGATTTTGACATGCCATACATGTATAACAGAGCAGAAAGGCTTGGCATTGAGATAAGAGACATGCCTCTCATCATGATGCGAGACTCCGCCACCCTAAAACAAGGTGTACATATAGACCTGTACAGAACATTTTCCAATCGTTCATTTCAGATCTACGCGTTCAGCCATAAGTACAACGACTTTTCACTTAACAGCATCTCAGAGGGGTTGATTGATGAGTCAAAGATGGAGTATGATGGAGACCTCAACGATCTTTCGCTGTACGAATTGGCAAACTATTGTTTTAATGATGCCAGACTGACACAAAAACTCACTAGTTTCAACAATGATTTGTTGATGAATCTTCTTGTTGTAATAACAAGAATTGGAAGAATGCCAATTGACGATATCTCTAGAATGGGTGTATCACAATGGATTCGAAGCCTCTTCTATTATGAACATAGGAATCACAACTTTCTGATCCCGCGCAGAGAAGAGCTTGAACAAAAATCAGTTGCAGCATCAACGGAGGCAGTAATTAAAGACAAGAAATATCGCGGCGGCCTTGTGGTCGAGCCAAAAGAAGGAATACACTTCAATGTCTTCGTGATGGACTTTGCCAGCCTGTATCCTAGCATAATCAAGGTGCGAAATCTATCGTACGAGACTGTACGATGCACCCATGACGAATGCAAGAAAAACATGATTCCTGAAACTACGCATTGGGTATGCGCAAAAAAAGATGGTTTGACTGCCATACTGATTGGCTCATTGCGCGATCTGCGTGTAAACTATTACAAGATCTTGTCCAAAAATCCAACGCTGAGCGCAGACCAGAAGCAGCTCTATGTAGTTGTAAGCCAAGCGCTCAAAGTTATTCTCAATGCAAGTTACGGTGTGATGGGCGCCGAGATATTTCCCTTGTATTGCTTGCCTGTAGCAGAGGCCACAACCGCAGTAGGTCGTTTCACTATTCTAGAAACAATTGAAAAATGCAAGTCGATAGGGATCGAGGTCCTGTATGGAGATAGTGTACTTCCCGATACTCCAATTATAATTAGAAGAAAAGATGATTCCATAAATGTAGTGCCAATAGAATCTCTTATGCCAAAAACTGTAAGCAGTACAAGATATGACAAATTTGGAGATGTTGAAGTACTCACAGAGAAAGGATTCACTAGAATAAAATATGTTTATAGACACAAAGTTAAGAAGAAAGGTTATAGGATTCTCACAAGAAAAGGTTTTGTAGAATGCACCGAAGATCACAGTCTTGTCATAGACGGAAAAAATGTAAAGCCGTCAGAGCTGAAAGTGGGAGACAAAATCAACTTAATACCGCTCAGAGCAGAAACGAGAACAGATATTAGCTCTGATATCGCGTGGCTTTTTGGCCTATATACAGCTGAAGGTACGTGTAACAGTTACTTATACAAAGGTACTACAAAGTATTCATGGAGAATTGCCAATCAAGATAAAAAATTATTGGAAAAAGCGCAAAGAGTGATACAAGAACACTTGGCGTTTGAAACTCATGTCCTAGATATACGAAAAAGTTCTTCAACATATGATCTTGTCCCAAAAGGCAATCACAAACTTGTTGTAGACTACTTTAGGTCTCTCTGTTATGAAGGGGATCAAAAGATCATCCCCAAGTGTTTGCTCAACTCAAGCATAGAGACAAAAAAGGCATTCATCAATGGAATTCTCGATGGCGATGGTAATACAGATAAAAATGGTCTAACTACAATTGACCAAATCTACAAAACAGTATCGGCAGGACTTATTATAATACTTGAACAGCTTGGACTAGAATATTCCTTACAAACTAGAAAAGACAAACCTAATGTTGTTAGGCTCAGAATAATCAGAGATGTAACCGATACTAGAATAAAACCTGCTGACCGTATTAAAAAAATAGAGAAATTCAATATAAATGGCCATGTTTACGATTTAGAAACAGAAAACCATCACTTTTGTGGTGGGTTGGGTAACGTTTTGTTGCACAATACAGATTCTTTATTTCTCAAGGGCCCAACTAGAGAACAGATCCAGAGCATAGTAGAGTGGGCAAAAGAGGAGTTTGGAGTTGATCTTGATTTGGACAAGGAGTACAGGTATGTTGTTTTCAGTACGCGAAAGAAGAACTACCTAGGAGTACAAAATGATGGAAAAGTGGATGTCAAAGGCTTGACTGGTAAGAAATCACACACTCCTCCATTTATACGAAACCTCTTCTATGAGATACTCGGAATCTTATCCAACGTTCAGTCAGATGCAGAGTTCTCGCAATCAAAGCAGAAGATTGGAGACATGATATCGCAGTATGCAAAACGGCTCAAGGCAAGACAGATTCCTCTCAACGAACTTGCCTTTAATGTCATGATAAGCAAGGCACCGTCAGAATATGTTAAAACAGTGCCACAACATATACGTGCAGCTAAATTGTTGGAATCAACAAGAGAGATTAAAAAAGGAGACATCATATCTTACGTGAAGATAATAAACAAACCTGGGGTAAAGCCTGTCGAGATGGCAAGACCAGATGAGATTGATTCGGCAAAATATGTAGAATTTATGGAAAGTACGTTTGATCAGATATTGTCTTCAATGGACCTGGACTTTAACACCTTGATTGGCGTGCCAAAGCAAACAGGGCTAGACCAATTCTTTTGGAATTAACGAATGGACTGTCCAACCTGCGGTTCTCCTATGGAGATAGTCCATGAGATCAATGCGGAACCTAAAACAGAAAATGATATCAAAAAGAAAAGATATCGATGCCTTTGTTGTAACTACAGTATGAAATAATTAGTAACGTACATTACATCTTGCCAAACTAGTCTTCATCAGAATATGCACGTTCTGCATGTTCTTCGATGTCAAGTTCGGCTTCTTCGACCTTTAGCGACACATGTATTCATATTAGCACATCGAGCACTTTCAATATGGCAAACGTTCCAAAGAAGCCCACGACGCCTGCAACTCCAACACCTATTGATTGGACAAGCAATTGATGCGGGTTTCCAAACAACAATCCGTTAGGTCCTGTTGCATTAACAGCAGTACTTGCAGCCACCAATGGCTAATGAACCAACGGTACCATCTACACCATGCATTGAGCTAACATCCAAGGCATCGCAAGAAACTATCTGATTAACAACATCTCAAAATAAAATTGATGTAACTTTTCCTACAGTCCTATATCCAAAAATAATCTGGCAATTCACAAACCAAATGAAAATTTTGATGTCGTATTAGCGTACACGAATGATGTAAAATAGATGATGAATGTACACTAGAATATTTTCACGTATGTTTTAAAGCGAAAATAGAAAATGGCACTCATCATTGCAATAGCAAGTACCAAGATAGCAAATACACTGAACTCAGGCACTATTTGTGTACCAATTATAGTTATTTGTGTGGTTCCAGAACCAACGGGAATGACAAGAGTCCTCTCAACTGAGTCCGTCCTTGTTTCGTTGAATGTTGTTGATACCCCATCTTCCGTTACCACGTAATGGATATCTTGCCCATTATTCTTTGCATCAATAAGGGATCGCGGCAAAGTTATAGATATTGTTCCGTTGGAGACAGGTTGTATGCGTATTGTTAAAGATTTTGATGAGGTATCAGGGATTATCCCCAATACCTTTCCATTTACTATTGTATAGGTAGCGTTATAGACTTGCCCTTCAATTATTATTGGCGTTGTCAGGATAGATCCTACAAATTGAAATGTGGTTCTGGCTGTGTTGGCCTTGCTGCCATAAGTCACATCCACCTCATACGTGCCTACTGCAGTCCATAGATCTCCGCCTGCAGTAACGGTTGTCGAATAAGAATTATTTGGATTAACAGAAACTTGACCAATCAATACGATGTTTCCCGACGGGTCTCGTACAACTATTGATATTGGGACATTAAGTTGAGCACTAACTGTTCCAGATATGACCATTTGATCGCCATCAGAGTAAGTTGGTTGGTTAGTGGTCACCATAATTGGTGCGTTGGTTTGAGCAGATACTCCACTTGTGCCAAGCGAGTTGACCAATACCAGCGTCAAAATTATGGCATAGGAGCTAATTTTCAATAAATAACCGAAGAATTGTAGTTATTTAAGATTCTCGATTAATTTTACTAGTTAATGTGTTTGCAATTCGTAGTTTTTATAATTGTGCGTTTAGAATCTATATTAAATTATTATATAATATAGGTTATTGCTAGATTAGTTATTACACACAAAGATGGGAAAGATTTAACCCTCAGACGAGGACTTGCCACCGTCCACATTTAGGATTGCTCCCGAGATCCAACTGGCTTCATCAGAAGCAAGATAGACAGCGGCATTTGCCACGTCAATTGGTTCGCCTATCCTATTCAATGGCTGCCTTTCCTCGAGAACTTTTCTTGCTTCTGGATAGTCAAGGTATGGCTTGATCATTCCAGCGTTTATTATTCCTGGATTTATACAGTTACATCGTATGTTTTTCCTAGCATATTCTATTGCAATTCCTTTGGTAAACATGTTGATGGCAGCCTTTGTCGTACAGTAAACCGTGAGATGTACTTTAGGAATTGCCCTCTCGCTTGATATGGAACCTATGTTTATGATCACACCGCTTTTATTTTCTAACATTTTCACAAGCGCGGATTTTGTTATCTTGAATGTACCAAAGAGGTTGGTATTTACAAGTGGCATCCAATCAAGCTCTTTCATCTCGTGAAAGTGTACTGGTTCATTGATTGCGCCTGCGTTATTTACTAGGATGTCTATTTTACCATAGTAATTGTTTACCTGATCAATTGTCTGGATAACTTGAGACTCGTTTGTGATATCACAGAGAATCGCAACTGTGTTTGACTCGTAATTTTTTATCGAAGACCTTGCTTTTTCCAATTTTTCTCGATTTCGACCAATCAAGACTACTTTGGCGCCTTCTTCTACAAACCTCTTTGATATTTCTAGTCCTATCTCGCTTGATGCGCCAGTTACTATTGCCACTTTATCTTTTAATCGCATAGGATATTCTCGTACTAGTATCTTAAAAAAGTCATCGTCATACTCCAATGTGAAAATAAAACTTGTGGGTCATATGTACATGATTTAGCACTATCTATTTTTTGTAAGTTTTTGTATCTCTTGTGTGACAAGAGGCAGAAATGCGCCCACGTCTGTTACTATTCCGAGTGCTTGCCATGTTCCTCTATCCATGAGTTTTGTTACTGTGGGCTGGTTGATATCAACTACAACCACTTTTACATCAGCAGGCAGCATGTTTCCTGTTGCAATTGAATGCAACATTGTTGCAACCATTATGACTATCTTTGCATCCTTTAGAATCTCTTTGTATTTTCGTTGCGCCACAGTCATGTCTGTTATGACATCTGGCAGCGGACCATCATCACGAAGGGATCCTGCTAAAACAAACGGTACATTGTTTTTTACACATTCATACATTATACCTTGCCGTAGCACTCCTTTTTCTACCATTTTTGAAATGGAGCCAGCCTTGAACACTGAGTTGATTGCCTGCATGTGATTCCTGTGGCCACGAACAGCAAGAGTTCCGTCCTTGACATTCATTCCAAGTGATGTTCCCAAGGTGGAATACTCTATATCATGAACAGCAAGTGCATTTCCTGCAAGCACTGCGTCAATGAATCCAAGCCTGATAAGCGACGCAATAGAATCGGATGCGCCAGTGTGAACTATGGCAGGACCTCCAACCAAAACTATTTTTCCTTTTTGTTTTTTTGTCTTGTAGATATCTTCTGCTACTCTTCTGGCTATATGTTGGGTTGGGCGCTCGCTGGAGCTTCCGCTACCCATAAATTGGAATAAGTTAACTCCTTCGCGCGGCCTTTCAGGAGGGGTGATTCTAATTCCTTGTTCACCTGTAACTATTAGATCTCCTTTCTTGATTTCACGAATCGGAGTACAGAAAGCACAGTTTCCTTTCACGACGATGCATTTATCCATCATCATGTTTTCTACCTTGATCCATTTTCCTTTGTAAAAAATGTCGGTGTGATTATTTGTTGTACTGTAAAAATCATCTGGCATGACCATGTCTTTTTGGGCTACTTCAAGTATCACCTCCTGTTGAATCTTTGATGTGGCACCTTCTCTGTATACGGCTTGTAGGATTTGGTTTAGATGTTCTTTGGATCTTCCTTGAATGAGAAGTTTTGCATAGCTCTCATCTTTCTTTTTCTTTCCGACTATGAATTTCTGAACTTGAAATTCTCCTTGTAAATCCATAATTACGTCAAAGATTTTAGTTAGTATCATAGAATCGATAAGATGTCCTCGTACCTCTATTATATGCTGAAATTTGCCCATTTTATGAAAATCGAATCAGTACTAATTTAACGTTAAGGCTTAGATTTGATATCATTATTAAGAATACCTAGTCTCGACAAGTATTTTTTTTTGAACCCCAGAACTAGCATGAAAAGCAACGCTCCCAAAAACACCGCATTTGCTCCAAATGTAAACCAATTATCAAGAGATTCTTGCAGGGTACCATAATGGAGTGGGTTCACCCATGTGGTGCCGGGAGAAAAATAGATCTTTTGCCAATATAACAACGATGTCAATGAATGAACAAATATGAAATATGACGCAAAAAGAATTTTTATTTTATTGTTCACAATTCGTTTTGTAAAGTTCCAAAAACCAAAAGAGGCAATAAACAGAACCGATATTTCAAGCGGAAGGAGGTATCTTTCAAGAGAGAAATCTTTTACGATTACAAGAGTAAAGATAAACGCAGCAGCAAACCAGATTATGAGCAATAATTCATTTGAAAGCCAATTTTTTGATTTGACTAGATAATAGATAATGTATCCAAGGCCTACAAAAAAGAACACAGTCATAGGTATGCTAGAATATGTTGGTGGATAAGTCCACTCAAAATTTCCATGCAGATCAAGAGACGGGTCTAAAATCTGTTTTTCAATAAAACTTGGAAAAATTATGAAATAAAAAATTGACATTATTGATTTTGTTTGAATGTTATCTACTTTTGGATAGCCAATATACCAGACATCACGATTGTAATTATCCATGTCAGTCTTTTTTAATTTAATTTCATTTATTGGGTTTTGATAAAAACCTGGTTCAACCAAAAAAAACCCCAATAACGCTATCAGAAAAAATGAAGAAATTATGAGGCTTGTTTTGGCAATGTTTTTTTTCCCAAAAGTACGTGCTCGTGATCTTGATAAGCCTTTGAATAAAATTATACCAAAGAACAAACCTGAAAATGCCGCTGTGAGCATCTTTGAGTTTAGTGCAATGCCAAATACGATTGCACTTGGAACAAAATACCAAATTTTTAGGCGTTCAGTTTTGAACGCACAAAGTAAAAGATACAACGACAACAGTACAAAGAAAATGTAATGCACTTCGACCATTATTGTTCTGCTATACTACAGCCATAAGTCGTAGAAAAGAAAGAGAAGTGAAACCACTATTCCCATGCCCCGATTGAAAAGTGTCTTTCCAATAAAAAATGACAGTACAACTGTCAAGGAGCCAAATAGTGGAGAGAGTAGACGCCCTGCAGTCATCTCCAGAACAGTAGGACCGTTATTGTTGTCGTAACAATCCCAGTAACACGACCAATTATAGAAATTCCCATGATCTTGGTTCACTAGATACATGGGAAGACCGATGAGAAGATTCCTTATTGGACTATAAGTGAGTCCAAATGCTGGGATATGAAACAAGTGAGTGCAGTCGTCAAGTGAGCTTAGACATGGGTCGCTGAAATACCCTTTTGCTATAAGAGAAAAGTAACTCCCTCCCCATCCAAGATAAGTGATCTCATCACCATGCCAAGGCTGTCCTGTTAAATTATAGCCATATATGAAAAGCGATGCTGAGAGCAATACTGCTAAAATGGTATAGTCAATTTTTGAACTTGCAAGATTGGTTAACTTCATTTATTCATGCATCTAGGATGATTCCATATAAAGTACGTTTTCTTAGCCCTGTAGTCGTTATACGAAATTTTTCAATTGAAACTAAAAATCATACAGGCAGTGACACCTCGCCATTATGTTCTGCTATGTTATCGGATTTGAGTATCTGTACCAACACATCTTTGCGCGCAGCATCCAGTCCCCTCACTATTGCTTTTGATACACCATTTTTGTCACACAGTACAACCATATAGCCTTTCACGTCAGTTAAAACATATCCGCCAGTATCATTTAGGATTGCATAAAAATTCTCTTCTCCTACCGGTTCCCACACATTTGACTTGTTGTCCTTGAGTGCAAGTGCTGGCATGGCTTGTCCGTTTGAAATCTTATCTAGATATTCTCGGGCTGCATTTACCCGTTTTTCGCCAATCTTTAATGCGGCAAAATACTGCATAGTCTTGATGAGCAAAAACTTTGTATTTATGTCATATCGTATCTAGAATAGTCAAAAGTTCTTTTGATCTGATCTCTTTCCTTGAAGATTTGATAAATTCTTCAAGTTTTTCTTTTGAAAATCCTTCTCCAAAATATTTTGTTGCCTGTATTGCCATCTCAAATTTGTCTATCTCATGCAATAGAATCGATTCTCTAGATCTACCTTCTACATACTCTGTCCATAGTAGGTTGTATTTCTCGGTAAGATCATCTGGGAGTTTTGATAATATTTCTTCCATGATTTGATTTTCTACGGTTCGTTTATTTGCTTTGGAGATTTCTTCCGGCATGAAATCTCCAGTTATAGATTCGGCAAGATCATGCAAAAGTGCCATTTTTATCATTTTCTCAGTATCAAGATTGTAAATATCAGAAAAAACCATTGTCATGACAGCAACGCCATAAGAATGATCAGCTACTGATTCAGGATGGGTTATACCTACTTTTTCTTTCCAACCTTTTCTTTGTGTTTTCTTCAATTCGGATACAATATAGAAAAACTCGGATAACATACTCTGTATCGTTAGATACCGCCGTTAGTTTTAGGTTTTTGTTTGCAAGATATACGAACAAGATAAAAGCGGCATGCTTATTCGATATTCATTGGTAAAAATATACACAAAGACAGGCGATGACGGCACCACCGGATTAATCGGTGGAAAGCGCGTAGAAAAAACAAACAACAGAGTTATTGCATACGGTGCAGTGGATGAGACAAACTCTGCAATAGGCATAGTATTGTCATCACCTCTAGATCCTGACGTTAATGAACTTCTTACAAAGATACAAAATGATCTTTTCATCGTTGGCTCCGACCTTGCAAATCCAGATTTGGGAAATTCATCCAATCGAGTAACAGACAAGATGGTAGAATACCTTGAAAATCAAATAGATAGGCTAGAGGTAGAACTTACTCCAGTGACATATTTCATCCTACCAGGAGGCAGTCCACTCGCAGCACAGGTACATTTTGCCAGAGCAGTCTGCAGAAGGGCTGAGATAAACATCGTCAAACTTTCAGAAAAAGAACAGATTAACAGAACTTGTCAGATATACATCAACAGATTATCGGATCTTCTTTTTGTCATAGCTAGAACAATTAACAACCGTGAAAAGATCAAAGATGTAGCTTGGAAAAAATAAGACAGACACACTTTAATTCCCCCACAAGTGGATGATTGGATGTGCCACCGTAGCTCAGCCCGGGAGAGCACTCGGCTGAAGAC
>CAZMNT010000042.1:0-14539 GCA_964567715.1 uncultured Nitrosopumilaceae archaeon | reverse complement strand
AGAGTACCGGACTTTTAATCCGGCTGTCCGGGGTCCGAATCCCCGCGAACCCGCTAACTTTTAGGTCCTTTTTCGAGACTCACAGGGTAGCTCCAAGCTATCCCGATTTACTTTATAGAGTTGTAAAACAATGAAGCATGTGAAAAAACCTACCATCAGGTTATCAAGTGAGGATGTGAAACCAACAAAACAGGATGCGCTGGAACTATTTCATTCAGGAATAAAGGCCGACGAGACAAGGCGCACAATGGACGGAAACCTCAAAAGATTTCTTGTTGATGCTTGTGCAGAGATACTCCAAGGAGATTACAAGCAGAGAGCCCAAGAGTTTGTAGATATTGCAAAAGAGGACCAGGACAGGGCAGTTGGAATTGTCATGGCCTACACAAGAAAGCTAAGAGAGCAGGCTTGTCTTGAAAAAAATGATCTAATGTATCTTAATCCTGCCACAATTCCAAACAGGATAAAGCCGATCAAAAAACTTCTAGAGATGAACAATCTTGGACTAGGGTGGAAGAGAATTTACTCGCTGTTTCCAGAGAAAGACAATACGCACAGTGGCAGGGGATATACAAGGTAGGAATTGCAACGGATGCTTGAATACTCTGACGGGCTAGATACTGATTTTATAATTTTGGCATCAAGCTCAGGAGGATTCAGGGTTGGCGCATGGGACGGCCTGAGATGGCAAGATGTTTTTCCAATATACGAAGACTGCGGCAAATACAAAATTGAGCTTGAAGGAAACGAGACAAAGCCAAGTGTTGTGTGCTGTGGAATCGTAATCTATAGGGGCACCCCGCAAGAGTATGTATCACTCGTATCAATTGAGGCCGGAACAAGCTTCAAGAGTACAAGAAGATATGAATTTTAACCTATTTTACTTAGATACTGTCAGTATTGAAGTACCAGAGCTTGGATTAAGATTGCCATCTCCTGCATAGGATGCAGTTATTGTAACTGTACCTGCAATTGAAGGTGACGTGTATACAATGGCAAAAGTACTTATACTAGTCAATGGAGTCAGAGTACAGCTACCTGAACTAAAAGTACCACCTGCACCTCCGTCATCCCATTTTACTAGGCCAGTCGGCAGTACCTTTGGCCCACTGCTAGAATCTACAACTTTGACATGAAATGTCATTTTCGTTCCAACATTGGCATTGGCCGGATTAGGTGTAACGGTCGTGATAGAATTGTGCAAAGGTTTACAACCATAAATCACTGGAGGATTGCCTGAAACAGGATTTCCTGTTATTGTGCCAGCACAATACTCGTTGACTGTTCGAGAATTGACAAACGAACCAGAGTTAGTAATTTTACCAGAGTTGCTAAAGACCACATTATATGGCCCACATGAGGGGGACATCTTAGTTGGTTAAAAATAGAACCGCCATTAGTAATACTGCCCAAATTAGTGAAGTTTGCATTGGAAACGGCAAATGCGGTATTGTTTATTGTACCGTAGTTATTAATAGAGGCACCGAATTTGTTTATTGTAATACCAGTAAAATCATTCCAAAAAGTGCCATTGTTATTTATAATACCATGAACAAGGTTTTTGAAGAATCCGTCTTGAACATAAATCAAATTATAGTTGTTGATTGTACCAGAGTTGGCAATACTATTACCAGCGAAATTGACGGAGCCATGATTATTTATAGTGCTTCCTATGTAATTGGTTAATATCCCGTGAATCCAATAAATTTGTCCGTCATTATTGTTATTGATAGTACCATAGTTGAAGAGGTTTCCAGGGTGGAACGGCTGATAAACTGCTCCTGGATCGATAAGTCCCGAGTTATCAATAGTACCAGTACTTACAATGGTGACATTTTCAAAAGTCAAAATGTCACCATGATTTAGTATGAGATTAGTTGAGGTCCTACAGGTTGAGTTTGATGCAGTCCAAGTACCAAAAACCGGACTCGCTTGACAGGACGCTTGGTCATTCACATCAATAACAATGGAGGCTTGTGCGTCCTGAGGAAGAATTGATAATACTGTAACTAAGCAAGTATAGGAATAAGGAGGATTTTATTCAAATAACCAACCCTTCCTTACATATGGTAGTATTCTATTAAAGCTGATCTCATTAACTGACTGTTTTTATTCCTGTAATTCCTAATAGAATCATCCAAGCCTCTATCCCGAAAGGGATGACTTAGAAGCCCATGATTCGCTTTAGAATCACGAAAGGCACTTTTCCATGTCCCGACAAGCGCACTAGGCAAAATTCCCTTGTTTGTGGCATATCTTGCCTCCATGCTTCCCTTGTGACCCATGAAAAATACCCTGAAATCATGGGCTATCTTCCCTCTTGACTCTGCCATCAGTAGCTGTGTGTCAAAGTAGGCACGAAGAACATATGGTCTCCAGAGAAACCTAGGTCTGAACACCCCTCTGATGTTTTAGCGCACCAAGTGCTTATAGTTCCTGAAGTCTTCCAACCAAAGGCATCAGAAATCTCTTCGCTTGCGAGAGCTGCATCTCTTAGTTGCTGTGCAAGAGTATGACGCAACAGAACCTCGGTAAACTCGTTTGTCATAAGATTAGTTTGGATATGGATTTGTAAGGATTCAAACCTATGAAAGTCCGCCTTGAATTCACAACTAGACTCTTAGAAAGGCTACCACAATTTTAAATCATACTTCGCAGATCTTTTTCACTTTGAAGATATTGCATATCTCAATATTAGTAGGAATTGCTTTTGCCACTGTATCAGTTTTAGTATTTCAAATTTCTTTAGAAGCATCAGTAAATCCACGTATCCCGACAGCACCAACCTCTACTTGTATTTCACTACTGAAATTAGAAAGATGGTTATTGGAAAATCAGATAGACAAATCCAAAGCAGAATCATTGGCAAAAAATGACGGATAATTTTTCGGGTTCAGACCTGCGACGGTTCAATATCTATAGTAACTATTCTACTTTAGACTAACATAGACTGTTCCATTTTCCTCGGAGATAGAATACAAGGTCAAGTCCCCTGATTTTCGCCATTCTGGATCTTGTTCAACCCATGCATCCTCCTTCTTCCAAGATGTCATTTTCTCAAGTTTCCCAGTAAAAACGTTGTATTCGTATCCGTGCATATAACACACAATGTTGTCACCATTCAAGTGACCTTTTGAAAGAGATGCTCCTTTGTGAGGACAAGAGTTGTTACACGCAAATAGTTTTCCATTTCTTCTACCTATTAGAATATCTATTGTGTCGACTGTAACCTTTCTTATGGTTCCATCAATCAATTCATTACTTTTACAGATTGGATGTCGTTCCATGTTGCTAAGGTTTGTCATAAATATATAAAAATCAAAAAAATAGGAAAATGTTTAGTTTTTAGAGGTGTATCAGTCCGCCTTGCGATCCAGTATGTGGTGATTGCCCAGCAAACTTTCTTCTAAAGTGTCCTGATGGTCTCTTTGATAGCAATTCAATGAACCATGCCTCGTGTTCCACTTCTTCTTGCATTATTCTCTGGGCAATGTCATAAGTTCGTGGGTCTTTCCCTGCAGTCATATCGCAGACCTCGCCCCAAGAGCGTATTGCACACTGCTCCGCCTCTAGAAGTACCTTGAGGATGGAGTTGATATCTTCCCAGTTGTCTGGCAAGTATGCATCAGGACATCCTGCCTGATCTGCAAATTTCCTTATGTCTCTTGGCAGGTTTCCGCCCAGCTCATACAATCTGGGCACCATGGCTTCAAAGTGATTTCTGTCCTCTATTCTGGCATCTTCTACTATTTCCTTGATGCCTTCTCCTTCTAGTCCTGTACAGTGCATTCGAAGTATTGTATAGTAATAGTATGTCGTGAATTCTGCTCCCACACCTTTTGTGATGAGCTCTTTTAGTTTCTCGACATTCACACCGTTCTTTTTCAGCACTTCGAGTGCTACTATGTTAGGAACTTCTCCTTTAGTCATTGGGTCTTTGATCTCTTTCTAATTATTAAATGGTGTCAATATGAATATCATGGATGGAAATAGACTCCATGTATTAAATAATTAAAAAAGTACAATCGACTATGACACAATCCAACAGCAGGTTTTCTAAGGGAAGACTTGTACTTGATAAACTTAGTTTGAGCGAGATTTCTCCTTCATGGAATCAAAGATTATCCAAACTACCTGTGTCCCTTCTAACTAAAATCAAATGGTATCTGGACATATATGACAAAAACACATGTGTTGTGGGAGAAGCCTATGGTTTTAATTCACATTACGCAGATGACTGCGACAAATGTGACAAGTTTAGCCTTGATTTTGAATCATACTTTATGAAAAATCAATTTAGAGAATTGGAGGCTACAAAAGAGCGATTTGTCCAACATTGGAATGAACAACACAGAGATGTTACCTACTCTCTCATTGGGAAAAGAAGAATGCTGAAATGGTACGACAGCTTTCTGCGATTTGATGACTATATTCTCAAAACAAAGTAACATTAAGTAAAACTTAATTTTTTGTTAGTTAGTTTGATCTCAATGTCAAAGCGTAAACCTCTTCTCTTGGTGGATGGCTCCGAGGAATCACAACAGGCAATAATGATTTTGAGAAGCAAGGGAATCGAATACGTGGAATACGATATGAGAAAATTTACTGATAGTTGTTGTGGTGACCTTCCTACTACAAAAGCACCGTCTGTCTTTGCGCCAGAAGGCATATTCAAGGATCTTGATGGTGTCAGAGAATACGCAAGTATTGACAGAACAAATTCTTCGTCAACCTCGGAAAGCGAAAGCGTGTATTGGTAAAAATAAATTTAAAATAAAAAATTTGGGAAAGAGTTTGGTTTTCATCCAAATCACCTGATTATTTTACGGCGCGGACATAACCCTGTCTCAAAGATCCGATGACCGAGACACCGCCGGTACACTTTCTAAAACTCAAGTTACAGTGACAGTAAATGTAGACATTGGAGCAAGTGGATTTATGTCGCGCAAATTGTCCCATACAAATACCTGGATCTTGTATATTCCGCTTGCGTGTGGTGTCCAAGAAAGAGCCGCTGTAAGGGTTTGGTTTGCAACAAGCGAGCCTGTGGCATAATTCAAGTCTGATATCGCACCATTGGAATTAACTACTTGGACAACATATGCCCAATCTACGTTCTTCTGACTTACATTTTTCAGCGATGTCTGCAGGTTAAGTTGCTGGTCTACTACGGGAGAAGAAACATTCTCATTAAGAGAATTAACTATTTTAAAATCAGAAGTGGAAATCTCTCCATATCCATATGCAGAATTGACTCCACTTGCTACAAGGGAAACAATCAGTGCAAGAAGAAATTTCATTGCAACAATTTTTGTATTCTTAGATTTAAATTATCCCAAGAAATAGAAGACACATGTCCGAATCTAGAGAAACTATCTACATCGGAAAGAAGCCTCTGATGGCGTACGTTACTTCTACGCTCATACAGTTGGCAAATCAACCAAAAATATCTATCAAGGCAAGAGGACTAAGCATTGGTCGTGCAGTTGATGTAGCACAAATAATTGCACGCAAGACCGAGAATGCTGGTTACTCCATAGGAAACATCAAGATTGGATCAGAACAGCTTCAATCACAAGATGGACGCTCTAGGAATGTTTCTACTATAGAAATAGAAGTAAAGAGAAACGCCTAAAGGAAGCCTTGAAAACTCTTCCTTTTTTGTTATTTTCTACAATTTCGTAATGTATCTGTGTTCCATTTTCTTGAATTTTGACAATTCTACAATCTCGTTGAACTGATCAAAATTAACGAGTTGGTTCTTGACTTTTGAGGTAGTTCCGCTCTTCCTTAATTGTTTTAGAATCTTTAGTGTTGCAAATGTATTGGCATACAATACAGAAAGGGGATAAAGAATCAGGTTGAATCCCATCTTGTGCAACTTGCTAGAAGAAAGCAGTGGAGTAGCACCCCCTTCTATCATGTTTGCCACCAGAGGGGCGTCTATTGACCTTCCTATCTTTTTCATCTCCTCAATTGATTTGGGGGCTTCTATGAATATGGCGTCAGCTCCAATGTCTTTGTACAAGAGCCCCCTTCTAATTGCAGCGTCAAGCCCCTCAGTTGCACGGGAATCTGTTCTTGCCACAACTACGAAGTCCTTGCTTTTCCTAGCATCCAGTGCAGCTCTGAGCTTTTCACCATACTCTTCCTTTGGAATGACCTCCTTTCCTAACATGTGGCCGCACCTTTTTGGCCATTTCTGGTCCTCAAGAAAAATGCCTGTCGCTCCAATTGCCTCCAACTCATTAACAAGTTTCCATACGCTCAGGGGGTTTCCATAACCAGTGTCTGCATCGACTATGACTGGAACTGAAACTGACTTGCAAATCCTTCTGGCATTTTCGATGGTCTCTGTAGAACCAATAAAACCATAATCGGGCATACCAAGCAAAGCAGCCGAGGTGCCATAGCCTGTTTGGAACATTGCCTCAAATCCTGTCTTTTGTGCTATTCTGGCAGTTATTGCATCATAAACACCTGGAAAGACAAGGGGTTTTGACTTGTCATACACTAGCTTTCTAATACTCGACAACTGTCGCTATACCGTTCTACAATTATTTATGGCTTAATTGATTTTAATTTCCTTACCCTGAGACCTTTTTTCGGCAGCCTCTATCTTTCGCAACTCTGACTCTAGGAACCTTTTGTATCTCTGGGTCTCATCTTTGGTCATATGTGATATGTTTGAACTCAACGAGTTGCCCATGGTACTGATGCGCTCTATTAGGTCCATGGCCACAAACTTGCCCACATTACCCATTCTGAAGATTACATCCAATTGGTTCTTGACTATTTTATCCAAAGTTTCGAGATCTTCGGAAACTACCCTTCCCTTCTTGGTAATCTGGTATTTTCCCTCTCTGGTTTCTTCAACAAGTCCATCATCTAACAGCCTTCCAAGAAGAGGATATATCAGTCCGGGAGAAGGCTTCCACTTTCCTCCACTTTGAGCCACTGCCAAGTCAATTATCTCCTTTCCGGTGCTTGGTCTTTTCTTTAACGTCTCTAAAATGAAATATCGCGAAAATCCTCTAGGTATTGAACTTCCTACTCTTTGAAACCAGTCCGAAATCATCACTAGTGATATCGCTAGCGATATATATTAATGATTCGGAGTCGAGTTCTGCTGCGGAGGCGACTTCTGCAAAACGACTGATTATTCTTCACAAGACATATTTATGAAGCCTGAAAAGGAAGATGTCGAATCATGGTTAACAGCATCGAAAACGATCTTCTGATCGTAGGTTCTGGCCTTGCTGGTTTACGGGCCGCGATCCAGGCAGCAAAGGTCGCACCACACATCAAGATTGCTGTTATCTCAAAACTCCAAGTCATGCGCTCACACTCTGTTTCTGCAGAAGGTGGAACTGCCGCCGTTCTCTATCCAGAGGATGGCGACACTATAGAGTCACATGTTTATGATACCGTCAAAGGAAGTGATTTCCTAGGTGATCAGGATGTAATTGAGAAGCTTGTCTCTGAGATGCCATCAGAAGTTTATCAACTCGAACACTGGGGCATGCCGTGGTCAAGAAGAGAAGATGGTAGAATTGGTCAGAGAAACTTTGGTGGATATAGCTTTCCAAGAGCAACGTTTGCTCAGGACAAGGTGGGATTTTACGAGATGCAGACCCTATATGATACATGCCAAAAATTTGACAATATAGAGTTCTACAACGAGTGGTTTGTTACGTCCATAATTCATGATGGTCAAAGATTTTGTGGTATTACTGCCATTGAGATGTCAACTGGTACTTTTTACACCTTCAAGGCAAGAGCATTGATTATTGCGACTGGTGGGGCAGGAAGGGTATACAGCTTTTCAACATATGCTTTAGCTTCAACTCCCGATGGCCTTGATATGGCATACCGAGCAGGTATGGCACTAAAGGATATGGAGTTTGTCCAGTTCCATCCTACTGGAATACTACCATCAGGGATTCTAATTACAGAAGGTGCAAGAGGTGAGGGTGGATACCTGCTTAACAACAAAGGTGAGCGTTTTATGAAAAGATATGCACCAACCAAGCTAGAGCTGGCATCAAGAGACGTTGTCTCCCGTGCCATGATTACTGAGATCAACGAAGGGCGTGGATTCAAACACGACACGGGAGTAGATTGCATGAAGTTGGACTTGAGGCATCTGGGAAAGGAGCTTATCATAAGAAAACTGCCGGCTATACGAGAGATTTCATTAAAATTTTCAGGAGTGGATCCAGCTGACGAGCCAATAGATGTCAGACCAGTATGTCATTACATGATGGGTGGTATTCACACTAACATTGACGGGGCAACTGAGATTCAAGGAATATGGGCAGCAGGAGAATCTGCATGCAATAGTGTCCATGGTGCAAACAGGTTGGGGGCAAACTCTACAGCTGAGTGTCTCGTATGGGGGAAAATTACGGGAGAACTTGCTGCCAAATATGTTGTGGAAGGCAAAGCCCCTCCGCCGTTTCCGTTACACTTGGTTGCAAATGAAGAAAAAAGAATCTATGATGGTATATTCAGGGGTACTGGTAGCGTAAATCCGTATGAGGTCAGACAGGAGCTGACTGAAATAATGAATAACAAAGCCTACGTTTATAGAAATGAGAAGGATCTTGTAGAAGGTCTCAAGTTGGTAAGAGAATTAAGACAAAAAACATGGAAACATGTAGACGACAAAGCTAAAGAGTATAATACCAACTTTACAAATGTAATGGAACTTGATTCCATGTTCCATGTTGCCGAAGTAATTTTGATGGGCGCGATCTGGCGAAAAGAATCTAGAGGAGCTCACGCAAGAACTGACTATCCTGACAGAGACGACAAGAACTTTTTGGCTCATACTTTAGTTTACTATGACACAAAAGAACCAGTTATCAAGACTCATCCAGTCACTATAACTAAATACAAGCCAGTAGAGAGGAAATACTGATGGCTGAAAGACTTGCTAACCGTGAAGGCATCAAGGGAATGGCAAACCCCACTCGTTATGGAATATTGCGAGTTGCATACTGGTTACAACGACTAACCGGTCTTGGCTTGCTTGCATACTTGATAGGCCATATTTATGAAACAAGTACTATTCTCAACGGCAAGGCGGCATGGGACAACATGTTATCACTAACTGAAACTCCTGGCGGACATATTGTACTTGTAATTGTAATTGGAATGTGTGTTTTCCATACCGGTAATGGTATACGAGTAATGCTAAGCGAGGGTGGAAAAGGAGTAGGAAAACCAGGACAACCAGAATATCCATACCGTGCTGCTTCGCTGAACTCAAAACAGAGACTTTGCATCTGGGTTTCAATAGCACTGGCAGCATTAGCAATGATGTACGGCGCTGGAGTATTGTTTGGTGATTAAGATGAGAGAAAGCATAATCATGAAGATACACTATGGTACTGCGCTTGGAGCAGTGGCACTGGTGGCAGTGCACATTCTGATGAGAATGTCGCAGAAATTTTCTGATTCATTGGCATATCAGAATGTCTTGGCTAACTATCACTTTCTGCCTTATGCACTTATGTTGGAGGTAATACTTGTCTTGCTGGCAGTCCACGGATTTAATGGACTGCGAGTTATACTGCTGGAGCTCAAACAAGGTGCTAAATATGAAAAAGCAATCAACTATGGCTCAATTGCAGCAATGGCCATTTTGATAGCGTACGGTTCAAGAACTATATTGATGGCTGGGATGGGGATTTCATAAGCATGGCAACAGTGACAGTATCAAAAGAGGAAAAGGTAGCAGTAGCTACAACCACCGCAGAATCAACCCCAAAGGCAATAACCCTCCGTATAGCCAGAATAAACCCGTCAGAAAATGTTGAAACAAAGTTTGAAGAGTTCAAGGTTCCAGTACAAAAATGGACTACAGTACTTGAGTCAATTCTATATGTAAAACAGAACCTTGATCATTCTATTGCAGTCAGGTATTCTTGCAGGCAGGCATCCTGCGGTTCGTGTGGAATGAAGATTAATGGCAAGCCTCGACTTGCATGCTATACCAAGATTTCTGAGCTAAAGTCAAGCGTTATCACAATAGAACCAATGAACAACTTTCCAATTATCAGGGATTTGGCAGTTAATTTTGAACAGCTCTTCTCCACTCACAAAAGGATGAAGCCATTTATTATAAATGAAGAATCAGAAATAAAATCTGACACCAAGGAGTTTATCCAAACCCCGCAAGATCTGGAAACATTCCTCCAGTTTTCATATTGTATCAAGTGTGGTCTGTGCAACTCTGCTTGCCCGACCATGGCTACAGACACGTCCTTTATTGGTCCACAAGGTCTTGCACAGGCTTATCGTTATACAGCAGACAATAGGGACAAGGGAAAGAAGGAAAGGCTGAAAATCGTAGACCAGTCACACGGAATATGGCGATGTCATTTTGCTGGCTCGTGTAGCAATGTATGTCCAAAAGGAGTAGATCCCGCAATGGCAATACAGCTACTCAGAGGCTATCTGCTAGGATTTGGAAAGTAAAATTTCTTTAAGGCTTTTTGGGATTCTTGCTTGAGTTTACTTGATTGTTTATTGCCTCTGCCATAAAGTGGTTTGAGACGTTCACCTTTACGTCGTTTATTCCGTCTATCTTCAAGAGGTTGTCGTGAACATCTTGGGCAATCTTGAATCCAAATATTGCCGGGCAGAAAGGACTTGTCAGATGTAAATCCACCTGGACGTCAGAGCCTGAAATGTCTATGTTGTCTACCAATTCAAGTTCCATTATTGAGACGTTTATTTCTGGATCAACTATCTTAGTGAGCTCGTCAAAAATTTGTCTTCTTAAATCAGTAGATGCCTGTGCCATAAATCGAAAAAGCGTCTATGCTATATATAACCATTTTATTTTCTAAATTGATGTACAGGTCTCGCTTAGACGGAAAATTAGACGATGTCACACTAGAATTTCTTTCATCAATCTCCGATGATTCTGTAATTGCACAATATGATATTTTGGGAAGTCAAGCTCACACGTTGATGCTCTTAGAAAATAAAATCATTAGTAAGCAAGAGGCTGCAAAGATTCTAGGCGCACTTGAGAAACTAAAAAAAGAAAACATCTCAGAAAAATCAGATGCTGAAGACATACACGAACTCATAGAGTCTTTGGTCATAAAGAGAGCGGGAAAGGAAGCAGGGGGAAAGATGCACACTGCAAGATCACGAAACGACCAAGTGGCACTAGATATAAGGATGAAAATTCGCGACGACATCAACATGGTATGTTTCTGTTTGAATCAAACAATAGAGACACTCATTGATCTGGCTGAAAAAAATCAGCAAGTCATAATGCCGCTTTATACCCACATGCAACAGGCACAAGTGGGACTATTTTCTCACTTTCTTCTCGCATATGCAGATGCTCTTTTCAGGGATCTTGATAGGTTCTATGTGGCATATGGAAGAATCAACGAGTCTCCGCTGGGGGCAGGACCAGTAGGTGGAACAAGTATACCAATTGACAGGCAATCAACGGCCAGGATGCTTGGATTCAAGGGACTGGTAGAAAACTCTATTGATGCAACCACATCCCGTGACTTTGTAGCGGAATACATTGGAAACGCAGCAATATTAATGACAAACCTGAGCAGGATGGCGGAGGACTTTATAATTTGGTCCACATCCGAGTTTTCCTTCATAGAACTGTCTGACAGGTTTACTTCCAGTTCAAGCGTCATGCCACAAAAGAAAAACCCCGATGTATTGGAGTTGATACGTGGCAAGACGGCACAAGTAATTGGATACCAGATGGCGGTATTGTCCAATCTGAAAGGGTTACCGTCTGGATACAACCGAGACTTGCAACAAATCAAGGTATCGATATGGCCAACATCTAAGATAATTATCTCATCTTTGTTGGTTGTAAACTCGCTTCTGAAAACCATGAAGGTAAATGAAAAAAAATTGCGCCAGGCAATAGACGGAGGATACTCTATATCGCTTGATATAGCAGAAGCACTAGTGCGGAAAGGAATTCCTTTCAGAAATGCACACAAAATCGTAGGCAATCTGGTTCAGATTGCATCTAAATCAAAGAAGTCACTTCTAACCCTATCGCTAGATGAGGTGAAAACTGTCATCCATGACAACGAAATTGAGCCAAAAGAATTGCATAAAATCATACACTCTACCACTCCCGAATACTCACTTGAGACTAGGAAATCACAGGGATCGGCAGGAAAACATGAACAACAACGCATGATAGAAAACAGGAAACGTAAAGTACAAGCTTACATGACCGGGACCAACAAACGAACTAAGGAAGTAAGGGAATCGCTTGAAACACTAAACCATAGTGTAATGTCACTGATAAAAAATACGAGCTAACAGTTGTAACAATGTTTTATCTAGAAAGTTTTTTACTATTTTTTGATTCCTTTGACTTTTGTACTGGTTTTATTCTAGCAGATTTTTGATTTGATATTTCTTCCTTGATTGAATTACAAGCTGGCTTGTTTGCCTGATAAACCACATCCTTACCTAGATCGTTGATTGCTACAAGTGACATCTCAATCCATGACGATATTAGTTCTGCATTGACAAAGGAAGCGGCAAGAGACTTGTAGAGAGTTTTTGTTAAGGGGTCAGTTTCTCTAGATGATTCAATCAGGAAGATGGCAGAGAATGGAATCTACACATAGCCAAATTATCAGCAAAGAAACCTTGTCTACTCTAAATGAATGGCTGGACCTGCAGTGGCAAGTCTGCCACTTGGATTAAAAAACTAGCAAAAAATAGAAAAAGTAAAGTTTAATTGAATTTTTTACAATCACTAGTGCATAAAGGCATGATTTTAATGGAGTAATCTTGACTTTTTCATTGATTTTACTTCACATGGCTATAGATAAAAAATTCCTGCAATGAGATGCAAGTATGTACCAATTCGTACAGCCACAATCCGACAAACCTAACTACACTGTGGGTCAGACTTGGGGGGCCTTGAAGAAGGCATGGCGAGGATACAAGATTGCCAAAGTGCAAAGTGATCACGCCAAAATGTCAGAATATGCCAAAAAGATCAGAACCCTTCAAAATGACTTGGGAATAAAACAAGCAGAGTTCCCAGAACTGAACCTACATTAGTTAGAACTCCTTTATTTTTAGAGGAATTTGTCAGTGGTCACTATCCATAAAAGCTGAGTTTTCGCAATCATTGCCGAAATCTTGAATCGATATATCGACGGGTTCGCGGGTGTCTCTACTTACGGATGGCTCAAACAGATCGCTTTCCGCGCCGTAAAATAATCAGGTGAATTGGGTGAAAACCAAAAAACCTTTCCCAATTTTTTATTTAATAATCTTTGTAGAAACGATACAATGTAAAGAAACTTAAATAATTAAAACTAATATTTGATTACAGCATGTCCGTCAAGATAAAGAATGTCAGGGCAAAGGTAATCAAAGAAGATGATGGAACCTACTCCATTGCATGCTCTGCGCTAGGGGTGTACAGTACGGGTAAAAACTTACAAGATGCCAAAAAGAACTATCTTAAAGCTGTCAGGCTTCATTTATCAGTATTACGAGATAAAGCCACAGAAGCTATTGCGGTTTGAGAAAACTTTCTCCTATACACGGAAAAGATCTTGTCAAGATTCTTTGTAATAAATTTGATTTTCAAGCAATAAGACAAAAAGGAAGTCATGTCACCATAACAAATGGTATCATATACGTTACAGTTCCACTAAAAGAAATTCGCATAGGATTACTTGGAGTCATTTTAAGAGATTGTAACATAACAAGGGAAGAATTCCTAAAAGAGATCTAATTCATATATCGAATCGGTCGCTTTCCGAGCCGTAAAATAATCAGGTGATTTGGGTGAAACTAATCACTTGCCCAATTTTTTTATTTTCCTATTTTAAGAAAATCTCTGTTTTTGTTCAGATTACACAATATCATCATAAACATACCATTTGTTTTCTATGTTATCCCATTCTGTTACTAGATCAAGAATTGTAAATGTTTTCTCTCTTTACATCAAGATAATCATCTCAAGATACATTATCCATTTTCTTGATTCATAAGCTTGAAACCACAAAATGTATTCAACATATACATGAATTCTGCCCTGATTTTTTTTATAAAGATGTATCCGCGGTCATTGGTATCCTGTGGGTAAGAAGCGTTGTCAGCCAACTAGGCAAACTCCTTCTCACAAGGGTTTGCTTATCATGGTTATATCGCTTGGCTTGAGATATTTAGCTCCCGTATCTGAGCCTAATCTGTTACCTAGTACTGCTGTCAGTACTAATGATCGAGCATGTAAAAAAAAGTTTTGAGGAATTCTAGTGACGCTGGTCTCAACCCTCGTAAACTATTCTCAAGTCCGCTAGAACTCCGCCTTACTTGCCTTACATTCTTCTGCATGCCTCAGCGCATTTACGACATGTATCTGCGCACTTTTTGCAGTGTTCCATGTGACCTGCATGCTTATTGCATTCTTTTGCACACTCCTCGCAGACTGTGGCGCAAAGAGTGCAAAACTGCTTGGCCAGTTCGCTGTCCCTAGACATCGAGGCTGATGCTTGGT
>CAZMNT010000041.1:0-14996 GCA_964567715.1 uncultured Nitrosopumilaceae archaeon | reverse complement strand
GGTCACCAATAGTAGCACTGTCACAACGAGCAAAGTATCCATTTCATGACTATTTTCTTTCTGACAAGTCCAAAGAGGTGACAATGACACTGAAAAAAAGGTTCTGGTACCTTGAAGGGACAGGCTTCTTCGTGTTACCCATCGGGACATGAACCATCTTCTAAAACGATAAATACACCTTTGTGTATAAGGGTAGACAATAAGTTCAGACGACAGACTAGATATACAAACTCTTACCGCAATTATGTTGTCTCGTTTGAGGGAGAGAGTAATGGGCTTTAAGGATGCAAATAATGTAACTATAAACGTCTTAACGGAAACCGAAAAAGCTTTATTTCAAATTATTATAGAAACTAAAGGACTTTCAAACAATTTGGAAAACAAACTGATACTCATTTACTCAAACGTAATGTTAAGTTATACAGAAAACCTTCAACAAGAATTACAAATCATAAAAAAATTCATAAATGCATTAGATTTGGTGAATCGTGATACAAGTGTGGAAAAGGATATGATAGCTAAGCTAGAGTCTCTGTTTGAAAAAAATACGTATGTTTATAAAAAAATACACAGCCAAATAAGAAGTAACGGTCTTTTGGCAAATACTATTGTAACAGCAGATGAACTTCCTTCGCCAGAAGAGAAGATCAAAATCTTAGAATTACTACCTCAATTAAGAGAACGGGTAAGTACACGAACCCTTGATTTTCTTCATGATATCAGTATGACCATATCACCAACAAAATTTAAACCGTTATACGATGCTTTAGTAGGAGAACTCTAATTCTTTTTCTTTTTTGGCTCTTCTTCTACCCATGTTTCTAATGCTTCCCTGATAGCTTCAGTTAGGTTACCACGTTTCATTCCATATCTTTTGAATACTTCTTGTCGTAGTTTCTCTTCGAATTTATCGTCTAGAATTACATCAATTCTACCCATACAATCAGATTAGAAAATTTGGCTTATAAGTATTCCCCTTATCCACAAAGCCTAAATAGTGTATGTGTGTATACACTAATATGGATAAGGGGATAAATAACAGGAAAGAGAAAGGAAAAGAAATAGCACTACGTCATGATCTCATTAGAATCTCAGATTATCATTACAGAGTACACTCACAGACCACAAAGCGAGAATATGATGTTATCAAGGTAAACGGTAAATGGGAGTGTAACTGTCCTGATCACGTTTACAGACATGTATGTTGCAAACATGCTCACGCAGTTGAGTTTAGCCTAAAGATGCGTGAGGAAGTAAGGCAGAAAAATGCTATTACAATTCAGCCGATTGATTGCTCCAAGTGTATCCAATGCCAGTCAACTGAGATAGTAAGGCATGGAATACGACACAACAAGTACGGAAACATTCAAAGATTCTCATGTAAGAACTGTCACAAAAGATTCGTTGTAAATCTAGGCTTTGAGGGTATGAGATCCAGTCCTCAAGCTATCACTTCAGCTATGCAACTATACTTCACTGGCGAGTCATTAAGAAGTGTCCAAAAGTTCTTGAGACTACAAGGTGTCAACGTTTCACACAAAACAGTCTATGTGTGGATCAAGAAGTACACCAAGATAATGAAATCCTATCTTGATAATATTATACCACAAGTCGGTGATGCATGGCGAGCTGATGAGGTGTTTGTAAAAGTCAAAGGAGATATGAAATACTTGTTTGCTCTAATGGACGATGAAACTCGTTTCTGGATAGCAAAAGAAGTCGCAGATTCAAAAGAGAAACATGATGCAAGTGGACTATTCAGACAAGCTAAGGAAGTAGCCAAGATGAAACCAAAGGTGATAATCACAGACGGACTACCATCATACAAAGACGCATATCAGAAGGAGTTTTGGACTATCAATAGGCAAGATAGAACCTTGCACATTAGAAATATTCATCTTCAAGGAAACATGAATAACAACAAAATGGAAAGATTGAATGGGGAATTTAGGGACAGAGAGAAGGTAGTAAGAGGTATCAAAAAGACAGACTCGGTAATGTTTGACGGTTATCAGATGTTTCACAATTACCTAAGACCGCACATGGGACTTGAAGGAAAGACACCAAGTGAAGCTTGCGGGGTCAAAATTGAAGGCGATAACAAGTGGATCACAATTATACAAAATGCAAAAATAGGTCGTGTCCCTAGAGGTAACAAAGAGAATTATGTCCCATCAAAGTAACAGAACCGTTCATTGACCCGATTGGTTATTTGCCAATACCTTGGACCGATATGGAGAGATTGTTCCAAGTCGAGACTTGTGATCTATTCATAGTTGTAATGACAAGTGATTTACACCGAAATTTATCAATAGCTTTGAATCCAGAGCATGAGGGAGACCAAGGCTTGACAGATTTTTTAGGAAACGATTCTTGGAAAGAATGCCAAAGTGGAGACGAGATAGTAGAAAGATACAGACGACAGATTGCAAGTTTTGGAAAACTTACTGAGATGTTAAGTGTCAATAGAGTAGGAGAAACAAAAATCTATGACATAATCTTGTCAACTCGAAGTCGTGGTGGCATGAATGTTATGAGAGGAATAGCTGAAAAATTAAGGCAGGTTACAACTGAAAAAATAAAATCTCAAGCAATAGTTGGCTCAGGGAGAATAAAGCCAATAGACGAGTATTTTTCAAAAAAATAAAGTATTGAATAAAAAATGAAAATGTTTTGAATTAAGGGAATTGATCTGGAATAAGGTGTTAAAGGAAAAATTAAAGAAAAGATGGATTGTATTGGGTGTTTGAAGGAGAAGAAAGAGTGGGGGTGTTGAGGAATTGTAAAAAAGTGTGTTGTGTAGTGTGGAAAAAAGAGTATAAAATAAGATGTAGTTTTGCGCAGTTTGAGTAGTTTTGTGCAGTTTTGTGTGAGGATTCGACTTACCTGTTTAGACGTTACAGAATTCTGAAATGTTCGAAAAACAAGATTTGAAAAGTAAAATCTGCGATTCATACAAAATGAAAGAGGTACTCTAGCATCATTACAACGTATAACCATTCTCTAACATACGCTTGAGACTGTCTTCACATTTTGTGCCGTTAACTTGTTTGAATCATAGCAGAAATGACTATCTTAAATATTTCACAAACCAAGATAATCTATGAGTTACCAGATAGAAAGAACTATGACAAAAGAAGTAATAGATCTTTTCAGAGGAAAAAATTTTGCCTTTGTTGCCACGCTCTCAAAAGATGGCTCTCCACAAATTACCCCCACATGGATTGATATTGAAGATGGCATTATTTTGATAAACACAGCAGAAGGAAGAGCAAAGCATAAGAACGTGTCAAGAGATTCTCGTGTTGCAATATCCATAGTTGATCAAAACAATCCGTATAACATGGTGACAGTTCGCGGTAAAGTTATCGAACAAACAGGCGTAGGGGCTGACGAACATGTTGATAAGCTTGCAAAAAAATATCTTGGCGTTGACAAATATCCATTTCGGTCACCGTCTGAGAAGCGAATTATACTCAAGGTCAGGCCAGAAAATATTTTCCACATGGCGCCTCAAGGCTAATCTGAAATGCTCTGTCTGAGTACAACCTGATAATATGACAAATCAAAACTTCAATAAAGATCATAAGGAGATGCTGGATTCTATTCTGTTGAATCTTCCACAAGTAAAAGAAGGAAAAATGTTTGGCTACCCTGCGTACTACGTCAAAGGCAAGTTATTTGCCTGTGTAATGGAAGACGGTGTATGCATCAAAGTTTCTGAGAAACTTGTCATGAAATTACTTGAAGAAAAAAGTGCAATTCCGTTTGAAAGAATGGGAAGGAAGATGCGTGAATGGGTTCAATTGAACAGAACAAACTCCAAAGATTACATAGAAGAGAAATCTGTCTTTAAGCAATCAGCTGAATATGTGCTATCTTTAGCTAACAAATGAGTGAAACCAGCTGTCTGAGTTATATTTCGTCATCTATACATGATTACGCAATGAACAAAGTAAAGAACCGCTTTGATTGTATACTAGAGTAAATTAAATCCAAAAATATAAATCCTATCCCCCCTGAGAGGATGCTGTGTCAGGAGCCTGCGAGTACGACCCAAAACGATCACATGAGTTAGTCGAGGAATCAGAAGACAAACGCATTGAGATTCTACGTCTAGTTGGAATCAGTCTAGTTACAATATTTATCGCATGGTTACAAGTTCTGCAACCTGATTGGCTTGCCAAAATCATAATTGCCATCACTGTAGGAATTGGCGGTTATCCGCTCTTCAGAGAATCATTGCATGCACTTCGGAAGGGAAGAGTGAACATGGAACTATCTATGGTTATTGCCATCATAGCTTCACTTGCTCTACTTCAATTTCTACCAGCCATAGTAGTGACATTTTTTGCCATACTGTCAGAATTTGTTGAAGGATTTATTGTAAAGAAAGGAAGAAAGAACATAGAAGCTCTTTACAGCATGGCACCAAGAAACGCAATTATCAAAGATAATTCAGGGCATACGTTTTCAGTAGAAATTGATAAAGTCGCAATAGGCGACATTGTAATTGTAAGAGAAGGAGACATCATTCCTGTAGATGGCACAATAGTTTATGGTTCGTCTACAGTTGATCAATCTAGTATTACCGGAGAAAGCATTCCATTAGACAAGAAGAAGGGTGATCATACCTTTGCTGGAACACTAAACCTTACACATCAATTAGAAATCCGTTGTGAAAAGAAATCTACAGATACTACTTTTGCAAAAATAATACAGCTTGTAGAAGAAGCGGAGGAATCAAAGGCCCCCATACAAAAATTAACAGATAAGATGGCTACAAGGCTAATTCAATTTGCCATAGGATTATCGGTTGTTACCTATATTGTGACACAAAATATCATGTCTACACTTTCGGTCATTGTCGTTGCTGGAGCATGCGGTCTTGCAGTCGGTACTCCAATAGCTCTTCTTGCTACAACAGGAAAGCTCTCAAAACGAGGAGTTGTTATCAAAGGTGGCCTTCAGATTGAGAATCTAAGCAATGTGAGAACTATAGTTTTTGATAAAACTGGCACTCTCACAATTGGTAAAGCTGCTGTGTCACAGGTTGTCTCATTTGAACCCTCCCTAGAACCCAAAAAAATCCTCGAATATGCAGCCATAATTGAGAAGAACGTCAATCATCCACTTGCCATTGCTATTGGGGAAAAAGCTTATCAAGAAGGATTGTCCATCTCGGCTGGAAGTTCTGGCTTCTTAGACCAAAATATGGTGGGAAGAGGTATCATTGGAGCACACAACGGCCTTAGAATAGGTGCTGGCAACTTAGAATTTACAGAAAATGAAATCTCCAAAGGAATTGCAGGAGAATCAAAAATTTCACAGATGATGAGAGGAAAGAGCAGTTCCTTTCAGTATCTTGTCAATGAATATAAAGACAACATGGGTCGTACAATACAAATTGTCAGACAACCAGAGGTTGATCTGCTTGAATTTGCTCTCACAACTATTTTTGTAACAATAAACAAACAACTTGTAGGAGCAATATTTTTTGAAGATTCGTTAAGGGATAAAGCAAAAACAACAATATCTGAACTGCAAAAAATGAAAATCAAAACCGTAATGTTAACAGGGGACAACGAAAAGATTGGAAAAAGAATAGCACAAGAAATTGGAATCGATGAATATTATGCACAATTACTTCCACAAGACAAGGTTAAAAAAATAGAACAGATAATGAGAAAGGAAGCATTTGAAGGAACAGTCGTGATGGTAGGGGACGGCATCAATGATGCACCAGCGCTTGCCAAAGCTGATGTTGGCATAGCCATGGGTAAGACCGGAACAGATGTAGCCATAGAGACTGCAGACGTAGTTCTCATGACAGAAGATTTAATGAAGATTCCATTCTTAATTCAAAATTCAAAAAAATCCATGTTTACAATTAGGCAAAACTTTTTTGGAACACTTGGAGTTGATGGATTTGGCTTTATTCTTGCCTTTACTGGTCACATAAATCCCATTCTGGCTGCACTCATTCACATATCCTCTGAGCTTGTCTTCATGGTAAATTCAGCAAGACTGATTATGGACAGAGGTAAATGATGTTGTCACTAACGCAAATTCATACTGAAGTTGGAGGCTTGAACGTTGGATGAACCATCCAATTGAATAAATACCTCAAGGAGATGAGAAGAGAAACATGACGCACCATAAACTCCCCGAAGTTAAGAAGAGGTTAGCAAGGATAGAAGGACACGTAAGGGGGATTAACAAAATGATCGATGAAGGGAAGGGTTATCCTGAAGTTGTCCAACAGATCACAGCGGTTCGAGCAGCATTAGATGCAGCACTTGAAGTAATAATTGAAGATCTGGCGTACGATGTAACCAAATGCACGACTAATGAAAAGGGGAAGAAGGCAGTCACAGCACTAAAAGACACTGTGTCCCAGATTCTATAGGAATACTCTGCGTAATCCTTACAAGATTACGCAAAAGGAAGTGTTTCGACCATTTGTGAGCTCAAACTGGTGGCTCCTTTGCGTTTGGGCCCAATGGTGGGATCAGACTGCACAAAAATTCTACTTATTACAACCATTTTTCTAGTCGTTCTCTTTCGAACTTTTCCTTTTCAGCAAAATAGTCAGTTGTGGGAGGCTTGAGTTCTGTTAGAGGTGTTGGGTCTGCATACATGTCTACTCGGATGTATCCAGCAGTCTTTTTTCCTGTTTCAAGATAACATCCTCCTTTTCCATCAAAGGTAGCAGCCTCGGCCTCTTTTTTGATCTTTGATACTATGTTTCGTGCAACAGTTATTCCCTCGCCTTCTGCAAATATTCCTGCCTTTGGCACTGCAATCTTGTCTGTTACCATTATCTGGTTTACATCGCCTATTGCATAGACGTTCTCAAACTTGGTCTTGCAGGTTCTGTCTACCTCAATGAATTTGCCTGGCTGTGCCAGTCCACAGTCGACAGTTACTAATGGAACCTTGTGTGGAGGGACTGTAATCAATAGATCAAACTCAGCTTCCCCTGAGTCAAACGTGAGTTTGTTTGATTCCACCGAGATTGTCTTGCAGTTGCCGTGAAACTCGATCTTTTTTGATTTTAATATTTGTAAAATGTCTTCGCTTACTTGGGGGCCTCCAACCGGCAGCGTGATTGGGGTAGGACTGTAGAAATCCATTTGAATAGAGTCACTTGTACCGGCCTCTTCTAGGACCGATCTTATCAAGAGTACTGCTTCATACGGAGCCGGCGGGCACTTGTACGGAAGTCCAGTTATTGCCATTACCATCTTGCCTGACTTAAAATTACGAATAGTGTCACGAATCTTGGGAACGTTGTTTAGGTCGTATAATACAAGGCTGTTCTCTTTTAGACCTGGAATCTGTTCTGGCGCAAGCTCTACTCCTAATGCAACTATCAGATAATCATAGTGCAGCCTACGATAGCTTGTCCTGACTATTTTGTTCTGCAGGTCTATCTTGGTTACATTTTCGTTGATGAACTCTATTCCCTTTCTTGTAACGTTTTCAAGGGGCGTCTTTGACGTTTCAAATTCTCTTGAGCCTGCAATTATCCAGAGCTTTACCAAGTCCATCATGAACCAGTCTTTCTTGTCTACAATTATGATTCGTGTATCTTGTGTTAGATTATCACGTAGTTCGTTTGCGGCAGCAAGACCGCCAAATCCCCCACCCAAGATTACGATGTTTGACGGCCTAATACCAGAACGCCCCCCTACCTTTCTTGAGTTGTTGGCCTAATGGTTATCTCGTTTACATTCATATGTGGTGGGGATTCCACTGCAAAAAGTATCGAGTTTGCAATGTCTTCTGCCTTCAAGGCTTGCATCTCCTTGACAGACTTGACAAAGGCTTCAAGTGATTTGTCAGTAATTGTATCCGTAAGTTCTGTTGCCACTACTCCCGGCTCAATTGTAGTTACACGGATATTATTTCGGGTTGAGAGTTCCTGTCTAAGTCCTTCGCTAAATGCTCGTACCGCATATTTTGTTGCGCAATATACACTTCCTGCCGGAAAGACTACTCTTCCGGCAATTGATGAGATGTTTACTATATGGCCAGATTTTTGCTTGAGCAAATGAGGGATGGCTGCTGCAGTACAATACAAAACGCCCTTGATGTTTACATCAACCATTCTTTCCCACTCATCGACTTTGAGATTTTTTACAAAACTCAGTGGCATCAGACCAGCGTTGTTGATTATAATGTCAATTCGGTTCCATTTTTTTATTGCAACATCAATCAAGTTTTCACAGTAGCTTCGCTTTGTTACATCACAGGCAACTGCAATGCATTCGCCTCCTGTTTTCTCAATTTCTTTTTGTAATTGTTCCAGCCTTTCTTTTCTCCGTGCACCTGCAACAACCTTTGCTCCTGCCTTTGCAACCGCCAAAGCAGTGGCGAATCCAATTCCACTGCTTGCACCAGTTATCACGGCTACTTGTCCTTTTATCATACTAGAAATCATTTTTCATCAGAGCTTTTTGCGTAATTAAGTCTTGTCAATTCAATTCTAGAATTAAATTTAGAGTTGGGTTGTCTTGTCAATTAATTCCACTGCTTATGGAAATTAACTTTGCTTCTTAACATTGATTTAGGATCGTGTATAAAAAGAAAATATGGAACAGGTTGACTGTGCATATTGCGGAGAAAAAACTGATCTGCCATTTCAGTGCAATTACTGCAGTGACAAGTTTTGTTCAGAACATAGACTGCCAGAAGATCATAGATGCGTCAAACTTCATCAGATCAGAGCAAAAAGATTCGGAGAAAACAAAATACGAAGAAGAAAGGGAATTGGCAGACAGGGCTTCATAAAACGGGTTTTTGGCAAGTTTGGTCAGTAAAGGGTTTTTTGTGGATTAAGTTTTGATACCTTTGCTTGGTATAGCAGGGCAATTGCTAATGCCAAAAGCACACCAGCAGTTAGCCATTGGGCTACATACATAACTAGATAGGCTACTCCAAATCCCACACATGATAACGCCTGCGTTAAGAGCTTTATCCAATTCGGTATCTTGGCTGCCCTGCTTATCATCTCTATGGCAAACAGAGCTACAACAGGATAAATTATGATCTCAAAGTAGACACCAAGGTCTATGCCGTTGTGCATGCCATATCACCTGCATCTGCCCAATTTTTAGTCTTCCCAGCTTATCTTTACTGCTACCTTTTTAGCAATGAGAGCCCGTGCATTCTCAAACGGTAATGTCGCAACATCTTCGGCCTCAAAGGGACCATATGTCTGAAGATCCGTTCCCACGATCTGATCAATTGATTTGAGAAATCTGACAACTATGGTTCGAGAGCGATGGTTTTTTGCCACAGTCTCAAGAAGTTTTAGCCTTCCATTTAGTGTTGCAGAAAGAATTGTTTCTTTTCTTTGTCTGAGTTCATCTTCAGAATCGAGAATGAATCTTTCTTCGTCAAGTAGATTTGAATAATCAAGTTCCTCCATACCTATCGCCTTTTCGATTCTAATTTTTAATAGAAGTGATGTCATGTCAGTTATCATTTTTACAAGCGAGTCCTTGATCTTTGATTCAACACCATCATAGTCTTGGTTTTTTAAATTTCCAAGAAACTCTGCAATATTGTTGTACAGTTTAGAATCAAGGTCTTGTACCGAATCGTTTTCCATTTCTCGTAGTAGTAAGGCATACAATGAGTTTGCATTAATTTTTTTTGTTTCCGACATTTACACACCCAACAATACTTAAATCATAGACCCCTTTGTTTTATGATCAAGGTGCAAAATTGCCATATAAAGTGATTGGTGGAGAACCAGTAGCAACTTCATACTCTGCCGACGAGGTTTTTGCAAAGATAAAACACGATCAAATAAAATTCATTGATTTACAGTTTACAGGTCTTAGGGGCAGGTTTCACCATACAACAATCTCAGCCAACCTGTTTACACCACAGCAGATGCAGGACGGTCTGCCAAAGCTGGATGGTTCTTCAATTGTTGGATTTGCCTCCATCCAAGATTCTGACATGGTACTAAAGCCAGATCCCAATACATATGCAGTTATTCCATGGATGACAAATTCCAAGACTGCAAGGTTGATATGCGATGTATATTGGGGGTGGGGCAAGGGCAGGCTGGAGGCAGACCCAAGAGGCATATCGCAAAAGGCAGAGAAATACCTTACTACACAGGGCTTTGATGCAAGTTATTGGGGTCCAGAGGTGGAGTTTTTTGTTTTTGACAAGATTCAGTGGGATGTATTGACGCCATACAAGGGCCAGTCATACGCGATCGAGTCAAAAGAGGCGCCATGGAACCAAGAAGGAAAGGGGTATCCGATGGCATTGAAAAAGGGATACTACCCCAGCACCCCAGCTGACACACTTACAGAATACAGAAATGATTGTGTAGAGTGCTTGAATGAATATTTTGGAATTTTATGCGATAATCACCATCATGAGGTAGCAACGGCAGGACAGTGTGAGATAGATATCAGATACGATACCCTCACCAATGCAGCAGACGGTGCACAGACCTACAAGTATGTGGTAAGAAACATTGCGAAAAAATATGACAAGGTTGCCACCATGATGCCAAAACCAATATCAATGGATGCAGGTTCTGGAATGCACACAAACGTGAGTTTATGGAAGGACGGCAAAAATGTATTCTATGACAAGGACGATAAAGAAGAGGTAAGCCAAGTAGCGCGATATTACTGCGGTGGAATCATGAATCATGCCAGAGCCTTGTCTGCAATTGTTGCGCCAACAACAAATTCCTACCACAGGTTGGTTCCAGGATATGAAGCCCCCGTCTATATAGCATGGAGCGCAAGCAACAGGTCTGCAATAATCAGGATTCCTGCTCATTTCAAGGGAGAGAAATATTCCAAGATAAAGAGATTAGAGTTCAGGGCACCGGACCCGTCTTCCAATCCATATCTTGTGTTTGCTGCAGTTCTTGCCGCAGGGCTTGATGGAATCAAGAAGAAGATGGATCCTGGAGATCCGGTTAATGAGGACATTTACAAGATGACAAAAGCCCAGAGAGATGCAAAAGGAATCAAGGACTTGCCTGCCACTTTGGGGGAGGCGCTTGATGAACTTGAGAGTGACAGAAAGTTTCTAAATCCGATATTTTCAAATGACACAATAGACAAGATAATTGAGGTAGAACGAGCAGATGATCACGAGATCTCAATAAGACCGCACCCGCATGAGTTCTATCTTTATTTTGATATCTAGACTCTTCCTATTGTAGCATATACCAGAAATACAGCCAGCGCCATAATGGCAAGACCAATAATGAGATAGGCTCGTTTGTGCCTGTCGCCAGTTCCTCCTTTGTAAAGAGAGACTGCTCCAGCCATGCCTATGAAGAGAATTATCGTTCCAACTACAACTGGATCAAAAGGACTTTTAGTGATAATTGGATAAAAGACTCCTGAGAGCAGCGCAAAGAAAACTATCAGGTAGACGTATTTTGCGCCAGTCAAGATTTTGCCGCTGCCCAACTGCATAGGATTTACTATCTAGATTAGTCAAATAAACTTTGAGAGAGTAGAAGAGATTCTGATTATTCCATGCCCATAGGTGGCATGCCCATGCCTCCCATGCCACCCATTCCTTCCATTCCTCCGCCCATGCCGCCAGGTGGTGGTCCACCAGCACTCTTGGCTACTGCAATCACATCATCAATTCTTAGAATCATTGATGCTGCTTCGGTTGCGGAGGAGATGATCTGGTTTTTGACAGAAAGTGGTTCAAAGACATCAGTCGAGTGCATGCTGGCCACTTGGCCTTTCATAACATCTATACCAGTCCACTTGTTTCCTTTGAGTTGCTTTGATCGCAATGACGCAAGTGTATCAATTGGATCCATCCCAGCGTTCTCTGCAAGTGTGATTGGAATTACCTCAAGAGAATCTGCAAACTTTTCAACAGCTAGCTGCTCGCGTCCTTCAAGAGATTTTGCCCACTCCCGTAGCTTTGTTGCGGCATAGGTTTCTGGAGCACCGCCGCCCGCTACGATCATAGGATTTTCCATCACATCTTTAACAACCATTAATGCGTCATGAACCGATCTCTCAACCTCGTCGACAACTCTTTGAGAGCCACCTCGTACAAGAAGTGTAACTGCTTTTGGATGTTTGCAGCCTTCCACGAAGACCCACCTGTCAGTCTCTATCTTTCGCTCTTCAACTATTTCAGCAGAGCCAAGATCTTTTTCAAAGAGATCATCGAGATTTGTTATTATTCTTGCGCCTGTTGCCTTTGCAAGTTTTGCCATATCGCTTTCCTTTACTCTCCTAACTGTAAGAATTCCCGCCTTTGCAAGATAGTGTTGTGCCATATCATCAATACCCTTCTGGCAAAACAGTACGTTAGCGCTCGACGCAATGACCTTGTCAACCATGTTCTTTATCATTCTGTTTTCCTCGTCAAGAAATGACTTCATCTGTTGCGGGTTCTGGATGTTTATCTTGGCATCAAACTCAGTTTTGTCAATCTCAAGGGCGGTATTAATTATGGCAATCTTTGCACTCTCAATCTTCTTTGGCATTCCGCTATGAACCACTTCCTTGTCAAGCACAATTCCTTTAGTAAAGATAGAATCCTTGATTGAGCCGCCTGCTTTCTTTTCCACTTTAATATCATCAATGTCCACTAGATAACCATCATCAGTTTTTTCTGCAACAGCTACTACCGCCTTTACTATCATATCTGACAAGTTTGCTGAGTCTCTTCTTACAAGTTTTGTCTGCATAGATGTTTTTGCTATTCTCTCAAGAACTTCCTTGTCAGTTGGAGTAACCTTGTCCGCTATCTTTGCCAGTAGCTCCCTTGCCTTCTGGGCAGCCTTTCTGTAACCATCAACTATTATTGTGGGATGAACATCCTGTAAAATAAGAGATTCAGCATTTTCTAAGAGTGCACCTGCAAGTACTACAGCAGATGTAGTCCCATCTCCTACTTCGTTGTCTGTTGCTTTGGAGATCTCTACCAACATTTTTGCAGCAGGGTGTTGAACGTCAATCTCTTTTAGAATAGTAGCGCCATCATTTGTAATTGTAACATCACCTAAGGAATCTACAAGCATCTTATCCATTCCTCTGGGGCCAAGACTGGTGTGAATAATCTCTGCAATCAGTTTTGCTGCAGTAATGTTGTTCTTCTGAGCATCACGACCCTTGGTTTGGGTTGCACCTTCTTTTAGTATGACAACAGGAATTCCGCCTGCTGATGCTTGAACTGACATGTTTTAGTTGGGATCGATTTTCCCTTATTATTCTTTATGTAATGCAGGGTCCGTTTGTGATAGATTGAATTTTCTGCAATTCTGAACGATATTTTAAATTAGGAAAGCCAGTCGAACAAGTCATGTCACGTTCTTCACCACATCTTGCTTACAAAGAAGTGCTTTCCATGCTCAAGACTCACAACCAGTGGTTCGCAGATTCCATTCCCTTAATTGCAAGTGAGAACATTCCAAGCCCGGCGGTCAGAGAAGCAACTATTTCTGACTTTGCAAATAGATATGCAGAAGGGTGGCCAGGCGAGCGAGTCTATGCGGGATGCGTCTACATTGATAAGGTAGAGTTCAAGTGCATGGAACTTGCTCAGAGGCTGTTCAGGGCAGAGTTTGTTGATGTAAGGCCTATCTCTGGAGTTGTTGCTAATCTGGCGATCTATTCTGCATTTACCAACCCAGGCGATGTGATGCTTGCGCCATCTATTCCTTCTGGCGGTCACATATCACATGGCAAAAAAGAGCATGCAGGTACGGCAGGACTGGTACATGGATTGGATATAGAGTTCTATCCATTTGATGCAGAAGAGATGGCAATTGATGTAGACAAGACAAAACAGAAGGTGCAGGAGCTTGAAAAGGCAGGCAGGACACCAAAACTTGCTATGTTTGGAGGTTCTGTGTTTTTGTTCCCACACCCTGTAAAGGAACTTGCAGACTTTTTGAAAAGTTACAAGATGTTCATAAACTATGACGGAGCTCATGTGGCAGGACTTGTTGCTGGAGGACAGTTTCAAGATCCACTCCGGGAGGGCGCTGATGCAATGACCATGAGCACGCACAAGACTCTCTTTGGTCCTCAGGGAGGTATGATTTGCTCGTTTAACAGATACGGCGAAGAGATCAAAAAGGCCACATTTCCCGGCATGACAAGCAATCACCATTTGCATCACATGGCAGGAAAGGCTATTGCGTTTGCAGAGATGCTAGAGTTTGGTAAAAAATATGCGTTGCAGGTAGTTAAGAATGCAAAGACCTTAGCAGAGGCTCTAAGCTCTGCAGGCTTTAAAGTGCTTGGAGAAAAACGCGGCTTTACAAAATCGCACCAAATTGTAGTAAATGTGCTTTCGTTTGGAGATGGAGGAACCATCGAGGCTGACCTTGAGAAGGCAAACATAATTGTAAACAGGCAGCTTATTCCAGGAGACATCAAGGCAGGACGCAACTACTTCCATCCGGGGGGCATGAGGTTGGGGGTTGCAGAGCTTACAAGACTTGGAATGGGCGGTTCAGAAATGAGGCAGGTTGCCGAATTCATAAAAAGTGTGGTTGTTGATAAAAAGGACAAGAAGAAGGTTGTAGCAGAGGTAAAACGATTTAGAAAGAAATTCCAGAAGGTCCGCTATTGCTTTGAAAGCAAGATGGGCGGATATGATTATGTCAAACTTCGTTAAGCATAATCTGTGAGCAGAGCCTGGCTACCATCTTCCTTGCCAAATACAAGTTCGAGCTCATCAAGTAAAGAGAGAACTCGTCCCCTCAAATATGGTTCAATCCTATATTTGCCAAGCATTCTTCTTGCAAGTTTGAGGTACTTTTGAACAGATGGTCTTGTCATTGTTTGAATTAGTTTATTTTCGCACTCGAGACACTTTCCTGCCAGCGGAATCCTTCTATAACTTGCACCGCATGATGTGCACCTAAATGATTGCCCTGAGTATGCCCTCAGGTTTCCCATAATGTCAGGTAAGAGATGGGTGGTCATGACCATAGAGACCACCTCGCTTGGGTCTAC
>CAZMNT010000040.1:0-15824 GCA_964567715.1 uncultured Nitrosopumilaceae archaeon | reverse complement strand
CAGGTTTAGAATCTAAAAATCCTATTTTGTATTGATTCTCTGCCTCTGTGTACAATGAAGTCTCTATTGGATCGTATGTGATGTCTAGTCTGGAGAAGGCTTCTTTTAATTGTGCATCAGGGATTGTCTTTTTTGTCAATTTTTCAAGTTCTGCATTAAAAGACTGGCGTGCTTGGTCAGGGTTGTTGTTAATCCAGTTTGATCTCATCTATATTAGCTTCAAGCAGTTTTTTTACAACATCGGGATGATCTTTTAGAAATTCTGGTCTAACCATAATGTTTGTTGTTACAAATTTGCCATTTGGCCAGAGACTTCTTTCATCAACCAAGATTTTTGCATTTGTCTGATGAAGAAGTATAGTGACCCACGGTTCTGGAACCCATGCTCCATCAATCTCCTTTTTCAACATCAAGGTTACAATGTCAGAATTAGAAGCTGGTAGCACAGTTACCGAACCGCCATTTTCTGAAGTCTTGTAGCCATTGTTTAGCAAATAGGTTCTCAATGCTATATCTTGGGTGTTGCCAAGTTGTGGAGATGAAAATTTCTTCCCTACAAAATCCTGTGGTGACTGTATTCCTGCATCATTTCTGACAACAAAGGCAGCTCCGCCACTTGCAACTCCTGATATGATTCGTAAATCTCCATCAGATTTTACATATCCATTGATTGCAGGACCTGGGCCAACATATGCAACGTCTACCTGATTTGCAAATATTGCCTCAATTGCAGCTGGACCTGCGTTGAAAACATGAGGTTCAATTTTGACATCTCCTAGTTTCTTTTGAAAATCCCCGTTGCCTATTCCAATTACAGCTGGTGCATGTGTAATGTTTGGAAAATATCCTATTCGCAGAACATTTGAATCACTTGCGTAAGCTTGTTGTTCATATCCTGTAAAAGAAGATACAAGCAACAACATTACTATTGCACCAAATATTTTTGGCGTGTTTTTCCTTGTCATTGTTCAACTCATGAAAAGTGTATGATATAACGGAATTCAAATGTGCAATACACGCACGAAATATGCAAAATTGATCGTGTTAAAATAAGTGAAAAACAGAGTATATCTTCAATGCTTGATGACATAGTAAAGAAAAGAACTGATTTCCAAAAACCTCGTAAGGAAGGTATAACTTATGTTATAGACAAGTATCAAGGTTCAGATACAGAATTTTGGGAATTATCTTCACCTTATGTAGATGGCGTTAAGATGCAGGGAGCAATTCCATTGTTATCATCTGAAACAATTCTTACAAAAAAGATCAAATTTTACCATCAGCTAGGTGTCAAGGTTTCAACAGGCAGTGCAGTTTCCGAGTTTGCCATAATTGAAAATTCATTTGAAAGATGGGTAAAAGAATCTGCAAAGATTGGATTTGATATAATTGAAATTGGAGAGAACATAATGGATTTGAGCTTGGATAAAAAAAAGAAGATAATACAGATTGTTGAGAATGAAGAACTTGAAATACAATGGAAAGTAGGAAAAAGAGATCCTCGCCATCAGCTATCAATTGAAGATACAATACAAAAAATTGAGGAAAACGTATCACTAGGGACAAAAAAGATAGTTCTTGAGGCAAACCAAGGTTTGGGTGTTGGAATTTATGACGAAAATGGCCTGATAAAATGGGGTTCACTTGCCACACTGACCAACAAGTATCCGCCTAGCACTTTCATATTTGAAGCACCTCAGGAGTTTCAACAGTTTGCACTCATTGCTGAGTTTGGAGAACGTGTAAACCTATCAGAAGTTGATCTAGAGTCAGTATTGTCCGTAGAGTCAGAACGAAGAGGAATAATGGCAAAATCTGCCCTTTGGTAATGCAAACCTCAGAGAAGATCCAGAGGGAGGACCTGCCACCAAATTCATCTATTATATCATCAAGACAAAAAACCCGATAGAACAAAGCGAGCTTATCAGTATCAGTCATTTGCCAAGAAGAACTGTACAGAACTCAATTGATGAGCTAAAAAACCAAGGATTGATAGTTGAAAGAACCAGTCTTAACGATGCAAGAAAAAGAGTATATTATCCAATACGTTCTGAATGGTTGTAATTTCATTCATATTGAAATTTTTTCATATGTAAATATTGCGTCTATCTTGTAATTGGTGCACACGATTGATTTTATATCAATTGATTTTGTATATGTAAAAAATGCCAGATGAACAATGCAGAATTTGTGGAAATTCACTGAAAAAATGCTTACTGTGTGCTGCATGCAGAGGAGCTGTGAAATGGATCTGTGTTAGGTGTGGAAAAAAGACAGAAGAATTACACCATGACAAGTGTTTTCTATGATGTCAATATAATCTAGATAAATTTCAAATGATCTTGTTTGCATCAATTCTGCAGATTTTGCGTATTTGAATCAGATTATATCGTTTTCATTTCATGAAACCTGACAATGACATACAAAACAATGTTTGGATTGGTTCTTGTTCTGATCTTAGCAATTCCAACCGCGTCACTTGGAGCATATGCAACAATAACTCCAGATGCACCACAGGATGGGAAACAATTGGTCATAAAAGGAATAGTATCTTCCCAATCATCTAGTCTGTTTAAAAAATGGAGTAACAGCTATCAGGGTCTGTATTCTGGAGTTAAAACAAAACTGGATACCTCTGGAACTGGAAATGTTGCATACCAAATATCCAAAAAATATGCATATTTTGGAGCAACCGAAGTTCCGTTATCTTCTGATCAATCCAAGATAATACCACAACCAATTGTGATTCCAGATTCAGTTGAGACTGTTGCTGTAGTGTATAATTTACCAGAGTTCAAACAGTCTGGATTGAAACTGTCAGGACATGTTCTTGCGGACATCTATTTGGGGAAAATACTCTATTGGGATGATAAAAAAATCAATTCACTAAATCCCACAACAAAATTGCCTCATGCGAGAATTACCCCCTTGCACAGACTTGATGCATCGGGAGTGACATACACTTTCACAGATTATCTGTCCTCAGTAAGCAGTGATTGGAAGACACAGGTAGGAAAAGGAACTACAGTTTTGTGGAAAGCCAGTTATGCCGATCAGCAATTAAAGTATGACGACATTGTAGTAAGAAATGTTGTCAATACGCCATATTCTATTGGATACATAGATCTTGGAAATGCAATAAAATACAAGGCAACGTATGCAGCAATTGAAAATGCTGATGGAACAAATTTTGTAGTTCCATCACTTGAAGCTGGCACCTATGCTGCACATTCTGCATACAAAAACTTGCCAGAATCAAATGCTGATTGGAGTAATGCATCAATAGTAAATTCACAAGGAATAAATTCCTATCCAATAGTGGCACTAAACTCCATCTGGACTTACAAAGAACTTGACAAGGTGAACGGAATTGATAAAGACACAGCAAAAGCACTTGTACATCAGATCTATTGGGAAATCACTGATGGACAACAAAATACACCGTCTTTGAAACTTGCACCACTTCCTACTGAACTACAAGAGTTGAGCAAGAGGGGTCTTGCCAAAATAAGCTACAAAGGACAACAACTGTTTGCATATGATGGATTTCTAATAACGCCTCAAACGTAGCAGAAAACAATATGCCAAACATCCACTATTTTTTACATTCATCTATAATCTGAATGGATTGATTTGTCTCTAACCTAGGGCAAGATTTGTAAAACACAGGTTCTGCCTAATTTGAGCGTGTTTTAGGCATGGTATTAAACTAATTTAGCTAAACCCACCCCCAGGATAAACTTTTTGCAAAAATCTTGGAACCCAATTTGGATAAATTACCTCAATTTATCAGAATTTGTTTGTTGGGTTTCGAATTATACATTTAGTACTTTTGAATCACTAATTAGGACAAAGAAAAATCAAAGATCATTGAAGAAACAAAATCTCTACCGCATCGAACTCAAGCTTTTTATCGCGGCAACCGCATCTACATTTTAAGACCTTTCTTGATTATTTCCAAAGCATTTTCAGTTCTTTCCGGTTTTGGAAGTTGGATCATAAACACGTTAGAGCTCCCATATTCAGAATGAGGAGAAGACAGAGCCAACAAAGATGTATCGTTTAGGGCTTCAAAGAACTCAAAGGATTCGTTTGCATATAACAATATTTTTTCTTCAATCTGACCTTGAGAAAATTGAAGTGTTATCTTTACAAAAACATGACCTAGACCATCTTGCAGTATGTTGAGATTTGTCTCAACCGATACAGGTTTTCCTGCAATGGCTTTCATTATCTCGTCAAACCTTTTTTCTTTGATTATGATACACGGTACCTTCTTTCCCTCAAAGTCAAAAAGCGTAACATCTTTGTGCCTTTGGGCTAAAAGTTTGTCAAGTTCACTTTCTGCCATGTTTTAGAGAGAAGTGACTTTATTTTAAAAATGTACGAGTTTAGATTATGCACAGAGTTTTTGCCAGCATCTCTGCCCGTTCATTGTCAGAGTCAGCGATTTTCTTGTCGTTATACTTGCTGTTAAAGTAGAGCAGATCAACAAGTTTGGTCCTGTCAACGTTTACTACTGTTGCATTGTAAGGACTAGGAATCTTTCTGTTGGTCAAGATTATCAGTTTATCTACCACTGCTGATTTTGATATATTAGAGAGAGTATCTAGGTTTTCGGCATTGTTTGAGTTTGTAATTATGGCTACCCCCACCTTGGCTCCAAATGGGTCTTGGTATACAATATCAAGTGGCAAGTTTTGTTTCTCTAGCTTGCAAATGTTCCCCATCTCGTGTGCAAGGTTTGTTAGATTACGCACAGCTTCTCTGAGGTCTTTTTCAGAAGACGATTCACTACAGTTCTTCCTTATTGCAATGAAATCCGATATTGGTACACCCATTATGCTTCCTCGCACTTTGAGTCCTGGGTAGGTTTGTTTTATTGCATCATCAATTACGGTTTCATCAATTTTATCAAGACTCATTTGGTCTGACTTTTCCATAGCATGATACAAGATGTTTATCACCGATCTTACACTCCTAAATTCTGGAAACTCTTCATAGAGCACCTGAATTTTATCAATCAATTCCTCTTCTAGTTTAGCGCTGAGCTTGTTGTGCTTGTCATTGTGTTTTATGTATTCAACTGCAATCTCTGCAAGTTCTTCTTTAGAATTGGAGCCTGCCAAGTCAATCTTGTAATTTGCCTTCTCGAGCCTATCAAAAACCGACGAATTTACACTTTGTATTTCGGCATAACCTGATGGTGTAGAAATAAGAAGTAATACACATGCAGGTAGATGTGAGTTTATTATTCCCTTCACAAATTCGATCGAGTCCTTGTTTCCGTCGAACTCATCTACTTCCAAGAGGGTAATTTTTTCCAAAAATCTATGAGTGAGTCTCGATATGGCTGAGAGTATGCCAATCAATTCTTCCAAGTTTTGGATGCTGTCAAAGGAATTTGTTATCACGTTCCGAATCAACGTAGACTCGTAATAATTGAATCTCTGTACAAGGAACTGTTTCAAGTTCTCAGTAGAGACAGACTCTTTTCCTGATATGATGTCGTCTACTTTTTCTTTGATTGTAAGTCCGGTCAACCTGTTCATCACGGTATAGTTGATGGCTTTTTTTGCAGAATTGTCTCCCTGTTCGGCCCTCTCTTTGATATAAGTGAGAAATTTTGTGCGTAATTGCACAAAAAAGTCGTTGTCAAATCCCTTGACTATTGCATTGTATATGCTTGACATCGCTTTTGGAGATATGGTTGATAGATCAACAAAGGAGCATTCAGCGTTGTAGCGTCCTTTCAAGTTTTTTATATGTAGTGCCAAGTGTGTCTTTCCAGAGCCCACATCCTGGATTACCGTGATTACTCGAAAATCACTGTCTGCAGAATCTCGTCCCTCCACCTTGCAGTTTAGTCCCTTGATACATTCGACAATAGCAGTCTTGGCCTCTTTGTGCCTTCTTCCACCAAGTATCTTGGCATCCTTTTCAGTAGGCGTAGGACTGCTTGGATAGGGATTGTTTTCTAATCCATAGGCGTACACTAGACACACCTCACAAAACCGTGAACCATTCCACGAATGATTATGCCTTCTTGGCCGCCTGTTGATAGTTCGTATTTGTCATGGTGTTTCTCAACCAAGTCGCTTGCAAGTGAGTAGAATTTTTCTTTAGAGAGTTCTTGTGTCTGGCATATTTTTTCTCGCACCTTTGAGAATGGAGTCCACCCTATTGAGGTACCTGTTTCCCGTAGGCACCTGTCAAATACATTTTCAAAGTCGTTGTATGTATTGGCATTTTTTTGTATAGAGATTCTCTCCATTTCCTCACGAAGGTTCTGAGTGTGGTCTTTTAGCCTAGCAACAGAATGGCTTACCCCAATCAGCATGTTAAGCATGAGTTTGAATTTTGGATCGTTTTCTGTAAGATGTAAAATGTAATTTTCCCTAGTCCATACAAAGTAGACAACTTTTTTCTCGATGAAAATCTTCTCTTCTTTTCTGAGATTCTCAAGTATCTCATCGCATTCCTTGCCAAACTCCTTCTTGAGTTCTGTTTTTTTAATACCCGTTATTCCTGTGGATTCTATCCTATGGAGAATCTCTGCTATCATGGGCATGATTCTTAGAAATTTTATTTAATACCAAGTGTAGCCTAGACCGACAATTTGGTGAAAAATTCTTATCTTGTTACACATATTCCAACAGATGAGAGGGTCAAAAACCGGTCATGTTATAAAGCGCATTCAGATATGAAAATGTGCAGAATGATGATTCGGGTTTGCTGATTATGATGAATTATACCTGGGGTATCTGACTGCTTTTTGAAGATATACAAAATTTTCGAAGATTAGCTTTGGATGTTCGAATTTGCTTTAAAGGTTAATATCTCAAGATGCTAGATCTTTTATCACAAATGTCTGAAAAGGAATGGCAGAAAAAGCTTACACCTGAACAATATTCTATTTGTCGAATGAAAGGAACAGAGCCTCCCTTTACCGGTTTGTATTACAACTGCAAAGACAAGGGGATATACAAGTGTGTCTGTTGTGGTGCTGATTTGTTCAGTTCTGAGACAAAATTCGATTCGGGTAGCGGGTGGCCAAGCTTTTGGAAGTACATATCAGATAACATACAACGTGAGACAGATACTAGCCATGGCATGGTAAGAACTGAGGTCATGTGCAAAAAATGCGGTTCTCATCTTGGACATGTCTTTGACGACGGACCTGCTCCTACAGGACTGCGATATTGCATAAACTCTGCATCTCTCAAGCTTCAAAAAAAGTAGATGGCTCTTGCTTGGTAATACCAATGTTACCTCAGTATTATTAGTACCGTATGGTACGGTAAGACATGTTAAACTGCGAATTCTGCCCAAAACAGTTCTTTGAAACTGCAAACGGGTTAGTTGAAAAGACATTTCATGAGGCATTACACGACCCAGAATTAGTCAACAACTAATCCTAACCATTTTTTGAAAAAATAAATCCGAACTTTTTTATCGGCTGTAATTATTGTAATTTAAAGTGAAGCAGACAAAACGCGAAGGCAAAAAAACATCAAAAGATCCTGTTGCAGATGCACTCAAGAAGATGAACTCGATCTCAGAGGCAACCCAAGTCTTGGCCTCCGAGGTAAAGACAATGTCAAAGATCTTCGCCGAGAATCAGAAGATATTGATTTCGTTAAAAAGTATGATAGATGGAGTAAACTCCTCGCTAGACCAGATACAGAAAAACTCAAGACAAATTAGCATAATAGAAGAGGACACTCAAAGGCTTTTCCATGGAATAAATCAAGTAAAAGTCCATTCCAATATAATTGAAAAAATAAATGACCAGATAAATCGCCTGCAAGACCAGGTCAGCAAGATTCATCAAAAGCAGGCAGATATTCCAGATGCCAGCAAGATAATGCAAAGTGTAGCAGACAATCTCGACTCGATTAGAAACAATACCAAAATGATAATGCACTTGTCCGAAAAGACAGAAAAAATACGGGAGGAGCTGAAAACTGCAGCAAACAAGACAGAATCAATATCAAGTATTGGCTCCGAGATTGAAGAAGTAAAGAAGAGCACAAAAGACATTGCAGAAAAGGCAGAAAAGATGTCACGCTTAGAAGAGAACATATCAAATCTCAAGAACGAGATTGGCAAAGTTGTTGCAAAGACAGAACCACTAGTTGGCCTTGATTCTCAGATAAGAAATGTCGGGACTGAGATTGATTCACTTATTAAGAAGACAGAGTCTCTTGGTACATTAGGTAATGACATTAGGAACGTAAATGCCGAGTTTAATAGCTTCAAAGACAATGTTTTAGGCAAGACACGGGAACTGGAGGAAAAGATGTCTGATTTTGCCGAACTTTTAAACAGAAATTCTGCTTCAATATCAGAATTTAACAAGACTACCTATGAAATTTCCCGGCAGTTAAACGAGATACGAAGTATAACTCACAAGACTTCGCAAAGTACTTCACGCGAGGTCATGGGACTACTCCGCCTCTCAGAATTTCAGTCAAATATACGCATGAGATCCGAGTCAAAGTATGGCACACTAGATGACATACAGAAAATGGTATCACAAACTGTAGACATGGTAAATCTGTTTGACAGGCTCTCTATCGATGCCGAGACAAAGATGCCTCTGCCTTCAGAGGTAAAACAGTGGAGCGTATCAAAGATTCTGGACTGTGCCGACAGATGGGAGATTAGATTTACAGATGTGTTTAGGATGCTGATAAGTGAGCTTGGCGCAGATATTGTAAAAGAATCACTTAGAATGGAACAAGTTCGAGACCTGTTTGGAATCAGGGCAGTAGACGAAGTAAGACACGAGCTAAATATTTCCTAGAGTTCTGTCGACTTGGTGGCTTATCGCCCAAGTAGACTCGGTGCAATCTGCTCCGCATCTTTGAACTGCTTCATCGCTTCACTTTGCACTGCGTCGGGCTCGAACCGTGATGGTCCAGTCCGTTCCAACATTTCCAAGCCTCTGATTGATGCGTTTACTATATTCCTGAAATCCTCCATTACCGGAAGGACCTCTACACAGTGATGATTCTGTGTTATACACGACTGATTTCACGAAATAAACTATGCTTTTATGACCTTTGTAAAAGGCAGGTAATAACAATAGACCCTAGTTTTTTATATATCAGCCGTTAGGTTGACGTAACCTTTCCTAGTTATTCTTCCATGTCAAAGGCTCGCAGACGCTCTCTTTTTCTTTTCAGCACTGCAAATATTCCTATTATTACAGCAACCCATATGGAACCAAACAAAATGTTTGATATGCTCACATACATGTAAGGTGTCACATCAAGCAAGTTGAACACTATGGTGCTTGCCTGATAGTGGACATTTAGCATTCCAGTATGGAATGCTGCACTGTCGGGAGAGGTGTTTGCAATTTTATCAGTAATTGCAAGCATGGCAGTAAGGTCCTTTTGCATCAATCCAAAATCAGTAGCTTCTGTCGGAAATATCCATACAGGGTTTCCGCTTGGTGGAAGGAGTGTTTTTACTTCGGTCAAGTCATTGCGAATAGACTGAGGGTCTGATGTAGCTTGAATTCGCAACAATAGTCCTCGTGCCTGATCGATAGGATATATCGTGGTGCGGTATTCTTCAAAGGCCATAACTACTCCAAGTACTATGAGTCCAATTATTCCGCCCATTGCAAACTTGTAGTATGTGTTTGCCATCCTTTGACTACCTGATGTAACAGGCTTATTTCTTGATTTGCCTTTTTTAAACGTTGAATGTGATACGCTAAGATATGCTATGTAGAAGAATCCCACAGTCTGAATGCCTATTATAGGAGCAAAGATTGGGTTTTCTGAGAAGATAGCGACGAATATTCCAACAATGCCATAAACACCAAAGAATATCTCAAGCAGTGTTGTTTTCGTGAATGGTAAGGCGTATGCCTTGTCCCTCCAATCGTCACTCTTCTTTACTATTCCAAACTTTGGAGTGCGCAGAAACTCGTTTTTCTTTCCAAAAAGTGCGTCAAATACTGCGACGGTATTGTTCACTGCCATGCCTGCGGAATAAAAGACCATGTAAAAGTACGATAACGCCTTGGACTTCCAGCTAGCATGATACAAGTCACGAATTATCATGATGTACACTACTGGTCCCATGGCAAGATATGCGATGATGGTAAGAGCTGGAAGTCCACTTATTATGTAGAGATTAATTTTTGATGCAAGTAGTATCGGTAAAATCAAGAATTGCGCTAACATCAGTGGAAATGCTATATGCCTTGTGAGCTGGACAAAGGCTTGTATTTTCGTGTCAACAGGTATTCTCTTTACTACAACATCTCCCAGTAATTTTATGGCACATTGTATGGACCCCTTGGCCCATCTGAATTGTTGTCTCTTGGCAGCGTTCATCTGTACAGGAAGTTCCGCATCAACCACAATGTCAGGTATGAATACACATTTCCACCCCTTCATCTGTGCTCTATAGCTGAGATCCAAGTCTTCCACCAGTGTTGCGGTGTGCCAGCCTCCGGAATCTTCGATGCATTCTCTTCTCCACACACCTGCTGTTCCATTAAAGTTCATGAAGAGGTGTGAGTTACTTTTTGCCTTTTGTTCTATGAGAAAATGAAAGTCTAGGCTCAGCGCCTGGGCCATAGTCAAGGCAGAATATTTTTCGTTGACATGGCCCCACCTGCACTGTACCAGACCTATCCCAGGTTTGCAAAAGTAAGAGAGAGCTTTTTTGAGGAACCATGATGGTGGAATAAAGTCTGCGTCAAATATTGCAACAAATTCTCCTTTTGCAAAATTCATTGCGTGTTTGAGCGCACCTGCCTTGTACCCTTTTCTGTTCTCGCGTCTTACATGCATAATGTCAAATCCTTTCTTTTTGTAATCGTTTACCAAGTCCTCAAGTATATCAAAGGTGTCATCGTCCGAGTCATCAAGTACTTGGATGCACAGTTTTTCCTTTGGATAATCTTGTGCGCAGACTGCATTAACAAGTCTGGCAGCTACATATTTTTCGTTATAAATTGGGAGTTGGATTGTAACAGTTGGAGTATCTTTTAGCTCAACAGATTTTGTCTTCTTTTTTTGTCGTGCCAAAAAGACAAGGTAATAGAAGTTACAGGTGTAAAGAGTGATTACAAGGGCTATACCAACGAAGAGATTCCACAGGAACTGTGTTAGAGGCGTAGGTACTGTGTGTATTAGCATCGGAGTCTTTCAACTCACAATTCCTTATAGCCCTACCGTTATTCTTCTTGTCAGCCTCTTTTTGAGATCTTGATTGCTTGCACGGGGCAAACATTCTCACATGATAAGCAGAATATACAGTCAACTTCTCTTGCCATCAGCGGCTTTTTCTCAGATGACAAGTTGCCCTTGAACTCAGCCCACTCGTAAACCTTGACTGGACATGCGTCTATGCAGGCACCATCTCCGACACATATATCAAAGTCAACGGAGACAAACTCTCCCCAAATGCCCAGTACCTCGTTTCCTTTTCTCGGGCCGTAGATCTTTATCTTGCCGCCACTAGATGGTGCAGTGAATGTCTCTGTCACCTTTAGTTTCTTCTTGAACTCTACATCTATTGGACCTGGTTTTGCTCCTGATGGGGTCTCTATTTCGGCTGGTTGCTGTGCTTCTTGACCCGGTGGAGGTGCAGCAGGCTTTGGTTTGGGTTTTGCGTTAGGAACTATCTGTGCCAGAGGCGTCATCTCTTCCAGTTCTTTGAGAGCAGATTCTGGCGTTACCTGCTTTGTTTTCACAAGATGCTCTACCATCTTGTCTGCAAGCACGCTGTTACGCAATATAGTATCAATTATCATCTTTGCATTTGCATCTGCCTTTCTCCTGTAATCCTTTACCCACAATCCGTCTCCGTATTTCTCGACTGGATAAATTTGATATATCATGTCAACCACCTCTCCAGCTACAACCTCGACTTGTACCTCAAGCTCGATCTGCTTGTATCCTCTGTCATCTGGGTCTGGTGTACTTTCCTCTTTCCACCTGTATGTTGCATAGATCCTGTCGGCAAACTGATCCATCACAAAAACTTTCTTAAAACCGCTAACAATGGAATCAATCTCGTACTTGTCTTCCAATTTTATTGGTAAGCGATAAAGGCCAAGTTTGTAGCTGTGCAGTGGATAAATTCCTCTTTTCGAAGTCCCAGATTGAACAGTGTAGACTCTGTCTTTGAGGAGTAGAGACATATTTGTTATTAGTAGAAAAAGTCTTTAAAAACCCTTCTTAGTAATCAGGACAGGTTTCTTCTCGGATCTTTCTGTATCTTTCTTCCATCTCTTTGGCATGGTCCAATACGTTTTCAAATGTATACTTGTCTTTGGGAAAGAACCAACGAATTCCTACCTTGTGTCCGATCCCGTCCATATCGTATATCATTCCTTTTTCTGAGTCTACATGGTATTTCTCATCGACCGATCGTTCATGTACTGTGAGGCCGCGCTTTGTTTTGTCTTCCATGATAAGATCTGTAGACCCCTCTCTTATCGCATAGAAAATACCTTTCTTTAGTACAGGAAGTTCCTGATCTGATTCATTATTTTTCAATTGGGTTTCCAATCATATTACCCCATTCAGTCCATGAACCATCATAGTTTCTAACTTGAGGATAACCTAAGAGGTATTTTAGGACAAACCAGCTGTGGGATGACCTCTCGCCTATTCTGCAGTAGCATATTACGTCTTTATCAGGTGTGATTCCTTTGCTTTCGTAATTCTTTCTCAGTTCATCTACAGTTTTGAAGGTGCCGTCAGTATCGTTTACAGCAGTAGCCCATGGTATGTTTTGTGCAGTGGGTATATGCCCTCCTCGTTGGGCATGCTCCATGGGATATTCGGGAGGAGCAGTGATCTCTCCTGAAAACTCTTTTGGAGAACGTACATCAACTAGTACCGTGTCCTTTTTGTCAAGTGCTCTTCGTACATCAAACAGATAAGCCCTAATTCCCTCGTTGGGGGGTTTTGAAACATATTTTGTATTTTGGATCTGTGGTTCTTCCTTTGTGTATGGCCTTTTCTCAATTTCCCATTTTTTCCTTCCACCATTCATGATCTTTACTTTTTCGTGTCCATAATACTTGAATATCCAGAAGACAAAGGCTGCAAACCAGTTGTTGAAATCTCCGTAAAGAATCACTTCGGAATCAGAGGTTATTCCATTTCGCGACATCAGTCCTTCAAATTGCGATTTGCTAACAATGTCTCGTGTCACAGGATCGTTAATGTCCCTCTTCCACCAGATCAAGCTAGCGTTCTGTAAATGCCCCTGCCTGTACGCGTTCTCAGGATCATAATCAACTTCAACAATCTTGATTGCTTTATTGCTTAGATTTTTTGCAACTGTTTCGGTATCTGTTAAAACTTCTGGATATGAGTAACTCATGTAATTAAGATACGGTGAAGGGTCCTTAATATTTTATCGCATCACATGCTTTTTAAGCTAAATTAGAATAGTACTTTTGTTTGCAACTAAATAATGTGGCAGTTGTCAGTAAAGTCGGTTCAAAAGAAGCAGAGGATGCTGCAAGGAAGGTGGCAAAAAAACTGCTTGCTAAAAAAGCGCGCGTATATACTGTTTCTCCAGTTGAAGTCGAAGGAGCAAAGAAGATAGGAGACCTTGAAGAACTCAAGATGGCAAAACTTGATCTTACAATCACCCTTGGGGGGGATGGCACCACTCTTCGAACCTTCAGGTATTTAGAAAATGAGATTCCAAATTTAGCAGTCAATGTTGGCGGCAATAGGGGAATTTTATCAGAAATTACTCTGCTAGAAATTGATACTGCGATAGAACAGATAATCTCAGATAACATATTTCTTGACAAGAGAACAAGAGTGATTGCCTCCTGTGGAGGTCAAGAATTTCCTCCAGCATTAAATGAGATATATGTAAACAGACAAAATCTCACCAAGACATCGCTCTTTGAGATAAGGTTTCAGAGCGATACTGTTACACAAAGGATGGATGGCGTGATAATTGCAACCCCCAGCGGTTCGACTGGACATTCCTACTCACTTGGAGGCCCTATTCTTCATGAAAGCCTTGATGTTCTGATAATAACTCCTGTAGCACCGGTAAACAAATTGCCTTCCATAGTGGTACCAGATGAAAAAATTGAGGTGATAAGTAACCATGATTCCAACATAATCATGGATGCCCAAGTTATCAAGACTGCAAGTGTAGATGAAGTGATCACTATTAGAAAGTACAAAAAGCAAGCAGTATTTGTGAGGCTAAAGAAAAGAGGTCTAAGACAGATGAGCAAGCTTGGTTTTTAGAATTTTGGATGCAACGTCATTTTATGCAGGTATACCCTTCTCATCGCAGGATGTCTGCTATACTACGCCCCAAGTTTTTGAAGAAGTCAAGTATATCAAAAAAAACCAAGACGCAATACCAGCACTAATCGAATCAAACAGACTAAAAATTGTTGAGCCCGAACAAAAATTTACACAAGAAGTTCTAAGAAAAGCTGAGGAGACGGGGGACTATCAACGTCTTTCCAAGGAAGATGTTTCTGTCATTGCACTGTGCTTGCAACTTGGTGGGGAATTGATAACTGATGATTTTGCAGTCTCAAACGTAGCAAAACACATGAGGTTGAAAGTTTTGCCAATAATGACAAAAGGTGCGGAAAAGAAAGAGTGGTTTTACTTTTGTGCTGGTTGCAACGCAAGTTTTTCCAAGGTATCGGTATGTCCCATATGTGGAAACAGACTAGTGCGTAGATCCTCTAAGCACAAGTCTTCTACAAAGCCAGCTAGTCAATGAAATATTACTGCATTCCTAAAACCATACAGCGTCATATATCGTGCAACGTTTTCTGATTAGTCTTTTTATCAGTCTTGATCTCTGTGTCAAGCAACTTGCGTATCTTTTGTGCACGAGACTCCCCCATTCCCTCAATCTTTGAGAGCTCTGCAAGGGAGGCCCTAAGAGAGTTGCTAGGTGAGCCAAATCTTTCCAACATTCTAGATGCTAGTTTTTCGCCCACGCCTGGCAAGCTGCACAGAACAGAAAGTTGTTGTTGGTGTATGTCCCCTGACTTGCGTATCTTTTTTAAGAATGGTCCCTTTGTTTTTCCTTGCCTTGCACACATCGCAACCAATAGTTTTGCAGTGTTTGATGCATTAGGAGTAGGTACAACCGGTATTTTGAAATCAAGTACAACTGCAGAGACTGCTCCATAGAAGACCAGTGGATTTTCTGTGATCTGTGCTATTTCGTCGACGTTTCCTTCTATAATTATGGCTGGATGTTCAAAGTGTTCTCGCAGTCGGTTACATTGATCAAACAGTCTACCATCAAATACTGATGAAATAAAATCATGCACGCTCTTTCTTTCAACCACAGTCTCGGATGCAACTATGTAATCCCCTACTGGAAGATTTGTCATCTCAACTTTTACTCCAACCTCTTTTAGAAGATCTGGGATGCCGCTTTTTTTCTCACGTTCGTCAATTACCATTCTTAGGTCTTCGATTTTCATAGAACCGCTAAAATTCAGTCAGTATTTTATTTAGGAGTATCTGTCTTTTGCCCAGCCGGCGCAGAAGGTCCACGCAACATCTCCCTAATCTTTGTCTCGGCTTCTTTGAGATTTTCTTTTAGCCTAGATTCTTGTTTTGCCAGTACGGTTAGACGAGTGTTTGCAAGTTCCTTTTTTTCCTCAAGTTCTGAAATTAGTGTGGCCTTGTTTGATTTGACAAGAATTGAGCCTGCTGCCTTGTAGACAGTGTCAGCATCTCCTGCCTTTTTTAGTGCTTCAAGTGCTCTTTCTGTTTCAAGTTGTTCTGTCTCAAGATGTTGTTTTTGAACCATGATGGACTGCAGATTCT
>CAZMNT010000039.1:0-15910 GCA_964567715.1 uncultured Nitrosopumilaceae archaeon | reverse complement strand
TTGCAATCAATGTCTTTCCGGTTCCTGGAGGACCATAAAGCAGGACACCCTTTGGCGCCTCAACTCCAAGCTTCTCAAATAATTCGGGGTGACGCATTGGTAGCTCAACCATTTCACGAATCTTTTGTACCTCGTTTTTCAACCCCCCTAGGTCGTCATATGTAATTCTGGGAACAGAGTTATCAGTGGGTTTGATCACAGAGCCTAGTTTGAAACTGGTTTGTGCTGTAACTATTACTGGTTTTCCAGAGGGGACTGTATTTGTTACTACAAGTTGGGTTTTCCCACCAAGTTGCGTAGTTACTATGAATGTGTCCCCTGTAGTCAATACATGCCCTATGTAATTTGCCTGCATGTATTCTTGCAAGCCTTCAGCGCGTAGCTTTTCAGTCGGAGAAACTGTCACTTGCTCGGCTTCTTTTGCGTCAACTTTTTTTACAGAAATTTTTTCGCCTATACCAGATCCAATGTTTTGTCTTGTGATTCCATCTACTTTTATTGTCCCTGCCCCATATTCTTCAATAGATCCTGGCCATAGCTTTGTGTGGCTCTTTCTGTTGCCGGTTAGCTCTAAAATATTTCCAGCTTCCCAGTTATTGTCTTCAACGATTTTGGGATCTACCACAGCAATTCCTTTTCCTATGTGTCTCTGTGCTGCCTCTGCAATTCTTAGTATAACATTGTTCATTATTTTATCACCATAAAAAAATAAAGTGGATTTATTCGACCTCCACTTTCTTTCCTCGAGGTCGGTCCTCTTCCCTTAGTTTGAATCTCACTTCTAGAATTCCGTTGGCGTACGTTGCTTTGGCGGAATTTTCATCTACCCTGTGCTTGATGGGTATCTTGGTATGATACTTCCTTTCCCCGTGTTCTGCATCCAGCAGTATGGTGCGGCCAACCACTTCGATCTTGATGTCACTCTTATCCACGCCTGGCATCTCGGCCACAACTTTGAGAATCTTCTCTTTGTCGTCCACTATGACATCTGCAAAGGGTTCCCTAGTTTCGGCTGTTGGAAGCAGACCCGGTCTAACGTTCCCATATTCTTTTACCACTGGTTTACCATCCGGTCCCACCGTTACAGAATATCCATAATAGTATGGACCAAATGTCTGTATGTTGGCAGAACTTCTCATCTCGCTCCATACATCATCTAGTTCTTTGAAAGGTCGCATCATTCTTTGGAAGAGTCCATCAAATTCGTCCCATTCTATCATGTCATATTCACCTATATATTGTAATAATTATGACATTATATAAAGTTTCAGAAAATATATGATATATTATTACATAAACTAATATAGCTGACAAAACTAAATCCTCTTGTATGCGTGCAACCAATGTTTCTGTTCCCGATGCGGTGCGGGAAATCATCACAAGAAACAGGTCAATTTATGACTGCATAAAGATGGATTTGATAAACTACACTGCACTTGCAGTGAAGATCCAAAAGGAAGTAGAGGCTCAAGTTGGTAGCCCTGTCAACCTTAACACAATTGTAGTAGCGATCAAAAGATATGCAGATTCCTTTGAGAAAAAGGACGGCGTACAAAACGAACCTATGCTAAAAAATGCCAGGTTGTCGCTTACTGATGGAATTTTGGACATCAAGTTTTCTTCACAAGATTTTGAAATGAAAGATGCTGTATCACTGATGGACAGTTTTACCCGAATAGATCCAGATTATGAATTTTTCAGACTCACAGATTCATTTAGGTTCCTAACCGAGGATATTAGCGATGTTAGAAAATTGCTCGAGTCGTTTTCTTCGCACAAGAACTATTACCAAACCGGCCTTGCAAAGATAACTATCAGCATACCTCAATCGGAAAATAAATCTGATGTAGTATCATATGTATCAGAGATTCTTCACAATAATGGAATCGAGCTTGTTAACGCCTTTTTTGGCCAAGACAACATTGTCCTAGTATTACATGAAAGAGATGCTGCAAGGGCATACGAGATATTACGTAGCTAGATTTCTAGGCAAAATTAACTAGTTTAGATTCCAAGAGATTCGGCCCTTGTAAGTTCCAAGTATACCTTATCTCCAACGGAGAGGTTTAGCTCCTTATATTCATGCATGTCTAGCTTAATCGATGTAATTCCGCCTCCCATACTACCAAATCCTCCTGCCATCATTTTGTTGAGACTTTTTATCATGTCATCCATGTTAGTAAAACCCATGACACCAGAGCCAAAAGGGGACATTGGAGGGCTATTCTGTTCTTTGAAATCCTTCGACGAAGAAAGTGAAACTATAACGTATGGCGCTCCGTCTGGAGAGCCCTCAATCCTTACTACAATATACTCCTTCTTCATACTCTAGTTCGGCATAACTCTGTATTTTATCTTTCTCCCGATTCTATCAAAAGGTTCGAGGTAATACAGGCCTTTTATGAAAAAGAAGTGAAAATGAAGCCAGATTTTGGCAAACCTATTATAAATAATGCCTTAAAATCGGTAGAGGAAGTTCAGGCTAAAATGACCAAAGATACGGCCTTGGATACGTTATTTCTTATTGTAGTGATTTCTTTGGGACTGCCTTTTTCTCTTAATTATAATTATTGTGCCTCCGGCTAATGCTGACAATACTATAGCAATTGAGATATAGCCAATAGGCGGCGCCACACTCCCGTTTACAAATTTGATTGAGCTCAGCAATTGATCGTAGCTTGATACGTCTGCATCAAAGTTCTTTTCATCATTTGCATAAGTTATTGTGTAAAATTTATCATTTGCCAACACAACAGCTTGTTTGAATTTTATCATATTATTGCTGTCCTGTGAAGTAAAATTTTCATCAAGTAGCGATATTTTTGCAGCAAATCCACCTATGGTACTCTCCTGCTCAGACAGAAAGATGATATTGGTAGATTGATTATTAGCTAAGAGTTGACTTTTTTTGTTTTCTACATAACTGTCAAGCGAAGTTCCATTTGACTTTTCGACAGTGAAGGAGATCGAAGCCGTAAAGCCGGTTGAATATGGAGCTATCACTGCAATATCAGGTGCACCAGGTTGAGATTTTTTTGGCTCCTGAACATTCCATCCCGGCGTAGCCTGAAATGTTATGCCAAGCGACGGGTTTGCATAGTTTCCCTGAGAATCTAGTGTAGAATTTTGCAAGGTTGCAAAAGAATTTTCGAGGGAGCCAGCTAGAATCAAAAGAATTGAAACTGTGATTATTGTTTTGTTTTCCAATGATAATGGATTCACGTTCGTAAATAAAAGCTAACTGTGATCTAAAACTGGAATTATATTGAACATGGTAAAGAGATGCCATGATGGGAAAAGTTTTTGCTGTAGGGGTAGGACCGGGTTCGCCAAATTATGTTACAGGTGTTGTTAAGGAGATTGTGAAGAACTGTGATATAGTAGTAGGCTACAAGTACACACTCAAGACTATTGAGGAACTGATCAGAGGCAAAGAGGTTCATGAGATTACGATGCAGAACCAGGAAGACGCTTACCAGAAAATCTCTAAGTCCCTTGGAAACAGGACGTGTGTGGTGCCGTTTACGGGAGATGTGAATTTTTCCGAGTCGGAGGTTGTGGACAGGCTGATTGAGATCTTCGGGGATGTACAAATAGTTCCCGGTATAAGTTCGATACAGGTAGCGGCGTCAAAGGCAGGAGTTCCATTAGATAAAAGCAGGGTCATAACGATGCACATATCCACTAGCATAGAAGAAAAAAAACTAGAGCTTCAAAAAGCACTGATCGACGGATTTAGTGTGGTGCTGGTACCACGCCCGTGGCCAAAGGAGCCTTCAAAACACTTTATGCAGTCAGAGATTGCAACTTATCTGAAAAATCACGGGTTTGACACCTCGAAGATGAAGGTGCATGTATTTGAGTCTCTTACCACTGAAAAAGAGACACATTTTGTTGGAACTGTGAGTGATTTAGAAGGAAGGCAATTCTCCGATCTCTCTGTAATGATCTTTGACCAGACAAGGCTTGAGTCATATATCAATCTCAAATAGTTTTACTGTCTCTCAGTGAAGAGTCGGTGTGATGAGATTGGTTGGAGGACTGCGGTTTAGAATGTGATTTTCTACGGGCGGAATCGATACAATTATTCCGTTCATCCATGTATATGACGGATCATAGAACCTAATCATCCCAGTATCGTTAACGGTATACTGGAAACTTTGGCCGGGCGGAATAAGACCACTCTTTATCTTGCCATCTGGGATGTATGGATTGGCTGTGCTAAAGGTGGCAGTTCCGCTATAGATTGAATGTGCTACATTATCGTCGTTTTTCCAAATGATTGTAGTTCCTGGTATGATTTGGATTTGGTCAGGTGAATAGTATCCGTTTATATAGTATTGATTTTGCTGCGACGCAGATCCTTGTGGCAGTGAGGAACCAGACAGAATGCTTACCTGCACCGGTGGGTTTTGTGATACCTGCGAAACTGCGATGATGTTGCCATTTAGCCAAGTGTTTGATGGATCATAATATGAGAACACGCCAGTTCCACTTATGGTGTATTGAAATGTTTGACCTGGCGCTATTGAACCACTGTTTATCTTTCCGTCAGGGGTAAAGACGGGAATTCTAGTTTGCGCCCCAGCACCTCCACCGCCTATCCCTTGTGATTGGCCACTCAGGATTATGTGAGGTACAGAGTCATTGTTTTTCCAGATAATTGTAGTGCCAGGTGTAACTTGTACAGTAGATTGAGAGAGATATAGATTGCTTGTAGCAGTAGATGCGCCCTGCAATATGTTAATCTGTACTGTTTTTGCCTGAACCAAAGATGAGGCGGGAGTTATTACTCCAATCATCCAAGTGTAATTTGGATCAAAGAAGGTAATGTCACCAGCTGTCTGTTCCTGCGGCAGGTTCAGATATTGAGCTGCTGTAGCGCTAAGATAAGTTTTGGAATTGAAGTTGGTTATTGTATACTGAAAACTGTGTCCCGGTGCAATGACCCCGCTGTCAATCATTCCGTCAGGAGAAAATATAGGCATGGAATTATTTCCTTTAACGGCTGATGCAACGCCGCTCATTATTCTATGAGGCACGTTGTCATTATTAGTCCAGATTATCGCAGTTCCAGGAGCTGCGCTAGTAATTGACGGAGAAAAGAAGATCTGATTATTGCTGTTTGACGCACCGGCAACTATGCTTATTCTGATAGCATTAGATGATGTTTGATTTTCTGTCGAAGCGGGCTGTGTAGATGTTTGTGTGGTGGAGGAAGTGTATGCTCCAGCCGTGGTTACTTTGGCGCTATAAATAACCCGAAAGGTTTCTTGACCTGTTATTTTTCCGGTGATGCTGTAGACCAAGCCATTTTGACTAGTGTCAATCTGTCGTCCAAAGAGATTGACTTGAATGGTATCTCCGCGCGAGTTTTGTGCATTTCCCTGAAGTAGAAGATATTTTCCATCTCGCAACAAAGTTGTGGTCCAGCCTCCAGTGTTGAGATAGTTATCTCCACTAATTGTAACAAGCACGTTGTCAAGTGTAGAGAGTATGCTACTCCCGCTTTGGGCACCAGTAGTTAGTTGTATGTCAAATACAGAGTCGAGAATGTCTTGTGTGCCAGACACAAAACCCGTCGCTTGAATCAGATATTTGTTGTTAGATGTAAAATCAGAATATGCATTATGAGGTAGCCAGAATACGATTACAAGTCCAGTAATTGCCATTAGGGGCAAGAAATGATATCTCATTTGCTTAGCTAATCCCAAAACTTGTATTTAATCAGTGGGTATAATTTAGTAACGCAGTTAGGCAATTCCCGGTTGATTGTCTTTTCGAGTCAGTCCATTCATGTAGCTCATCTGTTGTTCCATGAACTGCTTTCTCTTTTCTTCTTCTTCCAACTCTCTCATATCAAACGGTTTGAGCTCCAAGACTTGGCAGAGTTTTTCAAGAATAAGTTTAGCCGATCTGGGTTGGACAATGTTAGGATTGTCTATTTCTGATAAGATGCAAATACCATCAAGTTGTTTTTCCTTTGCAATTCCCAGTACCAAGCCGTTAAAACCAGTTATCTGACCTTTTCCGTTGAGAAGTTCTAGGTTTTCTTTTTTTAACAGAACCAGATGTTTTGATGCGGTAGTAGCTGCAAAAAGCTTGGGTTCGGCAGGACTTGGTGGACGCAATGCAGCTCCAATAGAATAAAGTGTGCTCACCTTCAGTTTTTTTGCCATGTTGACTACCTCATAGCAGAGTTCGTAAAGACGCCTTGGGTCAGACGGATTAAACTCTCCGGAAAAGAGCACAATGTTATCTTTTTGCGAATAATGGAATTTGTAGCTTGACTGTTCGTATTTTATCATACCTTGGTCGTATGAAATAGCGGGTGGCCAGAAGGCGTAAATCTCTGCAAACAATTTTGCCTTTAGACTCTTTACAAGAAAGTCCATTCCGATGGCTGCAACATTTCCCATGTCAGGAAGTGCTGCTATCATGACTGGTTTGTTTAACTTTGGAAATGTGTGAATCCTAAGTCCAAGCAATACCAAGCCTATCTTCTGTTAAAATAAAAATGAATCTAGGGTGTTTTTGGATTAACCACGACCGAGCCAAATTCTTGTATCATGGCGTATTCAATGAACGCGGCTGCAAGCAGTAGGGCCATTACAATGCCGATTTCAATTATGGTGGGACGTAGTTCCTGTCTTATGGTTTTCCTTTTGAAGATCATACTAATGAGAAGAAAGCTTCTCGACATCCCGATGGAATAGGCAACAAGTTCCATTACGCCAAAGGGTGAGAGATAGATTATGGCAAGTGGTGGAAGTTTTGCCAGAGCAGGCGTGGTTGAAACAAGAGCTCGAAACGCAAGTCCTGTAGACCACGCGGCAAAAGAGCCCCACGCAACCCCAAAACCTGGTACAAACATGGGAAGCGCAACAGATACATTATGTGTAAAAATTCCTATTGCGTCTATCCCTTCCACAGCCTGTTGAAATTCCTTGACAAATGCTTTAGAGTCTTCCTTGGACATGTTGCTTTCGCTGCCAAAAGAATACGCAACTGAGAAAATTGCTATAAAAATCAAAAATATCAGAACTCTTCTTCTTGCCAACAACGGGTTTATTTTAAGGAGTTATTTGAGGGTTGACAGCTCGAACAGATTTAATTAAAAGCTGTTTTATGACAGTTTGTGAAAGAAGAGTTATCTTCTGCAATAACATATGCTCTAAGCAAGGGATTCCAGATTCATCCCGATGCTTTTAAGATATTAGAAAAGATAGACGTAAAGGAACTTCAGAACATAATCAAGCAGGTTGTTCGGGAAAAGGCAAAGCAAAACCTGTTCTTGATAAATCAAAACGACCTTAGGATGTTTGTAGAGTCAGAGGTTGATGAAACTGTTGAAGACAAGCACACAATATTGTTTGACCCCACAAAGAAGGTGACTTCGGCAGAGGGAATAGATGGGTTTACGAGCCTCTTTTCTGACAGATATTCTAAACTGCTTAGAATAATGATGCAAAGGTCTCAGGCAAAAAAACTTACATCCATTGCAAATGTGACTGGCGGCAAGCTTGGTGAAGAGGTGTTTGTTGCCGGTCTTTTAATGGATAGAAGGGGCGAGCGTGACGTCACAAAACTGGTGATAGACGACCCTACTGGTTCCCTTGAGATTTTGGTTTTCAATCAGGAACTGCAAGAGATTGCCAACTCGCTCTTGATGGATCAGTTTGTAATGGCAGGCATAACAAATGGTAAGAATGGAGGGTTTATCGCAAAGGAACTTCTGGTGCCAGATATTCCTGATCATATAGCAATTCGTTCAAAGACTGAGACATACGCAGTCCTCATATCCGACATTCATATTGGCAGTAAGTACTTTATGGAAAAAGAGTTTACAGAGTTCATCTCTTGGCTTTCAAGCCCAGACCCTGTTGCAAGAAAGGTTGGGTTTCTCCTGATATGCGGCGATATAATAGACGGGGTTGGAATCTTCCCAAACCAAGACAAGGAATTGCTTCTAACCGATATTGTTGAACAGATGGCAAAGGCTGCTCAGTTGCTTGATAAAGTTCCAAAGCATATCAAGACGTTCATGATTCCGGGTAACCACGATCCAGGTAGAAGGGCACTTCCACAGCCTGCAATACCAGAAAAGCACAACATGAGTTTGTGGAACAGAGAGAATTTTTTCATGTTAGGAAATCCTGCATTTTTGGACCTAAACGGAGTAAAGGTATTGATGTTTCATGGCCAGAGCCTTGACGATGTGGTAGGAACCACCCCCGGCCTAAGCTATGCCCAGCCTGCAAAGGCTATGCGTGCATTGCTAAGAACGAGGCATCTGAGCCCAATTTATGGGAAACGAACCCCGATTGCGCCGGAGCTTGAAGATCTTATGGTAATAAACGAGGTACCAGACATATTTCATTCCGGTCATGTACATGTGGTTGACTTGGACATGTACAAGGGAACTCTGATAATCAATTCGGGGGCATGGCAGAGCCAGACGGGCTACCAAGCAAGTGTGGGCATTACTCCAACTCCTGGGATAGCCATAATTGTTAACTTGGCAACAATGAAGGTCTTTACCAAAGACTTTACCGACTCGTCAGTCTAGTCATAGAAGGTCTTCTAAAACCAAGTCTTCTTTGAATGCTTTTTTAACGGTTTCCGGGTTTAGGGTCAGAGCAAATTTCTTGGTTCTTCCATGCATGCCTTGATGTATTATCTTGCCTGAGATCAGTCCTGTCATCTCTATCTCGCTGAGCATTTGTGTGATCCTTCGCTGCGTGAGCTCTTTTTGCCGCGTGGTCTTGCAGAGATTTTTGTATGATTGATATATCTCTCCCGTAGTGTTGCCGTTTGCCTTCATTACTGCAAGTATGAGCAGTTTTTCGTGTAGTGGATAGGAGTTGAGTGCCGTGGTTTCCTTATCCTCCTCCATTTTCAGGGAAGCCCGTCTAATGTGGTCTTCTTTTATCGTATCAGACTGCTCACGTTCTGCTATCTCCCCAGCCACACGAAGCAGGTCTATTGCTCTTCTTGCATCGCCATGTTCTTGGCCTGACATTGCCGCACATAGGTTAAGGGCTGCTGGGTCCACAATATTTGGGATAAAGGCTTCCTTGATTCTTTCCGTTAGAATTTCTTTGATTTGGTTGACCGTATAGTTGGTAAAGACGATCTCTTCTTCACTTAGACTGCTTAGGACACGTGGATCCAGCCTTTCCTTGAATGTGAGGTCGTTTGATATTCCAATGAGTGTAAGTGAGCCTTTCTTTAATCTCTCATTTGCACGTGTTAGTGAGTAAAAGACATCTTTTCCTGTCTTTGACACAAGTTCTGCAAGATAATCAATTTCATCCACTACAAAGACTGTGTTGAGTGTGTGTTTTTCTATTACTGCCATCAGTCTGTTAAACACCTCACTTATAGAAAGACCGGTTGTTGGCAGCTCCTTTTGTGATGTAAGTCCTAGCTGGCGCCCAAATTTTACCAACAATCCATAAAGCGTGGTCTCCTCTTTTGCATTTGCATAAAGCAGCTGAATGGGAAACGAGCCGTCCTTGACCCGTTCTTGTATTTTGTTTAGGATTTTTTTTACAACCAAGGTCTTGCCTGTACCAGGTTTTCCATATATCAACAGGTTTGACGGCCTTGCCTTTTTTAGTAGGGGGAGCAAGGCCTGTGTAACTTTTTTTAGTTCATCCCCCCTATGTAGGACCAGATCTGGTATGAATGTAAAATGTAAGACCTCTCTGTTTTTGAATAGTGACCTGCCGTTTGTTGCATCATCTAGTAGTTTGTCAATTGGATCTTTTACCATCAACCCACACACCATCGTTTCTTCTCTATCCACATATGGATTCTACCATATCATCTAGATTAGAACAGAATAACTAATTCAAATTTAGTATATCATTAATTTTTTTTATTTTTTCAAAAAAAAAAAATTTTTTAAAAAAGCTAGAGTGGAAGGATAGGTGTGTGGGCCTTCCTAGAATAAAGTTAACAAGCAGTGAACATTATGTGAATGAAATTGTAAAAGAGCCAAAAATGACCCACTTATTTCCACTCTAGGCATGAAGTCGGCTCTTAACATAGTTAATATGCCTAGGAACACCCCATTATTTCCACTCTAGGCATGGATTTAGCCAAATTTATGATATAACCAAAAGGCGCCTGTTAAGGTCATAAAAAATTCCCTTCAGGAGCCACACAGTGAATGTTAACAAACCCACTTGTTAACAAATCTTCTATGATCTGTTCAAGTGTTAAGATGTTATCGGGATCGATCAATATGGTTAGAAAACGGATACGAATAGACTTGGAGGATATAGACGGTGCTAAGTACAACTTTAGCCTTGAGGGTAATGTTACTCATGAAAAAATGCTGAAGATATTCGAATTAATGGACTTGATGAATATTGAGGAGCCTGAGGAATCAATACAACTTGGCTCGGTCGGTGCCAAGATCTGGAATATTGTGGATAAGCACTTTCCTTTGGGCAAGTTTACCTCATCTATGATCCTTGAAAAGTATGAGGACGAATACAGTGAGCCGATCAAACTAAGTGTAATCTCTACCTATCTCTCTAGATTTGCCCTCAAAGGAAGGGTGGCTAGAGAGCGAAAAGGGAAGGAATGGAACTATCAAGTCCTTAAACTAGCCCCGAGAGAACGAAGTACAACTTAAGATATTGTTGCCTTTTTGATAACCAAATGGTTTCCTCCGACCGATATCTTGACATAATCTCCTTTTTGAAGTTCAAGATATCTCCGAAAATCTTTTGGGATGGAGATTGTCCCTGCAGCAGTTATCTTTACTAGCTGTTCCATACCTGACATACTGCGTATTATTAATTCACTAATTTAAGATTTTATTATAAAATAAGATTAATAATTTATGCTAATTTTTTTTATACATTTTGACCAAAAATCATCCAATGATCACAAGTCACCAAAAACCAACCATTTCAAAAACATATCAAACCTTAATCGGGTTCTTTATTGAAATTATTGTACTGGCGAAGTCTTCAAAATCCCTATTCTTGCAAGGCCTTTCTGGGTTATCTTGTAGGCAAATGGCTTTGTTCCCATATCCCTTTCGACCAACCCCTCCTCATAAAGCTTTTTCATCATACGCGATGTATGCTCTCTACTCCTTCCAATTGTGATCTGAATATCACGTGATGTCATTGGTTTTTCTGTGATTAATCTCAATACATATTCTGTAGCGCTACCAAAGTTCATGTTGTGAACTCTGACCTTGGGTTTTTCCTCTTTTACTTCTATTAGTGCCTCAGGCTCTCTTTTCTCTTCCCTTGGTTTTGGAATTTGTGCCTGTGGAAGTTCTTCTGATTCCTTGATTAATTCTAACGAATCTAACCTAATTTTCATATCTATGAGTAGATTTTCATAATATTGGAGGCGTTCTACCAAAATTTTTAGATCATTTGACTGTGAACCTAGGCGAGGCCTGATCATGTTATAGACTACTACGGATGCAAGACCAATCACAAATGATGCTACTACCGCCAGAATCAATCCAACATCTATGTCCACTAACATCACTACACGTCATATGCTAACGTGATTTATCATCTTTGGGTAAAATAATTTTACACAATACCCATCAATCACAAACACATCTATCACAAATTGTTCGTGGAAAAAACGATCTCACACACGAAAATCACAGCTTGCATGTTCGGTCTAGCACTTGTTGTATCACAAACATCACCTGTTCCTCACGTTCGGGGAAACCATCACTGTTTTTTATCACGGAAACCTGTTCTGAAAGGCGATTTATCACATCAACATCATCCTCCCGAAGCACTTCAAGTGCCTTCAGTAGTATCCATGAGTAGCATAAAGCCTGAAGCTTCTCCTCGCATTGAGTAACCTGCCTGTAAAAAGCCCCCCTGCTTATTCCAAACTGTCGAGTTGTTAGATTTCGTCTCTTTAAAATAATTTCAATTTGGCGCTCGGTAAATGAGGATTTTTTTATAATTTGTCTAATAATATTATTGAAATTATCGCTCGGTAAGTCGCTCAAAGCTATACAAATCTGTATAACTACCTTCAATTAAACTTTTAACGAATAACTATCAACCAGTCATATGAAAAATATAGAAAACTATCTTCATACAACTCGCAAGTCCAAAGGTGCCCTGCTCTTCGTATTGATTGACTCGGAAAATAATGGAAGTAAATCTGCATCAGCACTTGCAAAGGAGGCTGAAAAAAGTGGTGCCTCAGTCATACTTGTTGGTGGCTCATCTGCAACAGACCAATTAACAATGGCAGAGACTGTCAAAAGCATCAAAAATTCTGTTAAAATTCCCATAATTCTCTTTCCTGGAAATGTTACAGGCGTAGTACCAGATGCAGACGCAATCTTGTTTAGCTCACTTTTAAATTCCGAAAATCCATACTTTATCTCTCAAGCTCAAGCGTTAGGTGCTCCAAACGTACTCAAATTTGGACTTGAACCACTACCGACCGCCTACATCATAATTGGTGAGGGCACAACTGTGTGGCATGTTGGGTCTGTAAGGACTATTCCCTTTGACAAATCAAACTTGGCTGCAATGTATGCACTATCTGCACGGTTCTTTGGAATGAGATTTGTCTACCTTGAAGCAGGCTCTGGCGCAAAATCAAACGTTAGACCTGAGATGGTTGCAGCAGTTCGAAAGCTCTTCAAGGGATTTCTTATTGTTGGAGGAGGTATCAGAGACAGTAACACAGCTGTCGAGATTGTCAAGGCAGGCGCTGATGCCATAGTGATAGGCACCTTCATTGAGAAGGGCGGAAGTTTTAAGACGATAGCCGATATCGTAAAAACCATCCAGTCCGTAAGGAAATAGCATGTCTGAAAGCGTAGCATTGAGACTGAGGGAGGTCCCAATGCCGGAATCATATTTTGATTATTACAACAAGATATCACGCGAGGTCTTTGTCATCTTTGAAAAGGCCGCCGCTGCCAAAGCTACCCTCTCTGACTCCTCAGGGATGGTAGAGCCCAAGATCGCATTTGATCTCTCCGATCGTGTCTCAAAGATGCATGACATTGACATTACAGAAAACCTCAGAAAGCTCATCCAAACTACAACAAAGGAACTCGCCGCCCTCAAACTTGCAGAAGAGATAGCACAAGGCAAGTATTCCGGTACTGATACAACCCTTCAGGAAAAGCTGGACTTGGCCGTACGTGTTGGCCTTGCCATAGTTACCGAAGGCGTGACCATAGCACCCCTTCAGGGAATAAGCGAGGTTAGGATTAAGAAGAATGCTGATGGCTCTGAATACCTATCCGTCTCCTTTGCCGGACCTATACGTTCGGCAGGAGGCACCGAGGCAGCATCTACCATGCTTATTGCAGATCATGTGCGCAAGATTGCGGGCCTTGGCAAGTACAAGGCCAACTCCTATGATGACGAGACTGGCAGATTTGTGGAGGAGCTGCGCCTCTATGAGAGAGAGGTGGGTAGCTTTCAATTCCATGTTCCTGACGAGGATGTAGTAACAGTCATCTCTAATCTTGCTGTCGAGCTTGACGGCATAGACACCGATCCAGTAGAGATTGTAAGCCATAGGAACATGACAAGAATAAGCACAAACCGAGTACGGGGTGGGGCACTACGTGTACTCAACGATGGTCTTATTGGAAGGTCTCGCAAGCTGCTAAAACTGATTGACTTGTTCAAACTAGACGGTTGGGATTGGCTCAAAGACCTGAAAGGTGCAATCCAGACAGGGGACGAGGATGCCGCAGCTCACAGGATGAGGGAGGTAATCACCGGCAGATCTGTTCTTTCAATGCCGAAAAAACTTGGTGGATTTAGACTAAGATATGGTCGTGCATGCAACACGGGGTTTGCATCGGTTGGCATCCATCCGGTTGTTGCGGAAATTCTAGACCATGTGATTGCTGTGGGCACCCAGATCAAACTTGACATTCCAGGAAAAGCAGCAACCATTGCGTTTGTTGACTCGATTGATACGCCTGTTGTTAGACTAGATAATGGAAATGTGGTCAAGATAAAGAACACGGCACATGGAATCCAGCTAAAGCCTCACATTGAGAAAATTCTACACCTTGGGGACATTCTCATAAGCTATGGAGATTTTCTTGAAAACAATGCGGAGCTTGTTCCCACAGGCTATGTAGAAGAGTTTTGGGTTGAAGAGCTGAAAGAGAAGGTTGCCAGGTATGAGCCAAACGATCTCGAGTTGCTAAGCTATGCAAGCAAGACTCCAGATGTTGAAGAGGCATTTAGAATATCACTTAATTTTGGCATAGGGCTACACCCGCATTATCTGTATTATTGGGATCAGCTAACGGTTCAAGAACTAGAAAAGATCCTTGCTCCTACCAAGATAGAATCAGAGTTAATAGTTTATCCGATGTATGTAAAAGAAATTCTGGAAAAACTCGGGGTGCCACAAGAGGTGGCAGGCGATGCAATCATACTAAAAAATACTGAAGCAAAAACTTTCTTTTACCTACTTTTTAGAAAACCAATCCAGCTTGACAAAGCACTGTCAGTCCCAGAAATAATCTCCATATCATCTGGAATCAAGATAATGCCCAAATTTTCTACCGCTATAGGCGTAAGAGTGGGAAGACCAGAAAAGGCCTCGCTTCGAAAAATGAAACCTCCAGTGCACACCCTATTTCCTGTGGGAAGCAAGGGTGGTGCTTCACGTGATCTCATCAAGGCAGCAAAACAACCCAACTTTTATTGTAACATCAATAATAGAATGTGTAAAAATTGCAATCTCCCTTCAATCAGCATTGTATGTCCAAGATGCAAAACAAAGACCACGGCAACATTTGTTTGTCCAAAATGTCGCGATGAACTAGAGGAGTCTCATTGTCCAAAATGTAAAATAAAAGCATCTGCCCATTCGTACAGAGCGTTTCCTCTCAAGGACCTGCTTTACGCCGCACAAGAAAGAACGGGCATTCGCGCACAAGAGCCATTCAAAGGTGTAAAGGAGCTTATCAATCAAGAGAGGGTTCCAGAACCCCTGGAGAAGGGGGTAATTCGACAAAGTCTGAATCTCAATGTATTCAAGGACGGAACTATTAGATTTGACGCAACTAACGCGCCAATCTCCCACTTTAAACCATCATGGATTGGCACAACTCCGAAAAAACTTGCAGAACTTGGGTATGCCTACGACATTGATGGAAGGCCACTTGAAAATGACGACCAACTGGTGGAGCTGAAAATACAGGACGTCATAATTCCAAAAGAATGTGGTGACAACCTACTACTTGTTTGTCAGTATCTTGACAAGGAACTTGAAAAATTATTTGCCCATCCTCCATACTATAACGTAAGAAACGCTAATGATCTAATTGGTCACTTGATAATTGGTCTTGCACCACACACCTCTGTGGGCATTGTTGGAAGAATAATCGGCTATACGAATACTCAGGTCTGTCTTGGTACTGCTGTCTGGCATTCCGCAAAAAGAAGAGACGCCGATGGTGACGCGGACTCGATAATGCTGTTAATGGACAGCCTCCTCAACTTTTCACGATTGTTTCTCTCTGACAAGATTGGCGGTCTGATGGATGCTCCGTTGCTTGTACAGCCAATTGTGATACCTCAAGAGGTTCAAAGACAGGCACATAACTTTGAGGTGGTGACAAGTTATCCTTTATCATTTTTTGAGGCAACTTTACAAAAGGCAAAGGCAAGTGAGATAAAGGGTGTTGAAATTCTAAAATCAAGACTGGAAACTGAGAAACAGTTCTACGGTTATGGATTCACACACACCACTACCACCCTTACAACATCAAAATCTCGCAGTGCCTACTCTACACTTGGCTCTGTACTTGAAAAACTTGACATGCAAATAAGAACTGCTGATCTGATTAATGCAGTAGACCCAAGCGAGGTGGTCTCTATGGTCATGACCACCCATCTCTTACCTGACA
>CAZMNT010000038.1:0-16772 GCA_964567715.1 uncultured Nitrosopumilaceae archaeon | reverse complement strand
GTTGACAATTGTTCCATTCAATTGCCTGCTTTTGAATTGCTGTAGAGTTTTGGGAATTTAGACTTGAGAAATTTGTTCTTTCTTGAGCAAATGAAGTTTGTGAGCTAATGGCAACTATGAATATTACAATTATTGAAAGAGGTAGAATTTTCATTCGATTAGAAATTATTTGTTCTCTTAAAAAATTTTGTGTAGATTTCATGTAGAACTTTCTTCGGCTGTTTATAAAATTAAATTCATTATTACCATGATAAAAATTTAAAAAATAGGAAATTATGTTCCACAGCTGTTATAGTAAGTCTGTGTCTCTCTCTTTTTTCAGGACTTACTATCTCTTTCCAGCTTCTTGTATTGTTACCGTATTCTTCAAAGAATATCTTGCTTGCCTTCCTGTCGGAGATTTGTTGCTCTTCTTCCTCTTTTGTGAGCGGTTCTAAGAGCTTTCCGTCTTCCCTATAGGCCTCCCTCATATCACTGATTATCTCCTCAAAGATGCGAACACTAGTGCCGCATCTTGTACAACTAAAGTCGTACACCCTGTTCTCCGGGTTAAAGTCGTATTTCAGTTCCATCTCTCTTCCGCACATCCTGCACCACCTCTTGAGACACTTGTCAGGACCAAGTTCTACCATATTTGACTCACTGTCCAGCTTTGTCATTTGTGATATTTGAAGTGTACGACATGAAAGATCACTTAAAATTTATGGTAAATGACCCCAACCACGCTCAACAAGTATTTTAGATGTTTCTGGTTTAACACATGCTGGAGATCCATCTTCAGCCTTTACTACTAGTTGAAGACCATCATATTGCGAAACTCCCGTTACGAATGTAGTATCGTATCCCAGAACATTGTTATTGTCCACTATTATTGTTGGCGAGGCTACTGTGTCCAAAGACAAGGTTGTGCTGCCATGTGTTGTTGCATATTCATCTTGAAATGACATAAGTTTAGTCAGGTGTCCTAGTTGGGAGTGTAAGTCAATGGACTATAAATCCATGAGTTACATAATCACCTAACATAATTTTCATCATATCGGCTCAGCTCCAATAATCTGTATTTTGTTATTCCCTTCGTTGAGGGGAATAGACAAAGTTCTATTTTCTAGCGTTGTTTGAATTTCGTTGTATCTAACTTCATCGCCGTTAATTAGAACGAAGAACTTGTCATCAATGTGGTTGCTACAGGGCCATTTGAATCCAAAAGTTATTAAACTCGCACTCCGCACTTACTTCTTCAAGAGCTCCAAGACTTCAGCAAAGTCAGCTTCGCTCAGCTTTGGTCTCCTTGTAAACATGCTGTGTACAGGACCTACTCCGTCTTCTTGCTTCCTCGGAATGACATGTACGTGTACGTGTGGAACCTCTTGCCCGCTTTCTTTGCCATTGTGGACTGCAACAAGAGAAGAGGGTGCGAGTCGCTCAACCTTTCCAGTCACAATTCTTACGGTTTCAAAGAGGTCTGCGTTTTCTTGCTGCGAGATCTCCTGAACCTTGACATAGTGTCTCTTTGGTATTACAAGAGTATGGCCACGCACTAGCGGAAACGCGTCAAGGAATGCAAGCGAGTGTGAGGTCTGGTAAACCTTTCTTGATGGGATTTTTCCAGATACGATACTACAAAATATACAGTCCAAATCACAGTTTGATTCTCGCAGGACTGTTAAATTCTTTTACAGACTATATTTCCGATATTGCCTGCGAGATTTCCGTTCTATCCTTGGCATCAGGCATCTGCTCAAGATATTTTTTGAGATCCTCTTTTGCCTCGCTGGTCTTGTTTTGTTCCAGCCGTGCAATCCCCCTGTTCTTGTAGATAGGCACAAACCTGTATGGGTTGAGCTCTATTGCCACGGTATAGTATCTCTCTGCATTTGCATAGTCCTTTGCCTTGAGGTAATAGTTCCCAAGGCCCCGGTATGCAAGATAGCATCTCTGGTTGAGCTCGATGCTTTTTTTGTAGTATTGCACGGCATCTTGCTGGTTCATATCGTTTAGTATTCCTGCATAAAGACATGATGCGGTGGAGTTGGATTGGTTCAGCTCAAGCGCCTTCTTTAACAATGCAAGAGCTTCCTCTGTCTTTCCCTGCAGACGCAGCTTTTCTGCATCAAAGCAGAGCCTGTTGGATCTTGTCTTGTTGTCATTTGCAATCTTTACCTCACCAATTATATCAGTGGGAACAAGCAATAGCAGCAGTCTGTCATCTTCCCCCCACTGTTTGTCAAACCTTTCTTCCGGAATTGCAGCAATCTTGTCAGGCTCTGGGATGTAGTGGAAGATGGTCTTTTGTGTCTCGTCATATCCTATTATCAAGGACGCATGTTGCACAACATCCTTTATTCCAGGAAGTATCACAATTGGGGGAATTCCCATGTCGATGAACCTTCGCAGTTCCTTGATTGAGGAGTTTGAGATTATGCTTACAAGCCCATGCCTCTCGGCAAGCTCTACCCCCTCAATCAGTATTGTTCCCTTTACACCTGGATATCTCTTGGCGATCTCCCTTGCCTCTGCAAGTGGAAGGTCCACTCCCCAGTATTTTGAGACTGCACTTATGACAAGTGGTAGACAGATGTTCTCCTCTTGAACCAGCGGTACGTCAAGCGAATGACCAGACTCCATAGGCAAGTAAAACCTTTCCCGAGTCTTAATTAATTCTATTTAATTGCTGTAAAATTTTTCAACAGCAGTTTTCCGTCATTGCTCATTTCAGGGTGGAACTGTGTTCCAAAAATGTTTTGGTTTCCGTACTGGAAGATCTCAAACCTGCAAGCGTCTGAGACAGCTATGATACCAAAGCGTGAGTCAAGTGTGGCAACCATGTACGAGTGGCTCTCAAACACCTCAAGTTGTCCCCTGCACAAAGGGTTCTCCTTTACCACACTTGCCTTATGGATACCGTGGCGTGGCTGTGCCGCCTTTCGTATAGTACCTCCAAGGGTTATTGCAAGAATCTCTGCCCCATAGCATATGCCAAGCAGGGGCCTCCCCTTTGATAGTGCATATCGTATCAACTTTGAGTTTATTGCATTCATAAGGGGATCATTTTTCTTTCTTCCTGACAAGATGATAGAGTTCGAGTCTTCAATATCTGAGTGAGTTATCTTGTCAAAGGGGGTACATTTGTGGTCTGCCATGATATCTTTTAGAAAGTCTACTATGGAGTTTGTGTAGACAGAGCTGTTGTCTACAACAAGCAGCAACTATCCTACCCCTATGGAGATGTAGTGGAGCTCTGGCACATTGTTTACAACCACAACGGTTCCCAAGTTTACCGTATTGTTCTGCTGCCAGAAGATTATTCTGTTTCCTGGCTGTACAAAGTCCTTGACAAATCCTGAGATCAGTGTCTTTGCGTTATCAAGATCAGAAGGCTGCTGGAATGTTGTTCTTCCCTCCTGGAAGGTGAGCGGTAGCTGTATGGTTGCAGGTGTGACTACAATGAGCTTGTCATCTTTTAGTATTGACTGGATAGCATCTATTCTTGAGGATACATCTAGTGCAAGTGTCTTTGTTACATTGGACGGTGTGATGCCACTTAACTTTGCAAGATATGCTCCAAACGCCTGCTGCGGCGTGTTTCCAAGCCCTACAAAATATTCCCCGTCAAATGCGGCCCCCACTGCTGCAATAGTTCCAAGCTGGGTTACGACACCACCGGTACCTGACGTATATACAGGAATAAAGTAGACGTCGTGATCTCCAACCCTGTACAGGATATTGTCTCCGTATCGCGGGCTTTGCAGCAATGTCTTGAGCTGCCTAAAGTCAGAGTCCTTGTCAAGTGCCTCACTCACAGAGGACGGCCCTAGCAGCTTTGTACTGGAGTTGAGAGGAACCTGGTAAAACTGCATCTTTCCAAGGTTTGGCATGTCATTTTGTACGGTCATAAATCCTGCCAAGTTTCTTCCCGCCGACCCTCTAAGTTCCAAAGACAGCAGTCCAAGGTAGGTAGGCCTGTCAAATCCAGGAGGCTTGGCCTCTATGTAATAGGTGTTGACTCCGCTTGGAACCTCGTAAAAGTTGTTTGCCTGGATGAACGTTGAGGTGTCCTTGACGTGGTAGATGTTGAACATATTTACCTTCCAGTCAAACAGCTCCTCTGGATACCTAAGCTGCTTGGCAAGCCACGGCGGAGGATCTATGAACTTATCCTGGTACTGGCTGTAGAACATGTTTGTAAAGAAATCATCACCGGTCTTAATCAGGGTGACATTGCCGTTGTATACATCAATCAATGAGTATCCCACCAGTCTCAGATATGGGTTGTTTACAGACCAAGGTACATTTCTTGTGTCAAATCCTACAATCAGCGGCATTAACCAGTAGGTTTTCTTGCCGTCGGTGACAGGCAGCGAGCTTACCTGCTTTCCGAACAGCTCATACTGGAAGTATGGATAGAGTAGCTGCATTCTGTCATGTATGTCCCTGTATCGCATGATGTGGATTGGCTGCGTTGGATATGAGAGGAAAAAGTTCGGCTCAAATAGTTGGCTTGCAGGAGGACTTACGTCCAGTCCTCCCGAGCCGTTATAGGACGCGTTATTTAGTTCTGCACTTGTGGTCCTCCCAACTGGATATGCTGCCCATGTATCGGAAAACAGCCCTCCCTGTCCATAGTAGATCATCCTCTGCTTGAAGAACTTGCTGGCATCGACTATGGTTCCGTTGTGGGCGTCAAGTGTGAGAAATCCATTATCTACATTTGTATAGACAAAGTGCTGGTTGTACCACACGTTTTCTGTGCTGACCGATGAGGGAAGGATGGGCTTCATTGTTGCAGTCCAGTAGACGGTATCGTTGAATCGTAGTACCTCGTTGTCTTGAAAGTCTACATATGGTATCAATCCAATCTCGGGCTTGAGCTTTGCAAATGCAGCCTGCCAGTCCCACACCCTGACCTTGTTCAAGATGTCATTATTTGCTGAAACATAGCTTGAGATCTTGTCTGGCGGAACAGGCGAGAGTTTTACGTCATTAGTAACGATAGATATTTGATCTAGCTGGCCAATGTACCTGTTTACCCCAATCTGCTGCGCCTTGTATGGCCCCAGAAATTCTATCTTTCTTGCGTCTGCAATGCTGTTGTTGACAGCCATTATCGAGCCTGTTATTATAGCTATGATTATAATGGTCAGTATACGGATGTATACATCACGCTTTGAGGGATGTATGATTACCCTTGCCTTGAACTTGTCAACAAAGTAAAATGCGCACAGTGCAAAGCCTGCTGCAAAGGTACCAGCAATCTGATATTTTGTGTTGTAGTCTATCTGGCCTGTAAAGAACATGTTGATTGCGGCCCATATCACTCCTATTCCGATTATCCCCTCAATTGTGGAGACATAATCAAGAAACTTTGGCTTGCCTTTTGACGAGTCCTGGACATAGCTGATGACCACCCTGACAATATTGTGCAGACCGACGTACAGTACAAGTCGCAACCCTATGACTGCAAGCAGTGGCGGGATAAGTGTGGTAAGCGCAGGAATCATCGGCACTACCTGGTTTACTGCATATGAAGGATCAGACGGAGGTGTTACAAAGGGGAGGGAGAAGATGTTCCAGACTCTGTTTATTCCAAGATCATTTCCATCCAAGAGATAGATCAGTGCAAAACCGAAAATGAGATTTGTAAAGAACGCGCCAAATAGCAGTACCTTGGTTATCTGCCAGATCACAAAGTTGGGGATGCTAAGCTTGTAATCCTTAAAGGCCGGGATGCCATCTGCCTGACCATAGCTGCCCCTTTTGAGAAGCGTCAGGACCACGTTGAGAGAGTACCAGGAGATCGAAGATCGGCTCTTGATGTTTACCCTGATTAGTGCTATAGATGAGAGTACAAGTGCAGATACAAGCGAAAAATAGAGGGGTTTTGTAAAGAGAGTTCCAAACTCTTGAAAGTTCATGTATAAAACTACGGCTTGGTTGCTGCCAAGCACAAAGATTACAATTCCAATTATTGCTGCAATTCCTATCTTGATGTATCTTGCTGTGTCACGCGGGGGTGGACTTGCTTGTGTTGATGAGCTGTACAAAATCACGATACCTCCCTTTGAGTCAAATTAATGTCTTACCCACCATGCGTTTCTTTGTAACTATTAATAAGTGAAAGAGTTTTCTCAAACGGCAGTAGCCAGCCCCTTGCATATGAGGTATACAGCTGCATACTTTGGCAAAGATGTTTTCTCATTTGCATAAGGACCGTATTTCTTGTTCTTCAACCTGATTGGTACGAGGCAGTTTGCAACAACCTCTACCTTTTCCTCGCCAAGCAGACATGCATCCAAAAAGGGATCAAAGTCATCAAGATCTTTGCATCTAGTTTTTGCAAAGCCGCTCTTGCTGTTAATTGAGCCTTCTAGCCTGAAGACCCTGTGGATATCCATTGTTACTTTTGGATCTACCCTTACACCTATTGTCTGGCGCATACCTTCAAGTTTTGACTCAAAGGCGGGATATCCATCAAGCATAATTTGTCGTGATATTTTTGATGCCTTGAATTTTGAACCAAATAGTGAGGTTGCCACCCGTCCTCTCCACCCAAGTTCTCCCATCTCAGGCAGTGTTGGCTTTGTAGTGTTTTGTCTTCTCATACCAAAGGTTTCTGGGATGGCACCGTTGAACATAACATAGTCGGCAAGATCTGCCCTTTCCTGCGATTCCAGGATTTCATATTCATTGTTTATGACTCTAAGATGAAATCCCTCGTTTCCCGAAAAATACACCTCTATCTCCTCATTTTTTATGCCAAGATCTTCTTCAAGTATGCGCACTAACTTTTTGACTTCTTTTTTGGATTCTTCGATGCATTTCTTACATGTTACAGATACAGTTTCAGATTTTGCAGACCCACATCTTGTACACAAGCTTTGTTTTCCTACCATAATACCATTACATGCACCACATCTTGAAATCGTGTGATCGTTTCTACAGGGAAGCGCCAAGTCCTTTGCGTCTATATCAAAGATAAGATCTGCGCCCTTCCAGTCCTTTTCTGACATTGGCATGTTTGGAAAAGAATAGTATGCATTTGAGCAATAGACATCAGACGGAGTCTCCTGCATCAAGAGCAAGTGGAGTTCTTTGATGTCTTTTATTGCAATGTGCCTTATCATGCCACCGTTAATCTTCTGGTATCCAAACTCTCTTTGTGTTATCTTTGGAGGAACACAAACCAGATCAAAGTGATTGAAATAATATTCTTTGATTGCGTTCTCTACAAAGACAGAGTCTTTCTCAAGCATTTGTTTTTCCTCTTTTTTTGCCAAACTGGATTGGGTTTATTATTCCATCACAGTCTGGAATCGCAAAACACAGGTTCTCGCTTCGCAGCTTGTCGCAGGATGGGCACTGGTACTTTGTTCCCTTGCCTGACGACCCAGAGATGTGCTCAAGTTGGTATCGTGTTATTCGTTCGTTATAGTCTGGCGCATTCTTGAAGAGCGGTGCTATTTGATCAGTTGTTTGACCCCGTGCAAGAAGAAAAGTGGCAAGCAAAAATCTTCCCGAGTGCGGTAGGTTCTCACCTTTTTCTAGTACCTCGATTGCATGCTTGACACACGGTGGATAGTCAGATGATACCCCAACTGCATCTGAAAACTTGGTTGCAAGAGAGACAAGATCCTGTACGCGAGTCTTGAATGTATCAGGAATCGGGGGAAGTGTAATGGACTGGATCTTTGAGTTGATGTACTGACCAAGCTCTGTGCGTATGAGCCTCACAGTCTCGTGTGCTGTAAGGTATACAAATCCATTTTGCACCCTTCTGTTGACAAGTTTCCACTCTTTTTCGTGAAAGTGTACGGCTCTCCGCAGGTAATCAGCAACCTTTATCACAAATTCATCGTTTTCCACTCTGACTTGAACCCCAAACAATTCCTGAATGATTTTCAGGGGGAGCTCAAGGTTCTTCTTGTCCTTGTTTGACCAGAGGTCCTGCTGTAGATACTTTTCAGCTCGTCTTGCTTCTGCAAGTGCGAATCGTCTAGTCAAGGTGTGAATGCCTGCTGCCTTTAGCAGTATCACTGCAACAATGAAGGAGAGAATTTCCATGTCGGGATTTTCAAGTCGCTCCGCCTCAGAGCCATAGATCTGTCCTGATGAGGCAACTACAATTCTTCCGTATGCCTTTTCAACCAGCGGTGCCCAGTCTGGATGTCCTAGTTGTTCAAGGTTGAATCCCTTGTCGCGCAAATATTCCCCTGCCTCTGCAAGGAAGGGATACTTGGCAAGGTCCATGATTCCCGGCTGTAAAGTTCTGTTTGGATATTGTGATTTATCCATCGTATTCACCGATAACCAAACTCGGTGCAATCTGCTCAACATCTTTTAACTGCCTCATCGCTTCACCTTGCACTGCGTCAGGCACGAACCTCATGCCTCTAGACAGGATGTTTCTTGCTGCATTAACGTCTCTGTCAGATTTATAACCACATTTAGGACAAGTGACATATCGGTTCTCTTCGATGACTTTTGCATCACATATTGAACACTTCATACTTGTTCCCTGTGGATTAGCTTCTATCACTGGAATCCTATAATTCCAGAGAATCTTATATGTGAGTTGTTTACCAAGTTTGTAAAATGACCACAAATTCATTTTGTTTCTAAATTTTTTTCCTTTACCGTTACCTTTTCTGTAATGTTTTCTGATCCCCTTGAGATCTTCTAGAATTATTCCTTTGTTTTGTGATGTAAGTTGTTTAGATATTTTATGAAGGAATTGGTTTTCCTTGTTTCTTTGTTTTGTACCATATTTTTCAAATATTTTCTTTTGAATTCTGACATCATTTCTTGTGAAGTGAGATTTTACTTGCGAATATTTGTCCTTCATTTTGGTTATCGATGATGTATCAAAGATGGTTATCTGTTTATCAGTATCATAACAGGTAATGTTGTCAAGATTTCTATCTATGGAAATGTATCCACCTATCTTAATTACATTGACATCTTTGGAATAAGAAAGTGCGAGTGTAGTTGGATTGATTATTGCGTTACCTAACTTTAATCCGTCTTGCGATATAATTTTCACAACGTATGGAGTTAGTGGTATGACTAAGAATTCTCTTGGTTTTCTTGGAATTTGAATATGACCGTATATCATTCTATAATATTGTGAATCCACAATAAGAAATTGTTTCTTTACATATGGTCTTGTGATATGTGGATATTTTTTGAGTTGTCTTCTATAGTTTTTCAATAAGGCATGAACCTTGAATACAGCTATGTTGATGTAACTTGTATGAAATCCATTCTTGAATCTTGGATAGAGTTCATTTCTCAATTTTAGTTTTGATGTAATATTTTTCTCAAATCCTACCCTGATTGCTTCATTAACCATAAACCTGAATTCTTTCATTAGATCATTGATTTCCGTGCACCGATGTGACTGTATGATCACTTTGGTTGCTTTCATGTTATTCTCTCTTGAGACGATTATATTAAATCCCCAAGATTTTCTTTAAAAGTATAGGGTAATTATGATATTCCTAAAAACTTAACATAAAAATTTCATTCTGTTTGATTCTGTTTTGATCCTAATGCTTGCTGTAAAACATCTGATAGGTAATGGATTTCGGATTGAGCTTCGCCTTTAAATTACACTCATTTAAACTACTCCCATGCAGGTCGGGATGCACGTTTCCATCTCTGGTTCCATTGATAGAGCCGTCGATAATGCAGTAGCGATGGGATGCACCGCATTCCAGATATTTACACGCAATCCACGCGGCTGGGCTGCAAAGCCACTTGCTGCAAATGATGTGGCAAACTTTAGAAAAAAACTTGAGACAAGCAAGATAGGCAGGCTTGCTACGGTAGCACACATGCCATACCTTCCAAACCTATCGTCTCCAGAAGATGATCCTTTTGCCAAGTCTCTGGGCTCATTAATAGATGAGATAAAGCGGTGCAGCAAGCTTGGAGTCCCATATATTGTTGCACACCTTGGGAGCCACAAGGGCGCAGGTGACAAGAAGGGAATCGAGAAACTTGTCAAGGCGTTCACAAAGGCAGCACAAGACACTGAAGATGATGTAATGATACTGCTTGAGAACACTGCAGGACAGAAAAACAGTGTTGGCTCTGATTTTGAGCAGCTTGCTTCCATATTTGAGCAGCTCAAGCCTGCCAAGCGTTTTGGAATATGTTTTGATACGTGCCATGCGTTTGCAGCAGGATATGACTTGAGGACGGAAAAGAATGTCTCCGATACACTTGACAAGTTCAACAAGGCAATAGGATTTGAAAACCTAAAGATACTTCACCTCAATGACTCCAAGGGCGAGATCGGATGCAACATAGACAGGCACGAGCACATCGGTTTGGGCCACATAGGTGAGAAGGGACTTGGACGTGTGATACACGTAATAAACTCAAAAAAGATTCCGATAATTTTGGAGACTCCTATAGACGAGAGGCGGGATGACCTTGGTAACCTTAAAAAAATAAAGGAACTTGCCGTATCGTGACCTTGGTGATTATATTTCATGAACTATGAGCAGATAATGCAGCTAGCACTTGAGCGTGGGTTCTACTTTCCAAGCTGTGAGATATACGCCGATGCACCTGCTGGATTCTGGGAGTATGGGCCGTCTGGTGTAAGCCTGAAGAACAAGTTCATCGAGTTGTGGAGAAGGGAGCTTATAAGGCGTGACAAGATGTGGGAGATTGACGGCTCTCAGATAATGTCCCAGTCTGTATTTATGGCATCAGGCCACTTGGCAAGCTTTGCAGATCCTGTAATAACATGCCAAAAGTGCAAGTCAATCTTTCGGGCAGACAAGTTGATTGCAGAGGTTTCTTCAATAACAATACCTGAGAGTGCTGACCTTGACCAGTTTGACAAGACAGTAGAGGAGAAAAACATCAGGTGCCCCAAGTGCAAGGGAACCTTTGAGCGTGCAAAAAAGTTCAACATGATGTTCAGGATTGGAATTGGCCCGCAGGACGAGCCGGCATACCTAAGACCGGAGACATGCCAATCCATCTTTGTTGACTTTCCAAGGCTTTACAAGACAATGCGCGGCAAGCTTCCAATAGGCGTTGCACAGATAGGTAAGAGCTTTAGAAACGAGATCTCGCCACGCCAGAGCCTCCTTCGCCTACGAGAGTTTTACCAGGCAGAAATAGAGGTCTTTTGCAATCCCAACAGAGTTGACTACATAGAGAGGTTCTCCGAGGTTGAGAACACCATACTCCACATAATGGTTGATGATACTATCAAACCCATGACATGCAAGGAAGCATATGAGACCAGGACTGTTCCAAACAAGCTTGTTGCATATTATCTAGGATTGCTTGCAGAATTTTATCAAAAGACTGGAATTGATACCACTAAAAGTAGATTTAGAAAATTAGGCGAGAAAGAGAAGGCGTTCTATGCATCTGTGGCCTTTGATTTTGAGGTGGAGACCACAATTGGTTGGCTTGAGCTTGTGGCATGCAACTATAGGTCTGACTATGACCTGACAAGCCACGGTAATGTAAGTAAGGAAAAGTTTGAAGTCCTCGATGACAATGTCAAGGTTTTACCACATGTTTTTGAGTTGTCAATGGGAATAGACCGTAGTCTGTATACTATACTAGAGCACAGCTTCAAAGAGGACAAGGAAAATGACAGAGTTGTTCTTTCCCTCAAGCCTTATCTTGCGCCAGTACACGTTGGAGTACTTTCTTTGGTAAAAAAAGATGGGCTTGCAGAAAAGACAGAAGAGATCTTCTCCAAAATTAGAACAAAATATGATGTATTCTTGGATCACTCTGGTGCCATAGGACGAAGATATCGAAGACTTGATGAGGTCGGTGCTCCTTTTGCAGTAACAGTAGACCATCAGACGTTACAAGATGATACGGTAACTGTAAGGATGCGAGACTCGATGAGTCAAGAGAGAATAAAGACGTCAGACCTTGACTCGCACATTGCAAGGTCAGTGGCATTTCCATGATGCGCAATTTACAATGTTCTTAGTTTTTGCCATATATGCCAAACTAGTTTTCAAAGTATCAATTTCAGTCTTGTTTCCTGATAGATTTTTAAGCAATTTCCAATCTATTTGCTTCAGTCTTTGAATAGCCAGAGCCCTCAAGTCTGGATAATCTTGAGAGGGTCTATTTGCCCTGAATTTTGCCAAAACAAGAGCTTCAAGTCCCATTGCGTTGACTACATGCCCATTTTTATCAACCTCGAAATCTTTAGAGGTTTCAATTATTGTTTTTATTGGAATCCTGTTTAATGGCCTATCAGAATAGATGTCGATTTTGTAGTTTCTTGGCGTATACATCTTTTCTTTGCCATTTTCTGTTATGAACCTGTAGTTCTTATCTAAAAGCTCTTGTCGTGTTATCGGTTTTACTATTGCAAAATCAAGATCTTGCGACTCTCTCGTATTCTTTGTGTGTAAGAATACTGCTACTGCTCCTACAAATGTAACTGGCCCCAGATCATCGGTAATCTTAAGTGCTTCACGTATCAAAGGATGCAATTTCTTGTGACCTTTCTTTTGGCATGTCTTCTTGTACTTTAGCTACAACTTCTATTGGAAAGAGTCCTTTGACTGTAATTTTCTCGAGATAAATCAATTGCAGTGCCACTGCATCCAAGGTACTCCTACCGCCGTTTGCAATGCAGTCAAGATATGTCCTTTCAATCTCATTTTCAAAGGAACCAATCTTTGGCAACAAAACAACATGTCCTTTGTCACCTTCGCTAAATCCGTTATCTTTTAGAAATTTAGTTGTAGATTCAATGTCATCAACATACAAATAGAGATCGTTTGGAAACTGGAAATTTGTCAAAGACCATGCACTAAAGTCAAGGGTTACTATTGCCAAGTCTGGTTTATGACCTAGGACAAAGTTGATGTCGGCCTTGTTGTATGACCTACCAAATCTTCGTCCTTGCTTTAACGCTAGTAGTGACGGTAGCAATTTATCAATTACGTCAAGCGGCTGTGACACTACTTCTTTTTTTATTGAGAATTGACCGTGATGAAAAGTTGCAAGGCCAAGCGGCACTAGAGATTTGATTCTTCGATATGCTGTCTTTTCAGAGCCAGCCATTTCTACACCATCCTGCTTTATGTTATAGACAGGTCTAGGTTTGAGTCCTTGGGCAAATAACAAACCTAGAGCCGCTTTTGCAATAAGGCTGTTTTCCTTCAACATGTTGTATAGTATTATTGGATTTATTTATATTAAGCGGTCATATATGTCCTTGTCACTATCTATTATCAAGATATCACTCTGCCCAGCAGCATCCCGAGTATATCCAAGGTAAAACACGCAGTAAGCCAGATACTATTAGAAAATACAAGAGGTCCATATGTCACGTATGAAATAATGTGATAATACGAGTTCTAACGGTCCAGTTACTTGGTCTTTCCTATCATATCAAAGATCAAAACCAAGATTTGTGAATGTTGGTTTTGATTTTGTTCTTGAGCTCATCAGTAATATCTTCAGGCTTCATGCCATGATCTTTTGTTGCATGAGCTGCACATTGTGAAAGTATCTCATCTTCTGTCTTACCTTTCGCTGTAAAACTACACTTGAAGCCTACATCTTTGCACTTGAATTTTAACATGATTATGTTTTCTCTTCAGAATGTTATAAGGTTTGAGAGATGAACTTCATCCTACGTATGCAAAAAGTTCTATCACTTTGATGGCAGTGTTATCCTAGTCGTATCAGTTCCAGCATACTTGACCTTGAGGAATCCGTCATTTGTAGCCTGTGCCTGTGGCAGGAGTGTACTCTGCGAGTCAATCTCTACCTTCCATTTTCCAACTATTGGGTCTGTTGATGTTATAGAGAAGCGCTCAAGTGGACTGTCTGGACCCGAATATCTTACTAAGTACGTTTGACCACTTATTGTTACAATATCAAAGTTGCCTCGGTTTCCTGTTGTAGATTTTGTCACAAGACAGCTGTCAGACCCTCCTATCACACAGGTGCCATCCGGCGCGGTAACGCGGTATCGCATGGTACCCTCGTTCTTAAATGAGGAGTACAATACGGCTGGTTTTGCCACGGTATGGTTGCCTACTGATATGGACTCGATATCGGTTGTGGTTGAAAGTGGCAGAGTCTTGACTGACGGGAATGTTGTCAAGGTAGATGTGACAGTAGCTAATGACTGGTCATATAGGGTGGCTTGTGCATAGACTTGGTGACCCTTTAGGGTACCTATCGTTGGAGCTTTCCACTCCAGATTTACTATTGTCTGTCCAGTACCGAACAATGTTCCAGGTGATGTGTAGACTATAGTTCCATCAATTACTAGAGATACGGTCCCATAGACTGGTCCTGTAGAGTTGTTGACAAAGTATGCTGTCGGATGAGCTGTTGTGCCCTCTGCTCGTATCGGAGTAATGTCCATCTCAAGATTTCCTGCAACTTGGTAGGTTGGCTTTACTCCTACTGTATACTTGGCAGAATTGGTTGTCTTTTGTGCCGTGTTATGTATCTCTAGCCAGTAGGTCATTGCAGGTGATACCAGCATCTCCCGAGGTATCGTTCCGGTTACGGTGAAGGTGGTGTTTGTAATCGGAATAGGTGCAACATTCATGGCTACTAAATCATAGTTATTGCCAGATGCTCCTAACTTTACAAATCTTAGTTCAGCCTTGTCTACTGGAGTTGGGCTTGAGATTATTGCCGATACTGTAATTGGCTGGGAGCTTACAAACTGGTTGGTATCAGCTGGTACCATTATACCACCACGGCCTGACTGGTATTTGACATCAATTATTTTTGGTGCAGACTCGTCTAGTTGGCGTGATTGCTGTATTTCCAGCCCGTTTTCAAAGTTTATTGTTTCCTGGCATCCTGTAATGGTTATCGTTTTTCCTACAGAGTTTACGTTGTTACCTGCAGCTTGTAACGCCACTACCTCAAATGACTGCTCCTTTGGATTAATTGGTGCCACATAGACCAGTTTTTGGACGGTAGAGTTGACATTTTCTTGAGCATATGGCTGCTCTTTTGCAAGTGTTGCCTGGACCACTCCTGAAAGTGAGGTACGCAGTATGATTGAGGGGTTGTTGTCTGAATATTCTGCAAGTATCCTCACTGTGTTGTTTTGGCATACATTATATGATACGCTGTCAATCTTGAGCATAGGTGCAAGGATGCCTCCAAAGCCTGTCCCTGAAGTTGCACCTGTTCCTTCACCAACACCTGCTGGACCAACTCCAACAGAGCCTGCTGCACCAGCTCCTGCTCCAGAAGGACCGGAAGGTGGACCTGCTCCACCACTGGTAGGTGAACCCAATGCAAACTGGGAGAAGTGCTGTGCCTGAACTACCACATCACAGGTACTTGGGTGTCCTGCTGTTGGACTTACCGATATTACAGTAACAGTGTTTGCGGTCCAGCTTTGGGTAGAGGGATCGTACAAGTAGATGTTAGAGACCGGGCATCCGTTGGCATCTGCCTTGATTCCAGAGCTTGCGTTTGGCTTTGGTAGCTGCAATGTAAGTTGTGGTGGATGTGCAAAGTTGGCAGGATTGGACCAGTCAAATCCTTTATGCGGGTTTGTCACCTCCCACTTGTATGTTACATTGATGTACAATGTTGGAGTGTCAGAAATTCCACTTGAAGATAGTGACTTGATGGTACTTGGAATTGTATTGTCTATTTTTACTACAAACCAGTCCAATGTAGCGTTAGTCGATGATACTGACGGGTTTGATGTTATATCCAATTGCTTTAATCCTCCAGTATTAGGTATCACTGATGGGTCTACTGGAACTACCATTTGCTGGCCTGGAACTATTTTATCAAGAGTAGGAGTGGTGACTGTTTGAGTCGGCACATTCATGTTGGAAGACTGGGCAACAATAGCCGGAATAACTGAGACAACATCTGGTGTCTTTGGCACTGAATAGACTGGTACTCCAAGAGTATTGATTATGGTAAGTGGATTAGTCTCTTGAGCAAAGTTTGTGTCAAGCTGAACTGTTGTTTGCCTGGCAATGGCCTGAGCTACTGCAGCGCGGTTAGAACTTCCAACAGAGATAATTGGCGGTAGCTGTTGTACTTTCGTAATGTCGGTGGTTGGCTGAGTTCCGTTGTGTTCTTTTGCATTAAAGTTTGCGACCCAGTTGTTAAGTACGGTGTCATTGAGGTTTGGTGCGGAGGTAATCACAGTAGGCGGCAGTGTGGTAAGATTTGTGATAATTGGCGTAACTCGGAATACAGCCACACCGTTCAAGTGAGTTGAACTTGTTGTGTAAATTGTGTAGTTGCCAAGTACATTATATCCTGTAGGAATTGTTGTCATGGCAATATTGTAAGTTCTAAATGGAACTAGGGTAATAACTGCTCTTCCATTTTTGATACCATCATCGTCGTTTACTCCACCATCAACTACATTCAGTGGAGTGCTACTGCCATTTGTATTGGGCGAGATTGAATATGCTGCTCCTGGAACTAGAACGTTATTATGATCTCTTGCTTCTATTTTTATTCCTCCTTTGAGGATCATCGAATCAACACTTGCAAGGTTTTCTGAAAGGGTTTGAGTGTTCACAAGGCCATTTGATACTACATCACTTGATGTCATGGTCTCTGAGAAAATGTTAGTTATTGATTTTGATATTGCATCAGAAGAGGAGAGTGTCTCTTGTAATGTTGTGGTAGAGCTCTTGCCTACTACATCTGATGAAGAAAGTGTCTCTTTCACAGTTTTAGATACTGCCTTTTGTATCTGGTCTGAAGAGGAGAATGTTTCTGAAAGTGTTGTTGTTAGTGCCTTGTTGGTTTGA
>CAZMNT010000037.1:0-17675 GCA_964567715.1 uncultured Nitrosopumilaceae archaeon | reverse complement strand
ACATGGTTTAACTAGAACGCTCAATTTTTAATCACTTTATCTTCCTTGCTTCGCGCTCTGTTTCACGTAACATAAGAATATCTGACATTCTGACAGAGCCCTTGACATTTCTTGTCAGAATTCTTCCCTTGTCTTTTCCTTCTAGTATCTTTACTCTCACTTGTATAACTTCACCTGCAATACCTGTTCGGCCAACGATTTGTATTACTTCAGCTGGAGTTGGAATTTCAGTACTCATTTGTTAACTTGACCACCTTTAATCTGCGACAGTGATGCAACAATTTGGTCAACAATATGTTGAGCATCTCCTGAATCCATTATCGCAGCAGCTGCAGATGTAACATCAATTCCCAATGCCTTGCCTAATTCTTGTCTGCTTGGCACAAAGGCGTATGCTACGTTGTGCTCTTCGCAGAGTATTGGTAAATGTGCTACTACCTCTGGTGGTTCGACATCTTCTGCTATAACTACAAGCTTACTTACTCCTCGCTCGATTGCTTTTGTAACTTCGTTTGTACCTTTCTTTACTTTACCACTCTGATAGGCAACCCTTACTGCTTCATAGATAGGGCTAACTAGGTCAGCTGGGACTTGGAACTTTACGTAATAAGCCTTAGCCACATGTATCACCCAATGGGATCATTTCCATTCCTTGAGTGCTTTTAATTGGTTTTAAAAGTGTTATCTGTTAGCTACCTGCTTTATCTTTGACATGTATTTATCGAAGATTCGTTCTAGTTTATCTTCAGTATCAGACTCTGCATATATTCTTGCTATTGGTTCTGTTCCGCTGAGTCTTACCATAACCCAACTTGATTTGTCAATAAACATCTTAATGCCATCAGTCAGATCTTTTTTGTAAGGTTCATTTTTGAGATTGTAGCGTATTTTTTTGAAATCGTCTTGTGAACACTTTATTTTACCTTTCGTAGTAAACGATTGTGGTAGGGTATCCATCTCGTCTGACATGGAGCTGTTTGTTTTTGACAGTAGGTCAAGCACAAGTGCAAGCGTCATCGCACCGTCTCTTACTTGATTGTGTCTTCCGTACATGAACCCGCCATTTTCTTCAAATCCTATTAGTGCGTTTTCTTGAACCATCTTTCTTGATACCTCTACACTGCCAACCTTTGTTCTCAGTACAGTAGAGCCAGTACCTTTTGCAATTTGTTCAATTGCTGATGTGGAGTTGATGGTTGTAACAACCTTTGATCGTGGATGTTCAGCCAAGAGAAATCTCGAGATTAGAAGAGCTGACTTGTCTCCAGTTAGAATATGTCCTTTATTATCACAGAAGATGCTTCTGTCCCCATCTCCATCAAAGGCAATTCCAAAGTCGGCCCCCGACTTGAGAACCATGCGTGAAAGCCTGCCTAGATTCTGTGGTGTTGGCTCTGAACCTCTCCCTGGAAACTTGCCGTCAACTTTATCATTTATTGTGACTGCACTGCAACCAAGCTCCTTGCATAGAAGCGGCGCAGTTACTGCCTGAGCCCCGTTTCCAAGATCAAGTGCAACCTTGAATCTTTGTTTTTTTATCCTCTTTGAATTTATTTTGGACTTGATACCGTTAAGATAAGTCCCTATAGCACGATAGTCATGTCCCACACTTCCTAGGTTTGTTGATATACGCCATTTTTCTTTGAAATAGATTGTTTCTACCTTTAGTTCGTCTTGACGTGAGATCTCAACCCCATCACTTGCAGTCGGTTTTAGTCCATTGTACTCCGGCGGATTGTGTGATGCAGTAATCATGATACCTCCACCATAGCCAAGTTTTTTTGTTGCAAATTGGAGACATGGAGTAGGCACTAGTCCGCATAACATTGAATCAAGTCCCAATGCGCCAAGTGATGAACAAACTACTTTTGATAATAGCATGCTTGATTCTCTCCCGTCATATCCTACAAGTATTGGGCCTTTTCTGAAAAAAGTTCCAATCGATGACGTGATATCAGATACAAAGTCTAGTGTAAGAGTATCTCCAAAGACTCCTCTTACGCCATTAGTGCCAAATAATCTTGCCATTTTAGCATTCAACAATAGATAAATTTGTCTTAAAAGTCATGGTGCATGCGGGAGTTGCCAAGCCTGGTCAAAGGCGCAGGGCTTAGGACCCTGTCTTTTAGGAGTTCGTGGGTTCAAATCCCACCTCCCGCATCTTTTATTGAATTATACAAAGCTGCATGTCTTTGTGACTGTGAAAGTGTGTGCTGCAAAAGTTGTTTGAACACTCGTAGCAGTGCCAGTCACCTATTGTAGAGCATACCTTGCAGGTCTTAATCGGATTGTTATGATCATAACTGTTTACCCTACCTCTAGTCTTGTTAGAATTCTTTGATCTATCCATTACTTTTCCTCGGTGTATAAAATTAAGAAAGCAAGTGTATCCATTCAATCACTCATTACGGTACATGTGCATCTCGTTCTACCAGCATTTGATAATACCCCATATTTCAAAAGACTATTTAAGCATTAATAAGGCGCTGAGTGCGTAGCAAACAAAATGGAAAAGATACTTGTAGAGATTACCATAGTTGGAAAAGACCACGAAGGAGTAGTTGCAAGTTTCACTAATTTCATTTTCCAAAACGGTGGAAACATCGAGAAGATAAACCAGAATGTAATCAAGAGCCTCTTTGGGATGTATATGGAGGCATCTTTTACAAGAAAGATCGATAGGGAAAAATTCACTGCAGAGGCAGAAAAGATTGCAAAAAATCTAAAGATGGAGGTAAACATACATTATGAAACATCAAAGAGAAGGCGAGTTGCAGTACTTGTTACAAAGGAATCACACTGCCTAGAAGCAATACTTGATGCTAGGACAAAGCATCAGATCAAGGGAGAGATTGCTGTAATAATCGGTACAGAAAACGCATTATCAAAACTTGCCAAAAAGGCAAAGATTCCGTTTATGCTTGTAGATGAAAAAGATCAGACTGACTCAGAAGAGAAAATAATCTCCATATCAAAAAAATACAATGTTGATCTCATAGTTCTTGCAAGATATATGAGAATACTTTCTCCAAACTTTGTGTGGAGATATCCAAATAGGATAATCAACATCCATCCATCACTTTTACCTGCGTTTCCTGGAGCTTTTGCATATGTACAGGCCTATGAGCGTGGTGCAAAGATCGTAGGATGCACAGCGCATTATGTTACAGAAGACTTGGATCAGGGGCCCATAATATTTCAAGACGCCTTTGCCATTGATGAGGATGAAACACTAGAATCTTTGAAGAAAAAAGGCCAAAGGCTAGAAGCAAGGACTCTGCTTGAGGCAGTAAAGATGCACCTTGAGGGACGGCTTGAGGTTTATTGGGGAAAGGTTCATGTCAGAAAAAGACGATCTAAATGATATCCTGTGACCTTTCACATCTTCGCATCAGCAAGGAGATTAGAAAAAAGCCTGTTGCCATAATTCCCGTGGGTTCAATTGAGCAACACGGTCCACACTTGCCAATTTCTACCGATTCAGACATAATATCTTACATCGCAGGCAAGGTAGCGCAAAAGACAGGATTTTTTTTACTGCCTACCATCCAGTGTAGCGTATCATTTGAACACCATCCATTCTTCAACCTAAGTGTCAGCCCTTCTATCCTAGAGAGATATATGACAGAAATGTGCCTCTCACTTGCACAAAACAAAGTCAGGGCAGCCATCGTACTAAATGGACATCATGGCAACCAAAAGGCTCTAAAAAAAATAGCCGTCAACCTAGCTAAAAGCAAGCCTAGATTCAAGGTGTTTGTCTACTCGTACTGGCATTTTATGGAGCGCAGGTTTGATCATGCTGGATTTGTGGAGACATCCATTATGCGTGCAATATCAAATAATGTAGAAATGTCAAAGGCGGTAAAGGGGTTTGACGAAGAACTTTACACAAAAAAGGAGATAGGTAGACTAGGCAAGATTGCAAACAAGTCATTTATTTCAGTAACAAAAAACGGCGTTTGGGGAGAACCCAGAAGCGCTACTGCAAAAGAGGGAAGAAAAATTCTGTCCAAAGTAATCAATTCCATCGTAAAAGAGAGTCAAACTTGCCTTACCGGCAAAAGTCCAAAATTACACCAATGAAATTTTAATATATACCCTCGATAGAGTGGGTAATAAGTGAAATAAATGTCAGTTGACATGGCAGTAAAAGTACTTGATGAAAGCCTCAACAAGGTTGTTCTTATCAAGCTCAAAGGTGGCAAAGTGATAAGAGGTAACCTACATGGCTTTGATCAGCACATGAACCTGCTACTTGATTCTTCAGAAGAGATCCCTTCTGAGGGCGAGGCAAAGAGTCTAGGAACCATTGTCGTCAGAGGAGATAACGTAGTTATCATATCTCCTCCACCAAAGTGAAGACGCAATGACTAAAGGCACAACCTCCATGGGAGGATACACAAAGAAACACACACATATTAGATGTAGAAGGTGTGGAAAGAATTCCTTACATGTACGACACAAGAAGTGTGCAAGTTGTGGTTACCCTGACGCAAGAATAAGAAAATATACTTGGATCAAATGGTATACGTAGATGGAAGAGATCGCCCTAGTTTTTAGTTCGCTTGCGGGCGCCTGTACTGCTGTTGCATTAGATAAGATTCCAAGACGAAAGTACAAACAGACAGTTACAGTAAGCTCTGCAGTAGAAAACCAATTACATTCATTAAAAATTGAGAGAGATATTCTAACCAAAACAATCACAAGACTTCATAGTGAAGAATCAAACATCTCAAGAGTTCAGCGCGATAAGCTACTCATCAGATATCAACACCAGCTTGGCACCATATCTGTCAAGATAGAAAAACTTGAGATAGCAAGCAAGTATCCCGATCTTGGACCGATTGGTGACAGCCTCATTACCTTAATGGATTCAAAGCTGTCAAAGATGGACCAGAGGTTGCATGAAATTTCATCAAAGATAACGGTTAACCCCGCTCAACCTGTAGTTCAGACAATACAGACTGTACAAACAGTACAGCAAACAGCACAGACCCAGACAGTACAGCAAGCAAAACAAGAAACAAAACAAATAGCTCAAGAAAAACCACAAATCGAAAAAATAGAACCAAAGGTAGAAGCAAGGCAAGAAAGAATCGAAGCTCCAAAAGAAAAGATTGTAGAACCACAGCCACCAATCGAAATCCATCTTCCAGAAAAACATGTATCAGTTGAACTAAGCACGCTAACTACAATTCCAAATAAGATGCCGGAATTTCCTGCAGAATTTATCAAGCCTGTTACTACAATTGAGACTCCAAAGGTCGTAGAACTGACACCCAAGATAGAGACACCACAATTTATTGTACCAGTAGAGCCTACTCCCCTTTTTACAACCAAAGAGTCCCCAGCAATTGAGACAACAAATCATGAACCTGTGGTAGAAAAGAAGGCACATCTTCCAACGCCCATCAAGATTCCAGAGGAAGAAAAAATTGAAGATGATGATAAAGATCTAGATAAAATAAAAAGCGAGATAATGAGGGCACTTTCTAAACTGGAACAAGTAGAGGTAGAGTAGTTGACAGTAGATGATGCCATAAAGGCATTGTCACCTCAAGCATTAAAGATGGTGAAGAACAACTATGTTGTAGGCCTTGGTAGCGGCAGAGCTGCTACAGCAATAGTCAAGATGCTATCATCACACTTGAAAAAAAACAGTTTTTCGATAAAAGCAATTCCAACATCTTTGCAGATCAAGATGGAGGCAGAAAAGGGAGGCATACCAATCATCGAGCCTGACCAGATAGATCACATCGATATAGTATTTGATGGAGCAGACCAGATAGATGCAAAAGGTAATATGATAAAGGGTGGTGGAGGGGCACTACTCCGTGAAAAGATTCTCATCAGTATAGCAAAAAAAGTTGTAATCATAGCAGATGAGACAAAGTTTGTGAAAAAACTTTCCCAAAGTGTGCCAGTTGAAGTACACCCCTTTGCAAGAAATACTGCAGCTTTGAGGATCAAATCATATGGAGGAGAGCCGCACATACGATTACTTGAGAGAGGTTATCCGTTTGTGACAGAAAACGGTAACATAATACTTGACTGTGAGTTTGGCAAGATCTCAAACCCAAAACCACTTGCAACAAAAATAATAGAAATTCCAGGTGTGATGGAAGTTGGATTATTTTCAAGGCCAGATGTAATCTTCAAGGCAAAAGAAAATGGCAAGTTTGAGATATTATGATGATGCAGGCCTTGCAATGAATCTGCCAAAACCTGGCTTTTCTATAACCTTTGAATCTTCGGCAACAACCGTCCCTCTGACCATGGTTTTAACTGGCCATCCCTTCAGATTCCATCCTTCGTATACGGTATAGTCAGAAAATCCATTCAAGAGTTCGGCTGATACTTTTTTTTCGGCCTTCATGTCTACAAGAACAATGTCTGCATCAGAGTCCTTTTGAATAATGCCTTTTTTTGGATACAGACCAAATATTTTTGCGGCGCTCAAGCTAGTAAGGCTTGTGAGTTGTTGCAGAGTTATTCTGCCCATGTTTACTCCTTCACTTAGCAAGATAGGCAATGCCGTTCCCATCCCGGGAAACCCTGCAAGGGCATCCCAGACGGTATCTCCCCCAATTTTCAGACGTAGTTGATTTGCCACATGGTCAGTGCCAATTGTATCTATAGTACCATTCTTTACCTCCTTCCAGATTCTTTCTGTGTCATTTGATGATCGAATTGGAGGCATTACTTTTGCAAGATATCCCTTTTGAGATTCATATGAAAGTGTAAGATAGTGCGGGCAGGTCTCTACAAAAATTTTGGCGCCATTTTTTCTTTCTTGCAATATAGCATCCATTGCTGCCTGTGAGCCAATGTGGACAAAATAGAGGGTGCAACCAGTCTTTCTTGCTATCTGTGATGCAGTAGTAATAGATTTCACTTCGGATTCTGCAGGTCTACTCTCTGACCACGCACCAAGCCCATTCTTATTTTTGGCCTTTGCTTCCCGTATACCACAAGAACACATTTGATAGTCTTCAGCGTGGATGAGCACTGGGCAGCCAAGTGAAGATGCTTTTGAGATTACACGTTCAACAATCTTTGAGTTTATCTCTACCTTATCCTCGACAAGTGTATTTTTTCCTGGCATCATGTCCATGTATACATGCCCCACTTCGTCCCCAAGATTCATGTATAACTTGAATGATGTTATTCCTTTTTTTGCACAAAATTCCATCTCATCAATCTGGCTTTCATGCAAGATTGATGCATGTATTGTATAATCGACATAGTGTGATTTTGCGCTCCTGTCAAGGTGCATGTCAAGATCTTTTTTGTAAGAGCCTCCCATGCGCAACATCCTCATCATGGTACTGACTCCTCCAACTGCTGCTACCTTGGATTCTGTCAGGGCCGCCTCTTCTATTGGTGAATATACTCCATAGTGAACGTGCGGGTCTATCATTCCAGGTAAAGCAACAAGCCCTTTTGCATCAATTTTTTTGTCACATTGTGGGGTATCATTTGTTAGCCCAACTACTTTTCCTTCGTCTATTACGATATTTTTGTCGATGATTCCCGTTGGTAGTATTATATGCGAGTTTAGAATTATCGTATCAAAAGTCATTGAAAACTTTGCAAAAATCCCAGTATTATGCTTTAACCAAATAGATAAAAACGGATGAGATGCCCGATAACAAAAGGGCCGGTAGTCTAGTGGTAGTGATGCCGCGTTCGCAACGCGGATGTCGGGGGTTCAAATCCCCCTCGGTCCACCATATATGTGGATATAGACAGGTCACAGTCCGAGACCGTTTTTCTCAACTACTGCCTTGTCCTTTGGCAAAGTCGCTACAAACCTCCAACCCTGCGAGATCAGCGTCTCGGCTTGGTCAAGCGGTACAACCATCTGAGTTGGCTGTGAGCTAGATTTGTTTGCATTTTCTCGTTCTTCTTTTAGTATATTGTTGCTCTGCATCTCAAGATCAAGCAATTCCTCACTTCGTCTAAAGGCTTGGCGCATCTCTTCAATCAATGCGTCTGGCAAGAGTCCCTTGTTTGTTGTATACTTGGCTTCCATGCTTCCCTTGTGACCCATGAAGAAGACACGAAAGTCGTGTGCAATCTTTCCCCTTGCTTCAGCCATGAGAAGTTGCGTGTCAAAGTATGCTCGAAGAACGTATGGTCTCCATGCAAACCTTGGTCTCAGAGCCTTTCGTATGTCGTATGTAATCTTGCTTGTTGGAAGAAACTTTTTGCCATTGTTATTCCCTCGATGTACCCTGTAGCCTGTGTCAGGTGCTATCAATGCCGATTCTGGTGTCAAATTCTCGCCTCTTGCAAGCCTGTCATTGAGGTATGCAAGGATCTTCTGCGTTCCGCTTTCTGTCAGGAATGTAAAGTATTGGTGTCTTGCCTTTGATACAGTCCTTCTTACAGTAACCATTGGCGGGCTGGTAGCGCAGATCGCTTTGGAATCTTCAATTTTGATGTCCGGCATGTCTGCAAGAACTAGACCGTCTGTTGCATCATGGTTGCCTATCACTTGTGGTCTCAGACCTGACTTTGAGACAAGTGCAATCATAGCTGCGGTCCTGAGAGATGCTCGGTTGAATATCTCCCTGATCTCTTCTTGGTTTGGCCTCGTTCGCCTTCAAGCGTTGGCGTCCTGTCAGCGTATCGTATCTTGATCTTGCGTTTTATCTCGATGTCATGATGTCGCAGCCATGACTTGATTGCGGTAAGGGTGCTGTCAATGTATCCCGGTGAATGATTTTGCTCTTCCATCCATGATACGTGGTCTTCTATGATATCACTTGCCTTTCGGAGGTTTCTGAGTGCAAGCTTTGCAAACTGGCTTGGTGTTATGCCGCGTACCTCGCAAAAGTGAGATATTCTGCGTAGTCGTACGTCTGCTGTCAATGGGCTTCCCCTTGCTATGTTTGAATACCACCGTCTCAGATCGGGGTCTTCAAGCAGTCTTGCTTTCTTGGTTTGTGTTCGTTGTTTGACAGTAGTTGTTTGATGTATCTGTTCTGTCATATTTTTTCCCACATCAGACCGCAGGACTTCGTTGCGGTCCTCATCAGGTATAACAAACGGGTCTGTGGTATTTCCCCTTTTTACAGATGTTGTACTGGAATCCAGATCCGTAGTCTCGGTCTGAGTTACCATGATTATCTTTATTAGTTCCCATATATATTGTTCCTCCATATGGGAACGTTCCTAGCTTGGTGTTTGACATGGTTTTGAACAGTTACGAAAGGCATCTAATCAAAATACTAGAAGAGAATCCTGATATCAACACAAGGGAATACATCAGACTTGCAAAGCTTGGCAAGACCACATTTTATCAGTATACGCAGATTCTCGAGTCTTCTGGATATATTGCATACAGGACTATCAAGAATCAAAGAATGTGGTATCTTCCCCGAAGAGACAAGAGGCATGATCTAGGAGTACAAGACTATGAAGAGTCTATTCTTGAGGAGAGATACAATGTCATTGAATCCAAGGTGATGTCAGGCCTTCAAGAGATTCGCAAAGGCAACATGACAGACAAGATAGATGTTTACGGAAATGCGATAGTTCTGGTCCTTTCTACCCTTGCTTCCATGAAACTTGTATCAATATACCGACGAAAACGAGTACCTCCAAGCTATAACAAATTTGTAAAAAGATTGGAACTATTGCTTGAGAAGATATCTGATGCAAGATTCTTTTCGGATTATGGATTTGGCAGGACTGCAATTGATATGATTGCGTTTGATGTAGAATCCAAATTGGATGAATTCCTTGGCATCAAGGATAACAAGAAAGTCTCTATTTACTAAAATTTAGTATTTTAGGCACGAAAGAAATTCATCCAATTCAGAGGTAAAAATGAGGTAAAATAGTGGCAAATATGAGTCGAAAAGGACTCTATGCATGTTGTCGTCCTATCTAAATCTGATAGAAATCACAATGACAGCAGCTATAGAAACAATCAATATAACTGAGCTGATCGACCCAAATTCGGGAACAGTTGATTGACTGAGATGGATGCTATATCCGGTTGGGCCTATGACATCACAACCTGACGGTGTACTACATACTGATGAAACAACTGTGGGTATGTCTCTCCCTGTAAAATAACAAGCAGGTGATTTGTCACACAACGACATCAACGAAGCATCCCGATAAGCAGGGCCAGCCGGTCCTCCCCACCAGCTAGTTCCGCCCGTTGTTATATGAAGTACTTTGGAAAGGGTGGGATCGATCCATACCCTGATGTATTCAAAAGTCGGAAATGCTCGAGAATAGTTATAGACTGTAAAGTCTGCCGTATAAACCCCCCTTGTTGAATTGGTTTGAAGATTAGAACTCAGATATTCAAAAATGCCATCAAATGTATAGTTATATCCCTCTACTATAGATTGAAACTGGATCGAATTTTTAGTCAAGTTAAGAATTGTGTAAATTTGCGTATCATTAAGATTTGTGTTGTTAGCAGCAGAAACGTGCATTTGTATTGTGGATAAGATGACAACCGTGATGATTGCTACCGTTAGGAGCCAGAAATGACGCAGATACATATTAGTTAATATCTATGGCATTCAATTAATTTTTCCTCCTGTGTGATTACCGCCATCAATCAATAATGTGCCTCCCCAATTGACTTTAAGATTATAATGCGTAAAGTCAATTGTAAGAATTTGTCCAAAAGGAATTCTTAAAGTAACACTATTTGGAATTATTACACTTCCTTGTACATTACCATTCCCACTCCAAAAGGTGCAAGTTTGGCTTACTGTCCAAGTTCCAGAGGTCGGATAGCATAAAGGATTCCATGTCTCTGTAAAATCATGATTCGAACTAGATATTGGTGAATTATTGATACTTGTAACTGAAGGATTAAAGAAATTCCATTCATAATACCAACCATTTGAGTATGGATCAGTAACAAAATGATAAGCTCCGTTATAATAAACAGTATTGCTTACCATGTCTACATTATTGAATTGTGGAGTAGTAGAGGCGCTTTCGGTAATGAAACTACTGTAATAAGGGCTGGTGGAATTGAAATAGCTGTGAGAATAAGTACAAAAGGCATTGGAGTTCTGGCTATCACTAGTCATTATGTCTACTTTGGAGGCATCAGTTCCACCATTTAAGATATCAAGATATACACTTACACTAATTTGGTCAGATGCATTAATGTAAACACCAGCTGGACATTGCACGGGATTATCAGGTAAAAATTCATACCACAAAAAGTAAACAGTGTTACAGTTTGAGGTATTGCAAGCAATATTTGCAGTAGCACCACTCTGTGCAAGATCAAATTCACCCCCACCTAAGTGGTGTTCCAATCCTGCCCAAATAGCTAGGTTGCAGGTACCTATCTGATTTTGAGTCCCATAACATGTGTTAGTAGAGGGGTATGACGGTACAGAAACGGCAGGAACGATAAATGTTGTATATGAATATTCCATTGTACTAGTATGTGGATTATTTCCATCTCCTGTAAATTCATAACCGCTCCATATCGTAGAGTTATCTTGTAAATTTTTTATTTGTATATTCTGTTCTGTTACGTTCAATATACTTGTTGATATGGGATCCTCAGTTACTATGACATTTTTTACAAAACCTCCTGTTGAATTGTATAAATGATAAACCAGATTCGTAGTACGCCATGTTACAGCACAGTTTGCTTTGTCTATATGCCAAGTGTTGAACTCGCCATCAAATTTAGTCTTGTATCCTTGAATATGTGATCCAAAATCGGTGTCGCTACTTGCCAATCCTTTTGCTCTTGTCTCGTTGAATGGTGAGATAGTATTCTTTACTTGATGCCTAAGTGAGTTCCAACAACTATCAGATAATTGACCAGTGGAGGTGACGTTTGAGTTATCAATGGAGGTACTGTTTACCATATTTGAAGTGGTATTTGATGAATTTGTTGCAGAGATAGAGTTGACGCTAGTAGAATTTATCATGGTAGTGTTTTGAGTAATCGTAGCATTGTTGGAACTTGACGTTAAAGCCGAGTTTGTAAAGTTGGCGTTTGTCTTTAAGAGAGTGGTTGCAGATCCGGAAGATGTAGAGTTTGTTTGAACTGGCTTGGTAGAAGTACTGTTGGTAGCAACGATAGAGTTTGTGGTAGAATTGGTAGTGATTGTAGAGTTTGTTTGATGTGATGCGCCATTAGTAAGATTGCCAGAGCTACCAGATAGGTTGTAGGTATCGTTAGTAGTCATAGTGTTGTTTGAATTAGAGGTAGAGTTGTAGCTTCCAACACTTGGGGTCTGGGCATGTACATATGAAACCGAAAGTATTGCAGCCAGAGAAACTGTGACCAAGATCAGGGCTAGCTTCTTTGGATTCATGTTATGTTTGTTTCCTTATTAGCATCCAGTCCCCATGCAAATGCCTACGCCAGGTTGAGGAACTATCTTGAATGGTCCTGTAGAATTGGTGCTGTAAATGTTGCCCCCGATGCTAATGTTACCCGGAAAGAAGGTATTTCCGCTCGTACCCGCCGCCTTTACCTCTGCTGCGACAGATATCCATCCGTCAGATATGTTGTTTGTCCAAGAAAACGTGTTTGCTGAACCTATTGCAGGGGTTGGATTATACTGGCTTGCACCATCCAATGCACCTGATCCCGAATTCGAGTTTACATTCCATGCCTTTGTATTGCTTGGAGATGATAAAGCTGCATTTGTAGCATCAAGATATGCGTTATCAAGAATCCAAGACCCAGAAGTGGCGGGGGTGATGGAGACGCTTGTTGTCGCACTAGTTCCAGAATTTGTTGCAGTCTGGCCTATTGGAGAGCTCGTGTTTACGTTGTAAAGGGAATAGGCATCGATTACATAATAGACCGTTCCCAAGCTTGACAGGAAATTTATCGTTATTGTCTGCGATCCTGTAGGAGGATTGCTCAGATACCAGATCTCGGACCAACCGTAGTTACTGTCTGCATGCAATTTTACTGCCTCGGTATAGCTGTTTGAGCCAATCTTGACTGAAGTGACTGGATCATTACTGGGATTGCTTGAAGCATACAAAGAAATCCCTACTATGGAGATGTGGTTTGATTGTGTCCCGATTGTCATGGTAAGCGTTGCAGAACTAGGGTTTGAGATTCCATTTGCGACAACTGCCGTTCCAACTGTATCAAGTGCTATAGTTGCGGCATTGGCTTTTGGCAAGGGATTAAAAATAACTAAAGTGGAGGACAAGATGAGAATTGAAATAATTGCAATTGTCATCATTTTGTTTCGGTTTGACTTGGTGATGCTAGAAAAAACCGTTGACAGAAATGTTTTAAGATTGGATTTCATACCAAAAATTGGATCAAAATCTTATACATAAGCGAAACTCACGCTAGGATGAGTAATGTTTATGAATTAAAAATGAGTTATAGGTTAGTTTTGTCATTCAGAATCTTTGTCAAGACAAAATTTTGTTGCAAAAAATTTACCATCAGTTGAAAGGCAAACTAACTCTGTCCTATTGTTTTCAACATCTTTTTTAATGAAACCTGTTTTTTCCATCCAATTAAGGTACAGGATGAATCGGTCATAGCTCATGTTGCAATTTAAGGAAATCTTTGTTCTTTGTGTTCTAGGATTATAATACAGAAAGAGGACAATGCGTTTGAGCATATCCCATCTAATTCGTTTTAATTCATTTTTTTTTTGAAATTTTACTGTAACTCAAAATATGTTTTTGTGCTTTGGAAGTATTCTGTAACGCTGCATCTTTTACTTGCAAGGTTGACATGCAACATACCTGTAGGCTTGCTGGTACATTCTTCTATAAAAGGCTGATCCCGGACATTGAGGATTTTCCTAAATATTTTGATTTTAATGTCATATCTTTTCAAAAATATCACATTAATTGCAACTATCATTTGCTAGATACTTAACAATCAGATACGTCCGTAGCCCTTCTTAAAGTAGTTTTAAGGTGGAGAACTAAACTATGCGAACAAAACCCCTCAGGTGATTTTCATTTTTACTTTAACACACCATCTGAAATAAAAATTGGGAGAGATTTGGATTGCACCCAAATCACCTTATGATTTTATGGCGCGGACATGGACATGTCTCAAGAGACAGTGAACCGAGACACCCCCGGTCCATACATTTTTTATCATTGCCTTGTATCATATCTTCCATCTCAAATTATGTACAGCATGTATTTCAGAATGCAGTAGATAGAAAAGACTGGAAAGCGTAGCTATATAGTTGACCAATTACTACTATTGCCTTGATTGCAAGAAGATCATAGTAAGTATAAATCGCGATTATGGCCCACGGTGTCCTAGCTGCAAAGCTAAGATAAAGTCAGACAAAGGTTCAAAATCAGATCAAAACTAGCATACAAAAAACAATATACGTCTATTACAACTAGTTCCTGTGATGAAGGTATTCAATGGAAAATTAGCAGCAGAGGATTACATGTCAAACCATACGTTGACCTTTTCAACGCCAGAGCTTACTTTGATGAGATTTGCTTTCTGGCTTGGCGACATGGTCCCAGACCTCAAAAACCCAGGGCAGCAGATGCCACGAATTATGACATTTGTAGAAGAAAAGGACTTTGCACCAGTAAATATTGTAGACGATGACAAGTTTGTCCCAACAGGTGCCGTAAAAACCATTAGTGGCGGCCTTTACGGCAACATCAACATTGAGACAGGTTCAAACTCAAAATTCTGTTCCGAGTGTGGTACAAAACTTTCTGCAAACGCTAGGTTTTGTACAGAATGTGGCGCAAATCAAGACTAGATCTTGTTTCCGCACTTGGTGCAAAACTTGGATGTTGGCTTGACAGGTGAGCCACAAGAACTGCATACAGGTCCTGTCTGTTGAACATCTTTCGGTAAAAGTGACGGATCTGGTGTTGGCAGTACTCCTGGTGTTGAAAATGCGGATGCTGCTGAAATTATCGAGGGAGGGCGGCCAGCTCCAGGCAGAGTTGCTGCTGTTACCTGAGATCCTTGAGGTCCTGGAAAACTCATTCCACTTGGCATTGTACCTCCACTTGTAGCAGTTTTGCCGCCAGCAGATTTATCAAGTGATTTTTTTAGCTCAAAGATAACCTTGACTGCAAGAAATTCTAGGGCAGAATAGGCAACAACATAGTCTCCAAGTTTCTCAAAAAATTCCTTCTCTGAGAGCTTGCCCTGCTTGTACATACCATTGGCATCAAGAAATGACTCGTAGTACCCTTGAGTGTCGTTGAGTAAATTTTGCAATTTATCAAATAAGAGAGTAAGAGTGTCTACTTCACCAAATGACATGAAGACAGTTCACTCCAACCCGTATTTATTCTAGAGCGAAAAAAGGTAGGTAAGGTTTTGTTTCTAGGCTTTCTCAAGGGCTCTATCTATCATTGTCTTGTAAGACGACTTTGATGCTGCTCCTACCTGTTGTGCCACTATCTGGCCTTTGTTGAACAGAGCAAGGGTCGGTATGCTAAACACGTTATACTTTGATGCAAGCTCATTGTTTTCATCAACATTTACCTTCACAAAGTTGACCTTTCCTACATATTCGCCTGCAAGCTCTTCAATAACAGGACTGACCATTCTGCACGGACCGCACCATTCGGCCCAAAAATCTACAAATACAGGGATCTGAGAATTTATTACTTCTTTTTCCCAATTTTGTTGGTTAACAGGTTTTGCTTTATCCATACTTTATCAAGGGATTGTAACCCTAAATATATTGAACGCTTTTTACCAACGGCTTCTCAGACCATAATAGTTTCTGCCACTGCCATATCTTCGCCTTCCGTCATGTCTCCTATCATTATGTCTTCTTCCCCAACTCTGAGATCCATAACCTCTCCTTTGCGGCATTTCACGCTTTAATGGATCAGGTATCTTTACTTCTATTCCAAGTTCCTTGTTTAGATCGCGCATAGCAACTTTGGTCTGGCTTGATATTGCCTTGAAATCACCAATAGAGGAATATGATACAAGTGTGATCGCCCTGCCCTTTGCTCCAGCTCTTGCAGTCCTCCCTATCCTGTGGAAGTAGACCATGTCATGACTTGGTACGTCATAGTTTATGACAAGTGCAACTTCAGGAACATCGATGCCTCTTGCTGCAACATCGGTAGCAACTAGAATGTCTGCCTTACCTTTTCTAAAGAGATACATTGCCTTGTCACGTCTAAATTGAGACATGTCTCCCTGGATTGAAACCACGTTGAGCTTGCTTATTTTTTCAAGCTCGTGTGCTACCCTTCTTGTCCTTTCTTTGGTTGAGCAAAAGACAATTGTCTGACCAGTTTTGTTCTCTTTGATAAATTTTAGTAAAAAGTCCGTCTTTTCCCTGTCTCGAATAACAAGGAAGGCTTGCTCTATGCCCTCGCCACTGAGGTCATCTGCATCGATAAAGATTCGTTGCGGGTTTTTCATGTATTTTTCTGCAAGCATTAGAATTTCTGGTGGCATTGTTGCAGAAAATAATGCTGTGATGTGTTGCTTGGGAACAAGGTCTAGTATGAATTTGATATCGTCAATGAATCCCATGTCAAGCATGGTGTCAGCCTCATCAAGCACAACATACTTTACGTTGTTTAGTTTTATAGAACCGCGCTTGATGTGATCTATGAGTCTTCCCGGCGTTGCAACAACAATTTCTACCCCTCTTTCAAGCTCGTTAAACTGCACATTGATGCTTTGGCCACCATAGATTGTCACATATCTAATATTAGAATGTCTTGAAAACCTCTGAATCTCACCTGTTATCTGTACTGCAAGCTCTCGTGTTGGCGCAAGTATTACGGCCTGTATTCCTCCTTTTTGTACTATAGTCTGAATTATTGGCAACGAAAAGGCTGCTGTCTTTCCGGTTCCCGTATGTGCCTGACCTATGACATCCTGTCCTGACAGTAATACTGGGATAGCTGCTGCTTGAATTGGGAATGGTTCATCAAAATGGATCTCACTTAGCGCTGTAAGTATTGGATTCTTTATCCCTAGTTCTTCAAATCTTGTCAACATTAATCATCTTTTTATGCAAAATGACAGAGAAGTTTGTTGGTAAATTTCCGTCATTATTTTTGTTTAAGCTATCGTTCTGTCTCTAATAACTCTTTGGTTCTGTTGAGTATATGGGTACTGATACATATCACAAATTCGTAACTATTCGGTCCATTTGAAACTGGTATGTTTGTTTCACATGTTTTGTTATTTACAAATTGTTTTGAAGAGTGACTTTGAGACTTGTTAAATTTTAAATTTATCAAAAGTCAGAGTTGGCCAATAAGGTACAAATTCATACCAGACAACATATCATATTGAATTTTTTCAAATCCCGTGTTTTGGATAGAATAAGCCGTGTAGAAACCATCATATTGGCCAGTCGTTGCAACAATGGAACAAAATCACGCTGTCATGCCTTCGCTTGTGCCGTATCTTGATTCCACAGACAAGCTGTTGCCTCAGGTCTGCACATATTGTTATCTTGATAAACTTCCTTCGTAGTTTGTATCGTTTTGTATAATACCACGATGCTTGTCCGTGTGATAGTCCTGTTGCATCCATCCCTGCAACCATGCGTCGTATCTGGCAGTATGCAACAAACGATTCGAGCATCTTGAGTAGTATTCCATGTGTCAGTCTTTCAGCTGCTTTTTGTAATGTGGTGTAGTGCGGTATTTTATACAATCCAAGATATTGTACCACATCAAAAGCTTCTTGTAGGAAT
>CAZMNT010000036.1:0-18860 GCA_964567715.1 uncultured Nitrosopumilaceae archaeon | reverse complement strand
TAGATTACTTTGATTTTGGAAAATTATGAACGAAAGGTATTCGTAGCAGATAATTGCACATAATTCTAGTTGTGATATTTTCTTGGTATTTTATGAAATGACTTGTTCATAATTCTAGAACCAATACTTTCAATCTCTCCTAACCAAAATCTCCTCTTGTATGCATTAGTATTAATTTCATTTTCAGACAATTAATCAAAATAAGTGGAGCCATTTTATGCAAAACAAGATGTTTTGGTATTTACTTAAACCACTGTTCAAGTGTGTGGCTCTTCTTCTCTATTGCTTTTTTCAGCCTGTTAAGCGACGTCTCAATCCTCTCAGTTGAAAAATTCCTCTCCTTTGTTAGATAACTTGTAATACCATCATAGTCCACGTCGTCAAATTTTAGCACAGAAACTTGGACCACTTTTGGATTTAAGAAGATCTCTCTTATCTGCTTGTAATCTATCTGGCCTAGCTTTTCCTGAATTTGCGGAATCTCTTCCAGTCTGCCATGCTGCTTTATTGCCTTGAGCGCAGTCTTGGGTCCAATGCGCTCAAAGCCATCTGGATTAAAGTCGGTTCCAATCATGATACCAATGTCCACGATCTGTTCTCTTGTTATGCCAAGATCGTTTAGCGTCTTGTTGAGGTCAATGATTTCTGGTTCAACCTCGATTGTGGTGTTTCTGTTTGGAAGTTTTCTCTTTCCACTGTTTGCAAAATTTCGCACAAGCTTCTTTGCACCAAACAAGAGCGAGTCAAAGTCTTGGCTTGCAGATGCATGGGCTTGCCCTGTCACAGTTAGGTGTGCAGCTGTAGCCTCCCCTTCAGATGGTGCCTGAACAAACGGTATTCCAAATAAATTAAGCAGTCTCTTGGAATCCTCAACCATGTCATCTTTTAGAACAGATGTTTGCTGTGCATACTTTTTTGCCTCCTCGTATCTGCCCTGACTGATCGCATTTTCATACTTGATTGTGGCCTCTTTTTTGATCTGTTTTCGTCTCTCAATCTCTGCAGACTTTAATGATGGTGGTTTTCCGTCAAATATGTAAACCGGTTTTATCCCAAGTGACAAGAAGTTGATGTTCCTGTAGAATAGACCCGATATATGGCTTGTAATCTTGCCGCTATAGTCGGTCAAGGGCAAGCCATCAGGCCCGCGAATTATAGACAAGAATTGATAGATTGCATTGTAGGCATCTATTGCGACTACCTTGGATGCAAAAGACTCCAGAGTCGTCTTTTCCCGTACACATAGAGCCTTAAGATCTAAGCCCACAGGTTCAGGTTATAGCATCGGGCTTTTTGCTTTTCCTATTTCTTCTTGGTTCCAGATTTAGACTCCCAGCCTCTCTCGATAATCTCTTCATAGACATTTGAGAGTTTAGGTATTGCCTCTCCCTTTTCTGCAGCCAACTTTACCTTTTCGCGGTAATAATTCTCAATTCCCTTGGCAATCTTTCCATCTATGGTAATTGATACTCGAGTCTTTGCCATGCTTGCAGACCAGATTATAGTTGATATCTATCGATAATAAACTATCCATTATCAATTATTGCAAACTAGGACAAATCCACCGTTTTTGAAGTACAATTGAACTTTTTTGTCCTTTGGCAGCCCAAGGCGAACTAGGAGTTCCTCGATTGTGGAATCATCAGGGATTGCGTATCTTGTTCCCTCAAACTCGGCGGTTATGGTTTTTTTGGTGATTACCTCCATCTATTACCTTATGATAAATTATCTACTTTATATCCTTTATTATGTATTTGATCACATGATCACTTGATCACTATTCTTATTGTATTTATGTGCCCAGAGCCGAGTTCCTTATGAAGCCAGGTTAGCCAAGCGGTACGGCGACCGCCTCGAGATCATATACAAGGCAGCGGTTGTGCATCTGCACTCAGGGGTTCGAATCCCTTACCTGGCGCTTTACTTCATTATGGAGGAGCGATATGAACAAAATTTGCGTCTTAAAAGGGAGGGTCCTTTCTTGGTATGATGAATACGATCGACATACACAACTCGAAAAAACGGATCGAGTATGTCAAGGCCGCGCTGCGCTCTAGGTTTTCTGCATGCAACGCAGAGATTTCGTGCGAGTTTCTTGACAGGCTGCAACTTGAGAACAGGCGCATGGGGCCGTGACATTGTAATTCCTGCCATACTTGGCGGTGCAATAATCAAGGCCGGTGCCGCTACTCTGCCAACCACCGCTGTCAGGGCAGGAGCTGTTATTGCTGGAACGGCAGCTAGAGTAGCAGGTGTTGCTGTTACTGGTGCAGCTGTTGGAGCCACAATTGCTGGCGGTCCAATTGCCGCAGGAGCTGCAGTTGCTCTAATTGAGGCCTATCGCGCAGGAAAGTTTGAAAAGAACTTTTGGAACTGGCTCAATCAGGAAATGATACAACTTGGAAAGGAAGCTACGATGAGCAAACCCCAAGTGGTTACGCCACAAGCTGGTAGATAACCATTTTTTATTTCATATCACTCACATGCGTCATGCAGCTAACTGACGGTCTTTGACGTGTTGTACATCGCTTAACAGACCATGCTACCGCCCCTTGCAGTATACAATTCAAAGTGCGGTGGTAGAAAAAGGTGACGAATTGGGCACCCTCCTTTCACATCTTTTCAAGATATGAGTTAGACAAGTCGTAAGAATTATTTTCATCCTCTATAACCTTAAAGATTGGAAAATTCTTCAAGAATCAAATCTTAATATCTATCTGAGAATTTGGTGAGCCTGAGATTGGTCTTAAAAATTGAATTTTCTCAAGTTTACAGACTCGGGATAATTTAACCCTCTGAACTTTATTCCGCTTATAACAACCACAGCAACTATCATCGCAGTTAGTGCTAATATTGATACGGGTCCAAACTCGGGTATTATCTGTGTGCCAATAATTCTAATCTGAGTCATGTTATTCTCAAAGGGAATTACCAAATCTCTACTTGTGGCATTTCTTGTCTCCTCAAAAGTAGGAGATTTACCGTCCGAGGTAACAACAAAGTCCAAGTCGGTCTGGTTTGCCCCCTTGGAGTCAATCAATGTTCGTGGAAGATCAATTGTCAGCGCCCCTTTTCCAGTTGTCTGCAGATATATTGTCAGAGATCTAAGATAAGTGTCAATTGCAATCGAGTTTACTTTGCCATTAACTATGGTATATGGCACCGTCATGTTGGTATTTTGTATCACTATGGATGAGCTATACGGTACTGCAGGAGGACCTGAAAAGTAAAATTTTGCGCTGGCACTTTTTTGCGTATTTACCTCTGTTGCATCAATGGTATACATTCCGCCCTGTGTCCAAAGGGCGCCTCCTGACATGATCTTGATTGCAAAGGTGCCGTCTGAACCCACTGCTGTCTGGTCCACCCTTACTATATTGCCGTTAGGAGCTACTACCTTAACTCCCATCACCATTCCTGCAGGTGTGTTGACAGCTGTGCCCGATGCAGTTATCATATCACCGCTCTCATAGGAAAGTTTGTCAGTTGAAATAGTAACAGGTATGGCTTTGCAGTCTACAAGCCACCATTGTTCCTCTGTAGCATTAGGAATTTGGGTAACGTTAGAAACTATCTGAGGGGATGGAGCTCCCGTCTTAAAGTAAGGGACACAGTTAAAGGAAACAGCATAAACCGGCATGGTAGAAATAATAACTGTCAGGCATGCTAATGCTATGAAAATAACAAGAATGCGCATTTTGAGATCCCGTGCAATCTATTTGTAATAAGAATGCGATATGATTATCAATTTTGAGAATTATGGGAGAAATTAACCACTTGCAAGTGATGAAACTATTGAAACATGCAAGAAACCAAGTCGGTAAACAGGCATTGTGAATGCGGGATTTGCAATCACCGAAGGGAGAATGAGTGCATAAAACTAGAATGCCGGTGTTGCTTTAACTTTCACGTCAGATCCGGTCCAAAAAATAGAAACTACAAATAAATTCGGTAATCTCTTTACAAAGCGATAAAAAAATCCTCAACCTGGCAAGGAATGTTCAACAATGACACATCTTGAAATTAGATGAAATATTGTAAATCTAATTTTTTATGCCGTATTTTTCCTTGAGGTCTTTTAGGCCCTGCCCATCAAGGAATTGCAGCAGTTTCTCATAATCTGACGGCCTTCTTTGCTTTAGGTAGGTTCCAAATTCATTTAGAATGTTTTCCACATTTGCTAGAAACTCAAGTGGTGTGCTAATCTTTTTTATCTCATTTTTCTTTTGAATCAGACAGTTGAACACAAACCGCCTGCCTTTTGCCGAGTTACTTATCATACCAACGTTTTGTTTGATTTGCCTTCAGAGGTGTCATATCTCTGCGATTTGTTTAGAATTTTGCCTATGCATATGAACCTGCCCCAAGTGAACTCAACGCTAGTTTTTTCTCAAGTAATCTGCCAAGATTTCTTATCGTAACAGAGGATACCCCTGAAGCTTCTGATATTGCCTTTTGGGTATGCTTATCATTGTTAATTCTGGATGACATGTAAAGGGCAGATGCTGCCATCGCAACAGGCTTTTTGCCATCTGAAAAGCCTGTTTCGTTTGCTTTTGCTAAAATATCATATGCGATTCTTTTCGTTGTCTCTTTTGCGCCTGTTGATGCGGCAATCTTTCCTACAAAATCTGAGGAATGCTGTACATCCAACTTGAAATCAAATGTCTCAGTCAGGATTCTCACATGGCTGAAGAGGCTCTTCTGGTTTACGTCGGCAGTGGATGCAATGTCATGCAGTGACCTTGGAGTATTGCCTTCGCGACATGCTAGATAAATGGATGCAAGCATCAGGATTGAAACAAACCTACCTCTTGTTAGCTTTTTTGCCAGTGCCTTTCTAAAAATATAAGCGGCGTTTTCAGACACTCTTTCAGGTATCCCAAGTTTTGTCTTCATGTCATCAAGAATCATGAATGCCTTTCGCATGGTTCTATCAGTGCCCCTGAACTTACTTCTGTTATCCCACATTCTGAGTCGATTAAACGTGGATTTTAGTTCGCCTGACAAAGAGTTGCCAGAAGCGTCTTTATCTTTTTCTCCAATCACGGTGGAAAGACCCATGTCGTTGATTGCAAGCGATGTCTTGGGACCAGTCCTGGTATTTTGAATATAGTCCTCCATAGTGAATGTGTGCTGGTCTGTTCCCGTATCTTCTGCCTTCTCTATTACTACCCGTCCGCATCCGGAACAGAAGACCTCGCCTACACTCTCGTCTGTCACAAGAGGAGCATTTGCGCACCTTTCATTCTTACATTTTACAATATTTTCGGAAAAACCTTCTAAAACCGTCAATATTATTTCGCGTTTCGAATATTTAAAAGGATCACATTTCCGTGCAGAAAAAGGATATACGTTTTGTCGTGTTAGCGATCTACGAATAGTAAGCCTGCTGGACTTGAAACTTTGATAGCTTTGCAGTTTCTGATGTACAGTACATGACAGTCAGGCCACCATCACTGATAATTTAGGATCTCCTTTAATAATTCGGCACCATCCTTGCCATGTGCAACAAGAAAGGAAGAACTTACTTTGGGATGAGATTTGCAAGTCGATCTTGTCTGCAGACAGGGAAATCAATTTTGTTGCCATCATAGATAGCAAGGGCCGCCCCTTGGAAAGCAGGACAAGGGATTCAATCTATTTCAATCTGCCCGAAAACAGGCGCGAGATATTCTTTATGGAGTATGCACTTCGCCAGCGCATGAGAGAGGATTTCGACGAGTATTTTGGATCTGTCAAATTTACCTACGCTGAAAGGGAAAGAGAAGTAATGCTTTCTTTTCCCATATACGACCTTGTTGCGATTGTTTCTTGCAATAGAGAAGTCAACCCCAAGCCTTTGGCAAGAAAGATCATGACCATACTTGATGGCCAAGAAAAACTTGGTTCAATTGAACCAGGAGACCACATGTTTCGAATCTATGACGATTTCGAAACGGAGATGAATGATGCATTAGAATTTCTAAAGGCAGGACTAGATAGAAACGAGGCAGTCATGTACTGACTGATGAGCTATCAAAAGACGATATTAGGGAGAGAATTAGCAGGCAATGGCAACTTGATGTAGCTAACCTTGAAACAAAAGATCAGATAATTCTAAAGACGGTTCCTGAATGGTATCATTTTGTTGATACCTTTGATGTCAAAAAGATGAAGTCCCAGTGGGAGGCATTGACAGAGTTTATGAAAATGAGAGGAAGGAGTGGATTGAGGGTTTTTGAAGACACATCAGCATTCTTCAAGGGAGGATTCACTGAAAAACTAGTCCAGTATGAATCAGGTAACCATAAAAAATTTGAAATTCCACTAACCATGATTTGTGCCTACAGAAAAAAAGACATCAACAGCCTTAGCTTGAGGCAACAAAATGTAATACGCAACCGTCATGGCATCTTTTGAATAGAAAGGGACGTGATTGTCAATTCTTATATCGTACCATAAAATTTGAAATCGTGAGATCTTGTGTCATGATAACACAAGTCAGATTCCGACTAGAACAAGGCAACATAAGATTCTGCCAATTTCATCCGTTCCTTGAATTCTTTGACATGATTACGGATTTTTCTTTTATCAGTCTCGTTTCTTGCCTTAAAAGCCGCAACCTTTGCTCTCATTGATGATTTGAAGCACATCCAAAAATAGACAATATCATCGAGGTCCACATCATTTGACTTTGTGACGTATCTTGAAATGAAATGCTTTGAAAGGTCCTGTCTTTTGTAAAAATCAAAGTCGGTTGCCAAATGTGCTACATCTTGGGCAACATCACCATACCGTAACGAGTCATTGAACTCTATCCTGTCGTAAAGATAGAATCGGTTCTTTACAAGAAATATATTCTGCAAGTTCAAATCTCCGTGAATGTCTCTTACCTTTCCATCCCGAATTCTCTTGGCAAATATTTTTTCATTCTCCTTGATAAAAGTCACAAGCTTTTCTCTTAGAGACTGTCTTGAGTGACCAAGATCAGTCAAGGTGTCAAAGTTTTCGTTAACTATATTCAATAAGACCAGTGGTGTCCCAAATGATGATATCTTGGAATTTGTAGGAGTTGATTTGTGGAATCGAACCAGAAGATCTGCAATCCTTTCTACTTGCTTTGTAGATATCTTTTTGTCAACTAATAGGTTATCTAATAGATACTTTTGAGGAAACTCGACCATCTTAACAGCATATTCAAGGGCTTTTCCTCGTGCGTCCAAATTTACAAGATGCAAGCCATCTCTTTTTACTATTTTTACGACCCCTCGATACATACCATCGCACAAAATTCTGTTTAGTGCATATTCCTGCAGGCAATATTTTTTTCGTAGCGCAAGTGTTGAAAAATCAAGGACTCCGCCAAATTTGATTTTCTTTTTTACCTTGAATGCATAACTGCCTGTCAGGAACACCCAAGAGATATGCGTCTCCTTTATGGTAATTTTTGATACTTTGTATGGATAGGACTTGGCATCCAATAGAAAACTCGGAATTTCAGACTGGCTGTTTTCCATACATTTTCATCTTTTTCATTACAAATCTGGCATTCTGTTTTGGATCGTATCTGCAATCTACTGTAATATGCGGAGTGTCTACAGGCTCGAATATCTTTTTCATTCTTTTGTATATTCTAAAGTCAGCGTCTGAATAGTCGCCTTTCCTTTGCTTCAGCCTTGCTAAAACAATTTGTTCAGGGCAGACACACTCGATCGTTATTATTCCTCTCTCGGATAATTGTAGAACATCTTTTACCTCATCCCTACTGCGTTTCTTGTTAAACGTTGCGTCAAGGATACAATGCACGCCAGACTCGTGAAGATATTTTGCAAGAAGCAAGAGCACATCATAGACCATCTCGCGTTCTCCTCTAGAATAGCTAGGTTTTGGAAACAACTCCTTTCGAATTTTATCAGTTGACAAAACTTTGGCATTTAGCAGGATAGCAAGTTCCTTTGCAAGCGTTGTCTTTCCAACACCGGGAAGACCGCATGTTAAGATAATCAACTCGATTGATGTTGCATGCCCTTGCAATTTAGCTTAGAATCGACATCGTATGAACGACGTCTGTCTTGCTTAGGACTCCAGTTATCTTTCCCGCGTTTGACAGAACGCCTACGCCGTTTATCTTGTTTTTTAGCAGAATCTTGCATGCCTCTGTAAGGTCAATGTCCTCAAGCACCGATATCAGGGTCTTTTTCATGACTTGGGATGCTGGAGTGATTTCACCAAAGCCTGATTTTGAGACAAAACCCGTTCTGCGGAGAAGCAGGCTGATATCAGGTCTCGTATTGTCTTCCAATACCTTGTCCGTGCCATAATCAAGTGAGATCTTGAAGAGATCCCGGAATGTTATTATCCCCTCTGGGATTTCATCGTGATTTTTTAGTATTATTCTTGAGATGTTCTTTTCAAGCATTTTTGAGACAACCTTGTAAAGTGGCTTGTCTGAGTACATCATGACATATGATCGTGTCATGGAATCCCTTACGGTGCTTTTCCTGGTATAATTATCTGCATAAAACTTGACAAGATCCGTTTTGGTGAATATGCCCAAGATCTGGCCTTCTGATTCAACCGCAAGGGAGCCGATATCTTTGTCAAGCATTATTTTGACGGATTCGGAGATGGGAGTACTCTCGAGGACAGTCGCAAGCGGTTTTATGACCTCGGTAATTGGAACCTCACCTATGGTCCTCTCTGTCTCATCGCTATGTAGTAAAAGACCAATGTCTTTCTCAGTGATTATGCCAATAATGTGACTGTTTTCAGAAACAAGCAGTCTGCTTATATCATGATGAAGGAGTTGTTTTATGGCATCAGATATTTGAGAATCCTTGTTTACTGTAATGGGTTTATGCATAATTCCCTTGACATCATTCATGAAAAGATGGTTCCCTTGATGAGATAAAAAGAAGCAGTCTAATTATCATCGATGAAAATCCAATTAGGTTTTGTCTCCACTGTCACAAGAAAAACTATAGATGATTATCGTCGTCTGAAAGGCGTCCATATTTTTTATAATGTCATTTAGGCCCGATCTAGGATTGACTAAAAAGGTTGTTATGAGTAAAAGGTAATTGGGCCGTACCCTTCTGATAAGGCAAATACTATATCAGATTTTGTGATTATTCCAACCAACAAGCTGTTATGAATTACGGGTAGTCCACTAATCTGATGACGAACCATTAGCAACGCAGCTTTGAACAGGTATTCGTTCTTGTTTATTGTTACTGGATTTGCTGTCATAATGTCCTCTGCCCTAAAGGTGAGGATATGGTCAAGGCTATTTGCATTAAACTCATTTATCTTGGGATTGACTCTCAACTCTTCCAAATCATCTGTATCTGTATACTCTTCAATCCAATTAGCCGTTTTTGCAGGAAGAAAGTCACGATAAGTGACAATTCCAACTGGTTTTTTATTTTTCGCTACCACCACTCTTGAAATTTTGTTGTTTACAAGCACACTTTGAACCACAAAGAGTGGATCCTTTGGATCTACGCTGACCACTTGACGAGTCATATATTTTGACACTCAGCACCGCTTGTACCATTAATTAAAAATGTTCCAACCAGGTCTGTTTTGGTAACAATCCCAGTCAATGAATTGTCTTCATTTAGTACTATGACAGAGCTTATCTTGTTCTTTTTCATTAATTTGGCACAGTCATATACAGAATTGTTTTTCTTTACAGTCACAAGATTCTTGGACATTACGTCACCTACTCTCATCTCTCCAATATTTCGTTCATTAAAGGCAGAAGTTTCCCTCGCAATGTCTTTTTCTGTTATGATTCCTACAGGATTGGAATTTTCTAAAACTACAAGTCTCTTTATCCTGTATCGTAGCATTAGACCCAAGGCATCTACAAGACTTGTCTTTGGTGTTACCGTAATTGCTTTTTTAAGAATAGAAGTTAGGAGAATTGGATGTTCAAGCTGCATTATGCATTCATGTGCTTCTTGCAATAAAAATATCTGTGAAGAATATCATTCTTGATAATCTCAGGATTAGAAATCATAAGAATCTAAAATAATATTATAATACGCCATAAATTGGATTTCGTGAATCAGCCTCGACGTGGTTTTCTGTTTTTAATCCTGTTCAAGGTATCAATCAACGTCTTTTTATCTCGAATGATAAAATCAGCAAAATTGACAGGCCATGGACTAGGCATGGGATTTTCTGAGAAAAGAATGGTTTTCTTTCCAATCTCCTTTGCAAAAAACATTTCCATAGCGGCACCAAAACTGGGAGTCGGTAGAACCACTAGAACGTCTGACTTTTTCACTACTTTCAAATCATGCCTAACAATAGACCTTGAGAGGCTTTTTCTTGCCCTAAAATCGCCTATCCTAGAATAATCCATTTGGTCTAGGTTGAATTGGTTTGAGACCTCAAAACCATTTCTTGTCAAAAAGTCAGACATTTTCTTGATCTTGTGAATCCCAGTGTTTCCAATTGGACCGCATACCATTATGCGCATGTTATCTAGACTGGTACACTAGCTATAATGATTTTCTGACTGCGATACAAGACACAATAATTCAGTTGAATGTGTGTTCTTTATCTCATTGACCCATTACCAGATATGATAATCATTTACCATTCTAATATTATCGAGTGCAGGTTTTCATGTATTGGAGAAGGAAGCAGTTCTCTACGAAAGGTTGCCAAATGATAAGGTAAGATGTCTAGCATGTGGTAGGTATTGCGAACTGGGTAAAGATCAGATAGGCCTATGCGGAATTCGTGGAAACAAAGATGGTAAACTCGCCCTGTATGTATACGGAAAGGTTGCCGCATGTCATGTCGACCCAATAGAAAAAAAGCCCGTTACTCATTATAGGCCAAGTTCACGCATATTTTCCATAGGTACAACAGGGTGTAACTTCCTATGCAAGTTTTGCCAAAATTACGATCTGAGCCAACGAAGAAAGATCGAAGGGGAAGATATTTCACCAGAACAAGTTGTAGAACTTGCTTTACAACACGAAACACAGGGAATTGCTTATACTTACAATGAGCCTAGTATTTTTTTGGAATATGCAAGAGATTGCGGAGTTCTTGCGAGAAAAAAAGGTCTATTCAACATCTTTGTATCAAATGGTTATGGAACCCCACAATCTGTTAAGATGATGAACGAGTTTCTTGATTGCATAACTGTTGATTTCAAGGGTAATGGCAAGCAGAAATTTGTAAGGCAATACATTGAAATACCAAGCTCACAATGGGTCTTTGACACGTTAGTAGAACTACATGACAAGACAAACATACATGTAGAAATTACAGATCTTATAGTTCCTCAGGTTGGAGACAATCTTGAACATGCAGAAAAGCTATGCAAGTTCATTTTTGACCTTTTTGGACCAGAGATGCCTATACACTTTTTGAGGTTTTTCCACACTACAAAATGATGGAATTTCCCGAAACTCCAATTCCCACGCTTGTAAAGCATCATGCAATAGCAAAGAAGGTTGGCTTGAAGTATGCTTACATTGGAAACGTACCAGGGCATCCCCTTGAGAACACGTACTGTCCTGAATGTAACAAGGTGGTAATACATCGATTCAACTTTGATATTTTGAGATGGGATCTAGATGATGATAACAGATGCAAGTACTGTGGAAACAAAATTCCAATTGTAGGAAAACTAGAAAAAGGATACAAAGAAAAACGATTTGAATTTGTCCTGTAGCCAAGACCTACGCCACCAAAGCTTTGCCCGACATTAGATATTTGCAGAAATCATCTATTTTAGATAAATTTTCTTCAATGATATTGTTTATTTGTGATACCTGAATTGATTCTTTTTTTGTGACTGGCTGGACCACTATAGCCTTTGGTTGGTTTATGGGTTGACCTATGGCATTATACATCCAAATGAAGACTTCGTCAATATTTGGGACCTTTCTGTATATTTCATCGGCCATCTTAAAACAAAGCATATTGTAGATCTTTCCAATATGGCTGACAGAGTTTTTACCGGCAATTGCCTCAGAACCAGATGGTCTGCTCAGAGAAATTAACTGATTGGCACGATTTCCTCTCCCTACCTGACCCGAGTCGGAGCTGTCAGCAGAGGTTCCAAGGACAGTAAGGTAAAGACCATCAAGACCTTTGTTTTTCTTGTCAAGATTGTTTAGTACTATCCTAGGATCTGTGAATTTTCCCAATTTCTTGTGAAATTCACTTGTTGCTTGAATCATCTCGTCCTTTCTTTTAAAGTAACTTTGTTCAGAGGAAACATTCAAGTCAACAAATGCCATGGCAATTGTAAGTTCAAGATAATCCCCATCCCTGAACCCCATCACCTTGATGTCTTCGCCAGATTCTTTGAACTCTGACTTGAACTCCTTGGAATTGAGGTATCTTTCCGTTTGAAGTACTGCGTCCTCGGTATCTGTCAATGGGGCATATCCAACTAAGGCCGAGGTATCGTTTGCGCCAATCTCTTTTGGTGCACCAAAGATGGACCTAAGCTCAGGTGATGCCTGACCTATCTCTAGCTGGTATTGCACATGCTCTTCTTTTAGGTACCGTAGATGTCTTTCAAACCATGAAGTGGCAGTCCTTGTAACAACATCCTCGATTTGTTTTTTAGCCAAGTTTTGACCAAATGTCGCTCTATCGCCAACTACAAGCTTTAGTGGCTTGGTTATTCGTCCTCCCCCGAACCTATTCTCGCTCTGACCTGCAACTAGGAGCGCCTTGTCCATGTTGTGGTGTTGTACTATACCGGTCGTTTGTAAATACAATTTTGATAGAGAAATTTCGATCTCCTCTACGACAAGGTCACATATAGTATCTGGGTGACCCACGCCCTTTCGTTCCACAATCTCAAACCTTTTGTTAAAAGTGGGTGTATCTCTTGATAATTCTACAAACGTATTTGGTTTTGGATTCATGGATAAAAGATTTCATCCTGCTGTGTAGCATAAGAGGTTTGCAAGCTTTTGCTCATTCTAATCCTGCAGAATTTTTTAGATATCAGAAAGCCCTGTAGAAACCATCCATAAATTATCAAATAATTCCTGGTAATTCTGTAGCAATTGTATGCAATGATTCTGTACGATGCTTCTCTATTCTGTGCCAAGATATGCCTTGACATGATGTACTCACCTAACATTCTCTTTATTACAGAAAATCTGATCTACAACGTTATCAAAAATCGATGGTTTCTACACGGCTAAAATATTTTGTTTTCTTTATACTGTATCGAAGTAAGATTAAGACATCTTTTATTTGAGTTGTGGATGTCGAGATAGTCCATCATAGCATGATGACCCGTTCCATTTAAGGTGCATGTTCAGTTCGCATTGATTGTACTGCTTTTGGTTTTGGTCTCTGTACATGCGATACGAGTCGGTATCTGATTTTGTAAATTAGGATTGTTACGAAGTTATTTGTTAGGTTTTAACAAATAATGCCAGCTCACTCTTGTTTTGATTCCTTCGAGTCTCCATGTGTCTTTCCAAGTTTCTCATGAATTTGATCCCTGAAAATAGTCAATCCTATCCTTTTTGCATATGGTTGCCCCTTTGCAAATGATTCCGCTATATTTTTCACAAATTTGATATCAACCTTTGGAGGCATTGGAGGTTCAAACGGATCTACATATGCTTCTACAATAGTTGGTTTGGTTTGTGACATTGCTTCATGAATTACATTTTTAATTTCATCTGGTTCTCTTATGGAATAACCTTTGCCGCCACAAGCTTCGGCAAACTTTGCAAAATCAATGGGAGCAAGATCTATGCCATATTCGGGATTTCCAAGAAATGCCATCTGCTCCCATCTTATCATTCCCAAGATGTCATTTTTTATTACAATTACCTTTATTGGCAGATTATATTTTACAGCCGTAGCAAATTCGCCCATTAGCATGGTAAATCCTCCATCTCCTACAAATGCCACTGACTGCCTTTCTGGAAATGCAATCTGAGCTGCTATTGCATATGGTAAACCGCACGCCATCGAGGCAAGGGTGCCTGATAGTGAAAACTTCATACCCTTTCTGATATCAATGTGACGTGCAGCCCAGATAGTATTTGTTCCACTATCGACTGAAATTATTGCATTATCAGCCAACTCTTCTGAAACTGCAGCTGCAATTAATTGAGGTTTGATTGGTTTGGCAGAAGGATCAGCCGAATGTATCAGCCTGCTCCATTTTTTCATTGCTTCTTGTTTTGATTTGAGGAACTTGTCATCTTTTTGACGTAAAAGTGGTAACAGCTTTGCAAGGGTAAGTTTTGCATCTCCCACAAGACCTACCTCGACAGGATACCGCAAGCCGATCCTGTCTGGAAAAATGTCTATCTGTACTCCTTTTGCCTTTCCAGGTCTTGGGAGATATTCAATATATGGAAAAGATGTGCCAACCATTAACAGAGTGTCGACTTCGGCCATTGCATCACTTGCTGGTTCGGTTCCAAGTAGACCAAGACCACCAATGTTGTAAGGATCATCGTCAGCAATGACTGCTTTCCCAAGTAGTGCCTTTACTACGGGAGCAGAAAGCTTTCTAGCAGTTGCAACTACCTCATCAGATGCATTAAGAGCTCCCTGTCCTACTAGTAAAACTATCTTATTTCCCAAATTAAGGATTGTTGCTGCTCTCTCAAGCAAGATTGTGTCGGGGATCCTGTTAGCGGTTGTTGGAGAAAGTAAATGTGCTGTATGGCCGCCAACATTGTGCCTTGTGTATTCTCCTTTTAGTCTCCTTTCTTGGATATCTATTGGAATTGTGATGTGACTTACTCCCCTTAACGCAAGAGCATTTCTGCATGCCATATCTATTACAGATTCTGCATGTTCAGGACCGTTTATCATATTATTGTAAACTGTAACATCTGAATACAACTGTAAGAGATTGACGTCTTGTTGATACTTTGAGCCCATCATATCCGAGTAGGTATTTCCAGTGATTGCAATTACTGGTGCCCCATCAGCTTTGGCATCATATAGTCCAGTTATAAGATGGGTAGCACCAGGTCCAGAAGTTACAACACATGCGCCAAGCTTGCCAGTGTATTTGGCATATGCACATGCCATAAAAGCTGCTGATTCTTCATGTCTAACTAAAACGAACTTGATCTTTTCTTTGCGGCGTCGTAATGCCTCGAATACCCCATTGATGCCGTCACCGGGCAATCCAAAAATAACTTCAACTCCCCATCGAAGCAAACCTTCGACAACAATATCTGCAGTCCGTAGTCCCACATATTCAGTCACAAAGTAATGATTTCGTCCTCTGATAAGAATATTTTTGATTGCCAATCACTAACATGTAATTTTTACATAAAAAATTAGGATGACCTAAATTTGTCAGCCTTTAAATAAGAAAGATGACCTAATGGTATCCTGATTTCTATCAACCATTCCCCACAAGATATTGAAAAATGTCTGAATGAAAGCTGTAATGGTTCGGTTGTAACGGATGATCATACTGGTGAGGTTTTGTGTTCAAGCTGCGGTTTGGTACTTGTCGAGAAAACTCCCGTCTCAGGACCAGAACAGCAAACATTCACCAGTGAAGAGTATTTTGAAAAGTCTAGGACTGGTGGCAAGACAACCCTTGCACTAAACGATGGGATTATCAACAATTATTGGAAAAATAAACAGGGATGCTGCTGGCCGTTCCTTATCAGGTACTATGAAACAAACACTTGACAGAATGAGAATATTAGATAACCGAAGCAAGTCTGGTAACTCCGAAACAAGAATGAGGTCTGCGTTTACTCTACTAAATACAGTAAGAACAAAACTAAGCTTATCAGACGCTGTGATAGAAGAAGCAGCCTACCTGTACAGAAAGGCAAAAAGCCAAAAAATTAGAGGAAGAAGTATCGATTGCTTGACGTTAGCTTCATTATATCTCTCCTGTAGGCAGTCTAGCACGCCAAGAACCATTCCTGATATTGCATTAGCTGGTAACGTAAGCATAAAAGATCTCTCTAGGCACGTGAGATTGTTGATTGAAGATCTTGATTTGAAAATAGAATCCTATGATTCATCTTTTTTTGTCAATAGGATAGCCAGCAAGGTAAATGCAATTGAAAGAAGCAGAAGGGATGCTCTCTACATCCTTTCAAAGACTAAGGAAAACGGTCATGCCAGTGGAAAAAATCCAATAGCATTAGCAGCTGCAGCACTGTACTTAGCATGTATAAACAATGGAGAAAGATATGCTCAGAAACAGATTGCATACGCTGCTGGAATAAGTACCGTCACTCTACGATTAAGATCTGAATCTCTGACTAAGACTTTCAACATTGCCAATTTGCTGAAAAACCGAAAGTAGATGTCATTAAGACCTGCAACCTATTAATCCCCAAATTTACTTTCGGTATGTTTTGGTTCATCTTTGAAGCTTGGCATGTATCATTAAATACTCAATAAAATTTTTTTAAAATAAAATACACATGTTTCAAAGACATAAATTAAAAATACGGTATGGAAAAAGTGCAGTGGGCTCCTTGATTTTGTTATTTTTTACGTCTTGCCTGAACACTTATCTTATGTAACGACTCGTCTGCGATTTTCTCAGAGATGTAATCTACATTTTTTCTCATTCCCTGGACCACCGGACTTTCCATATTGATACAGTATAGTTTGGCATTTGCAATCTTTCTGTTTACTCGTATCATGCCAAAATCAACAAGATTGTCAAAGTACTTGTAAAACGTTGTCTTACTCATCCCGAGTGCCTCAATTATCTCCTTTTGTGTAAAGTCGTTTTTTGTAAAGTCCAGTAGATAGTCAATTATCTTCATCTGGGGCGAGCTACCGTATGCCCTAAGAAGGAGAGAACTTGATTCGGACATGTCATAATCTTGTCCTAAAAAGTATTTAAATTATAACTTTAGAAGGTATCATAAGTGTACCAGTATTGAAGTCCATTTTTACCGATGATCAGCTACGAGCCCAGATCCTATACTATCTGTGGAACCAAGGAAGCTGGTCTGAGATCTACACAAATCTTGACAAGATGGTACGAAGGCTGGGTAACGTTGTAAAAAACAACGGCAAAAACACAATGAAAAAGGTAGAGGATCTTGTTAAGTGGAACTGGGTCTTGCCACGGAAAAATTGGGATACGGTATCACTCAATCCCATATACAAAGATCAAATCAAGCAATACATGAATAACCATTTGATTAAGGCCTGATAGAAATGTGTGTGAACCTCCGGATCCACTACCTTATATAAACGAGGGCAGGGTGACAAACTTTTTGCACTATTCTCTTACCTGACGCCATTCAAGTTCTCAAAACCTAGAAGATTCTATCATAGCCACTTAAGTAGTGTCTATACGCTATAACGCAAGGGGAGCGCTGGTGTCACAGTTCAGCGATGATACCATATGGAGTGTCTGGTCGAAGGGGGAGATCTTTGCAGGAAACGATCCAGTCTTTTGGAGAAAAGACTTGTGTGGCGCTTGGATCTTCCGTAGCCACTACAATAGAACCGACTCGGAATACGAATGGGTAATTGATTACATCAGACCATTGTCCGAAGAAGGAACAGATGATATTTCAAATCTACGTCTTCTGCACTGGGAAAACACAATGCGAAAGGCAGACGGCAGCGTAGAATGCCGTATTTAGGATATATGGCATGAGCAGTGCCGATATCATGGCTATGCTACAAAAAACTAGCTGGCTCTTGTTCATTATTTCATATTGTGTATTCGTGTTTATATGACAGCAGGCTAAATCTTCTAGTAAATAATTTACTGAGTTTTCGATAGAAAAGCAGTACATTATTTGAGATGATGAAATTATTTGAATCAATAGAAATGTTATAGTAATTTTTATGCAAATCAAGATAAGATCTGAACGATATCATGTCACATGAGAAAGACCAAATAGCCAAAAAATTAAACAGGATTCTCTTTACCAAAAAAGCAACGGCGATGTATTTGTGAGATTTGTAAAACCATAAGAATTGCTAGGAAAATGTTCTATAAGCAACGCTCAATTGTATTTCAAGTACAATCTGCATTATTACATTTATGCAAGATATTTCATGCGTAAGCGTTCTCCAGTCACTCTTTCTCTAGATAATCAGCTTGTTGCAGATCTAGATTTATTGAGAGGAATGATTCCGAGATCGGTCTACATCGAGAAAATCTATCTTGAGTTGCGTGGGCTTGCCAGTGCTTGGATTTGCAGATGTTGACAGTGCCATCTGTAGGTTCCCAAGAGTTCCGTTGCCAGATGCACTGACTGGCTGTGTCCCGTTGTTTGGCTCTACCGTATACAGCGCAAGCATGCCGCTAGTAATGTGGTCGTTTACATGGCAATGATACAACCAAGTGCCCACATCATCTGGATACATGTCAAGCACCTTCATACTCATTGGTAGCAACTCTGTCATGTCGGTGCGCATTTCATCAGATGTCATAAGTGTGTTTCCATGCCAGTGCGGGGCGTGTAGGTCGACCTCGGTCCCCATGCCCATCACATACCACCTAACGTGCTCACCTTTTTTCATAACAAGCCCTGGAAGGTTCCCAAATACATAGCCGTTGATTGAAGCCATCTTATTGCTCTCCTGAAAATCAGTATCGTCCTTATTTACAGATGATGGATCTTTTGTGAAGGTCTTTATGTTGTAGTCAATATACGGGCTCACGTTCTCGTCTATAATAGAATATAGTGTGACAAACTCCTTGTCCACTCCCTTTGGAGTGCCGTCCGGGTTTGCCTCGCCCTGCCTTGTTATAATTATCGGTCCAATCAATCCCGTATAGGCGTCCTGTACTTCATTTACATGCGAGTGGTATGTCCACAACACCGAACTATAGTCATGTGGTCCTGGACCTGCCCTCTCCGGGACCTGCCACGTGTATGTATATGTACCATTTG
>CAZMNT010000035.1:0-19316 GCA_964567715.1 uncultured Nitrosopumilaceae archaeon | reverse complement strand
GGTTTCAGTCATGAAACATGTTCAAAATGTTGTTTTTAAGGCAGATCCAAACCTTGAAACTTGCAAATTCTAGAAAAAAGGTATAAGGTTTCTGATCAACTGACCACACCATGCTGCAAAGCTAGCAATCAACAGAAAGAGATGTGTGACTAGTCAACCAATAATACTCCTTGCGATACCATGAATATGTCAAGACAACAAACTATATCATATCACAGTATAATTTCCAGCTCACAGTAAGGCAGATCTTTTATCGACTAGTATCGATATCATTTATCAAAAATACGATAAACAGCTACAAGCTCTTTGACCGCATGATAACGCGTGGCAGGGAGAGAGGCGATATTGATGCTACAAGCATCATAGACCGTGCAAGGCAGACAATAGGAGGCGATTACGGTTACGCATCCATAGAAGACTATGTCAGGTCCAAGATATCAGAACTTGAAGATACAGAACAGTACACAAGAAGGGTATGGGATGGCCAGCCGCAGTATGTGGAATTATGGGTGGAAAAGGATGCACTTGCCACATTATTTTCAACTGTTGCCAACGGGTACAGGGTGATAACATATCCAAGCAGGGGCTACTCTTCTTTTACCAAAGTATACGAAGCAATCAATGAAAGGTTCTCAAAATACCACGACAGGCCTATTACCATACTGCACTTTGCAGACCACGACCCGTCTGGTATAAACATGACACAAGACATCCAGTCAAGGCTTGAGAGATACGGCTCGCATGCAAGGGTAAAGCGCATAGCCTTGACATATGAACAGGTGAGGCAGTTTGGACTGGAACCTATGCCTACCAAGATTAGTGACAGCAGGTGGAAGGAATATTCTGTACAGTATGGCAACCAGTGCTGGGAGCTTGACGCGCTCCCTCCAAATGAGCTACAAAATATCATAAGGGATTCAATAAAAGCACACATCGATGTTTCCAAGTGGAACAAGACATTTGAGGAGATAGAAAAAGAGAGGGCATCACTGCAAAAAAGGTTCAGAAGCAAAGAGGTTGCATTGCTGATAAACAAGCTTGGCCTTCTGCTTCATGGTAGTTCCCATAGCAATACAAAGTAGAATGGGAAGAGGAGGAGTCTTATGTCATGACTTGCAGGCCAAGTTATTTGCGCAGCTAGTCAGAAGATTTAAAGAACTGAAATAGCATTTACAAACAGAGATAGGGATGGCAGACGAAGTACTAAAATTAAAGGGAAAAGCTGCAGACGCTTTTCTAGAGTATGATTCAAGAAAACTCTCCAAAAGGGAGAAGAACGATAACAAGAAAGCGCATGACTACTATCTCAAACACTAGGAAAAAATTCCTAACATGCGATGAAGATATACAAAAAGAGGCGGCGGATTGAAAAGCTCAAGGAAGATCTCAAGCGGAAATTTCCAGAAATAGAATTTACTCCGGCAACAATAAACTTGTTTAGGCTGGTGGGAACCATGTCTTACTTTCCGAGTACGAAAGACAAGGAAGAGATCGCTGAGGCCATAGCAAGTAAGTATCTGTGAGTATTTTTGTTACGCCAATCCAGCTAGGTGTCAAGAGTAAGACATCTATTAGATAAAAGCGGTCTCAAGTAGGTGCATAGAAAGGAGTGAATTGAGACGAAATGTCTGTTTCATGTACTTCCCTATCTGATGAATGATTATATATGATTATATAGAATGTATAACGTTATATCAACATGATAACTCCAGAACAATTAAAATGGAATGCAGAAAACGACCATAGTGTAGAGGAGTATCTAAAAAAACTCGAAAAAGGCGAGATACAAACTGTTGTTGCCAAAAACCTAAAAGATTTAGTTAATAAGCAGTAAAATAGAACGTTTTTGTGTCTCAGTCAGAATGGCTAATTATTTGTCCAATTAATTTGATTAGCCAATGCAGACCGATCTTTCAGACAAATCCAAAAGGAGCAGAGGAAATTATGCTGGCATTTGATAATCTCTGGAAACTTGCCAACTTTCTTACAGAAACGGGCGTGTTACCATGTCATCTGAATTTCAAGTATCCATTACATGAATTAAACGCATATCTTGAATGCACTACTATTACTCACAAAAGACAGATCCATGTTGTTAGAATAGTTTATCTCTGATCAGGAGTCGTGAAAAATACATCGTTATCTAGTAGACGATGATTTTCAAAAAGGCAATCCTCCAAGAAAAGACATAGTCTCAATGTATGTAAGAGTAGATTAGAAGCTAGTATAATAACAAAAATTTTTCTCCTTTTATTTTCTGGCATATTGTACTTTTAGAAAATACAATGTACTTTATCCGGAAGATAAGAAAGACAAAAACTGAAAACATACTTCGGGTACTGGTTAACAGGGTTACTTACCAGTTAGAAGCCGAAAAAGCATCACAAGATATAGAGACTCTACGAAATAGACTTTTAGCTGAGAATAACAACTCACAACTAATCCATATTCAACAAAGACCAGCAATTGCTCGAGCAGTACTATCTCCAAGTCTTAATCTGTTAGATCAAAAGGGAAAAACTCCAATAACTCCACATCTTTTGTTCAAACCAGGGACTATTTCAATAATCAATTACAAAGGAATGGATCAGAACATGAAGCGGGTAGTTGCATTGCATCTCTTACAAATGCTTGACAAATACAAAATGAACGAGTCAAATATTGATCCTGGTGTTCTTTTGGTTATTGATGAAGCAGAGTTACTCTTCCCGGAGAATCCTTCAAAGGGTGACAAGGACTATGTGTTACGTATTGAGGCAAGAATGCAGGATATTACAAACCGAGGTAGAAAGCACAAGTATGGTGTAGTTCTCGTTACACACTTACCATCTGCCGTTTCAAAGCAAGTTGGTGATCTTGCAAACACAAAGATTGCCTTTGGCTGCTCTGGTTCCGACAAGTGGATCCGTGATTACTTTGGAAGAGACTACGTTGATGAAGTTAATGGATTTCCAACTGGTATTTGTAGAATTTCTATCAAAGTTAATTCTGCTAACCAAGGACCAATTAATGCCAGGATACGAATACCGTATGTTGGCAACAAAGAAGTCTTGACAGATACAGGAGTTGATGGGTCATGATGGCTCGAGTAGAGCACAATCCAGGCCGAGTACAGGTTCCTAGTACACCATGCACTGGTCAGGTATACAAATACGAAATTAAGATGCTAGAGCACTGTGAAAAAGAGTACAAGAAATTAACTAAGAAGAATAATGTACTTCAGAAATGGGTAGAAAACTACATTGAAGAACTTAAGACTCACCCATATATGGGAGAGAAGTTACACGAAAACTTTCCAGGATGTAGATCATTACACTTTCTTGGGAATAAATACCGCATAATCTACAAAGTCATAGATGATCCAAAGCCAGAGATTCTGATAATAGAAATTGGACATAGAAGCTCGTCCTATTCAGACCTTGCAAGAATCCTCGGCCAGGGGAAGTAGGATATGGAATACGGCCTAAAACAAAGTCACTCAGGTGGCATATCTTTCCCTCTAATTGTAATATTTTTGTCAGGTGCTGCATTTGGAATGACTTTAGCAGCTTTGCTCTCGACTGTAGCACATTTGAGAGTGATTGATTTCCCGACTGCTCTTGTAATGATCCTGGATGGTCTTTTTCTAATACTGAGTGTGATTATCTTTGTCAAGATGGTTGCAAGACTGAACAGGTCTAATGTAAGCTCTTGGCGAATAAAATGAAATTCCAGGAGAGCAAGGTCATAATAACATGTGCAGCGGACTAAATTTCTTATTATAAATAAACCGACAGTGTATTTAGTCTGTCATACTCAACTGTTCTGACACTAATATCAATAACGACAGATGTACAAATGTAAACATTTTTTTGTTGACAATTGTTTACTTTAATCTTAACAGAAATTCTCTGAAGAGTGGCAAAGTAAAACCATACCTTCCTCTCTCAGCCCTATATACCAAGCCCTTCTCTATCAGTCGCTTTAATAATTCCATGAGAACACCATGAGTGATTTTTGATATTTTTCTAATCTCCTTAATTTCTACTTCAGCTGCATCTGCCTTGGCCATGGCAACAAGTATTTGTCGTTCTTTTGAAGATGCTAATTTTACTCGGTCTTCAAAGAAGCCTGCGTCAAGCTCTTTGATAATCTTTGATCTAATTCCTAGAAAATCCTTGAGAGTAATTGTCTTTTTACCAATCTGTTCTATTATGAAATAACCATAAAATTGGATGAAATATGGATATCCTCCTGTTTCTTCTATTATCTTATCAATCAGATCGTCTTCAAATTGATGGGAGGAGTTTTTGAGTGTGTTTATGATAGCTTTTTTGGCTTCCTCATCTTCAAGATTTCCTACCTGTCTTAATTCGAACATTCTTTCTGTGTATGTCTTTGCATCTTTTAGATTGGACATAATTATCGGTAGACCTCCTAAACACAAATAATATTTGCATCCATTCCTTTGTGTATACGATATCGCTCCAAGTAGGCTTGCAAGTGGATACGATTTTTGTTGTTTGGAATCTTTAACAGTGTGAAATTCATCATATAGAAATACCACTCCTTTTTTGTCAGATTTCCTGAAGGCATTCCAATTCTTTACTAACATTTCTTTCAAATAATCTTCCAAGATGTGTTTCTTTTCTTTGTAGAATGGCTTGTAGGTTATGCCGTATGCGCTTAGCTCTTCTGGTTTTATAATATCGATTATCTTTTTTCCAACTTGTTTAGCTTTCTTAGCTAGCGATACTTCTGTAGCACTTGAGATTATGTCCTTGACAATTGCTTCTGCAAATGAATTTTCATCAGAAAACCTATCATTAAATTCTCTTTCTATAGCTAGCCAATCCCTTGATTCAGATACTACTTTGAAACGTCGTAAGAGAACAGTCTTTCCAACACCTCTCAATCCAGATAATACCGTATTCCTTGGAAGGCCGTCTTCATAGGACTTTAAAGATCGTTCAAAGGACTCGATGAATTCCTCTCTTCCTGCAAGATATCTAGGCGCTATGCCATTTCCAGGCATGAAGGGATTTGACATTATTTTGAAAGTAAACAATTGTCAACAAAAAAATGTTTACATTTGTTTACAAAAGTCTAGGCTTTTAACTAAAACTTAAAAGCGCTCTCCCGGCGCCTTGATTTTTACTTTAATTAGTTTGAACTAAAATTTTTAAAGATTAGAAAAGGTCTAGGAGTGTTGAACTATTTTTGTCTGCGGCAGGTATTGAACTAAAATTGCAATACCTATCAATAGTATTGTAGATCATTTGCGTTGGGGGAAATTTGTACACATTGTTTTGCTACTTATTTATTAATAAATCTCAACAATAATGACTGTTCCAAAATGAGTGCAAATGAATTATGCAGAAAATGTGGTGACGAATTAACAATGCTTAGCAAGTGTGTTAAATGTATAGAGAGCGACGAAAAATTATGTCCAAAGTGCAACAGAGTTAGTCTATCAATACACTATCACTCATATGACTAAAGCAAATTTACCAATAGTACAAACAAGAGATCAAATAACCAAGGAATCAGTCTAAAGGAAACACAAGTGAGACGGTACTATCCGTAGTCTTCATCTGGATCTTTTTTCCCAGTACATCATGTGCAAGTTCTGATATCATTGTCTTGACGTACAATGACCATTTATTTCCAAGGTCATGTTGGATTGTAAAACGGAACGAGTCATTTCCTTTTTCTATATAGTGTTGCATATATGCCACATTTAACCAAGAATGCAGTATCTCGATAAATTCATCGACGCCTTGATCCCCCTTGGTGAAGACGAGAATGTTTGTAAAATCATCTTTTTCTATTTTATGTGCTAGATTTACAATCTCTTCTTCAGTCATGCGATTTATGGCATCTTTTACAAATGGTTTTGTCATTGGTAAGAGTCCGACCTTTCTTTCATATCTGCCCCATTTCATATGGCCTGAGAGTATCTTGGAGACAAATGCGTTTAGATTGATCTTCTCTAACTCTGCCTCCTTTCTCAATTCCTCAACCAGTTTTGACAATAATCTAAAAGTAACTGTCTCGGTTTTCTTCTTTGCGTGATCATCTTTAGTATTTTTCACTAGTGTACCTCCATTTCGTATAATAAAAAGTAGAGGTAGATCTTCCCATTCAATACGTTTTGTAGAAATTACCTTTTGTCATTAACTGTTGTATTCTAGTTCTGTTCATCACATCTTTTGAGGGGTTAAGAGTATCTTTCCAAAATGATCTCCTGTTTTCATCATATCAAGCCCTTTAGCAACATGACCAAATGGTAAAATTGTATCTATCAGGGGCTTGATCTTTCCTTTGCTAGTCCAATATACTACTTCTTCAAGCTCAGCCTTTGTACCTTGCGTGGAACCTAGAATGTTTATGCCTTTGAAGAAAAGGTATCTCAGATCTATTGTAGAATCATAGCCCGTGGTGGCACCAGTAGATACAAGAGTACCGCCCTTTCTTAGAAGCCTAACCTCTATCGGAAAATGAGTCTTGCCTATGTGTTCAATTATCACGTCGATTCCAGATCTATTAGTTATCTCTCTTACCTTTCTATCCCAGCATTCAGATCTGTGGTTGACAACAAAATCTGCTCCTAACGAATAACATTTTTCAATTTTTTCTTTGTTACCCGCAGTTGCAATAACTGTACAATTGAAAATCTTTGCAATCTGGATTGCCGCCATGCCAATACCACTGGCTCCCCCCATGACTAAAACTGTCTGTCGAGGCTGGATCTTTGCCCTGCCAACTAGCATATGCCATGATGTCATACCAACCATGGCAATTGCAGCAGCTTCATTAAACGAGAGATTGTCTGGGATCTTTACAAGGTTGGCATCTGGCATGTGGGTATACTGTGAAAATCCACCCCACAAGGGTCCTGTTTGATATCCCCAAACAAGTCTATCATCACAATCGTATTCTCTTCCAGAATTACATGCATTACATACCCGACAGCTAAGATTTGGATGTATGACTACCCTATCACCAGTCTGAAATTTTGTGACATCTTCTCCAACTTCCATCACAGTACCGGCCGCATCACTACCTGAAATGTGTGGCATTGGAACCTTTATCGGATATCCATAAAGTGCCCAGAGATCATCATAATTGTATGCAGTCGATTCTATTCTTACCAAGACCTCATTTGGTTTTATCTTCGGAGTCTCTATATCTTCAATCTTTAAAAGTTTAGAAGGTTCTCTACCTATATCACGAAACACGGCAGCTTTCATATTCTAGAGGTTCTTAACTACATCATATCTAGTTTAAGTTTACCTTGTGTCACATTGTTTTGCTACACGAATGTCAACTTCGTTTTCTAATATGTTAAACGAAAATAGATAATTCAAAACTCTTTTGTGGTTTTGTATGGCAGTCCAGAATCTTAATCTAAAAACAATCAGCTTGGTTTTAACAATATCTTTCCAAATAGCCCCTTGCCGGTAAGCATCTTTGTATGTGCTTCTGCGGCATTTTCAAAGCTATATTCAGAATCTATTATTGCTTTGATTTTCTTCCTACTCATCCAGTACAGTCCTTGTTCTAATTCTGCCTTTGTTCCTTGTGTAGAACCCAAGATGTTGGTTCCTTTGAAGAAGATATGTCGCAAATCAGTCTTTGCATCATAACCTGTTGTTGCTCCACAAGTTACTAATGTTCCACCGTATTTGAGCAAGGTTAGTTGATCATTCCAGTGAGTCTGACCAATGTGATCAAATGTAACATCAATTCCACCAAATGGCTTTGCAATCTGTCTTACTTCCTTTGCCCAATCTGCCTTTCTGTGGTCTACTGCATAATCAACTCCTAATTGTTTTAATTTATCTAATTTATCTGGACTTCCTGTCGCAATTACAATACAATTGTATAGTTTTGCAATTTGAATGCCAAAAGTTCCTACGCCAGAACCACCACCCATGATAAGAACTACCTGACCAGGGCGAATCTTTGCCCTGCCAACTAGCATATGCCATGATGTAAGTAATGTCATGGACGCTGCTGCAGCTTCATCATAGCTTACCCCTTCAGGAATCTTTGCAACATTGACTTCAGGAAGATGTGTCATTTCGCAAAAACCTCCCCACAAAGGACCTGTCTGAAATCCCCAGACCATTCTGTTTGTACAGTCAAACTCTCTTCCATCGGTACAAGCTTGGCATACTCTACACGACAAGTTAGAATGAGATACTACCTTGTCTCCAATCTTCAAGTTTTGTACCTCATTACCAACCTCCACTACATCGCCTGCAATATCAGAGCCTGAAATATGCGGTAGAGGTACAGCAACCGGTTTTCCTCTCATTCCCCATATGTCGTTATAGTTACATGCTGCCGCTTTTACTTTTATTATAACTTCATTTGGTTTTGCCTTTGGTTCGTTAATCTCTTTTACTTTCAGGATTGATTTGTAGTCATCATTTGGTGCGTATGATTCGTATACTAGTGCTTTCATAATCCCGTGCATTCTAAACTGTTATTTGTGTAGGAGGTTTACCATGTACTACTTTGTCTTGCTACTAGTTTAATCGTTGACAAAAAATTATTGTGTAATTATGGAGGTCCTCAGATACAGTGATGAAGGATAACCAGTTTGGTACTGCAATTAATTGCATAGACGGTAGAGTTCAATTACCTGTTTTAAATTGGTTGAAGGAAAGATATTCTGTTTCATATGTAGACATGATAACTGAGCCTGGTGTTGACAGAATTTTTTATGAGACAAATCCAGATAAAATAGAACAATTAAAATCAAAAATCATGGTGTCAAGAAATGCACATGGATCTAGCATAGTGGCAATTGCAGGACATCATGGTTGTGCGGGTAACCCTGTTACAAAAGATGAGCATCTAAATCACATCAGAAAAGCATTAGAAATTATCAAGTCTTGGAATCTTCCAGTTAAAGTATTTGGGCTTTGGGTAAACGAGAATTGGGAAGTTGAATTGGTATAATAACAATTTGTTAAAAGGCGTATAACATCATGGGAATAGTTTCATGTAGAGGTGTCTGCATGCGTTACAAAACAGTTAACAAAATTCTACGGCATGCAAGATATGGTTCAGGACAAAAGCGATGTCAGATCTGCGATCTTTTCCTTTTCTGGGAAGGAAAAAGATGTCCATGTTGTGGGTATATGCTTAGAACAAAACCACGAAATTCGAAATTCAAAAAACAGGCTTCGCTCATAGAATGATTAATCAAATGTACAAACCATAGTTGCAATCATAAAAGAGTAGAATTTCATTAATTTGTACCACAATTACGTGGGTATTGAACTAATTTAGCTAAACCCGCTCTCTGATCTTGTTTCAGAGTAGGCTTTTAACTAAAACATAAAGGCACTCTCCCGGCGCCTATTTGTATTATTTAAGGTTTGAGCGTGAATTTTTTGAAACTAGAAAAAGCCGTGGAGTGCTAAACTATTTTTGGAAAATTGCGGGGGTTTTGAACTAAATCAAAATACCCATAAATGGTTTCAATTCATTATCGAGATAGCTTGTAAATTTATGATGCAACTACTCTTAGTACAATATAGATTGCAATCATGAACAATAATACTCCAAATACCTTGAGTAGCTTTTGCTGAGGAATTTTCGTTACAAATTTTGTGCCAGCAAAACCTCCCATTACTCCACCAAGAACAAATAATATTGCAATCAACCAGTTAATCTGACTTTTCACTAAATATTGTATTGCTGTGGAAAGTCCAAACACGCTAACAGGCAACAAAGACGTAGCTATGGCGTTGAGTATGCCAAAACCTGCAGAATGCATTAATGCTGGAACGATAAGAAATCCACCACCTATTCCAAAGTAACCTGCTGCAATTCCAACAAGAAATCCTGTAATGAGCACATTCTTTTTTTGCAATAAAATGGTCTGATGCGAATAATTGTTGGAAATAGTTGCATTGGATTTTCTCGTAAAAGTTCTGTATCCCATCACCATCATAAAGGCTGCAAAAAGTACCAAGAGATTATTTGCTGGAGTTAACAAGCCAAGTTGAGTGCCTATTAAAGTCCCTCCTGCTCCTGGAATCGCAAACATCAAACCTTCTCTCACCCTTAAATTTCCATGAACTCTATGACTTATCATATTAATAGCAGCAATCACGCCTACAACCAAAGCAGAGGTACCAATAGCTAGATGAGGGTCCTTGACACCTACAACATAAATCAAAAGTGGAATGGCTAGAATCGAGCCTCCTCCGCCAGCCAAGCTAAGACTTAAGCCTACTGCCAGACCAGAAAAAACTGTCAATAAAATTGTGGTAGGATCTAGTAAAAGTAAAAAATCAGGCAGCATTTACGCTGCACCTGTTTGGACCTATTTCCAAGTTAGGAACTTCTGCCACGAGAACTGGTTGTGAAGATCTGTTGATCTGAATTATCTTCTCATAGTTAATGGGTTTTGGCAGAGTCGTTGTGATGACCTTTTTTATGAATTGGTCATGATCCAGTTCTAGTATGGAAAGTTTTTTTACATCTCTGATACTTGTGACAAATACTCCACGTTCAGAGCGTATGCCCTCGCTGTGATGAGCTGGCAAGACTAGTGTTTCATCTGGCAATGTTAGAAGTTTTTTATGCAAAGTGTTGTAGAGATCTTCTGTGAATTTGTCCACTTTATTTCTTAAGTCTGGTCTGCCAATACCTTCGACGAAAAGCACATCGCCCGTAAAAACATATTTTTCATCTAAGACGTATGATAAGCTGCCAGCAGTATGTCCGGGGGTGTGGATTGCCCTTATCTTTGAATTGCCAATCGTTATGATATCGTTGTCTGTAATTCTGTTGCCTTCAAAATCATACTGTTCGTATTTACTCATGTAAAGGTCTGCGTTTGCATTCTTTGCAAGTTCTCTTGCAGCTGATACATGGTCAGCGTGTTGATGCGTATCCATTACTTTTACAATGGTAAGTCCTTCGTTTCTTGCAAACTCGATATATTTTGTTGCTGGATAAACGGGGTCAATGACTATTGCTTGTCCTTTTGAGCCAACGATATATGAGAGACATCCCTTCCCGACCTTTTCGACTTGCAGTATCACGATTCCCTCTCTTGTGACAATTTGCGAGCTTAGAACTTGACTCCATCCTGCAAGGCCACCTTCGAGTGAGAGTGCTTCTATTCCATTTCTTGCCAAGGCAAAGGTGCCAACCATGGACCTGTTACCGTGGGGACAGATGGTAACTACCTGCTTGTCCTTTGGTATGCTTTCCACTATTTCCTTTTTGAACAGATCTACAAGGGGTATGTTTAGGCTTCCTTCAATCTTAAAATCTGAAAACTCGTCTGGTTCTCTTACATCTACCAAGACTAGATTTTCATTCTTCGTTATTTTATACCATAATTCATCAGGAGTAATTACTGTCTGAATGTCCTTCTTGACAAGACCTTTATTCCAACCTTTGATTCCTCCTTTAAGAAAATGTGCGTCTAGCCCATATGACGCCATCATGCCTGCGGTTTCAGAAGACATGGAACCATCCTCATCAATTAAGACAATCTTTACGTCTTTTGGAATCCTTGGCATTATAGTCTCTTTCGCACGCGAATCACATACCGCATGCACTGAGCCTTCCACATGTCCCCGCGTGAAATGCTCCTTCAGCCTGAGATCAAACACCAGAAGCGATTGTCCACCTTTAAGAACAGCATCAAGTTCTTCTGATGTAACTGCAAGTTTTTCTAATTCTGAATTTTTATTCATGACTAAATAGAATACAAAAAAGTATTTAGCAACTATGTCTCCAATGTAATCAATTGTGTTCAGATGTTAAATGAGTAGCAAAAAAACAACCACATTCACATTTAGAATAGACAAGGAGTATGAGAATATCTTGCGGGAGGAAGCACAATCTAAAAAAATTACCGTAAATACGCTTGCAAATCAGATTTTTGGTGAATATGTGGAATGGCAGCGATACATAGAAAAATTTGGAACTATTGTTCTAAGCAAAGACGCTTTCAAGTTAGTTCTTGATTCTCTTGATGAAAAGAATGTACTAAAGTTAGCAGTGGATATTGCAGAGAAGACACCAAAAGAGTTTATCTTGTTTAAATGGAAAGGAATTTCCACTGATAATGTAATCAGATTCATCAGAATGTATTTTGATCATTGTGGATATGGAACACATGACCAAACTAAAACTGAGAACAAAATTACCTTTAGTGTGCACCATGATTTAGGCAAGAAGGGATCTTTGTTTCTCAAAGTTTTCTTGGAGACACTGATAAAATCAACACTTGGAAAGACTTGTAGTTCAACAGTTGCTACAAATTCTCTTGTTCTAAGTTTTCAAGAATAAAAAGTTACCAAAAGAAAAAAAATTATAGCTATTGTGGTTGTACCTCTTGATAAAGCGGAGATGTTAATGTCACGAGGTTGGAGATTTGTGACGACTACCAAAAGGCAAGTCAGCACTAAAAGCCAGTTAAACTGTACGGAGAATGGAATCTCGACTCGCCTTCAATATATGGAGGTGTCATACTTTCTAGTCCGACTTGTACTCAACAGTGGAACATCGATGTACCAAATCTAGTCATGGTGGAATCACAGGTGCCTCAAGTTCTGCAATTGTACCCACCCTTGCATCGACAACCTGTAAGTAGACTACAAGTAGTGGCGACCTGTGGGATGATGTTGAAGTAGAGCTTAAGGCAGCTGGATAGCATCTGCAAAAGTTACTAAATTCATGAACAAACGGACCCCAAAATAGAACCATGCTTCATGTATGCCAGTGAATACGAAAATAAAATGAACTATTTTTTCCAAATTCTTTTAGCGTACCAGAACTCTCTTGCCATTACTTTTTAGCTATTGCGATGATTCCGGCAACGATACCAAGTATCGCTCCCATTCCGAACCCGCTTGCAGTAAACATTCCTGCTATTGAGGCAATCAGAATTACGATACCGTAATCTCTTGTGGCTTCTGGTCTTGACCAAATTTTGTAACCTAATGCAAACACGACCGCACCTACCGCTATTGAGATTACTGATACCGCATAGTACATGTATTGAAAATGTGCAGGAGTCATGATGGGAGGTGGTTGGAGAATCATCATGTAACCACCGCCAAACATGGACTGGAAGGCCTCAAAGACCACAAGGGTTGTAATTCCGCCAGCAATCATCATGACGCCGCCTATTAGGGCAAGGGCTACTGCAAACGTCATCTTTTTGTGCTCTGAGACACTTGTCATCTCATATCGCCGGACTTAGTTAGTGGCATCCTCCGCCTGATGACTCTTTTTCCTGCCTTGTGGCTTCTTGCTGCGTGAATTGTTCAGCATGTTTCTGTGAACAAAAGTATTTTCCAAATCTCTTAATTGCTGATTCCTTCTTTACATCAATCCCGCAGATAGGGCAGTGTTTTTCAAACATGACTAAAATATGAAGTCCATCATTATTAACGCATAAAGATGATTATCAATACTGAAAACGAAATTTTATCAAAAAATTTTACAATTATCAAGACTTTTCTTTTGTAGTTTATTTGTAAATTCGTTTATGTTCAAAGACAGGTTACAAGCGCTCATTCTAAAATAAGATAAGATTTCATTATCTTACCTGATAATCATCAATCTCATTATATAACAAAATCGTGGGTAAAAAGTAATGAGAGTAGTCGTTACTGTCTCAATTTTTGTTTTAATCATCATATCATCATACAACATGGTGTATGCAGAGTCATCCTTTCAGATGACTGGCAGTGGAGCTGCGGTAGTAACTGATCAAAATCCAACGTTATCTAAGTCTACACTCAGTCTTGTCTTATCCGATCCCTCAACGATAAGCAACGGCTCTGTTCTCATATACGGAAGCAATTTACACCTACATGCTCATGTCCTACCCCAAAAGTGGTCGATCTCATATACTAGCGGCGGTTCCTTCTACGGCAAGGGGATGATTCAGACAAGTTCGGGCCAGACCCTCAATATGACATTGGATGGAAAGAGAATATTTGCTACAAACACAGGTTCGTTGTGGAGGGTGGGTGCAGACCTTGAAGAAAACAACACCAGCCTAGTGCTCGAATATCTGCTTACTGGGACGGACCCAATTCCTGCAGTAAATGTCTCTCCTATTCAGACAGTTATTATTCCAAACGGAAACTCTGGAATGAATCACAAAGGTTTCTTCATACCGCTAAACGCCGAAGTAATAAGAGGAACGACAGTAACATGGGAGAACCATGATAACATAGGACATGTCATACAGAGTGAGGACAGCCAAGGAAATGTTATAGCATTGTTCAATAGCGGCATATTGAAGACAGGCGATACCTTTAGTTACAAATTCACCAAGCCTGGTACGTACTATTATTTTGATACGCTACATCCGTGGAGAATCGGCATAATTACTGTGATCTGACTTGCCTCTTTGGTTTATCATTATCAAGGGTGATAACAGGCAAGCACCTTTTTTAATTAACATATCAGAATCACAGTAATGCTTTCATACGAGAATAATGGGGAATTGTGTGAAAAAATTCTAAATGAAAACAAGACTGTCCAGTCAGCTGCAATAATTAATAGACGAGGCAAAGTCGAGGCATGTAGCCAGAGGGATTCTGTTGAACCACTCTCTCTGCATACAAACGAATTGTTCCTGATGCATTGCGTTCTACAAATATCTATTGGGAAGGATTTTGATGAACACTATGGTCCTGTCAACTACCATATTTCTGAAAGACCGAATCTAGTTATCCTCTCATTTCCCATAGGCGATAAGGTCGTGCTAGTGATGGTTAACAAAGATGAGAGCCTAATAATACTGGCAAGAAAGATTGTAAACGATATTAATGAGCTAAAAGACTCCTCACCTCCTTCTTACATAACCCCGCTATAACATAACATATGAAAAGGCACGAAGTGCATGGAATAATGATCTACAAAGACAGATCTTGGAAAACATCAAACCACTCCCTGTCTGAAAGAGGCTAACTCTTAGTTGTTACCGTCTTAAGAAAATTCACTATTTCTTCAAACGGTGGCATGCTTCCAAAAGATGGCTTCATGTCTGCAACCTCGTATCCTTCCGATGGCGGAATGACGTGATAGCCAAGTTCCTTTAGAGTGGATACGTTTCTTTGATTTGTTTTGCTAGACCACATGGTGGGGTTCATAGCAGGTACAAAGACAACGGGTCTTGTACAGGCCATGACTGCAGTGGATATCAGATCATCACATATTCCATTTGCCGCTTTGCCTATGATGTTTGCAGTAGCAGGCATGATTACAAACATGTCGCACTTTCTTGTTAGTTCGATGTGCGGAACTCGTACGTCATCGGAAATATCAAACGTGTCGGTGAAGACGTAATTTCCAGAATAGAGCCTCATGGTATACAGCGTGACAAATTTTTTTGCAGAGTGAGACATCATAACATGAACATTTTTTGCGATGTTTTCCCTCAACAGTCTGATATATTCTGGTACGACCAGAACAGCAACTGAACCAGTTACTCCCAACAATAAATTATTGATAAAGAATTTTTCAGTCACATCTGTTATTACTTGACATAATCATAATAAACTTACAGAGAGTTCAAACAACCGATCTTTCTTGTACCTCTTTTGATGTTTTTATTTTACTATCAGGGCGGGGATCTTGGACTTGTGAACAACGCCATGTGATACGCTGCCAAGAAATACTTCGCCCACGCCACCAAGACCTCTTGCACCAATAACGATGAGGCCGAACTTGTTCTTTGTAGCAAAATCGACTATCTCAGCAGACTCGTTTCCAATTACCGTCCTTCCCGTGAAGACTATGCCATTTTGCGCTGCACGTTTTTTTGCGTCTTCCATAAAACCTCTTGATGCTTTTGCAAGGTATTTTTTGCTATACGTTATTGGGATAAATGAACCCGAGTAGAGTGGCATTACAAATAGGCCTGTAAGTGTAGCACTGCACTGCCTTGCAAGGTATATTGCAGTGTCCAGTCCGCGAAAGGAGTTCTTCGATCCGTCCATTGCAACTAGAATCTTTTTGATCTGATACTTCACTACTGTTCGAGTGGCTTGAGGTTATAAAAACTGATTAGTATCAAAGTCGACAGACACATTTTTACAAGATTTGATAAAATCCTCTGCGATGAGCAGGAAAAGGGCTAGCGCGCTTGCGTTCGTTTTAACTCTGGTTGCAATAATTTCTGCAACTCCTACCTTTGGCCAAAGCTCGATGTCCGGCATGTCGGATCAGAATATGGGAAGTATGGGAAACATGTCCATGAGCCAAAGGTCTTACAATGTTACGGCTGCCAGAAAAAATTTCACCGTCTTGGTTGGTACCAATGGAAAACTTGCTACAAATCCCTCGTTCAACGAGACACAAAAAAGCATCATCTTTTCTGTGTCTGGAATATTCTCGCAGGCTTTTGTCCACTATGAAATCATGATACCTGCAGATTTGCTAGGAGGCAACCTTACGACCACGCTAGGAGGCGTGCAGTTAAAACCGGTTACAGAAGTAAACGGCTCCCTAATTGCAGTCCACATTACAGTACCAAACTCATTTGTAACAAGCAATAACATTTCTGATTCCACAACGCTTACCATCGGAGGCACTCAGGCGATTCCAGAATTTCCAATTAGCGTTTCTGTAGCCATGTTGGTAGCCTTTGCAGTTTCAAGTTTGGTTCTTATTAGAAGGAACAAATTCAATCTCGACTCTGGTTAGGTTAGTTTCACTATTTGGAGTGAACTGTTAAGTTACAAGTGATTTTTAGTTTGTATATGGAGATCAGGTGTTCTGATTGTGGCTGTCTGCCTCAAGAATGTAAGTCAAGCCCATCACCTTTTGATTGCCCGAACTGTAGACTGAAGGAATGTTGTTGCTGGAAAGCGGTTAATCAGTAAACGAGTATTTCAGGTGTTAGCTAAACTTAATCTGTCATAGGAGAGAAATTTGGCCAAACAAGATGCCTACAATAATTGAGATGATAACAAGTATTGGCGGAATGGCAAGGACAATTGAAAAGAATGCCGGAGTCTTTTTTCGATAAGCAACATATTCCTCACTAAACCTTTTCATTACCTGCTTTTCCTCAAATCGTGCTTCTATCCTCAAGAAGAGATACAAAAGTGGCATAAGGAATATGGCATACACTCCTCCCCAGATAAGAGACCACCCCAGCATTCCCAAAAACAGGCCGCAGTAGAGTGGATGTCTGACAAACCTGTAAGGCCCATCAGTTACAAGGCTTGTGGGCACAGCATGACCTGCGGGACCCACTACCTTGAGAATCTTTCGTGCTGACATAGCAACAAAAATCATTCCAAAAATAAATAGTGCAATTCCCTCTCCTGACAGCACATTACCAAATAGTCCTGATATTTTTGGTTGTGTTGTAAATGGCAACCAGAACCAAGAAAAAAAGAAGATATCCATTCCAATCCAGTTTACTATAATCCTACGATTTTTTGAGCGAATTCCGGGAATCCAGATGAGAGGAAATCCAACTGCACCAACAAGAACCCACAGGGCCTGTTCTATCATTAACTCATCTCACTTCTATAAGCATGTTTTGGAACAAAAGTGAGCCTATCTGTGACAAAAAATCTCCTAAAACGGAATGGATGACCATGCAACTCTTTTGGCTGTTCTACAAATATGTAGCATATTCCATCTATTTGTGGCTCCAAAATGAATAGTTCTTTAAACTTTTCATAGATTTTTCCTTCACTAACCATACGGAGAACTGACATGCAAGTGCGTGTGGGGTGGAAGTGACTGGTAGCCGGTAGAAAACCTTCCGGCAAGCAGCGAGATTACAAGCAGTACAGCATTTCTTACATTCCTCAATGACTCTGTGAAAAGCGTTCTTGTTATATCGTCCAGATATACAAATTTAGCAAATGTGATGCTGTCAAGAATGGCAGATATCTCATAATCGACCCCAAGCTTTAGTAGTTCCCTTTTGAGACTCTCAAACAGTTCTAGTTTTTCCTCATCGTCAAGTGAATTCACGGCTTTTTGTATTTCAGTTGGATGAACCAACTTGGTAACGATCTGAAGAACAGATTTTTTCTTTGGCTTTGCAATATCTACTGTAAATCCCAGGCCAAAAGCATTTGGCAGTGTAAATTGAAAGTCAGCATAATCGTTTGAAATTTCTTTGGACTCAATCTCGTCCTCTGATAGCCAATCGAGGATCTTCTTTTTGAGGGTCAAGATATCGCGCATCGTATCATCATTGGATTTGCCAAATAAAAAGAACCTTCTCTGTTATCACTATTGATAATTTCTGAGGGATCATAGGCAAAATCAAAATTTATACATTAATTCTCAAACTGTTAAATGCCTCTAAAAACATCCATGCTATGATCATAGTTTTCATGCAAATTTTCCAGAGTCTGGATCTCATCTTCCATTTCTTTTAGCTGTTCGTGTAGAGTATGAGGGTCAGCCTTTAGTCTCTTTAACCTCTCCCTTGCCTCTTGCAGCAGCTCCGTTAAATGAACCTCATAGACTGACTCGTGCCTTTCATGCATTGGGTTGACTGTACCACTTTTTCTCGTTTTATTTGCCAGTGAAGAGGACATACAATTAGAATAAGCACCATTTCTTAAAAAGTTAAAAGACGATTATCAGTCGCAAGAAGGTAAAAAACAGATGCTGTTTATAATATCAGAAAGAAACAGAATCCAGATTTACAGAAACCATGACATCTTTTAGCGGTAGCGTGCTTTTTTTGACAAGAGCGTGCCTATCCCTCCAAGTATCCCAAGAGCTGCGCCGCCTATTCCAAAGCCGCTTGCGCAGAAAAGTCCTACTATTGAAGATATTAAAACAACAAATGCCCAGACGCGTTCTCCTTTCGGATCTGTGTAAATCTTGTAGCTACCAACGAGGACTGCGGTACCAGTTCCAATCGATACTCCAGAAAATACTGCTATCAACATTGGATCAAAACTCCTCGGCATGACTAGGTTCCATATCGTGCTCATCATTGCATCTCTCATGAATTGCGATAATGGCATGGATTGTATCCATGTGGTCATTAAAGTCAGCGTAATTCCTCCAAGGATCATAAAGATGCCGCCAGTTATTGAAAGAGCTAGAGGAAGAGTTAGATTTTCTTTTGTCTTTATTTTCCTTGAGCTCATCTCAATCCTTCTTTCCAGATACTGTTTTTGTCAGCCGTTTTGATCACAGCAAGTACTGGCATGCCAAAGATCAGGCCATTTATGCCATAAAATGCAACCCAGTGCCACTGCATGTTATCATAACAGATGTACTGCTTCTGTGAATGTCTTAACGGCTGCACTGTCACACTCTCTGATCCAACATTTGCATTCTTGCAA
>CAZMNT010000034.1:0-20078 GCA_964567715.1 uncultured Nitrosopumilaceae archaeon | reverse complement strand
CCAGACATCGCATAGTTTATCTTCCAGTTCCCGTAAGCAAAAAATCGATTTCCTTGAGGACGCCTATTTGTAGCTTTGATGCAATGAATGGCATTCTATGCCCGCAGTGCGAGTCTAAGCTTGATTCGGGTCAACTCACAAAAGCAGACGTTAACGCATCTATAAAACTGGTACAACTATCGCAAAAAATACATCAGATCGAAAAATTCACACTCAACTCCTGCCAAGAGTCCAAGGGGAGCTACGTGCTTTATCTTAGCAGCACCGATATTATGACCATACGGCAAAGCAGGGAACTCTACCGTATACTTCAGGGCGAGTTTCAAGGCAAGCTATGGCTAGTAGAGGAAAGATGCGATGATAAAAAATTCATCGAAGATATGTTCTTTCCAATCAAGATATTGGCAATCAACCAACTATGGGCTCCGGGAGGGGTCAAGAAGACCAAGGCCATTGTTTCAGGAAAGAAGACTCCGAGGTTTCCAATTGATATAGACAAAGTAATCGCGGTGTCAAAAGACCTCCGAAAGATAGAACTAGTTGTTGAATTTGAGAGAAAGTGAGAAAACTCGTTGGATTTGAAAAGAACACATTACATTGGGAACCTAAATGCCTACATGAAGGGCCAGAGGGTAATTGTCGGAGGATGGGTCGAGGATCTTCGCGAGCTTGGCAAGCTTACTTTTCTGACACTGCGGGATGTAACGGGTGTGGCACAAATAGTGGTTGTCGGAGAGGAAGGCAGCAGACAAGTAAAAGACCTAAACAGGCAGAGCGTCGTGCGAATCACTGGCACTGTACAGGAAACAAAGGCAAGAGACTTTCCATTTGAGCTCAAGTCAGAAAAAATAGAGATTCTTTCAAGAGCGGTACATCCCTTACCGATTGACCCCATAGGTAGGCTTGAAAGTAACATAGACAACAGGCTTAACGCACGAGCACTTGACTTGAGAAACCAGAAAACCGCATCAATCTTCAAGATGCGGCATCACGTGTTGCAGTCAATACGAAAAACTCTGGTAGAACTTGGCTTCATTGAGGTAAATACTCCAAAAATAATTGGAAGCGCAAGTGAAGGGGGGGCAAACTTGTTTTCTCTGAAATACTTTGACAAGCAGGCCTATCTTGCGCAGAGCCCACAGCTTTACAAGGAACAACTAACTCTAGGACTTGAGCGGGTCTTTGAGATCTCGTCATTTTACAGGGCAGAGAAATCTCATACTGTAAGGCATCTTACCGAGTTTACAAGTGTAGACATCGAGGCAGACTTTATGGATTATCTGGATGTGATGGAGGTCCTAGAAAAAGTTGTAACTGATGTCTTTGAACACGTTGAAAAGAACTGCATCTTGGAGCAAAAGGTTTTAGGAATCGATGTAAAAAAACCCAAAACTCCGTTTGAGAGAGTGAACTACACGCAAGCCATCAAAGAGCTTGAAGGCGAAGGCATCCATTTAGCAGAAGGAGATGACCTGCAAGACGCTCATCTAAGAAAACTTGGAGAGATACATCAAGGATTTTATTTCCTAATTGATTGGCCTATGAAGCTAAAACCCTTCTATATACATGAAAAAGATGACAATCCTTACTATTCCAAGTCGTTTGATTTGCAGTACGGATATCTGGAGCTCTCGTCTGGAGGAAGGCGCTTGCATGACCCAAGCAAAATCAGGGCACGACTCGTTGAGCAAGGCCTAAACCCGTCACAGTTTGAGGATCATCTCAAAGCGTTTGACTGGGGAATGCCACCACACTCTGGATGGGGACTGGGCCTTGACAGGCTAATGTCTGTACTGACAAAGATTGACAATGTACGAGAAGTTGTCCTGTATCCGCGTGATCCAGAAAGGCTCTTTCCCTAAAAGGATAAATTTCGATTTTACTAGAATTAATTGTGCAACAATGTGATTTTTGTGGTTCAGACTTTGGAGATCATACGTGTTACTTTTGCGACAAGCATTGCTGCGACTCGTGCATGACAAATGACCAGACACGCTGTAAGAAATGTTATGTCACAAAGCGTAAACTTGGCTGGCGAGTCTTCAAAAAGAACAAGGTATTGCTTGGTTTTATTGCATTTGTATGGGCCTATACGGTATTTCCGGTGCCACTTATCAGGGGAATCGACCCGACATTCTACTGGGTCAGCTTTGGCGTGGCAGTGATGATAATGATACCTGTCAGCCTTGCAATGTTTTTCTGGTCGCGTGAGCCGCCGGTGTCAGATCTCAAGTAAGTTTTGAGATAACCTTCTGGGTAAACTCACCAGTGGTCTTGTTACCGCCAATGTCTTTTGTCTTTATTCCTTCCCTTACCACGCCGTATACGGCCTCTCCTATCTTCTTTGATACCTCAAGTGACTTGGAGTCGTTATGTTTCATTGCAAGCCACTCAAACATCATCTTTGTAGACAGGATAAACGACGAAGGGTTTGCAGCTTCCTTGCCGGCAATGTCAAAGGCTGCCCCGTGTACTGGTTCAAAAAGGGCAAATCTCTCTCCTATATTTGCTGCAGGTGCCATGCCAAGGCCTCCAACTACTTGTGCTGCTTCGTCTGACAGTATGTCCCCAAACAAGTTGGTTGTTACAATGACATCAAAAGATTCTGGCTGCCTAATCAGATTCATGGCGCAGGCATCAACATACATCTGTTCAAATGTTATGCTGCCAAAATTTTTTGCCACCTCCGCACAAGATCTTGCAAAGAGACCATCTGTCTTTCTCATTACATTTGACTTGTGAACACATGTCACTTTTTTCCTTGCATCTCGCTGGTCTGCAGTCATAAACGCATATCTTGCGATGCGCTTTGAAGCATATTCTGATATGGTTCTTAACGCAACAGCTACCCTTCCAACATCAAACTCCATTCCTGTGTAGAGGTCTTCGGTGTTTTCCCTTACTATGACAAGGTCAATGTTTTCTTTGAGTGCAGGCATGTTGGGGTATGATTTTGCAGGTCTGATGTTGGCATAAAGGTCAAGCATTCGTCTTAGCACCACAATTACATCTGAGGCACTTTCCCCTACTGGAGCCTTGAGGCACGCATCGGATTTTTTTATTGTATCAAGTGTAGAGTCTGGCAATGCCCTGCCTGTCTTTTTTAGTGCAATGTCTCCTGCTTCTACCGCACTTATCTCCAGCTTTAATCCGATCTTGTCGTGTATCACGTATAGTATCTCTGTAACCGACTTGGAGAGTTCGGGACCTATGCCGTCTCCTGTTATGAGTGAAATCCTGTACATCTAGTGTCCCAAGTTTTTTTGTTTAAGAATTTTTTTGAGCATGATTCTGTTTATACCATCAATCATGGCCTGAACACTTGTAATTACAATGTCTTCGCCAATGGACTTGGCAGAGGCCTGATTACCGTAAGCATCTTCAACCTTTATTGTAACTTCGCACAATGCCTCAGACCCTCCGGAGATTGAGTCTAGTTTGTACTCCTTTATTCTTACCTTGGCAATCTCGCCTGTGATCTTCTGTATTGCATTGATAGATGCATCTACTGGACCTACTCCGTAATCTGTACTTATGAAGTCCTTTCCCTCTATGTTTAGCTTGACAAACGCATAAGGCATGTTGCCAATGCCGGTGGATACTGAGAAACCCGTCAAATGCACAAGCCTTCTCAAACCTTCTTGGCGCATTACCTCGCCCGTAATTGAGAGCAACTCTACATCTGTGACATGCTTTCCCTGATCTCCCAATTTCTTGACACGTTCTAGTATCTCACGTATCTGTTCCTTTGATGGCTGGATTCCGTATTCTTCAAGCATGGCTGAGACGCCGTGTGCTCCAGCATGTTTTCCTACTTGGAACCAACGCGCTCTGCCAACAAGGTCGGGGCTTATTGGCTCGTAGGTGAGAGGATTGTTCAAGACTCCATGAGTGTGAATTCCTGACTCGTGTCCAAAAGCATTCTCGCCTACTATGGCCTTGTTTGGCTGGACTTGGACCCCCACTAGTTTTGAGACAAACCTTGATGTCTCATAAAGTAGCTTGGAATTGATGTTTGTCTCAAACTTTTTGTCAAACTGTAGACACTGTAATGCCATTACAAACTCTTCAAGTGATGCGTTGCCTGCTCTCTCACCAATGCCGTTTATAGTTACATGTGCACATTGTGCCCCTGCTTGGACTGCAGATATAGCATTTGCCACCGCCAATCCAAAATCGTTGTGACAATGAACGCTCACAGGCAAATGGGTGGCATCAATAGTATCTTTTGTTATTGCGGCAATATATTGTGGTGTAGAATATCCAACTGTATCCGGTATGTCTATCCTGTCAGCCCCAGCTTCTGTGACTGCTTTGAAAACTTTTTTGAGAAACTCTCTATCAGTCCTTGTAGCGTCCTCTGCAGAAAACTCTACCTGTAGTCCATGTGATTTTGCGTACTCTACTGCCTCTATTGCCTTTGCAACTGCTTGCTCCCGGCTAAGATTGAGCTTGTATTTTAGATGAATGTCAGATGTTGCAATAAATGTGTGAATATACCTTAGTCCTGCAGCTATTGCCGCGTCAATGTCCTTCTTTTCAGTTCTTGCCAGGCCGCAAATTTCTGCCTTCAAGCCACCATGGGCAATGTCCTTTACTGCCCTTCTCTCGCCATCTGAGATTATAGGAAATCCGGCCTCTATGGCGTCCACTCCCAACTCATCTAGCTTTTGAGCAATAGCAAGTTTCTGCTCTGGTGTTAGGGCTACACCGGGGGTCTGCTCCCCATCTCTTAATGTAGTATCAAAGATTCTAACTTTCACTGCCCGCACCTCTTTCTAGTGCACAGATGCCTGTCCTTGTTATCTCAAGTATGCCATATCCTCGTACCAAATCCTCAAATGCGTTGATTCTGTCAGGCGTTGCCGTAATCTCAACAATGATTGATGACTTTCTTACATCGTGTACATTGCATTTGAAGGCATTTGCAAGATCAGTTATCTCCATGATGTCTGATGGCTTTGTTATCTTTATCTTCATTAGGATCAGTTCTCGATATATGCTCTTTTTCTCGTCTAATTGCTTTACTTCTACAGTGTCTATCATCTTGTCAAGTTGCTTGATTATCTGATTGAGTTGCTTTTCGTCAGCAGATGTTGTAATTGTCATCCTTGAGAACTCTGGGTTTTCTGTCACACCAACTGATATGCTATCTATGTTGTAGTTTCTTGACCTAAATAGATGAGTCACCTTGAAAAGAACCCCTGGTTTATTTTCGACCAAGACGGAGATTATGGACCACATGAATCTCTCACTATGGTAAGATCATGTCCTTGAGAGGCGTTCCAGGAGCTACAAACGGAAAGACATCTTCCTGGGGATCAATTGGGATATCTATGACTGTTGCAACATTGCTCTTAAGTGCTGTTTGTACTGCCTTTTCTATCTCATCTATGCTTTCTGCTCTGAGTCCTTGTGCTCCGTATGACTCTGCAAGCTTTACATAGTCTGGACAGTTCTTGAGGTCTATTCCAATCATACGCCTGTCATAGAAAGTTCGTTGCCACTGCGCGACCATTCCAAGTGAAAAGTTGTTTAATAGAAATACAATCACAGGCAAGTCATCTAGGACCGATACCGCAAGGGAATTTTCTGTCATGTTGAAGCTGCCCTCTCCTGCAATGTCGAGCACCGGAACGTCTGGCTTGGCAGCTTTTGCTCCTATTGCAGCAGGAAATCCCCATCCCATGGTACCAAGACCTGTAGAGCTAAAGAAAGTCCCAGGGTGTATCACATCAAAAAATAACGACGCCCACATCTGGTGCTGGCCTACCTCGGTTGTTACAATGGATTGTGCGGGTAGCACTTCTCGCAACTTTCGTAACACCTTGGCTGCCCCCAACGGATGTGGATGGATCTTTAGGTTCTGTCTGTAGTACTCCCTTGTCTCATTTACTCGCTTTAACCATGGGTTGTCTCCGGTTCTCTTGATGGACTTTTGAACTAGCATCTTTACCATTATTCTAAGAGATGCTTTGAGATCTCCTACCACTGCTACCTGTGTTGTCTGGTTCTTTCCAATCTCGGCTGGGTCTACATCCATGTGTATTATCTTGAGATTTTTCTCAAACTCTTCAAACGTTCCAACCGACCTGTCTGAAAACCTAGAACCGCATGCAAGAACACAGTCTGCTTCCACCATTATTTTGTTAGCCTCTGCATGACCGTGCATTCCTATTGGACCAAGTGCGAGGGGATGGTTTTCTGGAAAAGCCCCTTTTCCTTTGAATGTAGTTACAACTGGAATCATTAACAACTCTGCTATTGATTGAAGTTCAGCAAAAGCTCCTGAAATTATCACTCCTCCGCCTGCCAAAATTACAGGCCTTTGAGAAGAAAGCAACATCTCTATTGCCTGCATTATCTTTGCAATGTCCGGATCTACCCAGGGATGGTATCCCCTTATCTTTACCTCTGATGGAAATGTAATTTCTGCTTCGTTCTGCTGTACATCCTTTGGTATGTCAATCAGTACAGGACCGGGTCTTCCTGTTGCCGAGATGTAAAAGGCCTTTTTCACTACCTCTGGAATCTCTGATGCAGTCATAGGCTGAAACGCGTACTTGACTATCGGGTTTGTGATTCCAATTATGTCACTTTCTTGGAAAGCATCTCTTCCAATCATCTTGGTTGGAACTTGGCCTGTAACCGCAATCATTGGAGCAGAATCTGCTTGAGCGGTTGCAATTCCAGTCACAATGTTTGTTGCTCCAGGACCTGAAGTTGCAAAGCATACGCCGGGTCGTCTGCTCACTCTGCCAAAGCCGTCAGCCATATGTGATGCTGACTGCTCGTGTCTGACAAGTATGTGTCTGATATTGCTCTTGTAGAGCTCATCATAAATTGGAAGATTTGCTCCTCCGGGTAGTCCAAAGACTATGTTTGTGCCCTCCTTCTCTAGAGCAACCATTAAAGATCTAGCACCTGACATTTTTTCCATAATTTTTTAACTCCAAACAGTTTGCTGTAGTCCTACAGCAGAGGGTCGACTAGCAGCAGAATACTAGAAATGCTTGCCGAGCCTCCTAACTTCATTTTAGTCTATAATTTTTGCATCGGATATAATTTATAAATATTGCTGGTAAAAATGAACAAATTAGTAAAAAGCGTAGTCGCCAACTATATTTCTACATCCGGATATCTGGCACGTTGTCTTCACAAGACTTAAAGTATAATCATCGCAAGCAATATCGATTTTGGGAGATAAAGAAGAGATATCTGATGTCATTACGACTTTCTTTAATTCAGGCAAAACAAAGAACCTGGCTCCACTGAGCGCAATTCAGCTTGATGACGCTAGATTTTCAAGCTATAGTGATGTGCCCCCATTTGATCTAAAAGACTATGCGACTACAATTGCATTGCAACAACTCAGATTTGTAAGCATATCTGATTACGCATGCGAAATAAAAAATGTCCGTATAGACATATTTGACAGCTGCGCAGTGGCCACTTTTACTGTAAAACAAAGCGGAATGATAGTGGACAATTATAGTTTTAGCGGTCAGCACCTATCAATGGAGAGTAGAGGTACATTTGTTCTGGTAAAATTTCAAAAATGGAAGATTGTGCACGTGCACCTGTCTAAGATTTCTTAGTTCTGATGACAGCTTTGGGCTTGGTTGGTTTCTCTGGAACCATTAATTGTTTGAATATTTCGTGGGCCTCTTTTACTGTAGCACGCTGGTGTACAATGGCTTTTACTGCCTTGATCATTGCAACTGGATGATCTGATTGCCAAATGTTTCTCCCCATGTCAACTCCTGCAGCTCCTGCCTGTATTGCATCATAGGTGAGCTTTAGTGCATCTAGTTCAGTTGCAAGTTTTGGTCCGCCTGCAATTATTACTGGGACTGGACAAGACCTTACCACCTTCTCGAAATTCTCACAATAGTATGTCTTGACTAGATGTGCGCCAAACTCTGCTGCAATTCTGCATGCCAAGCTCAAGTATCTTGCATCCCTTTTCTCCAGCTCTTTTCCCACTGCAGTAACGGCAAGAATTGGTATTCCATACTCCTCGCCTTCGTTTACGAGGTTGCCAAGGCTAACAAGTGATTCGTGCTCGTAAGGAGCACCTACAAATATTGACATTGCTAATGCTGATACATTTAATCTGATTGCGTCTTTTACAGACGTTGTAATCTTTTCATTTGAAAGATCTTTACCTATTATGCTGCTGCCTCCAGACACTCGAAGCACTACCGGTATTGGATAGCTTGCATCGATTGATGTTCGTAGTACACCGCGTGTAAGCATTAAAGAGTCTGCATGAGGTAAGAGCGGAGCAATAGTTTTTCTTGGCTCTTCCAGCCTCTCAGTAGGGCCTAGAAAATAACCATGGTCTACTGCAAGCATCACACCGCGCTTATCATATGGTTTTATTATTCGCGCAAGTCGATTTTTTAATCCCCAGTCCATATCACTTTCCAAAAAATTTGCCTTAGTTAAGCCTTTCTGAATTTGTAACGACTATCTTCATAGAGTCATTTCCTTGGTGAGCATATTCTAATGCTCTTGCAGATTCGGAAAGGTCAAACCGGTGTGTGATGAGTCTGTTCACATCAACCTTTTTTTCTTCGATTAGCTTGAACGCCATATTGGTGTCTGCCTCGGAGGCAGCATAGCTTGGCGTAATTGTAATCTCTTTAGAATACACTTTACTGATATCCAGTGAAATCTTTGCATCCTTGGATGGTACTCCAAAAAGAACTACGGTTCCTCCCTTTCTGACAATATCAATTGATTGTACAATTGCATTCACGCTGCCTGTCGAGACTATTGCGATATCAACTCCTCTGTTTTGCGTGTTTGACAAGATTTTTTGTTGAACCTCTGGGTCTGTGGAGTGGATTGCAGATGTGATGCCAAGTCTTTTTGCAAAACCTAACCTAAACTCGTTTAGGTCAAAACAGAAAACGTCTTTTATTCCAAAGGCCTTGGCAAGCATTACATGCATCATGCCTGTAGGTCCAGCACCAAATATCGCAACAGAGTCGCCCTCCTTGAATCTGAGCTTGTTCCATGCCCTAACACAGCATGCTAATGGCTCTATCATGGATGCTTCATCAAAACTTATGTGGTCTGGCAACTTGATTACTCCTCCATGTGCAACATTCCACTCTGGCACTTGGAACTCTTCTGCAAGGCCACATGGACTAAGATTGGTCTCGGAATATTTCTGGCACATTGTTTCATTTCCATGAAAGCAAAAATGACACGAGTAGCATGGCACATGATGATGCACGAAAACCCTGTCTCCCTTCATGAAATTCTTGACATTTGGGCCAACTTCTGATACTATTCCTGATGGCTCATGACCAAGTCTCATGGATGGCTGACTGTACTGCCCATAGATCTTTTCAAGATCCGAGCCGCACACACCGCATGACTTCATAGTTACTACGAGTTCTCCTTTCTCTACTTTTGGCCTTGAAACGTTTCTGATCTCTACCACCGCAGGACCTTTTACATAAGCTGCTTTCATACTATATTCGACTCTTTTCTTTCCTATTTGTGTTCTGTGGTATTGCAGTACGTAATAATTTGATTGTTTTCCATTAGTTTGATCTATTTTGTCTTTAATTTCTATTCTATTGTAAAAAAATAACACGTATGAACTAAAAAATTAAAAAACTTGGTTATGCCTGCTGATTCGCCGTAAAACTCCAATTAAATTAGGCTTTTTTTGTGACAGTAATCATTATGGATTTGTGGCATGATATTGAAACAGGTCCAAAAGTACCCACAATCATCAATGTAATAGTTGAGATACCAAAAGGATCTCAGAACAAATACGAGTATGATAAAAAAAATAACATAATCAAGCTTGACCGAGTCCTTTTTTCGCCATTGTACTATCCGGGAGATTACGGTATCATACCGCAGACTTATGCTGACGACGGTGACCCGTTGGACGCCCTAGTTCTAGTTACAAACTCTACTTTTCCAGGAGTCTTAATTGAAGCAAGGCCTATTGGCTTGCTGCGTATGAAGGATTCTAACCAGATGGATTACAAGATTCTCTGCGTTGCAAAAAATGATCCAAGATATGCAGGCATGAAAGACATTACAGATCTGGAAAAACATCATCTAAAGGAGATTGCACACTTCTTTCAGGTATACAAGCAACTAGAGGGAAAAAAGGTAGAGATCGTGGGGTGGAAGAATGCTGCAAGCGCAAAAAAGATTATTCTCAACTCGATAAGGCACTATCAGAAGACATTCAAAAAATCATTTTTAATCTAGGCTGGAATCCCACTTGGAATGCAAATAGTCTTAAATCTATAACGTAAAAGTATAGAGGTATGAAGGAAGGAGACAGTGCGCCTAACTTTGAACTTACTGCAAATGACGGAAACGTTGTTAGACTAGGCTCCTTTAAGGGTCAACGAAGGGTCGTATTGTGTTTTTATCCAAAAAACCGCCTCTTTGCATGCCCATCAAAGAAGGTCTTTGAGATGGCCAAAGCGACCATAAAGGCGTATCCGAAGATAAAGGAACAAAATGCAGAACTTTTTGCCATATCTGTAGATACGGTTGAAGACCAAAAAAAGTTCGTCAATGAATACCATGTACCATACTTACATCTTAGCGACACAACCAAATCTACATGCAAGATATATGCTGGACTCAACTTGGCAGGACTTGCAAAACGTTCAACCTTTATTGTGGACAGGGACTGCAAAATCGCCAAAATATTTCGAGACATTGACGTCAAGTCACACGGACAACAAATCATAGAGGCATTACAAACTCTGAACTGATTTTTTCTAACTTTCAATAAATTTTTAAAGATCCAAAATTAGATTGGAATCGTGTTAGATCTTGTTGCAAAAAAACTATTCCTTACAAGAGGAAAAGGCGTACACCAAGACAGGTTGACAAGTTTTGAGTACGCACTACGCGATGCAGGAATTGCAGGAACCAACATCGTTCTAATTTCCAGCATATTTCCACCCGGCGCAAAACTCATCTCAAGGGCGGAAGGACTGAAATTGATAAGACCAGGCAGTGTCCAATTTGTTATCTATGCAAGAAACGAGACCAATGAACCACACCGTCTTTTGGCATCATCCGTGGGAATTGCAGAGCCTAAAGACAAGACAAAGTATGGCTATCTTTCTGAATACCACTCGTTTGGTGAGACAGAAAAAGAAGCTGGCGAATACGCCGAAGACATTGCAGCGCAGATGCTTGCCTCGTCACTTGGAATAGAGTTTGATGTAAACAAGAGCTGGGACGAAAAAAAGCAGCAATGGAAAATATCTGACCAGATATACAAGACAAGAAACATTACACAGAGCGCTGTCGGTGATCCGCAGGGCAGATGGACCACCGTATTTGCTGCAGCGGTTCTTATTCTTTGATTATCTTCTTCTAGTAAAAAGATACACGGCACCTGCACCGGCTGCAACGATGCCGATTATTATATAAACCGAGTAGTCTGTAGTAGGTGGGTTGTTATCATTGTTGGTCTTATTTTCTGGCGAAGTGGCATTCGATGGGCTTATTGTTAATGTTAAATCATCGTCTGTAGTAGATGTGGTTTTTCCAAAAAGATAGACGGCAAAAATTTGTTTTCCAGAGTCAGGATCAAATACCCAACCAGCCTTTGTAAGATCGGTTGGAACCCTTTGACCATTTTTAATGGTCGTAGGTAAAGTATCTCCGCCGTGGCTAGTTATTGCAATGTTGTTTTTAGACAGAGCTGATACCTCAAGAAGTGAGTTCAGAGGAAAGAATCCAACATTAAAGTAGGAGGATCTGACTAGTTGGTTTATACCAAGCAATTGGAGGGGCTTGATGGTGATTGTACCGTGCGACATGGGGTAATAGCGCGCTACCTGTAATTGGTATAGTGAGGTATTATTTTGCTGAGGTAGAATCTCAAAAGTCATGCTGGAATCGCTATATTCACTCATCTGTCTTGCTGCATCGTAAAACCCTCCTGCACTTCTTATCTGGTTTGGAATCAGTACAGAAGAAAGCGAATCAAAAAGATAACTTGTCTTGGCATACGGGAATGTGTAGACTACATTTATGGATGCATTGGCAGAAGGTGAACCCCCTGTTACTGGTACAGCGGTAAGCTCACGTTGGGGCACTGGTCTTACAAAAACCTGCCATCGTTGCGCATTGATGCTAAAAGCCTTATTTATTTTGTCAATCATGGTATCTGCTAAAGCTTGACTTTGATTTTGGATCTTTGGCAGATCATGAGTTTGTATCAAAGACTGGTCCAAGATAGTAATTATAACACAAGATTGTGTAGGAGTTATTGCAGTACCGTTGGAAAAGTGGGTCGTAGCGGCAAATGCGCAGTTTGGCGCATTTGTAATGCTCACAGATGTCACATTTTGTGCGTTATGGATGGAGCCATCGACATCTGTTGGAACCTGCATCTCCAAGTTGCTTACAGTCGACAAAGTTATGAAAGCGCTAGTCTGATTCTGTGATACGTCATCTACTAGTACATGGGCAGTCTCGCGATATGTTGCAAGCTCAGGCTTCTGTCCATAGACAGTCATTGGAAAAGCGACAAAAACTAACAAGATGAAAATTGATACAATAACATATTTCATTGATAGCAAATCTTGAAGTCGAATTATTAAGTCTACTCACGTAGCTTTTCTATCTTTACTGCAAATCTCTGGAATGGCTCTTCCTTAAAGTGTTCTTTGCATACCAACATTGTTTCTTGGGGATCGGGGCCACAATCATAAGTAATAAGATACTCTGGATCCTTATTGCAACATCTTGGATATTTCACTTGCGAAGTAGTTAACGTAATAAAATAAAATAGTTTTAGATCTCCTCCAAATAGTTTAAATTATAATGAATGTCTCCGGACAGTGACATCGGTTCAAACCGTAGGGGAACATGCCTGGCAGCTGAGGGCGCTTGGCTGCCAGGCGCTTTTAGTTTATCACTTTTTCAAGTCTTCTTGTCATGTTCTTGATGTAATCAAATCCTTTCTGCCAAAACTTTTCGGAAGTAATGTCTATGCCGTATTCTTTAAGCAAGTTCTCTGGTTTCTTTGATCCTCCCGCAGAAAGAATCTTTATATAAGTGGGAGCAAACGACTTACCTTCCCTCTTGTATTGTTGGAAGAGCGATAACGACAACAGGTTTCCAAAAGAATACGAGTAGCAATAGAACGGAGAATGGAAAAAGTGCGGGATGCAAGTCCACTCTACAGCAAAGTCTGGCGATATTGTAACCGCTGTGCCAAACTGTTCCTTTAGCGTTTTCAGGTACAGGGCTGATATCTCTTGTACTGTTGATCCCTCGCCTATCTTTTTGTGTGCATCTATTTCAAAGACTGTAAAATAGGCCTGTCTTCCAACGGTGGCATAAAGGTCATCAATATGTTCTACTAGAATGGACTGCTGTTCCTTTTCAGAAACTTGGTTTAAGATCCTGTCAAAGAGCAGCATCTCAGAAAACGTTGATGCGGTCTCTGCTAGCGGCAGGGGAGCTTCTTGTATGAAGATTGACTTGTCTGATGCTGCAATGCTGTGAATTGCGTGTCCTATCTCGTGGGCCATGGTAAATACGTCGTTTGTCCTTCCCTTGAAATTTAGCAAAACATATGGAATTATCTTTGGCGTTATGGTGCTGCAGAAAGCTCCGCTTCTCTTCCCAAGTCTTATTTGTGAGTCAACATGGTCTTCCACAAACACTCTCTTTGCAAACTCTCCCAATGCAGGGCTAAAACTGTCAAGTGTCTGAAGAACCATCTTTACAGCATTGTCGTACGTGTATCTTTCTTCTTCCTTCTTCTGAATTGAAGCGTACAAATCATATCTTCGAAGCTTCTTCATCATCAAGAGGCGAGCCTTTAGCAAGAAAAATTTCCTAAATATGTCTGCATTTGTTCTACATACAGAAATAAGGGATTCTACAGTTTTGTCGTCCACATCATTTCCAATGTTTCTTACAGCTATGGGAGAGGTGTACCCTCGAATCTGAATGCATTCGTCCTTCCAATTGAGTACAATGTTTTGGTATATCTCTCCGAGAACTCCCTTGTTCCTGTCAAATTGTGACAATAGTGACTTGTATGCAATCTCTCTTGTTCTTGCTTTTGGGGTGCGAACAAGTTGAGTAAGCTCCTCTCGCGTGTAAGTCCTTGTCTTACCATCAATCGTTACAGTAAACTGGAATGCGTTTGTGATTTTATCATACAGTTTTACAAGCGCAGAATGACCAGTAACATCCAACGTGTTTATTATCTTCTCCTCCGGTTCTGATAGAGAATATTTTGACAAGGTTCTTTTGTGTTTGAGAAATTCTCGAAGCTCACCTGTATTCTGCATGAGCCTGTGTGCGTTTCTCTCATCAAGTTGCTTTTTCCACCACTGGTCGAAAAACAGTGTTCGATTATCAATCTCGGCACCAATCTTTTGCATCCTAGTAAGAAGTGAAGTTATCTTGTCGGACTGGGTGTCAGACGAGTATTCAAGTGATGCGTACCCGGAAACCACGCTGAACCTTTCTATTATCTCCTCTAAGAAGTGGAGTATGGAAAGAAACCTCATTTCCGATATGCCAGGTGACAGACGATTCTTGTTCCTTTCAAATGCCTTGACCTTTGACTCTATGTCTTGAAGCTTTTTCCTAAATGCCTGCGAGTCTGGATCAGTCACAAGTTCGTTTAGATTCCACTTGCCTTGCTTGAAAGGTCGCATTCATCTCGAGTTCTAGAATCTTATTAAAATACTATGTGAAAAAATTCGGACATGTTATCCTGATTGTATTGTGGTAATGATTTGGTATTGTGATATTTTCTGACAAAAAATTATCAAAAGTGGAAGTCCTACGCGTCTCTTATATAGTAAAATTGTAATAAAGAACCAATGAGCATGACCGCATGGAAATGTTACAGGTGTAACTTGGTTTTCAAAGAAAAATCACATGTTGACATGCATAACAAAGTCTCGCGCCATCACGCAATCGAAGTAAAGTTAGCAATCTCCTAGTTTTTAATCTGTATTTGAGGTAGATTGTTGTTAAAATGATGTTAGCAAGTATTTATTTAGCCCAAAATTAGATTACCCGTTCGTGGATCACCATAGTTTTCATGGAAAAAATATTCCTCATCTGAGAATCAAACCCGAAATGGGAATTGATGATCTGGTCGAACTCTATTCAAGCACAGGATACAATGCTAGGCAACTAGGCGAGGCGGCAAAACTCTATCGTAAGATGATCGAAGACGATGCTACCATATGTCTTACCGTATCCGGTGCCATGACGCCCGTAGGCTTTGGAGGTCTCTTCAAAGCGCTTATCGAGCGGGGGTTTGTTGACTGGATTATCTCAACCGGGGCAAACGTGTACCATGAAGACCACTTTGCATGGAACCTGCCTATAAAACAAGGTCACTTTGAGGTAGACGACATGATATTGTACCAAAAGGACATTGTAAGAATAAGAGACGTATACATCAAGGGAGATGAGACTCTCAAGGAAGAAGACAAGATAGTGCAAAAGATGTTTGCCAGTAATCTTACTGACAGGCCATTTACAACAGCCGAGTTTTGCAATGCGATGGGAAAATACTCCAAGACACACTCAAAACATCCAGAGCGAAGCTTTGTCGTATCTGCATATGATTACGATGTTCCAGTCTACATCTCTACATTGAAGGACTCGTCTCTTGCGCTAGACCTTGCTCCCTTGCGGCTTGCAAGGAAGGTGTACAACTTGGATTTTGTGCGTGAAATCATAGAACAAGCAGCCATAGTCTACAACTCAAAAAAGTCTGGCATAGTAGAGATTGGAGGCGGAGTTCCAAAAAACACTGCACAGCAGACAGGTCCGCTACTTGACCAAATATTTGGACTTGGACATGGCGGTCAAAATTACATAATTCAGATAACCGATGCAAGACCAGATACTGGTGGACTATCGGGTGCCACGCTGCAGGAAGGAAAAAGCTGGGGCAAGGTAAAAGACTCGCACGAGGATGTCATAATGGTGTATACTGATGCCACAATTGCATTTCCTGTCTTGTGCTTGTATGCACTAAGTACCGAAAAACCCCGAAAACCAAAACGCCTCTACAAAAAACTTGCCAAGTACTACAAAGATTTGTCAAGTGCATATTTCAATAACAAGAGACATTCAAGTAACAAAAATTAAAAATGGGAGATCTAGAGTTTTAGAAATCCTCTAGTCTTTGAGGTGAATATGACGACACTAATGATTGCAAATACAAGAACTAGTGACGCCACTGGACCAAATTCTGGAACTGTCTGGTTACCTGTGCCAGTCATGTTAGTCATTCCAGTCATGTTGTTGCCGCTATTTGGATTAGTTGTTCCTGCCGCTCCGACAATTACTTGACCAGTCATCCATGGGTGAACCTGACAGAAGTAGTCATATGTTCCCGCAGTGGTGAAAGGAGGACTTGAGTAAGTTTTACCAGCTAAAATCAAACTACTGTCAAAGACAGTGCCTGGATTATTATCTGATGGCTTGCCGCTTGTTGCGGTGTGGCCAGCAGTATCAGCATTTGACCATGTAACAGTATCACCAACATTGATGTTGACACTTCGAGGATTGAAGCAGTCTGTGTCTGAACATTCTTTTGTGGTAGCTGCTCCCTTGGGGATTGTTACTTGGACATTTGCTGCAAAAGCTGGTTGAGCTATTGCAAGAATAGCAACTAAAGCCAAAACTCCAAATAGTGCGCCCATTGGTTTTGACTTCATCTAATTGTCTGACAAATTAGGGCATTATAAAGGCTCTCGTCTTTCTCTAGACAACAGAAACCATAGGAAATCGGCGGCTAGAACCTGTTGTATCTAGCTCTTTCAACATCGCGGTCTTCTTTTGTGGCTTTCTTCCATTCCTTATAGTGTTCTTTGCACAATACTGTCTTTTTTCCGCCAGAGACACTCAAGCCAGTACCTTCTACTTTTGATGTAGTCAAAGAACGAACTCCATCCTTGTCGCAACCGATAACGTTGCACTTTGCACCCTTTGCTATTATACCCACAAGAGCCCTTCCATCTCATATTATTTGAGCATTTTTAGTGCTTTGGGCATAAACGCTTTAATCTTAAAGAACGATTGAGAGTAAAGATGCTCAACAATTTCCGAGAAGGACTGAAGCCAACACTACAGAAGATAGGACAAGCATTTGCATCCACTGGACTCTCTGCAAATTTCTGGACAGCTGTTGGACTTGGATTTGCGTTTGCGTCTGCAATAGTTTACGGCATTCACATGGAGTATTCCTTTGTTATTGGTGGAATCTTGTTGTTGATCTCTGGATTTTTTGATGTAGTGGACGGTCAAGTAGCACGGGTTACTGGCAAGACTTCAAAGAAAGGAGCTTTTCTTGACTCTGTCTTTGACAAGATTGCCGAAGTTGCAATATTTCTAGGTATATTGATTGGAAACTATTCTGACGGATATCTTGTACTGTTAGCAATAACACTGTCTCTACTTGTAAGCTATACACGAGCAAGAGCAGAATCGTTAGGAGTTCAGCTACAAGGGATCGGAATAGGTGAGCGTGCAGAGAGACTGCTTGTCATTGCAATAATTGGAATGATTAGTGCAGACTTTCTCAAGTATGCTGTCATCGTAGTAATAATAATTGCAGGAATAACACTCATTCAAAGAATAATTGCTACAGCAAGAAAGATAAATGATTAGCGCAGTCTGCCAGTCTGACGTCTCGAGTCGGCAGACCTGATCTTTAGTATGCCAAAGTGAATGGCACACGAGATGCAATAATATTTTAACACCGTCGGTGTTGCAATATATGCTCCTTGTGCTCGAAGTTCCTTTGCCAAGCTATGCTCTACCAAATTTAGCCTTGAGGTTACTTTCTTTGCCTTGTCGCGAGGTACTGTGGCTCCGCAGTTGGTGCACTGAATACGATCCGAAGATCCCTTGCCTCCTTTCTTCCTACCTCTGCTAGCACGCTTTAGTGGCATACGGTATCTGTAATGTGCCTCTAAATAAACGCATTTGACTTGCCAACATTGCGAAAAATTTAGTATTAATCAAGAAATTTAAGGCACGTACAAAATTAGAAATGCATGTGGGGCCTCTGCCACGTCTGTCTGAGTTCTAATGTAGAGGTTGTAGTAGAAAAACGTCAGATAATTTGTCTCTCCTGTCTTCAAAAACAGAATCAGAAAAAGGGCTAAATGGATAGGCGTCAGGATATGATTGATGAAACTTGCAATACTGTCTCACTGTACTATAGATGAGATAGTAAGAGATGGTCTTGTTGTGGAAACTCTTGGAGGACCTGCCGCTTACTGCGGTTTCACTGCAAAGAACATGAAGTTTGATGTGGATCTTCATACCAAGGTAGGCCCTGATTTTAAATTCAAGCAAGACCTTGAAAGTAAGGGAATCTTTCTCTCTCAAGACTCGATTTCTAATATTCCAACAACGCGCTTTCTGTTAAAGATTTTTGGAACGGAACGGGAATTATATCTCAAAACAAAGTGTGATCAAATAGAATTTGGCAGTTCGGATGCAGACGGTTTCATAATCAGTCCTGTCTTTGATGAGGTACCAGAAGAGACTTTGGATAAGATAAGGGAAGACTCGGATTTTTTACTACTTGATCCACAAGGATATCTACGACGCACTGACGATGGTGGTAAAATATATCTTGAAAAAACATTACTTGACATAGCAAAGGTTTCTGCAATAAAAACGGATCCTGATGAGGCCTTTTATCTTACCGGCCTTCGAGGAAAGGATGCTATGCTTGCGTTACAAAAAAAAGGAGTTAAGCATGTTCTTTATACTGACAAGCAAGATATTACGATGCTTGTAAAAGATAGGTTGTATTACTTGCATATTCCAAACATGAAAATTGGTGACACTACAGGTATTGGAGATATATTTTGTGCAGCCTTTGCATGTTCGTATCTCAAGGAAAAAGATTCTCTGTGGGCAATCTGTTTTGCAGTCGGTGCAACACAAGCAGCGCTTGAAACAAAAGCTACGGGACTTGCCAAAATACCAAGTGGAGGAGCTATACAGCAAAACGCCGCCTATCTGTATAACCTAGTCAAGTTCTCACAAGTTTAGGCTTTTATTGTACAAGAGTACAATCTCTGATATGAAGGTGGCCATTTACAGTCAAGATCAGGACCAAACCGTAAAGTCAGTTAGGCTGTTGCTTGAGACTCATGGAATCGAGTCTGTCGTGCTTACTAACAAGTCGATTGGAAAAGATATTGACTATGTAGTAATCACGGGGGGAGATCGAGGAGTAAGGTCCTACTTTCATCGATTCATGAATAGTACCACTCCTGTTTTAGGAATCAACGAGTTTGAATCAAGCGGCTATATGGCTCAGACTGATATGAAAGAATTCCCGACCTATCTTAACAGATTAAAAAAAGGAGATTTTACAATAGAACATCTCACAAGGGTTGGAATAAAAATTGACGGTAAGAGCGTCTATCCAGCATTAAACGATGTTGCAATTTTTTCCTCAAAGAGCGCAACTTTGGTAGAATATGTTTTACGTGTAAATGGAGAAGAGTTCTGGCATGACAGCAGTGATGGCTTAATTGTTTCTACCCCTATCGGCTCCTCTGCATATTCCATGTCGGCAGGAGGACCTGCAATTTATCAAGGCTCCAAAGTGCTTTGCATTGTATCAGTAAACTCACTTGATATCACAAGACGTCCACTTATAGTTCCAGAGGACAGCTTCATAGAGATTGACGACATTTCATCCAGTCTACGATGTGAGGTTGTGATGGATGGAAAAGAGAGATTCAAGGTTGACAAGATTGTCGAGTGCACGAAATTTCCGCAGCCTGCTAATATTATACGCATGAAAAAGGACTCTACCACAGTCTCTGCAATGGCAAAAAAGGTAAAACTTGCCGACGAACTTTTGAACATGCCACCAAGTTCAAAGCTACTGCTCAAGACTCTAGAATACGAAGGCTCCATGACTCAAAAGGAACTTGCAGCAAAGACACTGCTGCCTGACAGAACTGTAAGGCTTGCCCTCAGACATCTGCTTGACAAAGGATATGTGAAAAGAAGAGTCTCACTTAGAGACACTAGGCAGAGAA
>CAZMNT010000033.1:0-20657 GCA_964567715.1 uncultured Nitrosopumilaceae archaeon | reverse complement strand
GCTGAGCTACGAACCCATAGCGAAGGGTCATAGTTGTGTATAATTTAGTCTTTTAGACTCCTACCATTGCCTTACTACTGAGGTATTTTGCAAAATTTTCAGATGAAAAGAAAGCTTTAAACTCAGATTTTTGTGCACAATACTTCAACGCCCTTGTAGTATAGAGAGGATTTGGGTAAATCCAATCCTTGTATAGCCCGGTCTAGAATGGGGCCCTGTCACGGCCTCGACGCGAGTTCAAATCCCGCCAAGGGCGCTTACACTTTTTCCTTAACCTTAGGTGAATTTTTTACAAAAATCCACTATTGCAAGTTCAACTTTGCAATTGTCTCTTCGAGAATCTCTTTACTTGCTGCTGCAATAAATGAGATCTTTTTGTCGTATCCAAGGTCAGAATCAAGTGGATTTGAATTTTTATCTACTATGATTCCGCCAGCCTCTAATGCTATGAGATACCCAGCTGCAACATCTGTGATTCTAAGCTTTCCCCTAAGGTCCACGAACAAGTCTACCAATCCGCGGGCAAATATAGCAAGTTCTAGTGCAACAGCACCAAAATGTCTGATATGGTTTGATGCTGAAATAATTGGAGCTAACTTCTGCAACGAATCTGGAGATATTCCTGACAGGTCAAGACCCACTACAAAATAGAGTGGCTTTTCTTTGTGAACTGTAATCTTTTTTCCATTCATAAAGGCACCGTGTCCCCTTGATGCGGAATACAGATCCCCATTGTACAAATCTATGATTACTGCATTAGTAACAGAGCTAAGCTTCTCTCCTGTGGCAAATGCAAGGGAACAACAAGAAAAGGGAATGCCTCTTACAGCATTTGTAGAGCCATCTACTGCATCCATTATTATGAAACCCTGGGGATTTTCTGGAATTTCTACCCTGCCGCATTCCTCACCTAGCACTATACATGAAAAATTGATTTCCTTTAGATAATCTAGAACTGTTTTTTCCGCCAGTATGTCGATTCTTCTTGATATGTCTCCACCAGCACCTTTGCCAAAATTTCCAGCAGATTCTTTTGTTCCCGGCAGGTGTTTGACATTGTTATAGACTCTCTTTGCAGCCTCTTCAAGTATCTCTATCTTTTTCACAGATTTTTTATTTTCAGTCCTAATTTAATTCAAATAATCAAAAAAAGAGCTCAATGCATAAATAGCAAAACAAGTTGTGCCAATATGTGAGCAGTAAGGACGAGTCGATTTTTAGTAAAGAAGCATTAATGTCAACAAAGCCGGGCAAGGATATAGTAAAACAAGCCCTCTTCAAAAGTAAGGGTTACCGACAATTTGACAAGTATAAAAAAGAAGCAGAGGACGAGCTTCCAAAGTTCACAAAGAGATTTGCTGATGACCTCTATAGGCAAATAAAATCTGACAATGTCCCTCATGTAACCCAAGAAATATTCGCTTTCGAGGTAGGTTCACACGAGATAATTCTCGAGAAATCGCAGATTGATCCAGTCAAAAAAAGGCTTGAGGATTACAATGTATTGCTTGACAGGGTCACAAGAATCCTCAATTCCAACTTTGTCAAGATGACATTTCCAGTCTTTAGCGCTCTTTATGATGCATCCTCACAACACTTTGGAGACGGAGACGCTAAAATGAAGACTAACCTAATAGATGGTCACATCATTGCAATAGACCTAAGCGAACCAATGGACAGAATAATGGACAGAGATGAGGATGTGGAATATCTTGATGACTATAAACTAATGAATCCATACATCTTGCAACTTGCAAGAGACAAGATTGGAAGTGGCGGAGAACAAGTCTTGGAGGAATTTGAAAAAGGTTTCAAAGATGCTAGGATAGGCCAGTATGTAGATTTTAAACTGAAGATGAAACCAAAGAGCATAACAGAAGAAGCTATGATTGAATGTTATAAAAAATACCGAGCCGTTATGGGTACTGCAGGAAAAAATATGGCTCTTGCGCGTCTTCCTTTGGGAGAGATCTTCTATCTGGGAATGGCAAAAGCAGCCGAGTCGGTGGGGTGTGGCAACGAGATCGAAGATTCTATAAAAAACAAGTTTGTCAAAGTACCTTCTTGGCCGCTTTATTATACAATGCTTACAAATGACATACAAAAAGGATTTGAATTTACTATGAAAAAAAGTGAAATGTATCTTAGTGAAGCAAGACTTGCGTTGGAACTGTTGCCTGAAAACTTTTCCCACAAAGACTTTCTCGAGTTCCTATTTCTTACGGTGGAACATTATAATTCGTTCTGGTTTAACCAACTCCAAAAACAAAAACTTTGGTCAGAATTTAACTCAAAACTTCCCAAATGATCTAAAATGATGTGGTCTGAAAAATATAGGCCGAAAAATTTTCTTGAAATGATTGGTAACGAGGAGGCAAAGGAATCGTTTGTCAAGTGGGTTGCTAAGTGGGTCAAGGGAACAAAACCATTGCTATTGGTTGGACCGCCTGGAATTGGCAAGACCACAATGGCATATCTTGGAGCCAAACAATTTGGATATGACTTGGTAAGCCTCAATGCAAGTGATGTACGAAATAAGCAACGCATACAAGAAGTCCTAAACCCAGCTCTGGGAAACGCAGGACTTCTTGGCAAAATCATGATCTTTGTAGATGAGGTGGATGGAATTCATGGCAGATATGATTTTGGAGGGGCAGGCGCACTTGTGGACATTCTAAAGGAACCAACGGTTCCAATAGTGTTGGCCGCAAATTCTAATACTTCGGATAAAATGAAAGATATCAAGAAAGTCACAACAACGATAAGGATGAGGCCGATTCCTCCAAGACTGTTGCGATTCTATCTAGAGTCAATTTTAAGGAAAGAAGGTGAGTCATTGAAGATTGGTACCATAATAAAGCTGGTACTTGACTCACACGGAGATATTAGGTCAATCCTAAATTCTGCACAGGTACTTGTATCTGGGTTTGAGCCGCAAACTGAAAAGTCTTTTGAAACAACAGATGTAGAATCTGCAATCAACTCATTCTTCAAAGCAAAATCATCAGAGGAGGCAATGTCAGTACTTTATTCCTTGCGAATTGATCCACAGGAAAAGATAAATGCATTTTATTCAAGCGTGATAACAAGCCCTCTATCAAAAGAAGATATGAATGAGATGTTAGATGTAATTTCAGAAGCGGACATGTTGTATGGTAAAATAATGCGGGAACAACAATGGAGACTTTTACGATATCTAGATTCAATCCTTGTCAGACTTTACAAGAAAGATGCTCATATAAGATATTCACAATACAATCTTCCATGGCCCCTGATAACCCGCTTGAGATGGGACGGCAAAGCCATAAAAGAGCTACAGGCAGGTCTTGCAAAACAAATGCATGTTTCTCAAAGCAATTTTGCAACCTTTTACCTTCCTTACATCTTGACATGCATTAAAAACAGAACCCTGGAAATGGAACTCAACTCTACCGAAAGCGAAATAATACAGAAGGAGATGACCGCTATAAAATGAGCTGGCGTGCCATACCAATGAAGTTTCCTGGGACTTGTATAGTTTGCCAGAAGACGATCGAAGTAAATGAGGTGGCCCTGTGGGCAAAAGGACAAGGAGTCAAACATAAAGCATGTGCTGAGGTGGTGGAACTAAAATGCGCTGTTTGTGGTGGACCGGCAGGGTGCCAACAATGTGAATTTATGGATGACTGTGACAGAAACAAAGTTTCACAACTGTGTATATGCAAAAAATGCTATGAAGGAAAAGAATCTTTTGCGTTATATCAAAAAGCAATCCTAAAGCATTATCCAATGCTGAATCTGTAAAGTTGATTGTTGACTTGCAAAGTTAAAAGTTAAAATTTACCCCTCACTTGAGTGAGATCGATGACTAGGGAGACTAAGATTGCTCCACTTGATCCTGTGTTTCATGGAGAATCAAACTATGAAGTGGGACTTGAAACCCTGCTTGAAGAGACAAGGAAAAAGGCTATGAAGTTAAAGTCTGATCCACATACCAGTCACGAGATCCTACTTGATGCAACCGAAAAACTGCAAGTGTTGGAAACCTTGTGGGAAAACTATCACGTCGGAATGAATGTTTTTAGAAATGCAAAGGGCGGTCGCGACGGTATCCGGGAAGGCAAACCTGAGTAAATTAATATAGGTTAGGAATCGCTTCTAATTCGAAACATGCACTCTGACAAGCTGAAAAATTTTCTTCAAAAGAGGAGACAAGCAGAACAGAGTGGCGGAGAAGAACGAATTGTTGCCCAACACGAAAAAGGCAAGCTTACTGCAAGAGAACGAATAGATCTTTTGCTTGATGAAGGTAGCTTTACAGAGATAGATGCCCTAGTAACTCATCACTACTACGAATTTGACATGCAAAATAAGAAATTTTTTGGAGACGGTGTGGTGACTGGTTATGGAACAATACACAGTCGCAAAGTTTTCCTTTTTGCATATGACTTCACAATTCTTGGCGGAACATTAAGCGAGATGGGAGCTAAAAAAATAACCAAAGTCATGGAGCATGCCACACGTGTGGGCTGCCCAATAATTGGAATAATAGATTCCGGTGGTGCCAGAATTCAGGAAGGCATACTAAGCCTTGACGGCTTTGCCAGCATATTCTATCGCAACCAGCTTGCTTCTGGCGTAGTTCCGCAAATTACATGTAGTATAGGCCCATCTGCTGGTGGTGCCGTCTATTCGCCTGCCATGACGGATTTTGTTATAATGGTGGACAAACTTGCAACTATGTTTGTGACCGGCCCAGAGGTGGTCAAAACCGTTCTTGGTGAAGAGGTCTCATTTGATGAACTGGGGGGCGCAATGTCACATGGAAAAATTAGCGGTGTTTCCCATTTTGTTGCCAAGAACGAATACCAATGCATGGACATTGTCAAGACTCTCTTGTCATACATACCGCAAAATAGTACTGAAGAGCCACCCGTTGTAGATACTGGCGATGACCCAAACAGACTTGATAATAATCTGATAAACATAGTTCCAGAAAACCCATTGCAGCCATATGATATGAAAGAGATCATACACTCAATTGTTGACAATCACCAGTTCTTTGAGATTCATGAGTTGTTTGCACCAAACGTGATTGTAGGATTTGGCAGACTCCATGGAAGAAGTGTCGGAATTGTCGCAAATCAGCCCATGATGCTTGCAGGCGCACTTGATATAGACTCGTCAAACAAGGCAGCTAGGTTTGTCAGGTTTTGTGACTGTTACAATATTCCAATTGTCACTCTTGTTGACACTCCCGGCTACATGCCGGGAACGCAGCAAGAACATGGCGGCATAATAAGACATGGAAGCAAGCTGTTGTATGCATACTGTGAAGCAACAGTTCCAAAAATAACCATAATAGTTGGAAAAGCTTATGGGGGTGCCTACATTGCAATGGGCAGCAAGAATCTGGGCACAGACATGAACTTTGCATGGCCTACAGCACAAATCGCAGTATTAGGTTCAGAAGCAGCAGTAAGAATAATGAATCGCAAGGAAATTGAGACCGCCAAGGATCCCGTGGCCTTGAAGAAACAACTTGTTGATAACTTTACTGAAAAGTTTGCAAACCCCTATGTTGCCGCATCCTATGGTACTATTGACACAGTTATTGATCCAGCTGAAACAAGACCAGCTGTTATTCGAGTTCTGGAATCGCTTGCAAACAAACGAGAAAGGAGAATTCCAAGAAAACATGGAAACATAAACCTCTGATTGAACATGATTGAAAAAATTCTTATCGCAAACAGAGGAGAAATTGCTATCCGTGTAATTAAGACATGTAACGCCTTAGGCATAAAATCAGTGGCAGTATATTCAGATGAAGATGTAAACTCAAAACATGTCAAGATGGCCTCAGAATCATATCACATAGGACCTGCTGCTCCCGCGCAAAGCTATCTTAACATGGAAAAAATAGTTGAAGCAGCACTATCCTCTGGCGCTGACGCAATTCATCCTGGCTATGGATTCCTTTCAGAAAATGCTGACTTTGCAGATCTTTGTGAAAAAAAGAAACTCAACTTTATAGGTCCCTCTGGCAAGTCAATGAGGCTTTGTGGAGACAAGATGCTGTGTAAGGCTGCAATGGCAAAAGCCAAAGTGCCAACCGTTCCCGGAAGCCTTGGTATTGTTGCGGAAGTTGAAAAGGCACTTGATATTGCACATGAGATAGGCTATCCCGTTCTACTAAAATCCGTATTTGGTGGAGGTGGTAGGGGAATTAGACTAGTACACAATGAAAAAGAACTAAGGCAAGTGTTTGAACTCGCATCTGGAGAGTCAAAAGCTGCTTTTGGCAAGTCGGCACTTTTTGTTGAAAAGTTTCTACCAAAAATAAGACATATCGAGTTTCAGCTAGCAAGGGACAAACACGGAAATGCGGTGCATATATTTGAAAGAGAATGCTCGATACAAAGACGCCATCAAAAGTTAATTGAAATGTCTCCATCGCCAGTGGTTGATCAAAAGACTCGTGATGAAGTAGGACAACTGGCAGTAAATGCAGCCATAGCGGTAGACTATCTTAATGCAGGCACTGCTGAATTTCTGCGATTAGATGACGGCACATTTTATTTCATTGAAATAAACGCCAGACTACAAGTCGAGCACCCAGTAACTGAACTTGTTTCTGGATTAGATCTTGTAAAATTGCAAATTGATATTGCCAATGGAAAAGAAATACCGTTCAAGCAAAAAGATCTCAAGGTAAATGGTTGTGCTATAGAGTGCAGGATAAATGCGGAGGATACATTTCTAGACTTTGCTCCCTCTACAGGAAGAATCTATGATGTAAACATCCCCTCTGGACCTGGAGTAAGAGTTGACACTTATCTGTACCCCGGATGCAGTGTTTCTCCATATTATGACTCACTGATGGCAAAACTCATCACATGGGGACAAAACTTTGAGGAAGCAAGACAAAGAATGCAAATCTCACTTGCAGACTTTTACATTGAGGGAGTAGAAAGTGTAATATCGCTCTACAGGACTATACTTCATACCAAAGAATTCATTTCAGGTGACTTGTCCACCGATTTTCTTGAAAGGTTCCAGATCATCGACAGACTACGTGAGAATCTCAAGAAGGAAGCATCGCAAAAATCTGATGCGGCACTAGCTGCTACATTGATGCACTCTGAGTTCCTCAAAAGCAGAGTGCGTGCACACAAGGAACAAAATCTACGCTGGAAGGCACAATTGGATAGGAATTAAGATGAAGTTCAAACTTGAAAATACTGATGAGACTTTAGAGGGGACAATGGTCAAATCGCTTGGAAACAATGAGTTTATTGTAAAATTACGAAATCATGAACGCCATCTAAAGATCCTAGACATGAATCATCAAAAAATCGAGTTCATGTTGGATAATTCTTTTCATACTGCGAAATATGTCGAAAATAGTACCTCAAAGATTACTGTAGTAGTAGATGGCGTCAAGTTAACCTTTAACAAGCGTCCTGACATGGACAAGATAGTTTACAAAAACTCTGGCATGGAATCATCCACCGACTCCCAAATCAATCTCAAAAGCCAAATTCCGGGAAGAGTTGTTTCTATAAATGTTTCACAAGGAGACAACGTCAAGAAAGGGGACGTGATCTGCGTCTTGGAGTCCATGAAGATGCAGGTCTCAATCAAATCGCATAAAGATGGCGTAGTAAAATCTCTAAAAATAAAGCAAGGTGTATCGGTTGCAAAAAACGATGTACTTGCAGAAATTGAATAGTGTACAGATAAAATTAGAAAAAGTTTTGAAGGAATTATTTTCCTTTCTTTAGAAAGTCAGTTATTTCTTGGTAGTTTGGTTCAATCAGAGGATTGTCAGAAACCCACTTGTATGTTACAATTCCTTTCTCGTCCACTATGAATACAGAACGTTTAGCAGCATCGTATCCCTTGACATGAAGTAAATCTGGCATTAGTACTCCGTACTCGCGAATAGTTTGGCTCTTGTAGTCTCCCAGTATTGGGAAGTTTAAGTGGTGCATTTCAGCAAACGCCTTGTTAGCAAATGGACCATCATTGCTAATGCCTATTACTTGGGCGCCAAGTTTTGAGATCTCACTCCAGCTATCTCTGAATGTACACATCTCTTTGGTACATACTGGAGAACTTGCTGCAACAAAAAATGAAAGAACTACTTTCTTTCCTTTGAACTCTTCCAAACTTCGCATCTTGAGGTCTGTGTCCACCAAGATAAAAGGTGGTGCCTTGTCTCCAACGCTTACCATAAAAGAAATTGATTGTAGTCATATATCAATCATTTTCGAAAATGAATCTTGATTGTTTTTTAGAAAACCTAATTGAATCAATCAAGGGAGCTTTAACTCACAGAAAATTTGTGAAAAATTCCCTTTAAATTGAAATAATGATCGCATCATGCGCATAGCTTTTTATATTCTCCGAATGGCTTGTTAGCTACTTTGGTAGGAGAAGCTGCAAGTAGTTTCAGTCCAGTTTTACTAATGTTCGGATTTGCAGTAGTAGCTACAGGACCAGCTCTTATCATTTCTCGAATGATTGCTCCAAGAAGAACTCCAAGTCCAGTCAAGTTTCTTCCTATGGAATCAGGTCAAGTTCCAAAAGAAGAAGGACGTACTCATTTCATGATGCAATACTATTCCTATGTTTTGATGTTCGTAGTCTTTGATGTAATGTCTATCTTCCTGTATGCATGGGGCAGCAGCATACTTGGTTTGCCAAAAGCAGCAACTCTTCCAGTTATTGCTTTTCTTGGGGTAATGTTTGCGGCTTTTGCCTATGCCTTGTATCAGGCAGGGAGGAAAAACATTTGGTAACTTTTAAATCAAATATTGAAAGACTCCGAGGTAGGGAAGAGTATTGCTGAAAGAATTCTTTAATCAAGAAACTGCACCGCACGCTACCAATGTTCTCGTTGGCAAGCTGGGTGAGGTATTGGTAAGAGCTGTTGGCAAACCGCTAGATTATGCCATAAACTGGGGCAGACTGTGGTCGCTGTGGCCAGTACATCTTGAAACTGCTTGTTGTAGTGTAGAATTCGGTGCCGCCTCAAGTCCGCGATATGATGTGGAAAGATTTGGAATCATAGAGGCATTTGGCTCTCTCAGGCAATGTGATCTAATTGTTGTAATGGGTACAATTACTCGAAAGATGGCACCTCGATTAAGAATGGTATATGATCAAATGCCTGATCCAAAGTATGTGATAGCAATGGGAGCATGCGCAATTACTGGTGGATTATACTTTGATTCATACAATGTACTGCCTGGCATCGACGGTGTTCTTCCAGTTGATATCTATGTACCGGGTTGTCCTCCACGACCTGAAACCCTAATTCAAGGTTGTATGTTACTTCAAGAAAAAATTAAACGGATGAAAGGCGCATAGTAATGAGTTCAGATAATGACAAGAATGGCCAACCCAGTGAGACTGTAGGACCTTCTGAGGGTACCAGACATTTGTCAAAAGAGGAAGCAAAAAAATTCTATGAAGAAAAAGGCATAGATTTTTCTCCAGACATTCCTGTTAAACCTAGACCAATTCCCCAATTCGAAAAATCAATTTCCGGTAAAATTTCTTCAAAATTTGGCTCCAAAGTAACTGTAGATTACATACAAGCAAACAGAATTCGAGTATCTGCAAAGAAAGAAGATATCCTCGAAGTTGCTCAGTTTATACGAGATGAACTTGGCTATGATCATGCCGAGTCTGTCTCTGGCGTAGACTATCCCGATTCTAAAGAAATTGAGATTGTCTACCACCTTGGTTCCTATACTGATGAAAGACTAGCCCAACAAGTCCTAACCCTTGCAACGAGGGTACCACGAGAGGAAATCCCTAATCCGGGAAGGGACAGCTCGAGAATGACATCACTGAGGGAGGTTTTCTATAGCGTTGAATTTCATGAAAGGGAGTGTTTTGAAATGTTTGGCGTGTACTTTGAAGGTCATCCAGATAATAGACGGTTGCTTTTGCCGGAAGACTGGGCAGACATTCCACCATTTAGAAAGGATTTCAAGATAAAGGGAAGATAAGATGACAACTCCACTGCCGCCAGGAATCCAACTTGAGAAAGTAGATGACAGAATCATGACGCTCAACGTTGGGCCGCAACATCCAGGGTCTGGCCATATGCGACTTATCATAAAAGTGGATGGAGATTACATTGTTTCATGTGATCCAGATCCAGGCTATGTACATCGCGGCGAAGAAAAAATGGCAGAGTATAGGAACTATATCCAAAATATTCCACACCTTGAAAGGCCTGTGATTCATGATTCATCAAACATACTTTATCCATACTGCCTTGCAGTTGAAGAATTATTAGGAATCGAGGTGCCTGAAAGGGCAAAATACATTCGAGTAATAGCGTCTGAGCTTAACAGATGTATCTATACGCTTTACTGGCTTGCAATATACGGAATTTTCTTGGGCCATTCGACAATGTTCATGTGGCCTGCGGGAGATCGAGAACTATTCATTGATCTTTTAGAGGCAATGTCAGGTGCACGCGTGACTCATGCATATCTTGTGCCAGGGGGAGTGCGAAATGACCTTCCAGCAAATTTTGAAGAGAGATGTCTTAGGCAGGTAGATTATTTTGAAAAAAGACTCAAGGAATACCAAGCAGTGTTCTACAAAAATCCACTTTTGATAAGCAGAACTGAAGGAACTGGCATCTTGTCAAGAACCGATGCAATCAGGCTTGGCACGACAGGCTCTGTTCTTAGAGCTTCTGGAGTGGACTTTGACATACGAAAGAAAGAACCATATGATGTCTATGAAAATCTTGATTTTGAAACTGTAGTGATGAAGGAGGGTGATTCTTATGCGCGCTCTTACGTTCCATACCTTGAGATGTTTGAGAGTTGTAGGATAATTAGAGACGCAATACGAAAGATGCCAAAATCAGGTTCTGTACGCACCAAACTAAAACCCAATCCTAAAGGAGGCAATGAAGAGGTCTACAAAAGGGTTGAATCAGGTAGGGGCGCACTTGGATACTACATTGTCTCAAATAACCGACCGGAGCCGTACCGCGTCAAGATAAGTGTTGGATCATTTAGGAATTTGATCTGTATGCCACATTTGTTAAAAGGCGAGTTATTGGGCAATATGCCGTCTGTTTACTGGAGTCTTAATTATTGGCCAGTGGAGGCAGACAGATAAATGTCAACTATTGCACCACAGTTTAGGCTAAGCAGGTTCATCGCTTCTCTATTTGATATCATCTTCTGGGTTATACTGATCTTCTCTCTTGTTGGGCTTCCAATTGTCTTTATCATACTGTTCTACATCAAGATGCCAATTATCAACGGACAGATGCTGACACCGTATCTTGCTATGACATGGATGGCAGATCCTTCACGCACCTTGCCTATCATCAAGACTCTTCTCCATACAACATTCTTCCATGTAATTGCGTTTCCAGGGTTTGGGTTTGCAGCTCTTCTTGCAGCCGCAACTATCTACATTGAGAGAAAGTTCCTAGCAAGGATACAGCTTAGAGTCGGTCCTCTTTACTGCGGTAAGATAGAGGGCATACTACAACTAGTGGGCGACGGGTTGAAACTAATCTCAAAAGAGATCATAATTCCTGCAAAAGCTGACAAGCCGATCTTCTGGGTCGGGCCCTTGCTATTTGTTGGAACTGCTGGTGCCTTTGTTTCTCTCATTCCGGTAGCACAAGGATGGGTGGTTGCAAATCCCTCAGTTGGGTTGCTTGCGGTCTTTGCTACAATTGGATTCTTTCCAATAATATCTGTACTCTCCGCCTGGGCTGCAAACAACAAATGGACATTCATTGGAGGCCTAAGAGCGCTACACCAAATGATCGCATTTGAAATTCCGTTGATTCTGTCTCTACTCAGCATCGTAATCTTGACAGGCACGCTAAACCTGTCACAAATTGCTGAATCACAACAGAACTATTGGTGGATTGTGTTTGCCCCGATTAGTGCCATAGTATTTTTCATCTGTATAATTGCAGAACTTGAGAGAATCCCATTTGATCTTCCAGAGGCAGAGAGCGAGATTGTAGCTGGATGGCTGACCGAATTTTCAGGTATGATGTATGGACTCATACAACTTGGAACGTATCTAAAGCTATACGCATTTGCTGGATTGTTTACAGTACTCTTCCTTGGAGGATGGAACGGACCAATGATCTGGCCTACCTTCCCATCTGATATAGTGACTAATGGAATTACCATAGGGCCGGTAACTGCAAAGATTGCAGGCCTTCCTCTATTTGATCAGGACATGCTCAACGGAACTTTGTGGTTTGTAATAAAAACAGTCGGAGTCATACTTCTGATTCTATTGCCACGTGGTGTATTTCCAAGAATTAGAATAGACATGTTGCTGCACACTGGATGGTACAAACTGATCGGCTTGGCATTCATTAACATCTTTATAGCTCTTGGTTTGCTATACGCAGGTGTCTTGGGACCGGGAGGATTGATTCAATGAGCACTGCTGGTGGAATCATAAAGGCACTGAATTCAGGTGTAAAACATCTTGCAATTAGGAGGTTTACTCTACGTTATCCTGAACAGAAGCTAAAATTCGTAGGTGACGGATTTCAATTTAACCCGGAAACAGGAGTTGGCATAGCTGGACTGAGGGGACGTCACATACTGTATCATGAACACTGTACAGGTTGCCAGCTCTGTTCCGTAGCATGTGAGGGAATAGCAGAGGCCATCAGTATGGTCAAGGTCAACGAAACATGGAAACAAAACAAGAAAGCAATCATGCCCCAAATAGATTATGGCAAATGCGTGTTCTGTGGCTTGTGTGTAGATGCATGTCCGTTCTATGCACTATACATGACAAATGACTATGAGCTTTCATCGTTTACCAAATCTGCCTTGATTTACACCCCTGCTCAACTTGCAATCAAACCAAAGATCTCACAAGATGTCGAAATAAAAATCGATGACAGGGGTGCCACACATGGTTGAGGCTGTATTTCTAGCTCTCTCTGTTTTGACAATTGGCAGCGCTATAGTAGCTCTTGAAATACGATCATTAATTTACGGCTCGATAGCGCTCATGCTGACTCTATCTGGTATAGCAGGGTTCTTTTTGCTGCTTGATGCTCCTTTTGTAGCAATGTTCCAGCTCTCTGTCTATGTGGGCTCAATTGCGGTACTCATCTTGTTTACTGTGATGCTAGTAAGACGCGAACTAATATTCAACAAGATTGAGGACAAACGAAGAAGATATGCGGGAATAGGACTCATGCTGACGCTCATGCTTGGCATTGGGATGATAATCATTGGTTCTGGTATGAAATCCATGGAAACAAATACGGCATCAGTAGACTACAAGAAAATAGGCGAGGACTTTCTCACATATTATTCACCGGCTCTAATAGTGATGGCATTGATCTTGGCGTCGGCAGTAGTTGGTGCCTTGACTTTAGCAAGGAGGGAGGATATAACAAATGACCAACGCGCTGATTGATTTTGTTCTAGTCTCTGTGGCCCTCTTGGCCATTGGGATTTACGGCCTTTCTGTAAAGAGAAACGCAATTAGGATGCTATTTGGAGTGGAGATGATAATTAATTCTGCAAATCTGAACTTGGTCGCATTTGCAAGATTTATTCCAAACAGCCAAGGCCAGACACTGGCTCTCTTTTCTATTGCAATTGCAGCAGCTGAAGTTGCGGTGGGACTTGCACTAGTTATTGTGGCGTATAGGATGTACAAGAATATTGATATTGAAGACTTTAGGAGCCTGAAAGGATAATGCAGTACCTATTACTTCAGGCAATCTTCCTGCCATTGCTACTGTCCCCAGTAGCATACTTCCTTGGGAAAAGATCAGGACCAAATGCTGCAACATGGTTTAGTTTTGGGATATTGGCCTACTGTACTGCAATACTTACAGTGGCATCGTTGTCTGGAACATACGAAGAGCATTATCCATGGACACAGCAGTTTGGGGAGTTTGGTCTGTTGCTGGACGGACTTGCATCGCCGTTTGCAATAATAATCTATGTAATCTCAACAGTTGTGGCACTTTTCTCAAAACCTTACATGGTTGCCAAGTTCACTGCACAATATGAGGAAAAAATAAACAACCACAAACAGGTGGTCGGAGACGGTCCTACCGCAATGATAGAATCATCATCGCTAAAAACCTATGTGAACCAGCAGATTGGGATCTACTTTGCACTTTATCTTGTCATGGCTATGGGAATGTTGGGATCTGTCCTTGCAACCAACCTGATAGAATTCTACGTCTTCTTTGAGGTTATGTTGATTCCGGGATTCTTTATGATTGCATTATGGGGATACGAAGCAAAACGAAGGGTTGCCTTGTTATTCTTCTTCTGGACTCATGTAGGTGCAGTAGTTCTACTTCTTGGCTTTCTTGCGATAGGACTCTACGTGGGAAGTTTCAATTATTCTGATATTCATGAACATGCGATTCCGAAAAACATTCTTGTTCTTGCTGCAGTCGGTATAATCATAGGCCTTGGCGTAAAGATGGCCGCCTTTGTGGTGCACATATGGCTGCCACATACTTACAGGGCAGCACCTACACCTCTCAACGCGTTATCATCGGGCGCAATGCTGGGCGTAGGTGTCTACGGCTTCTTCAGACTGCTGGCAATGCTCTTGCCTGGGCAATATGCACACTTTGCATTGTTTTTGAACCTGTGGGGAGTAGCAACGATGCTTTACGGCGGAATAATGGCGCTTGTTCAAGATGACATCAAAAAATTCTTTGCATATTCAAGCATAAGCCAGATGGGATATATTCTATTTGGAATTGGAACTGTATCGTCACTGGGACTTTCCGGCTCTGAGATGTTGTTTGTGTCCCAGAGTCTAGGCAAAGTAATTCTCTTCATAATGGTTGGCGCAATTATCCTTCAAGTTGGTACAAGAAGCATTACAAAAATGGGCGGACTTGCAGGAAAAATGCCAATCACTGCAACATGTGCAATGATTGGAGTGCTTACAATAGCAGGAATTCCGCCAACCAGTGGGTTCATGGCAGAGTGGACAATGTTCAACGGCGCACTGCAGACTGCAATTACGGAAGGTTCTACAGTCAGAATGGTGTCATTTGCTCTGGGTTTGATTACCACAGTGATTACAATGGCGTATTCCTTGTGGATGATAAAAAGAGTCTTCTTTGGAAAACTTCCAGAACATTTGGAAAACACCAAAGAGGCTAATTGGTATGTAACAGGCCCAATGATGGTGCTGGCAGGATTTACAATTGTTATTGGAATATACCCTGATATCTTTTTCAACAAAATAATTCCTTTCATGAAAGGAATGGTGGGGGTTTAAAAGATGGATTCTGGTTCTTTTGGATTTAATATTGATGCATTAAACGTATGGGCAATCTGGATACTGCCGTTCGTTGGCGCATTGATAATACCTGTCGCTGCAAGAGTATCGAAAAACTCGTCGGGATACGTGGCAGTTGCATTTGCACTTGCCAGCGCAGTGTCAGCTACAACCCTACTTCCAATAGCGTTGCGCAATCAAGAAATTCACAATCAAATTCCATGGATATCGTCAATTGGACTGAAGGCAGGAATCTTGGCTGACCCACTGGCTGCACTTATGGCCAATATAGTAGCATGGATATCGTTCCTAATTTTCGTATATAGTCTTGGCTACATGAAGGGAGACAAGGATCTTATGAGGTTCTTCTTCTGGATGTCATTTTTCATAGGTTCAATGCAACTAATCGTACTGTCTGACAACTTTCTGCAACTATTCTTTGGTTGGGAGGGAGTGGGGCTTGCATCATATGCGCTAGTAGGATTCTGGTATCGCGACAAGAAGAAGGACCATGTGGGAACAGAAGGACGCACAGTCCTTGGCCTAGTAGACTACTATTCTCCTACTCAGGCAGGAATGAAGGCATTCATCATGACCAAAGTTGGAGATATCATGATGCTAGCTGGAATGTTCCTAATCTTTGCCTTTGCAGGAACATTTGGATTCAGAGAACTTGCAGCAAACACAAGCTGGGCAACCACCATGTCCGCTCAAAACCTGCTTATTCCAGCCGCAGTCTTGTTATTTGGTGGAGCTATTGGCAAATCTGCGCAATTTCCACTAAACGAATGGCTGCTTGAGGCAATGACTGGACCTACATCAGTTTCTGCACTCATTCACGCAGCTACGATGGTGAAGGCTGGTGTGTTTTTGGTTGCAAGATTGGGACCACTGTTCTTTGCCTTGGCAGCAGCAGGTCTAAACATGGATCAATTCTTTGAGGTGGTTGTGTGGGTTGGAGCAATTACGGCATTTCTCTTGGCTACACAGGCAATGGTTCACACCGAAATGAAGAAAGTGCTTGCATATTCTACAGGTTCACAAATTGGTTACATGATGATGGCACTTGGAATCGCCGGACTTTCACGGCAATTTGTTGACGGTTATACCGCAGGCTTTTTCTATCTAATTTCACATGCGATGTTCAAAGCCTCAATGTTCATGGCAGCAGGTTCGCTGTTACACATTGTTGGATCTAGATTTATGACCGATATGGGAGGGTTGCGAAGATTGATGCCAAAGACATATGCCTTCATGTGGGCAGCAGGACTTGGTCTGATGGGTGCTCCATTTATCACAACAGGTTTCTGGAGTAAGGATGCAATTTTTGGTGCAATCTACCAGTCTGGAAACACTTGGGCCTTGCCAATATTTATCATGGCCGTAATTACTGCTGTAATTACAACCTTCTATACTACTAGGATGATTGGGATGGTCTTCTTTGGTAACAAGAGCAAGCACGTGGAACACCTAGAAAAAGAAGGATACCACGTGCATGAAGTGAGCCCAGTAATGTGGGTGCCATATGGAATTTTGGCAGCACTCACAATAGGAATTGGAGTCTTGGGCTTGACATTTGAACGCAAAATACACAGCATTTTCACAACCTACTTGTCATCGACCTTTGGAATCCAGTCCCAGATGGAAGCAGTTGCCACAGAATCTCAGCAACTCCTTGGAGGATTCTTGGAGGGCGTTAATCCAATTGCACTAATAGCGTCACTCTCTGCATTTGCAATAGGTTTTGCACTGGGATATGTCTTCTATATAGGAAGATTTACCGATCCTGCCAAATTTGTAAACTCTAACATCTTCTTCTATGCAATGCACAAGTTCTTCCTTAACAGGTGGTACCTTGACGCTTTGATCAACTGGACATTTGTTGTAGGACCGTTATACGTTGCAAGGGGAATGTATCGATACTTTGAAGACAAGGTAATCGAGGGATTCAATCTTGTTCCAGAAAAGACAATTGCAGGAGGTGCAAGAATCATGCAGTCCACACAAACTGGAATCTCCCAATCTTACTTGTACATTTTCGGAGCTGGCATCTTGATAGTAGTGTTACTACTATTCATTTAGGTGAAAAAATATGCTAGACTTTACCTCAACACCTATAATCTTAACGCTGATGCTTGGAGCAGTAGGTGTAATCATTCCAGTAATAAGCGCAGTAAGAAAGGAAAGGAATGACTCCCTTTACGGCGGGATTGCATTAGGCGCATTAATTGCAGCAATTGCATTTGTTATTTATCAAATAGTATCAAAAAACGTTACCCCTGCAGCAATTTTCTCTAAGGACGTACTTGCAAACGACATGTTCGGGTCTTTCTTTGCAATCGCTATGTTAATTGTTGGCATAATGACAACAGTCGGCTCTTTCAATTACATGCGAGGGCGTGCAAACCCTGCAGTCTACTATTCCCTGATAGTATTATCGTCAATAGGAATGGTGTTGATTGCATACTCGACTGATCTTGTAATGTTGTTTGTTGCGTGGGAATTGATGAGCATTCCAACTTATGTCTTGGCAGGATACCTCAAAAAAGACCCAACATCTAACGAGGCTGCCATCAAGTACTTTTTGTTCGGAGCTCTGTCTTCAGGCATAATAATATGGGGAATCTCAATTGCCTATGGACTTACAGGCTCAACCAACCTCGAGCAGGTCATAGCTGGATTCTCGCACCTCAGTCCTGACATGATGCCATTAGCTATTCTTGCAGTAGGAATGTTCATTGCTGGATTTGGATTCAAGATTGGTCTGGTGCCTTTCCACATGTGGTTGCCAGACACATACGAGGGAGCCCCTCCTACAATCTCTGCATTGCTGGCAGCAGGCACAAAGAAGGCCGGCTTTGCTGCAGCATTGCGTGTGATAATAATGGGAGCGATAGCCATCAATCTCAACTGGTCCCTTGCCCTTGCGATAATAGCCATAATTACCATGACTTTTGGCAACTTGGCAGCCATCAGGCAAAAGAACCTTCCAAGAATGCTTGCATATTCCAGTATTGGTCATGCTGGCTACATACTGATTGGTCTGAGCATTGCTCCATTTTCAGCAATAGGCATAGCCGCAGCATTATTCCATATTCTAAACCACGCTGTTATGAAGGCTGCAGCATTCATAGCTGTAGCGGGAATAATTGCAACGTTATCCATATCGCATATTGACAAACTTCGCGGACTTGGCAGAAGGATGCCGATAACCTCACTTGGACTTGTTATCTCGCTTTTAGCTCTGGCAGGAGTCCCACCGCTCAATGGATTCTGGAGCAAACTCATGTTGTTTGGTTCTGCAATAAACGCCGGAGCCTCGGTATCGTGGGCTCCATATCTTGCAGTGGCCGGTGTGCTAAACAGCGCATTATCGCTTGCATATTATGGTTGGATAATACGAAAGATGTACTTTGAAGAAGGAGAATCTGAAAAGAGAGTAAAAGAACCCAAGTCCATAATAGCTGTGATGATCTTCTCAATAATATTCATGGTTGGAATAGGAGTATATCCGGATCCGTTTATCGAATTTGCAAAGTCAGCAGTGCCGTCTCTGACAAGCCTTGCTACTGTACGTTGAACATAGTGAGATCTATTAAACTCTCAAGTCTTCTTCTTGCTTGGCTGTCGTTTATTTTTCTTAAGGCTACCTTTGCTTTCTTTGAGTAGCTGTCAAGCAACATATCCATGTGGTCGAAAACATCACGTGGATCGGAACTTTTCTTAATCAAGATATTGAACAGTTTGTCCTCATTGTTCCAGTCCTGCAAGTCATCACGAATTTGATAAGCAATTCCCATGTTCTTACCATATTCTGCAAACGCCATTATCTGTTCTTCATTGCCGCCTCCTAGGATGGAACCAATCTTAGTTGCTGCCTCAAACGCCGTGGCCGTCTTGTATTCAATCACCCTGAGATAATCATCAAAAGTAACGTCTTCGCTTGCTTCCAACCTCGTCTCAATCATTTCACCGTCACTCATCATCATGGCTGTATTTGCAAGCTCCCTTGCAATCCTAGGATTGTCAAGACGTGAAGATATGTTTAGAATCAGCCCCAAAACAAAGTCTCCGGTAATGATACTTGTGTTGTAGCCATACTTGATATGAAAAGGATCTTTTCGCCTCCTCAAGATCTCATTGTCTATTATGTCATCATGAATTACAGACTCTGTATGCAACAATTCTACTGCACAAGCTGCAACGAACGCATTTCCATCACACTTGCCAAGACATTCGGCAGCTAGTATGAGAATGATGGGCCTTATTCTCTTTCCACCCTCTAGTGCATACTGTAATGGCTCAAAAAATTCTGAAGCGGAATAAAGCTCTAATTCTTTTTTAAGTGCCTGGTCGATTGAATCAATATAGCTCTTGTAATCCTTGATTAGTGGGTTTATCTCAAAGTTTTTTCTATCCAAAAACCTGCACTAGCTTGAGTAGGAAATGGTGTGCATATTAATGCTTTTGTAGGTGCTCCAGCCGGGATTTTCATCACATAGAATTTGAACCCGGGATCCCCGGCTTGAAAGGCCGATATGCTTGACCGGTCTACACCACTGGAGCCCGACCTTGCATCCAGATTCTTATCCATAAAATCCTTTTGAAGTCATTTCAAAAGATTTTTTTATTGCTAGATTTGGATAAACCGCATGAATTCTCTCATTGAAAGAATTGATAAAATAATTGAGGAACAGAGCTTGCTAAAACATAAATTCTATGTAATGTGGAATGAAGGACAATTATCACTCGAATCTCTTAGCGGTTATTCCAAGGAATACTTTCAACTGGTAAAATCCGTGCCTTCCTATGTTGGTGCTATCCTTGAAAATAGCCCGTCTGAACTACGCGGAAAGATTTCCGCCAACCAGAAAGAAGAACATGAACACATAGAACCTTGGATAAAGTTTGCAGGTGCTTTGGGTGTTTCACGAGAAGAGATGAAAAACTATGCTGGTCTTGATAAGACTAGACGCGCTGTATCTGATCTTTCTGTCCTTATGACCTCTTTTGAGGGAGGTGCTGCAGCAATGTATGCACTAGAGCAAGAAATCCCAAAGATCAGTCTATCAAAGATCGAAGGTTTGAGGAAGTTCTATGGGGTAGCAGACGATGATGCAATAGAGTATTTCAGAATTCACACAGAAGCCGATATCAGACATGCTGCACTGTGGAGGAGAGTTCTTGAGAATTCACATACACCAGAAGATGATCTGGTTCAAGTTGCTACCAAGTCTTTGGCAGCTCAGAATCTACTGCTAGACAGTTGCTACGGGGCATACTGTTAACTCTATACCATTTTATACTGCATATCAACTTTTTCTGTCGTTGGGCCCATAACTCAGCTTGGTAGAGTAACCGGCTCATAACCGGTG
>CAZMNT010000032.1:0-21060 GCA_964567715.1 uncultured Nitrosopumilaceae archaeon | reverse complement strand
CAAGAAAATCTACCGCTAACTTTGAGTTTACAGCAGAGAATCTTTTCTGAATGGCGACTCGGGTCCATTCTACTCTTTCCCTCGAATGATGGATATCAAGTACTTCCATACCTTTCTATCAACCCATTGCATATAAGGTGCAAAATTCGTTCATTGTGAGATTGCATAATGACATTAGGCGCCGGGAGAGAGATTTGAACTCTCGAACCCTTACGAGTACGCGCTTTATGGTTTACATTTCCAGGCGCGCGCCCTACCAGGCTAGGCGATCCCGGCATCAATTCGCCATGTCAATCTCGTTGTGAAAATGACCATATATTACGTTGGTGCTGCCAACTTGATTGGCCATTAATATATCAAAGGTCATATTGTTCTACCTTGCCACTTAAAGAGGTCTGAAAAAGATCTCCAGTCTGTGAAATCAGTCAAAAGATGTGGAGTAGGTTGCACCGAGTCTGATGGATTATCCACCAAGCAGGCGGACAGAACCATTACGTTAATTGATGTGTCATCCAATTTCATAAATTACTTGAAGACGTTTATCGTAACTGATTTTTTTAGTTCATCGCCTACGTCTGGTGATGTGTTAGATTCAATCTTGTATCTTCCCTCAAAGACTTTGCCGCTGTCGGTTTTTGTTTGGTTCCAGACAAACACTTTTTCTTGATGTGGGGATAACGTAGCTGCCATCTCTGCAGATGCAGGAGAGTATATTATGGTGCCATCTAAACCTCGAATCTTTAACCCAAATGAAGAATCGGAAAATGTAAGCGTACTTGTTCCTGAGTTGATTATCCTGATGTGAACTGACTCTCCCATTCGATAGTTAATTTTATCGGGTATTATAGAAAGGGATGGACCGTCTTGATATACTAATGTTGGTGTCTGGCTTGACATTTGGAACAAAAAGGCACCTAGTATTCCTGCACCTATTACTCCCATTACAAAACAAATGGTAGCCCCTTTTGGGATCAACTTTGAAAAGGTGAATTTGATTCCTTTTTAATTGTTAATCAAAGCCTTGGAGCGCCAGCTCTTCGGATATGTATTGGGGGCCATAATGATTCTTTTTATCTTAAACGCAAATCCCTTGGTGTTTTCAACTATTTCGTCTTCTGACATTATGGCTTCGGCAAGTGCCACCGCCTCGCCTTTTTGAGTGTAGATACCTACCGTGTCTCCTTTTTTGAGGCCGTATGAGATTTCAAGTATTCCAGGTATTGCAAGTTGGGCACCATGACAAAGAGCATCAACCGTAGTGTCCCTTATAACTACTGATTTTATCTCACTGAGGCAGTATTCAATTGGCATCAATATTTTTCGTAGTTTTGATTCGTCGTTTTTTTCTCTCCATAGCGCATAGGCGTCCACAAGATCGTGCATCTTCACTAGATTGGAATCTTCATTGAATTGTCCCACACGCGTTCTTCGAAGTTCAATCATTGTAGCTCCAGGTCCTAAAATTTCTCCCATATCATAGAAAATTTTTCGTATATAGGTACCAGACTCGCACAGAATACGTAAAAGTAAGAGTCGCTCCTTTTGTTCTATCGTTTCAATTTCATATATGGTCCTTATCCTTGTTTGCCTTGATACGGATGATCGTTGCGGGGGCTTTTGGTAAATCTTTCCCGTTAACAATTTTAAGACTTGGTCTAGCTTCTCTTTAGAAGGCAGAGAGTGTAGTCTTCCAAGTGCATGGTATTCCTTTGGCCCAAGTAAAAGAACAATCAGTGCCTTGGTTGCTTCGCCAAAACCAATTGGCAGGACTCCTGAGACTTGGGGGTCCAATGTGCCACTGTGCCCTGCTTTTGGAATGTTTAGTATCTTCTTTACCCACGCAACGGTTTCATGGCTTGTAGGCCCATTTGGTTTATCTAATAATATGAAACCGTAGTTGAGCAGCCGTTCAATTGATCTTTTGTCATAGTAAGTGCCATACGAGTCGTTTGTTATGTCTTGGTCTATGACTCTAAGATTTTCTAGTTGCTTGAGAACCATAATGATTTTTCACCGCCACCTTCGCACGTTCAAGAACTTGCTCTGGACCCAGTCCATCAGTATCTATTATTTCATCAAATACAGTTAAGTCTTCTCCGAAATTAAACCCGTACAATTTTTTGTATATCATTTTGTTTTCTTCGTATCTCTTTTTTACAATCTCAGACGCGTTATCAAATGATATGTTGTCTCGTGTTGTCATTCTCTTAGCACTGTTTTCTTGTGACCCTGCAAGCCATATCTTGATTCCATCGTCAGCTAGCCATGGGAGAGTATAACTTGTAATTACAACGTCCTCAGTTACGAATATTTTCTTTAGTTTCTCGTCTACTACTTTATCAAACTCTGGGTTTCCCTTTCTCATGTTTAGAAACTTCATTCCAGCCTCGGTATCCCAGAAATCGTCTCGTTCGGTTTTAAATCCCTCCTCTTTTGCCAACTCTTTGAGAACGTCCCCTCCACTGATATATTTTAAGCCAAATTCCTTTGCAAGCCCTTTTGCAATAGTGGTCTTTCCAATGGCTGGAGGACCTGATATTATTGCTGATCTATGCAATTTAACTTGCTTCCATTACATCCTTGGTAAGTCTTGCGATTACACCAGTAAAAACAGACAATAGATCAGAAACTTTGATTGGTCCCATTGTTAAATCCCATTGCAATTACAATTCCTTTGGCCGCTTCGTCAGTCTTTCCCTCCGTATTGAGAACCATCTTTATTGGTGAGCCACACAATATGGAGCAGGTAGATAACATAGCGCTTGTAACATCAAGCTCTTTTTTGATTGCATCAATTGATATAATGTCTCTATTTCTCGTAGTGTCTTTCATTCTTCGATTGTAAATCTCCTCTGGCCTAGCAGTGATCATGATAAAGCTATCAGGCATGAGAATTTCCAAAACATTATGTGGTAGACCTGGATAGAATCCCTCTTTTGTTGAGATAAAGGCGTGCGTGTCCACAATCACAGCTTGATCGGTTATTGAAGCAATTTTTCTTGCAGCCATGGATTGAAGATCTTTTTGTTCTTTTACTGTTAGCTTGCGTAGATCGTCTCTATTTTGGATTCCTTTTGTCTTTTTTGCCTCATCAAACATCACAGTACCAAATATTGAGACGCTGACGCTGATGTTTTTTTGTTTTAAGATATCAACAACCTTTGAGACTACAGTGGTCTTTCCAACCCCTGGGATTCCAACAATTATTACTCTCTTACTTTCTGCCAAGTAGAGCACCCAAGGCAGGCATTACTTCTTCCACTCTTTCTCTTACAAGTAGGTTATAGTAGTTAATCAAGATGTCAACTGTGAGCAGCATTCCTGTCCCTGAGCCAAAGGTTCCCAATACGTCTGAAGACCCAGCCAACAGTCCAAGAATAATAGAACCAATTATCGTAACAGATGGTATGTACTTTTGCAATAGGTTTTCTACAGGTTGATTGGAACGCCTAAACCCTGGTATCTGCACCTCTGCGTCAAGGAGGTTCTTTGCAGCGCTCTTGGCAGACAGTCCTCCAAGCTCAATCCAGAGCCTACCAAAGAGAACTACAATACCCACCATAAACAGGATATAGGCAACGGCGCGGAATGGATCTAGTGCAACAATATCAAGACCACGAGGGGCTGTAACATAATAAAGCAAGCCTCCAGTCGGTGTGGATGGCGATGTCGGATCGAACATTCCTAGGAAATTCAAAAGCGGGTTTGCATTTCTTGGATTAAAGTTGGCCCACAGTATTTGGCCTACAAACACAGCGTTAGCAGTAAGGGCGGATGCCAAGATTACAGGGATGTTTGAGACGTACATCAACTTGATTGGATATACTGCAGAAAATCCCCTGTATTTTGTAGATACGATAGGAATCTCTACCTTGATTCCCTGAGTGTATACCAGGATTAGCAGTACGCCTGCCGTAATGAGAAGGCCAAAGACACTAGGTATTTGGTTTGCCCTAAACATCAGGTTGCTAAAGTCGTTACGTATGAATGCATTGATGATATTTGCAATAACTCCGACTGGTCCTCCGTCTCCTGCAGGAATCGGACTAATCAAGGCCCAGACAACCTGCTGGGCAACGCCTGCTGCAATAAACAAACTTATCCCGCTTCCTATTCCCCATCCCTTCTGGACCAGTTCGTCAAGCAACATGATTATCACTGATGCACCTATTAGCTGGCCAATTAGAATAAAGGCAGCCTCGTTATTTGGAAGTCTTGGTCCATACACAGCCATTCCATATAACGAAGATTCCGCAATAATCACAATGTATGTTACAATCTTTGTGGCTGTTTGATAGAGCTCTCTATCCTCTGGCTTTTTGAAATCCAAGTGAAATATTTCAGAACCCTTTAAGAGCTGCATCAAGAGTCCTGCTGTTACTATAGGCCCTATGCCAAGCTCTACCAGCGTTCCTTGTTGAGAAGCGAAGATTACTCTTGCAAATGCAAGAAAGTCAAATGCTGGCGTTGTTGCGCCATAAAGGGGGGTCTGCCCCATAATCATGTATATGAAAAGAGCTACTCCACACCATATCAGACGAATATGCAGTGGAATCTTTTTCTTGGGCTTTGGTACCTGCGGGATGTAGGTTTCTGCTTTTGAAATTATTGATCTAAGAAAACCGGTAGATGTTCCTTCTTCACTCATGCTGTCGCGAGCACCTCGCCACCAGATTTTTTAAGTTTTTCTTCTGCCGCGGCAGAAAATCGTTCTACCTTTACAACGTAAACATTCTTTGTTTGTCCTCCTCCTAACAACTTGTCATAGCCAAGTTCTGAGAGATCTATTACTTTCTTTCCGCCTTCTTGCTTTCCATGCTTTGCATAGATATCATCTAGATCTCGCACACTTGCCCATTTTCTTACTAGGTTTGGATGTGGCGGGTGAGTAGAATCATGACCAAAATGTTTTGGATCTGTTAGTAACATCCTGATAAAATGATGTTTATGCATGCCAGATTTTCCAAGTCCGCCCTTGTGACCACTAGCTCTGTGTTGGCCTATCTGTCCCCAACCGTGGTTTCTTCCTCCTCTGTATTTTCGTGTCTTTCGTAGCCTTGTGGCCATCTTACATCATTAACCTCACTTGTGCGAGTAGTTCTTTGTGGTTGCCCAGTATTCCTCCCTCGCCGTACATCTTCTTGGTGCTTCGCTTGAATCCATGTCTTGGTGGAGACAGGGCAAACCATGGTTTGAGTGGTTTTAGTTTTGATAATGCAACAGTGCCGTCTACTATTGATTTTGCCAAGTCGTCAGTTGTTTTGAATCCAAGTTTTGTAATGTCATCAGAGGTGAGTTTTTTATAGCCCTCTTTTCTTGCCTTCTTTTCCAAGAGTTCCTTTGCAGTCGGAACATCAATTTCCTGCCATGAAACATAGTGTTTTATCTTGTCTAACATTCCCTTTGTGTTATCGCGTTCTGGGACAATTGTAGCTCTGAATCTCTTGTCTAAGTGAAGTATATCCAGTGTTGTATTTGCCCAGTGTGGAACATTAATTGTTCCCTTCATTCTAACTACCAAGAAAGCTTTTCCCATTACACTCAACCTTGACTAAATGTTTGTCTCAAGCAATTCAAGACTGCTCTTGATGTAGATGTCATTGTATTTGTAGAACCGGTGCTCTTGGTCCAAGCATCTTTTAGGCCTGCCAGTTTCAACAGATTTCGGATATTTCCACCTGCCACAAGGCCGAGACCTCTTGGACCTGGAATAATTTCAACTGTCACGCTTCCTCCTCTTCCTCTTACTTTGAAAGGCACAGAGTGCTCCTGATCACATTTGCACTCCCAGCTTCCACAGCCGAGTTTTACTGGACTTACGTTAAGATATGCTTGGTTGGTAGCTTTTTCTATTGCAATTCTCATTTGCTTTGATTTGCCCTGTCCTATACCAAGCCAGCCGTTTTCATCACCGGCTGCCACGAGGGCTTTGAATCTAGTATATTCGCCGTTTGTAGTCTGTTTTTGCACAATTCCTACATCAATGACCTCAGTCTTGATGCCCGGCAATAATTTTTTGATAATTCCTGCTTCTTGAATTCTATAACCGTTCTCATAGATTTCTTTCATGCTAGTAATTTTCTCAGTTGCAACTAGTTTTCCTAGCGTGGTTCGTGGAACCCATGCTTCTTCTGGCTCTCTAGATTTTTGTCTTGTTTCTGATTTGCTCATTTGCTTTTTACCTCGTCATCTATTGCGGATTTTACTTTCCCGATCTCATTTGCAACCTTGAGATGTTTTCCAGTAATCCTGTCTTCTGAGGGAAAAGTTTCCTCATCTGCAGGTACCTCTAGGCCAGCATCTATTATGCCTTTCAATGCTGCCGCTATTCTTTCGGTATATCTCCTAGTGCCTACATAAAGAACCGCATTATTGACGCCTTGGGCAAGTGCTTTTTTGCCTGCAAGATATCCCGTTAGATAAGCAGCCGGAATACTTTTTCTAGAGCCCTTCCAACCTTTTTTCAAAAGAGATCTGGAATGAGCAGATGACAGAACTTTGTCTCCAGCAATTTCTGGTTTATGAATCTGTACTAGTGTGTTCTCGTTTGATATTTGAACTGTAATAAAGTCTCGCCTACCCATGAGAAGATTTCTTCTTCTACCATAGTTGGTTTTTTCTTCACGAGATCTGCGTAATATTTGCGAATATGCCATCTATACTACCTATTTACAAAAAATTTTGGTGAAGCTCTTATAAACGTTAGACTCGTCGTATCAGTGCTACCATAAGAGCCTTTTGAGCATGGAGTCGGTTTTCAGCTTCATCCCAGACCGCTGACTGGGGACCGTCAATAACTTCACTTGTAACCTCTTGGCTTCTCTTGGCAGGAAGGCAATGCATGAAGATTGCTGACTGGTTAGCTTTTTTCATAAGAGATGAATTTACTTGGAAGCGTGGAAGAAAATCATTTGTTCTGTCGGTAGTCTGATGATGTATAGAAACAAAAGTGTCTGTTACTACAACATCGGCCTCTTTTACAGCAGCGTCGGGGTTGTTTGACAGTTTTACCTCTATCAACTTGCTAGCCTCTTTTATGACAGTAGGGTTGGGTTCATACCCCTTTGGTGTTGCTATGTAGAGGTTTATGCCAGTTCTTGCACAGCCGTATATCATTGAGTTACATACGTTATTGCCATCACCAATCCACGCCATCTTGAGTCCTGCCAGTTTTTTCTTGTGCTCCTTTATGGTCATAAGATCTGCCAGTATCTGGCAGGGGTGAAAAGAGTCGGAGAGGCCGTTTATTACAGGAACAGGTGAATTTTTTGCAAGCAGTTCTATCTCTTCGTGAGAATAGACCCTGGCCATTATCAGGTCTACATATCGTGAAAGTGTCTTTGCTGTATCCTCAATAGTTTCTCCCCGTTTTAGCTGTAATTCGTCTGCAGAAAGATTCAAGGCATGCCCGCCTAGCTGAAACATCCCAGCCTCAAAGCTTACCCTTGTTCTAGTAGATGGCTTTTGAAAGATCATTGCAAGTATTTTATTTTTGAGAAGTGGTTTTGAGATTCCTTTCTTTAGATCCTTCTTCATTTTAATTGCGTCATCTATTATTGCAGACAGCTCAGTTTTGTCAAGTTCATTCAGTGTTAGGAGATCCTTTGTTTTTAGTTTCATTTCTTCAACCATCCAAACATTGAGCGTTTCTTTTTTGGCTTTTCTTCTTCAGTTATTTCTTTTTCCTCAATTTCCTCTTCAGTAACATCTTTTTCTTCTTCTGCAGGTTTTGGTCTGCCGTTGTAAATCCATTGTTTTATTTTAGATGCAAGCCTTCTTGCCTCATCATCACTTTCGGGCGGCTGGACATCATATAGGTCTGAGTATTTTTCAATATCCTTAGTTGCAATTCCAGCAAAGGGATCATCGTCTTGAATTTCTTCCGCTGATTTAGCTTTTACTTCTTGTTTTATCTCCTCTTTGATTTTTTGCTCTATCTTTGGTTCTGGTTTTGGTTCCATCTTTAGTTCTACTTTGATCTCTACTGGTGGTTCTTCTTTTACTATGCTTACTTTTTCTTCAACTTTGTTCATTTGTTTTGGTTTTTCTTTCTGTTGTATACCTATTTCGGGCAAAGGTTCCTGCACTCCAAACAGCGATTCCAAAAACGCATCTTTGTCGAATGGCTTCAAGTCCTTGTATTCTTGTCCTACTCCCAGATATAGAATTGGAGTGGATGTTATCTTTACTATAGATATTGCAGCACCACCACGTGCATCTGCATCACTCTTAGTAAGAATTGCTCCGTCAAATTTGGCATAATTGTGAAATTCCCTTGCTTGGCTAACTGTATCATTTCCTGCAAGAGAATCGCCCACAAATAATTTCAGATCAGGATTTACAACCTTGTTAATCTTATATATCTGATCCATCAGGTTCTTGCTTGTCTGCATTCTGCCTGCAGTATCTATCAATACACAGTCTACCTTGTGAGATTTTGCATACAATACAGCATCACGTGATACAGCTGCAGGATCAGAACCATAGTTCTGTGCTATGACCTTGATATTCAATCTCTTTGCATGTTCGCTTATCTGTTCAATTGCCCCTGCTCTGTAAGTATCTGCTGCTGCAATTACTGCTGAGAGTTTGTTTTCGCGTAGAAGATTAGCAAACTTTGCTATAGTAGTAGTTTTTCCTGTACCGTTTATGCCCATAAATGAAATAACGTATGGCTCTCCCTTTTCCTTCTTATTTTTTATGTTAGATAAGACGTCAATTTTTGGTGTGGCATCAAACATGCTCGAGATGCTTTGCCTGAGGCTTTGCTTGATGAACTCATTTATCTCCTCTTTTTGAACTGTTGTACCGATTAGCTGCTTTTTCAAATCTGATTTTATCATATCAATTACCTCAGTTGCAACGTCAGATTCTAGCAGAGCAATCTCAAGTTCAAATAGAACTTCATCAATGTCTTTTTCCTTTAGTTCTTTTTCTCCAAAGCTCTTTACTGCTGAAGATAACGCATTTCGTAGTTTATCAAACATATAGATTTCCTTACTGCGTAGAACCGCGGCTTGCTTGTATAAGTTTGTTCATTTCTTGCTGTCCTTGTTCAAGTCTGAGAGATACCTCTTGCCTCTGAGCTGCTAATTGTTGTAATACGATTTCCAATTCCTTTATTCTAGATTCTACATAGTTTATTGCAGAATCTTGGTCTTGCTCAATTGAGGTGCTAGCTCCTACATGGACAACCACTTTTTGGTTTGACTCTATCTTTGCTTTTACATAAGCCCCCATACCTACAGGTACGAGAGTCTCGCTGGGCTCATCTCTCCCAATAGACTTGATGGACTCTATGGCACTTGATGCTTCTTGCAATAACCTCATTACAGATTCTTCTCTCTGCAATACATCTGCCAAATATCCCTCAAGTGCTTGCAGTTGTTGCATCAATGCCTGAGCTTGTTCTTCACTCATTTGCAAAAAATTCTCTTACCCGCCTATAAATGCATTCTGAAGGCTTCTAAAAATCTGAGGTTGATTTTAGTACAACACCTAGAACAGAATAAAACAAAAAGAAAAAGGGTTATGCTTTTGCCTTTGATAGTCTTGCATCTACCTCATCCCAGTTTATGACGTTCCACCAAGCACCAACATAATCTGCTCTGCGATTTTGGTACTTGAGATAGTATGCATGTTCCCACACGTCAAGCCCCAACAACGGGATCAAACCCTTTGTTCTTGGACTTGTCTGATTTGGCATTGTAGTGAATTCAGCTTTCTTGCTTTGCGGATTGTACACTAACCATCCCCAACCGCTTCCCTGAACGGCGATTGTGTCCTTTGTGAACTTTTCCTTGAAGCTATCAAAGCTACCAAATACCGCATTGATTATGTCAGCCAACTTTCCGCCTGGTTTTCCACCACCATTTGGCTTCATGTTGTTCCAGAACAGTAAATGATTGTCGTATCCTCCACCATGGAAATTTACTGCACCCCTCATGCTTTCCGGAACTTTGTCCAAGCTTGCAAGCAACTTTGTTAGCTCTATGTTTTGTATTTCAGAGCTCAAAGTCTCCAAGGCTTTGTTCAAGCCATCAGTATAGGCCTGATGATGTTTAGAGTGGTGTATTTCCATTGTTCTGGCATCTATGTGTGGCTCTAATGCATCATACGCGTATGGTAATTTTGGAAGTTCGTATTTTGCCATCAAACTCTCACCTAGTTCTTGCAATTTATGGCTTTGGTTGGAAATGCATTTTATCTGGTCAATTTTCAGATAATTTGTGATTAACCTATTACTGATTTTTTCTCTTCTTTGCATCTTCTGCATAGTCTTATTTGTATCAAATTCAAGCGAGCAAGAAATTTCAAATAATCTTCAAAAAAGCATAGAGCTTGTAGGTGTCAAGGCTGTCAGATCTGAAGGTCTTGACGGTCAAGGGATCAAGATAGGTGTCATAGATACCGGCATAGACTACAATCATCCCAATCTTTTTGGTTATGGACCGTCTGGGAAGGTAATTGGCGGATATGATTATGTCAATACTAGTGACAAGCCTCTTGATACTAACGGTCATGGTACAGAAGTAGCAGGAATCATTGCTGCTGATGGCAACTTTACAGGAATTGTTCCCAAGGCAAAATTACTAGCATACAAGGTTTCATCAACTGGCGAAGCAGTCTCATCAGATTACATAGTAAAAGCTATAGAACGTGCCATGCAAGACGGTGTCAATGTTATCAACATTAGTTTAGGAATAAACAGAACAAACGACGAGATCGATAATGCAATTGATAAAGCAGTAAAGAAGGGAGCCGTTGTAGTTGTCGCTGCAGGAAACAACGGTCCGCAAGACGCTACAATTGGCAGTCCTGGAAAAGACATCAATGCAATTACAGTTGGTGCGTCATATAACAACCTTACATCAAGTCTAGCGGCAACCTTTGAGGCTGGCAAAAAACAATACCAAGTAGTTCCAATGGTTGGAACGCAGGGACTGCAGAGTGCAATACAAAGCAAGATAGTCTATGGAAAATTTGGAAGGGTAGATGACTTGAAAAACTTGGATGTCAGAGGTTCTATACTTTTAGAGGAGAGAGGAAGCGATATCAGGGGACAAAAGGTCTACTTTTCCGAAAAGGAAAAAAATGCAGCTGATTTTGGTGCAAAAGCATTGATTGTGTTCAACAATGATACTGGTTTGTTTATTGGCGAACTTGTAGAGCCAAACAAGACTGAGATCTATTCTCCAAGAATACCTGTCATCTCAATGTCAAGAGAGGACGGCTTGGCACTCAAGTCCATGCTGACCCGAGATACGGCAGGAAGTCTGAATGTATTTTATCATCCAGACTTTGTTGCACCTTTTAGTTCACAAGGACCAGTATCTCCATTCTACATAAAACCAGACCTTGTAGCACCTGGAGTCTTTATCAATTCTACAACTGCTGGAGGAAAATACAATGTTACAAGCGGTACAAGTTTTGCTGCTCCTCATGTGGCAGGCGCGGCTGCAATTATTTTGCAGAAATATCCAGACATGTCGCCCACAGAGGTGGCATCGTTGCTTGTCACAACTACCGACCCCGTTACTGATGCATATGGAAAACTTTTTCCTATCTCGTCAACGGGGAGCGGCCGATTAAACATCACAAGGGCACTAGAATCTGACTTGATCATAAATCCATACAGCCTAGTTTTTAATCTGTCCTTTGATAACAAATCTCAAATAAAGACTTTGCATTTAAAGACAGTTGACGGTTCTGACATACCTCAATTGAAAGCAAGTTTTTCATCAAACGAGTCTAGTCTAACTTTTGCGTATTCCCAATCAAACGATATCCTGAGTGTAAGAATTTCAGATAATGATAGAAAGGAAGGAACCTACGATGGATTTCTTATCCTAAATGATACAAAAACAAGTTACCGAATACCTATTGTGACTCATGTAACCAAGGGGACTATACTAGTTGACCAAAGAAATGGAACGCTTTACTTTTCACTTGATTATCCTGACAAGTGGTCATATGCAAAGATTTCTCTCATAAATGCAGATACAGGTCAAACCACATACACCTCGATTACACCACTGGATACTAGATCTCTGCCTGTTTATGAAAAGGGACAGTACTGGGTCTTGGCTCAGATATCAAGCTTGAACAATACAGACGAGGCTTACAAGACAATTCTTGTCGACGAAGTTACTCAACGAAATATACTGGATCCTCAGTATATCGGCCTACCAGCAAAACAGGTTGTAATCATTTCAGGAATAATTGGAATAATTGTTGCAATAGGTCTAGGTGCCAGACGCAAAAAGAACTAGATCTTTGGTCCTGCGTCAACTATTTCCTTTGAAACGCTTCCAAACTTTCTAAAGTTTTCTACAAACATCTGAGCAAGTTTCCTTGCAGAGTTGTCATATGCGTCCTTTTCTGACCAGGTGTTTCGGGGATTCAATACCTCAGATGGTACACCGCTACACTCGGTAGGCACGTCGAGATTGAATACGTCATCATGTCTATACTTTACAGAAGCAAGTTCTCCACTTAGCGCTGCTGTAACCATTCTTCTAGTGTGGCTGATGTTCATTCTCTTTCCTATTCCATACGGTCCGCCTGACCATCCGGTATTAACAAGATATACCGTCGTGTTGTGTTTGGTTATTTTTTCTCCAAGAAGTTTTGCATACACAGAGGCATGCCTTGACATGAATGGTGCACCAAAACATTCTGAAAACGTTGCCCTTGGCTCAGTGATACCTCTCTCAGTTCCCGCAAGCTTGCTTGTATATCCAGCCATAAAGTGATACATTGCACCTTCTTTTGTCAGTTTTGCAATTGGTGGCATCACACCAAACGCATCTGCTGTCAGAAAGATAATGACATTTGGATTTCCTCCCATGCTTGGGACTATGGCACCAGGGATATAGTCAAGAGGGTATGCTGCTCTAGTATTTTCGGTGAGGCTGCTATCATTAAAGTTTGGCAACATTGTTTCCTTGTTAATTACTACATTTTCCAATACAGTACCAAATCTTATTGCATCCCAGATTTGCGGTTCGGCATCTCGGTTTAGATTGATGCACTTGGCATAACATCCACCCTCAAAATTGAATACTCCCTTGTCGGACCATCCATGTTCATCGTCTCCTATCAACATCCTATTGGAATCTGCCGAAAGTGTTGTCTTTCCAGTGCCAGAGAGGCCAAAGAACAGAGCAGTCTCGCCATTCTTGCCAATGTTTGCAGAACAGTGCATTGGGAAAATTCCTTTTGGCGGAAGTGAGTAATTCATAACAGAAAACATTGCCTTCTTTATTTCTCCAGCATATGAAGTGCCTCCAATCAATACAATCTTTTTTGTATAATTTAGTATGATGAAGACATCTGTTCTGGTCCCATCAACCTCTGGAACTGCTTTGAAATCATTTATTGAAAGAAGCGTGTATTCTGGTTTGTGTGATTCAAGTTCAGATGGAGTTGGCCTTATGAATAGCTGCCTTACAAACAGACTTTGCCATGCATGATCGGTGATGATTCTGATTGGCAACCTGTGTTCTTTGTCTGCACCAACAAATCCATCGAAAACAAATATTTCCTTATTTTCAATGTGTTTTTTCAACTTCTCAAATAGCTTGCCAAATTTGTCACTTGGGAATGGGTGATTTATCTTTCCCCAGTCTACTGTGTTGCGAGTCTGTTCATCGTCTACTATGAACCTGTCATCAGGTGATCTGCCAGTATACTTGCCGGTTTTAACAGATATTGCTTTATTTGCAGTCAGCATGCCCTCGTTCTTTTCAATTATAAGGTTCACCAGATCCTGGACTTGCAAGTTTCTTTGTATCTTCCCTGACTTGACACCAAGTTGTTCTAATTGAGATACAAGAAGACGAGTGCTGGCTGGCTCCAAATCCTCGATCATCTGATAAACCGTTTCGTCGCAATTTCCTTATTATCTCTTCGGATCATTCATACTATATCAAGAAACGTATTTATTGTAAAATTCAGGCAAAGATCTCTACATGCCGATCAATGAAGAAGCTCTGGAACTTAGACGAAGAGTGTTACAGAACAAACCTAGCTTTGTCAGACAAGAAAGTTGGAGATACGCTAGGCTTGCTCAATCCTGGAGAAAACCTAAAGGTATTGACAACCACCAGAGAAAACAAAAGAAAGGCTGGCCGTCACTTGTAAAAATAGGCCATGGCGGACCTAGGATCGCAAGGGGGCTACACCCATCAGGTTATACGGATAATCTAGTGTACAATTTGAAGGATTTAGAAAGACTCAACCCTAAAACTGACGGGATCAGGTTTGGTCATGGTGTTGGCAAAAAGAAAAGGCTTGGGATAATAGCCAAGGCAAAAGAGAAGAACTTCAAAGTTTTCAACGCGAGAGTGTCTACAAGTGGTAGTAAATCTTAAGACAAAACGACAGCTGGTCTCCAGAATTCTTGGAGTCGGAGTAGGCAGGATAAAGTTTGATCCAGATTATCTGGAGGACGTTGCAGATGCCATCACTCGTGACAACATACGAAGTTTGATTACGGCAAATGTTATCGAGGTCAAGCCAATCAAGGGTACCTCCAAAGGAAGAGCATACTTCAAAAAGACACAGCATAAAAAACGAAGTGCAAAACAAGGATCAAAGAAGGGAAGGAAAGGAGCGAGAATAGGCAAGAAGCAAGTCTATGTCAAAAGGGTAAGGGCAATGCGTCACCAGCTAGGTGTATCCAAGACAAGAAAGGAGATTACAAACGAATCTTACTGGAAATTATACAAGCAGGTAAGCGGAAACCAAGTAAGAAACTTGGCACACCTGAGAACCTTGATAGAAGAAGTACGCTCTAAGAGATAAATCAAAACCTGTGGATTATTTTCGCGTCAGTAATTTTTCCGTTCTTAATTTTTACACCTTCTTTTTCCAACATATTTGTCTTGATCTTTTCTCCCCATGCGTATCCTCCCACCTTACCGTTTGACATTATTACTCGGTGGCACGGAATTATTACTGGATAAGGATTCTTGTTCATTATTTTTCCAATTGCTCTCTGTCCATTTTTTAATCCAATAGCCTTTGCAAGCTCACCATATGTCGTAACCTGACCTTTTGGAACTTCAAGTAATTTTTTGTATGCTTTCTCTTCTAGATTCAAACCTTCACCATCTCAAGGTCTGTATTTTGTATAAGCTTGACTATCTTTTGTTTGTTTTTCCCAAGTCCTCGCCAATCCAGCAGTGCGTACTTGGCTTCCTCGTTTCTGTCCAAAATATGCGAAAAAAATGCTTCGTCCAAATTATCTAATGCGTGCTTTGGTATGACCGTACCCAAAGCAAACTCACCCTCAATTAGTTCCTTATTGAACTTCTCTGGATAGTGTGTGCCACCAAAACATATAGCGACTTTGTGTTTTTCCGGTTCATTGTTGAATTCTTCTACCACTATCGTGGCTATCCTTTCACACAGTTTCTTGTCGTTCCACTCTTTCTGCGTAGTGCCAATTTCAATAAAGAGTGTTGGCTTGCTTAGAGTGGTTGGACCGTGATGGGTTGCCTCTATAATTATCTCAAAATTTGTAAAGTCTTGTTTATTCCTCCACAAATGTTTCATGTAGGATTTTTGAAGATGTGGGTGAGGTATTGCAACCTGCCGCGTGTGTCCTCCAAAGTGGGCCTCTGAAAAGTTTCCAGTGCTATGGCAAGTGAGTGCAAGGGTACCACTCTCAGACGCGTGTTTTGACAAAAAAACATAGCCGTCATATCGATATTTTTCTTCGAGCCAATCTGCAGAAATTGCCGGCGTAGGTATTATGGCTAGATCAAAACGTTTCCCCTTGTATATGACATTGTCATGTTTTTCCATATCTTGTGCTATGTAGGATGCCATGTTATATCCAGCCGGATCTGATCTATACGCCACAAGCAGTTGCATAAGATAGGAATCAGAAATAGGGTATTAAAGTGAAATCATCTTGTTTTATGAAAAATATGAGCCAGAGAGGATGAATAGTGTTTTATTTTTTTAAACAAACTGAGGTTTATTGGATATTGAACACTGAATAGATCTATAGTGGCGCTGCATGTCAAGATACACCATAAGGATAGAGAGAACTTGGGATGAGTGTAAAGAGGGCAAATGCGGCCACATTCATGAGATTCCAGTGACCTTCAAGCAGAAACAGATCGTTTGTGTTGATCTAGATTGCAAGGAGGATGATGTCTCATTAATCAAGCACATCTTTGTCCCCTACGATGGCTCTGCATTTTCCAACCGAGCCTTTGAATTTGCACTTGATTTGGCTAACAAATACGGTTCCTCGATTACAGTCAGCACTGTCATGTCCAGTTCATTTTTTGAAAGCTCATTTCTTGATCCCCAAGAACCGAACAAAAAAATTGTGGACAAGGAAAAACTTGCTGCAATGGAGAAACATTTCAAGAAGATACGCGAGATTTCAAAAAAATTTATGATTCCACTCAGGACCGAGATATTTGTATCATCGTCGGTATCAGACTCTCTGGTCTCCTTTGCCAACTCAAACAAGGTTGATCTCATTGTGATGGGCACGCGTGGAAGAGGCGACAATAGGCTTATGCTCGGGAGCGTCTCAATAGGTGTATCTCAAAAAGCTACTGCTCCTGTTTTGTTAGTCAAATGAAAATGAAGGAACGTTTCGGCTCAAGATCATGGTCAGCGTAAAATAAGAATTATAAGTACACTTTGGTACTGCTTCTTATTATGGTAAACCCAAGACAGATGTTAAAGGATATGGCAAATACTATGAAGCTTGCAAGGAAATCCGATAAGGATGATTATATGCAGCACCTTCGACTAGTTCTTCTCGGAATGGCTACTGTTGGAGGCATCGGTTTCATAATACAGTTTACATTTGCAGTAATCAATTTAGGACCCAGATAAGATTGACACAAGAAGTAAAATCTCACTTTTTTGCAGTAAGGACCACAGGCGGTCAAGAAAAGGTAGTACTTGGGCTTTTAGAAAATCGAATCAAGCTGAAAAAGCTAAACCTGCAATCTGTCCTGCTACTTGAAAATCTAAAAGGATATGTTGTAATAGAGGCAATTGATGCAAATGCTGCATTTGACGCCTTGCAGGGAATGAGGCATATCAGAGGTCAGCTCAGAGGTGAGTTACAGTTCAAAGACATCGAGGGCTATCTTGTCAAGAAATCAACAGTATCAGAGCTCTCAGTTGATCAAGTAGTTGAGATAATTGGAGGCCCCTTCAAGGGCATGAAGGCCACAATCACTAGGATTGATCACGACAAGGAGGAGGCAACCGTAATTTTGCTTGATGCCCCGTATCAGTTGCCAGTAACCGTAGATGCAAACTATCTCAAGCCATCAACACAGTAGCAAGGATTAAATTTGCAGTAAAGAGGGAAAAGAAATCATGACAGATGTTCAAACTGTTTCTGCACTAGTAACAGGAGGACAGGCAAGTGCTGGTCCGCCACTAGGTCCAACATTAGGACCGTTGGGTGTGAACATTCTACAAATAGTCAATGCTATCAACGACAAGACAAAAGACTTTGAGGGAATGAAGGTTCCAGTAACCGTAACCGTAGACAAAAAGACAAAACAATGGTCGGTCGATGTCGGAATTCCCTCTGCAGCAGCTCTAATCTTAAAAGAAGCTGGTCTTCAAAAAGGCTCTGGAACATCGGGAGCCACATGGGTTGGGGACATCACATTGGATTCTGCAATAAAAGTCGCAAAATTAAAAATTGATTCTTCTTATGCAACTGACTTTAAAGCAGCTGCAAAAGAAGTAATTGGAACCTGCCTCTGTCTTGGAATAAAAGTAGACGGAAAGAATCCCAAGGAAGTAACTGCAGAGATTAATGCATGCAAGTGGGACGACAAATTCAAGTAAATTATTCAGGTAGATTGTATGTAGGATCCTTATCTGTTCTCTGAAGTTCAACAAAAGTTTCTGTGTTTTGTATTCCCTCTATCTTTCCAATCTTCTCAATTGCCACCGTATGCAACTCTTCCAGATTCTTGGAACGCAGAGTAATCAAGATGTCAAACCTTCCTGTGACTTCAGAAATCTCTATGACTTCCGGAGTCTTCATGAGTGCCTTGTGAATCTGGTCCTTTAGTTTTGGATCTCTGTTTATTCCCATGGTAGCTCGTACGCCTATCCCTATGAGAGATTCATCTACCAGAATTGTAAATTTCTTGATAAGTTTCTTTTTGATGAGCCTCTTGATTCTACTGTACAATACTGACGTGTTTATTCCTAATTTTTTTGATAGGTTTGGTACAGAAATATTACCGTCACTAGTAAGCTCGGTAATTATTTTCATGTCTAGCTCGTCGAATTTGTGCAAGTTTGCGAACTACTTTTTGTTACTATTTAATAAATGTAAGTTCTATTGTCTAAAACTAATCTTCTTACAATTAAAACTTCATAAAGTGAAATTTTTAGATGTAAGCCGTTTTTGGGCAATTCCGCCGCTAAACGATTTTAAATAGGCTCCCAGAAAGCCCTTTCGTAATGATCAACGAGTCACAGATATCACAGATGATAACCGAAGCTAAGAAGAACCAGAAGGAGCGAAAGTTCAAGCAGTCCTTAGAGCTAATCATGGTTTTTAAAGATATTGATGTTAAGAAAGGTTTTGCAATTAACGAGACTGTGCAGTTGCCCAAGAAACCAAACCGGCCAGCATCTGTATGTGTTATCGCTTCAGGTGATCTGGGACTGAAGGCAAAAAATGCAAATGCTGACAAGGTTGTAGATGGCACACAGCTTACACAGATTGGTGCCAACAAGAGAGAATCACGCAAGCTGATAAACGGCTATGATTTCTTCCTTGCAGACACACAACTCATGGCAAATGTAGGCAAGACTCTGGGTCAGTTCATGGGTCCAAGAGGAAAGATGCCCACACCTGTTCCATTCAACGCTCCTATAGATTCTATACTGGAGAGATTCAGATCCTCAATTAGAGTAAGGCTGAGAAATTCACTTTCTCTTGCATGTAAGATTGGCGATGAATCCATGTCCGGTGATGATTTGGTTGCCAATGCAAATGCAGTTATTAGCACAGTTGAGAAAAAATTGCCAAGTGGTGACAAGAACATAAAAAAAGTGATGGTAAAAACCACGATGGGTAAGATAGTAAAGCCACAAGCAGCAGGAGCAAAGTAAGATGCAACAGAACAGAACCAGTTATCCTCAAAAAAAGGTACAGATGTATCAGCAAGTCCAGGAGCTTCCAAAAAAGTATAAAGTGATTGCACTGGTACGAATGGAAAAGGTCAGATCCTCCCAGCTATTACCGCTAAGAAAGAAGTTCAAAGGGGAGGTCGAGATTATCAGTGTCAAAGACAAGGTGGCACAAAAGGCGCTAGTCTCTCAGAATATACTGGCAGTTGAGAAGATCATCGACAAATTGGTTGGCCAGTGTGTCTTGATGTTTACAAACATTAGTCCACACAAGCTAAACATCCTGCTTGGAAAGAACAAGATAATGTTAGCAGCAAGAGGTGGAGACAAGGCAAGCATCGATGTTGTAATAAAGGCAGGCAATACAGGCATAACTCCAGGCCCAATCCTCACCGATTTCAAGGAGGCAGGAATTGCCACAAAGATTGACCAAGGAACAATATGGATTACAAAGGATTCTACGGTTGCAAAAAAGGGCGATGTAATATCTACAAAACTTGCAACTCTTCTAAGCAAGCTTGATGTCAAGCCAGTCGAGGCCGGAATTGTCCTCAACTCTGCACTTGAGGAGAACATTGTATACAACCAAGAAGAACTGATAATCGATGTAGAAAAGTACAGAGATGCATTTGCAAAGGCACATCAAGAAGCCATAGTGTTATCTATTGAGATAGGCTACATAACAAAGGAAAATGTCAATGCCATTCTTGTAAAGGCTGTACAGGGTGCACGCTCACTTGCAATAGAATCAGGCTATCTTACAGAAGAAACAAAGAAACACACACTACAAAAGGCTTATGCCCAAGCATCTGCTTTAAGTGGCAAGATAAAGAACTATACTCCACAGTAAAAATCATCTTTCGCGAGCCTTTGGAAGATTCCAGTTATACTTCATTGCCACAAGCCTTAGTACTGTCACTACCACAATAGAAGAGACCGTTGCAGTTTCAAGATTAGAACCAAGACTTAAAATGACATAGAAAACTATCACTCCCAAAAAACTGGCAGAGGCATAGAGTTCCTTTACAAACACTATTGGAATCTCGTTTACAAACATGTCACGCAAGATTCCTCCTCCTATCGCAGTTAGCATGCCTGCCAAGGCTATTGCAAGGAAGTTCATGCCATAGGTTTGATAGGCAAATGTTGCACCAATGGCAGTAAAGACGCCAAGCCCTATTGCATCAAACTTCAGAAACAGGTTCCAGTGTTTTTGCATCTTTGGATAAAGGAAGAACATTACTATTCCAGTTGCGACTGTTATTATGACATAATACGGATCGGATACAGAATGAGGAGGGAAATGGCCCATCACTATGTCTCTTAAAGTTCCGCCTGCAACACCAGTAATTGTTGCCAGAATAATTATTCCCACAATGTCGGCCTTGTGCTCTATTGCCTTGAACGCACCAGTGACAGCAAAGGCCATCGTTCCAAAAAGATCCAAGACAAGAACTGTATCTTGTACCGGTAGCGAAAAGTCGGTCAAATTACAAGGTATTAGATCTGATACTAAATAATCTTTAGATGATTACAAAAAAGGGAAATAGAAACGAACAGATTTAACCGAACAGTGCTGATAGGCCTTCCATTGCCTGCTCTTCAGTCTTTGCAGGTGCCTCAGCCTCTTTCTTCTCTTCCTTTGCACCGCCTCCAGCTGGTACTGCTGGCGCTGCTGCTGCCACTGCAACTGGTGCAGCCTTGATTGCCTCTTCAATGTTCACATCGGCAAGTGCTGCAACGAGTGCTTTTACCTGGGCGTCATTTACTGTAGCTCCTGAGGCCTTGATTACATTAGCAATGTTTGCCTCATTGATCTCCTTCTTTTGTTTGTGCAAAAGCAATGCAGCATATACGTATTCCATTGTAAACGGATTTTGCAAGAGCCATAATATAAAACTATGGAGATTC
>CAZMNT010000031.1:0-21900 GCA_964567715.1 uncultured Nitrosopumilaceae archaeon | reverse complement strand
GGACTGCAGATTCTGTTGCAATTGTTGCAGTCTACCTACTTGTTCTTGCAACCATGGAGGAATCTGTTCTCCTGCTGACATGTCTGTTCCAGTAGGTGTTTTGCTTATATTTTTACCGATTCAATCGAGTCATTACTTGTTTGAACAAGGCGTAAGGTGGAATTCAAATTGGCTCGAAGATGGGAGAGTTCTTGAGCATCGATTAGGATTGTAATGTCTTTGTTCAAAGACATCTTTGTCTTAGTTGGATTCTCATCGTAGAATTTGTTATCAGTCTCAATCGACTTGAAAATTGCCTTATTTTTTTTGCCTGCAGAGATTTGGATTTTTGCACTAAAGTTTGACGTCATAGGCCATGCCTGCCACCTTGTAACCGCATTTCTTGCATGTCCATATGCCAACTGCTTGTCTGCCAAATCGTATCGAGCCGCAATCCGGACACCTTCGTCTAGCTTTTAGTAACCTGTGTACAGCGGTGTATTTTTTGCGTGGTTTTAATCCATATTTTTGACCCAAGCCTTTTAGTGATGCGCCTTTGCTTTTTACCATCTACATCAACTGCTCAAAGCGCTTCCTTATTTTTGTTCCCACAGCTAGTGCCATCTCTGAACACTTGAGAAGTTGATCAACTGAAAATCCATCGTCTCCTCCTTTCTGTAGTGCACAGATATTTCCCTCTGAGTTTGTAGTTATTGTTATTCTAGCATCCATACATGCTTCCTCCTCCTTGCTTGGATCTACTACTATGTAATCACCTATTCTTGCCATGGTAACTGATACTGGAAGTGTCTGTACAGGCGGTTTTGAGGTAACTCCTTCAACTAGTACTGGTACTTCCTCCTTGATTTCATATTTTGGAATGGCAGATGAGAGAACTGCCGCTACTGAAGCATAAGAGCATGCGTCGAAAAGGTTTCCAGCTGCATCAATAATACTGCTGTCAATGAATATACCTACAACTGACTTGTCTTCAAGCAAAACAAGTTGGTGTAGATCAATCATTTCAGTTTCTCGAATTCCACGGTCTACTACTCTGGCAAGCTCTATTACATCTTCGGTTGGAGGCCCTGGCTCTACATTAGGATCTGCCAGTGGAAGAATCTCAGCAGTACAAATGAGTATACCTTTGTCACCCAAGTCAGGAAATGGTTTGTCGGGCTGAATTTTAACCCCTGTAATGACCTCGGTGTTTCCTAGTTTTACTCTAGCAGAACCGTTTGCTTTTGGAATAACTCCAGTTTCTATGGTTAATGGCCTTTGTTCGTCATGTGCTCTGCCATCTAGTCTTTTTCCCTGCTTGAGCAGATCTGTGATTTTGTCTCGTCTTAGTTGATCAAGTATTGCAGAACCCAATTTTACTGTGCCCCACTTTCAAAATATTTTTCAACTAATGCTTTTCTTTGGATTTCATAGACTGTTCTGCAACCACCTATGGCAGTTTGCAGGCATGTCTTGTATTCTTCTGGTGTTAGAATTCCATCAAGTTGCATCAAAGTAACTTTGCCGATGCTTGGCATTATTGCAACCGGCATGTCTGCTTGACCTTCTTGATCTTCTTCATTATTGATATCTAGTACAATTCTGTCTGCCACTTTGCCTGCAGCACATGCAGACACCAAATCTCGCATTGGTATTCCAGCATCTGCTAACGCCACTGCTGCTGCATCAAGGGCAGCACATCTAGAACCGCCGTCTGCCTGAAGAACCTCAACAAATACATCGATTACAGTTCTTGGAAAGTCTTTTAAGATCAAGGCAGGTTCAAGTGCTTCTTTTAGAACTTTGGAAATTTCAATTTCCCTTCTAGACGGGGCAGGATTTTTTCTTTCGGTTACAGAAAATGGAGACATGTGGTATCTACAGCGTAGAATTCCAGTATCCTGGTTTGCCATGTGTTTTGGATGTACGTCTCTAGGTCCAAAAACTCCTGCTAGAATTTTGTTTTTACCAAATTCGATGTATGCAGACCCGTCAGCGTTCTTTAGAACACCGACTTTAATCGAAATGTTCCTTAGCTGGTCTACCCTTCTACCATCGCATCTAATTCCATCTTCAGTCATTAATTGTGTCATTATTTTCACCTTCTGGTACTCCTAGCATAGATTTGACTCTTTCAGTCAAGTTAGGCGTATGCGCTAGGGCATCCACCATTTTTACTGCCTCAATCGCCTTTAATAATCCCTCGGAATCTTCGCAAGATACAACAACCCATCCGTTCTGTCCAATGGTAATCATAGCCCTTGTTGCCATCTCTATAGTTTGAATCATCGAGCCCCTCTTTCCTATCAATCTGGGCACCTTGCTTGGAGCTATCTCGATTAGTTCGCCAGACTCTATCTTGCCAAGATCTCTGTCTTGAACTGTCAGTAGTGGATCTCGTGATCTGTCAAAGTTTGCCACCCTTGCAGCTACCAAGTCTCCAATGTTCAGTCTTTGTTTTAGTTCGTCTTTGGTTGGAGAGTAATCTCTGCCAAAAACATCTTGAGCAGGTAGAAATCCTATGAAGCACGAATTGATGTCAAATTCCCAAGAGAGGGGCGAGGTGCTAATCACTTTGCCTATGACCAAATCGTTTGTTTTTGGTACATATACACCCGTCAAGGGAATAACTCTTACCGCATTTTCAAAAATTTCCGATATGCCAATACATGTTGAAATTATTCTGTCTCCTTCTTGGTATACATTTTGTTCTATTCGTAACGGTCCAGTTGCGATAACGTCCCCTGGTATAACATATCTTCTTTTGACGTCCATTATTTTGCAACCTCAACAGAAGCGGTGCCCTTTGTTACAGAACCTAGTCTATCAATCACATTTGCCCTTGCCGCAGCCGGTATATCTAGTATTACTTTGAGAGAACCATTTGATTGCCATTCTTCCTTCTTCAAAGATCCAAATGACTTTAGCACTGAATAAGATTGGGCTGCAAATTGTGCCGGTACAACAATTTCAAGCAACATGTTTTCAGATTTTAGCGGAATGATTGGTCGGAGCTGTTCTACTATCTCTTTAGTTTGTTCGTCTACACCCCTAAATGGATCAATTGAGACCCTGGCATCATCCATTGCTTGCTCTATTCTCAGCGGAGGATGTGGCAGGTGGGATCTAGGATCAACGAAGCTCTTTGCAATAAAGTCCACAATTTGTTTTCGTTTCTCTGATATCATCTTTCTTCTCTGATCTGTGGTAAGATTAAGGTCTCCTTTTTGCAGTATGATTGTAGCAATAGAGATGGCATCGGTAGTTTTGAATGCCTTCATCAGTTTCTCAGTAGACGCCCTAGTTCCTTTGTTAGAATCCGAATAAACTTCATCAGAAACCAGCACGCCAGAAACTTCTTTCCTTTTGCCAAGCTTAAATTCGAGGGCAGGATCTGGCTTGACAATAATTTCGAATTTTTCTCCTTCCACGGTAAGCCTGACAACCGTAACTTTATCCATAACTGAGGTACTCAGCATTGGTATTTATCTATAGATAAAAACTCGCTAGATTTTTATTTGGAATTTCAACCTTCATCCGTAAGATTTGACTTCTCTTGAGATAATTGAGGAAAGTGAAAACAGAATTGTTGTTAAACTAAAGGGAGTGCCTCTCCAGTATGCCAATGCACTTAGAAGAATCTGCCTTTCCGGCATTCCAACCTTTGCAATTGATGATGTCGTAATAATTGAAAACTCGTCTGTTCTTGCTGACGAGGGTGTATCTCATAGACTTGCGATGTTGCCACTTAGGACAGACCTATCCAGGTTTGTAGAACCATCGGCATGTGACTGCCACAGTGAACTAGGTTGCAGCAGATGCAGAGTTTTGCTGATGCTTGATTCGAGCAGTTCTGACACAACCCGTACAATTACATCACAAGATCTAAGCTCAGAAGACGAGGTTGTAAGACCAGTAAACCCCAACATACCCATAGTGGCTTTGGCGCCAGGTCAGAAGCTAAAAGTTGAGGCATATGCAAGGCTGGGCCGCGGTCATGAACATGCAAAGTGGAACTCGGCAACCATTTCAGTTCTAATTCAAGGCAGCAATCCTGAGGAACACGTTCTAACTGTGGAAACGGTTGTGAGTCTTACTGCAGGCGAGGTAGTCAAAAATGCAGTCATTGAGTTGGAAAAGAGGCTCGGAGAATTCCAGCAAACAATAGCGGCGCTTAACTGAAGCATATATTATATTTGGGTAAAAATTGGCATAATTACACATGACTAACCAAGTTGTTGTACAAATGGCAAAGGAGCTTCAAGCAGCATCAAAGAAGAACAAAGCTCCCATCTGGTCAAGACTTGCTGAAATGGCATTAAAACCATCACGAGCAAAAAGGGTGCTCAATCTAAGCCAGATTGACAAGTTTGTAGGTGACAATGATACCGTCATTGTACCAGGGAAGGTGTTGGGAACTGGAAACATTTCACACAAGATAACATTATGTTCATTTTCAATTTCTACAAGCGGAGCAAAGAAGGTAACCCAGTCGGGCGGAAAGATTTTAGACTTTGCACAGTTGATAAAGAACAACCCAACAGGCAAAGGAGTGAAGATAATTGGCTAAACAGGAACAGGCCCAAGTCAAAGTGGAATCCAAAAACCCACAGGATGTAATTGTGGATGGCACCAATCAGATTGCAGGTAGGCTATGTTCACACGTTGCAAAGATCTTGATAAATGGATCCAGAGTCTCAATTGTAAACTCTGAAAACATAATGTTCAGCGGAAGCAGGGAGATGATAATTGAGGAGTACAGAAAGTTTCTTGAGATATCAAGTATCACAAATCCCAAGTTTGGACCATTCCACCCACGCAGACCTGATACCATGATCACAAAGATGGTGCGCGGCATGCTTCCAAAGAACAAGTCCGCAGGTAAAACAGCACTGAAGAGATTGCGAGCATATCTGGGTGTTCCAAATGAACTCAAGTCAAAAAAGACAATACAGTTTGATGATGCAAAGATACGCAAGCCTGCTCCATACTACACTACTCTTGGAGAGTTGGGCAGGACAGTAGGGTGGCATGAGTAATGACAAAGATTGAAAGCTATTTTGCATCAAGAAAGACTGCACGCGCTCATGCATTCATTTCAAAAGGAATAGGGCGTGTTAGAATTAACAATGTTCCAGTAGAGATGATCCAGCAAGAACTGGCAAGAGAGGTATTACTTGCACCCCTTGAGGTTTCAGGAGACCTCAGAAACAAGGTAGACCTTGCAGTAAAGGTACGCGGGGGAGGCTACCTAGGACAATCATATGCCAGTGCTGTCGCGATATCAAGGGCATTGACAGGGTGGACAAAGACAAGAAAGGAACCAAAAGATCATCCGTTCACAAGATCAGTCCGTGAAGATTTGAAAAAGAAACTCACAGAGTACGATAAGCACTTACTTAGTGGCGATGACAGAAGAAAGGAACCAAAGAAATTTGGTGGACCTGGAGCCAGAAGAAGAAAACAGAAATCATACAGATAGCTTTGAAAGCTGTAGTTCTGGCCGGTGGCCGTGGAACACGCGGAAGACCATTTACAGATTACATCCCAAAGGCAATGATACCTATTCATGGAAGGCCACTAATCTACCACATCGTCAGACATCTTTCTTCGTTTAAAGTCATTGATGGGATAATCATACTTGCAGACTTTAAAGGCCTAGGCAAGCAGGTAGAGAGATACTTTGAAAACCACAGCGAAATAAAAAAGCCACTTAGATTCATCCAAGACTCTCAGAGCGGAACTGGTGGCGACCTAGTCCATTTGGAAAAAGTGCTGAAAAAAGAATCTGAATTCCTACTGTGGTTTGTAGATAACTTGACGCCTCTTGATGTCAAAGACATGTACCAATTCCATATGAAAAAAAATACCTTAGCTACAATAGCTACAAGAAAGTACAGAAGGGAAGAGACGGGATACGCAGTAGTAAATGATGGAGTCGTGGTAGAGTTCAAGGAAAAGCCGACCATAAAACTCGAAATGGCCGAATGTCTTGGCATCTACATATTAAGTACAGAGATACTTGGGATCATCAAATCAAGAAAGACCAGAAAAGAGATGAACCTCTCATATGACATACTACAGCCACTATCAAAAAAAGGCAAAATCAGCGCTTACGACATTGGCAAGCAACCGTGGATTGATGCAGATTCCCCAAGTCGCGTCGAAAGGGAAAAAGACTTGATAGATGCAATAGTTAGAGAACTCTAGGGTTTGAGGCACTATGCTCTGTTTCATATTTTGATATTTTATCATTATACTTTAGCGTAATTGCAATATCATCAAGGCCTTCAAGGAGGATCTTCTTCCAATGCGATTCGATATGGAATGAGATGTTTAGATCGTCAGTTTTTATGGTTTGTTTATCAAGTTCCACTTCAATCTCAGACTTGGTTTCAAACAATCTTTGCAACACTTGCTCGTCCACCTTTATTGGGAGTATTCCGTTTTTGAAGCAATTGTTATAAAAGATATCTGCAAATGAGGTAGAGATTATCACCCGAAATCCAAAATCCAAGAGCGCCCAAGCTGCATGCTCTCTGCTTGAGCCGCAACCAAAGTTATTTCGCGTTAGCAAAATCTTAGAACCTTTGTATCTTGGATCATTTAAGACAAAATCTTTGCGCGGTGTTCCATCTTTTTGATATCTCCAGTCAAAGAAAAGGTACTGCCCAAATCCTGTTTTTTGAATAAGTTTCAAAAACTGTTTTGGAACTATCTGGTCTGTGTCTACATTAACCTTATCAAGCGGAGTTACAATACTACGAATTTTTGTGAAAGGCTCCATCTTCTAGTTCAGATCCATTTCTCGCACATCAACAAAATGACCCGCAATCGCAGCAGCTGCTGCCATAACTGGACTGACAAGATGTGTTCTGCCACCAGCACCCTGCCTGCCTTCAAAGTTGCGGTTAGAAGTACTGGCGCACCTCTCGCCTGCAGTCAAAATATCAGGATTCATTCCAAGACACATACTACAACCAGATTCTCGCCACTCAAAACCAGCATCTTTGAAAACCCTATCAAGACCCAATTCTTCTGCCTGCTTCTTTACATGTTGGGATCCAGGCACAATCATGGCCAGCACTTTGGGTGAGATCTTTCTTCCTTTGACAGCTTTGGATGCTTCAATCAAGTCTTCCAATCTCGAATTTGTACACGAACCAATGAAGACGCGGTTTAGCTCAATTTCCGTAACCAAAGTTCCCGGTTTTAGATCCATATACTGCAATGCCTTGACAGCAGCCTTTTCTTCCTCAGGATTGCCTTTAGCATATTCATCTGGAAATGGAACCCTTCCTGTAACATCTACAGTCATTGCAGGGTTTGTTCCCCAGCTTACTTGAGGTGCGATATCATCTACATGTAGTGTAAAACTCTTGTCAAATCTTGCATTACTGTCAGTCTTCAAGCTCCCCCTCCAGTATTCTACTAATTTTTCATAATTTTCAGGAATGTACCTTCGTCCCAGCAAATAATCAAATGTCTTCCCGTCAGGTGCTATGAGACCAGCTCGCGCACCTCCCTCAATTGACATGTTGCATATTGTCATCCTTTGTTCCATGCTTAGCTCTGAGATGGCTTCTCCCCGATATTCAAATGTGGTACCTGTTCCTCCAGCAGTTCCTATTCTCCGTATGAATGAGAGAATGATGTCTTTGGCAGTTATTGCGTGAGGGTTCTTTCTTTTTCCTTCAACTCTAATCTCAAAAGTTTTTGGTTTTTCCATCCAGACACATTGGGTTGCCAAGACGTGCTCCACGTCACTTGTACCAATTCCAAAGGCAAGTGCGCCAAATGCTCCATGTGTGGAAGTGTGACTGTCGCCACACACTATTGTCGTACCAGGTAGAGTAATTCCAAGTTCTGGCCCTATGACATGAACTATTCCCTGATCTGGACTATCAATTCCAAAAAGTTCTATTCCAAATTCCTTGCAGTTTCTCTCAAGTGTCTTTACCTGCATTGCTGATGTTTGATCTACGATAGGCAAAGACCTGCTAGTTGTCGGTACGTTATGATCCATGGTCGCAAAAGTTAGATCTCTTCTTCGCACCTTTCTCCTGTTCATACGCAAGCCATCAAAGGCTTGGGGAGAGGTAACTTCGTGTACTAGATGCCTGTCCACATACAAGAGAGAGCGACCATTTCCCTCGTCTACAACAATGTGAGAGTCCCATATTTTTTCAAACAAGGTTTTTGCCATCTAATATTCACCTTCAAATCGGAGATATAATACTATAACAAACAATTTGCACACATCTTGTAGCTATTGCTTGTAATTGAACAGCCCACCGGCTGCAATAATTTTTCCTATCAATTCAGGAAATGGCTTCATTTTGTAGGTCTTGTTCTTTGTTAGGTTCCTTATTTCATTTTTAGATGTCTCAATTTCAAGATGATCTCCTTCTGATATGTCCTTGTAGGTATCCTCTTCTATCTCAATCGGCAACAAGAATGCTCCATCAACTGCATTTCTATAAAATATTCTGGCAAATGACATTGCCAAAACTGCCTTGATTCCAGAGTATGAAAGGGCTATTGGTGCATGTTCCCGTGAAGAACCACAACCAAAGTTTCTGCCTGCAACTATGAAATCTCCTGGTTTTACTTTTTTGTGAAAGTCTTTGTCAATTCCTTCCATGGCATGTTTTGCAAGTTCTTTGTAATCATGAATTTTGAGGTACGGGCCAGGGAGAATCACATCTGTGTCGATGTTGTCCCTTTCATATTTTATTACAGAGCCTTTCATTTGAGGTCCCTCGGATCAGTAATCTTTCCTGTCACTGCCGATGCAGCGGTAACAAGTGGAGAAGCAAGATACGTCTTTGACTCAATGTGCCCCATCCTTCCCGGAAAGTTTCTGTTGGTAGTGCTAATACATACCTCGTCTTTTGCCAAGACTCCCATATGCGCTCCACAGCAGGCGCCACAGGTTGGAGGCCCAACCATAACGCCAGCGTCCATGAAAATTTTCACTAGTCCTTCATCCATCGCCTTTCTGAAGATAGAAATCGCAGCAGGAAGCACCTCGGTTCTAATCTTTACTGTTCTTCCCTTGAGAATTTTTGCAGCGGCTCTCAAGTCATCTAGTTTTGCTCCAGTGCAGGAGCCAATGTAGGCCTTGTCAAGAGGTATGGACGATAGTTCTCGTGCAACTGTCACGTTTTCAGGCGAGAAGGGTTTTGCAACAGTTGGTTCAAGCTCAGATGCCTCATATTCGTACACCTCTGCATATTGAGCATCAGGATCGCCGTGAACTTCTTTATAGTTGACCGCACCTCGCTGTGCTAGATAATCCCGTATTTTTTGATCCGGTTCGATAATCCCGCTTTTTGCCCCAGCCTCTGTAGTCATGTTGGTTAAAGTCAACCTTTCCTCTACAGACATCTCAGTAATTCCTGTTCCTCCAAATTGCATTGTCTTGTATGCCGCACCGTCTGTTCCAATGTCTCCAATTATTTTTAAAATAAAGTCCTTTGCCATTACATAATCAGGCAACTTGCCGTTTAGCTTAAAGTACAATGTCTCAGGAACCTTGAACCATATCTTGCCGTTTAATAGAACATATGCTACATCGGTGTGCCCAAGGCCTGCTGCAAATGCTCCAAGCGCACCAGTAGTATTTGTATGCGAGTCACCGCCGACATAAACCTCACCTGGTAAGACCATTGCCTCTTCATGTGATATCGTATGACATATTCCGTATTGACCCATTCCATATTTGAAGTGCTTGCTTATACCATATTCTTTGGTAAATTGTGTTAATAATACCACGTTTTGTGCAGATATTTTATCAGCTGCTGGTACAAAATGATCCTCGGCGACCCACACCTTGTCGGGATCCCATAGTTTTTCAATTTTCATTCCTGTCTTCTTTAGTTTCTCAAATACTGCAATTACTCCAGGTCCTGATACGTCATGCACCATCACTTTGTCAACATTGGCAAACACGACATCATCAGGCGAAACCTTGTTCTTTCCAGATGCTCTCGCGAGAATCTTTTCAGTAATATTCAATGAGGGAAATGATATTTTTAGAAATTAAAACGTTTGCAGAAACAAACTCCAAACCTTTACATTCCATCACGAATCATTTAAAAAATAATTGGTTTCAAGACTTTTAAAATTGTCAGCACTTATTTTGCTAGTTTCAGTGATGCAATGTACGGTTCTCGCACAGGAGGAGTCAGCTCCGCAAACCAGACTTTCAAGCAAGGGACTGGCATATGTCAACCTTGCAACATCGCCAGCAAATCCTGTCTCGGGTCAGCCAACCATTATTCTTATCCAGTTTTTGGACCCCCAAAGCAAAGCATCACGGGGAGACATTTACTACAAACTGATCATAAGAAATGAGACAGCTCCGGTATTTGTACTTCCAGGCGGATCAACAATAGCAGGAAAGGTTGGCATACCGTACCAGTTTGACAATCCGGGAAACTACCAAGTAGAAATTGACCTAAATGATACCGATATCTCAAAGGCCACTACCACTTCGCTTGATGAGGTTACCTTTCCAATCTATGTTTCACAGGAACCCCAAAGTACAAACCAAACATCATTGAATACCACTCCAAATAGTTCCACTGTCAATCTTGATACCTCTAATGGTGGTAATGTCCGCCTTTTGGTAGACGGTGTACTGGTAGCAATCGCTGGCGGTCTTGCCGCATTAGTCATCAGAAGAAAGCTAGTTGCAAAACAAAAAAAGGCATCTTCATAATTGCTTTTTGCAGAACGCTAAATAATAAACCAAATCACATACCATACTGTGCCACTATCAGTTTTTCCCATAAAGTCGACTCCAAAGACTGAAAGATTTGATTTGTTTGGAAGCCTCCAGTCTGACCTTGACTCTAACGGAATAAATCCTCAAACTGGAGATGTCATTGTAATATCAAGCAAGTATGTTGCAAATTCACAAGGAAGGATAGTAGAATATGACAAGGTTTTGCCATCTTTAGAAGCAGAGGATATTGCGTCAAGGTTTCACATTAAACCAAAGATAGCCGAAATCATCTTACGGGAATCTGATGTTATCTTTGGTGGAATACCGGGATTTCTCATAACTTCGTCAAATTACATAATTGCTCCAAATGCAGGAATCGACAAATCCAACGTGAAAAAGGGCTCTGTGATTTTGTACCCAACCGATCCATATGCAGTGTCAGAACAACTCAGGCGCAAGTTTCTTCTTACATACCAAACTCACATAGGAATCATCATAGCAGATAGCCGACTAATGCCTGCAAGGAGCGGCACAGTTGGTGTTGCAATCGCATGTGCTGGAATCGAACCACTATCGGATCTTAGGGGGCAAAAAGACTTGTACGGAAATCCACTTAAGGTCACATTGCAAGCTGTTGCCGATGATCTTGCATCCATTGCAAACCTCAAGATGGGAGAAGGTGATGACGCTATTCCTGCTGCACTCATAAGAGATTCAGGCGCAAGGCTTACAGATAGACAGATTCAGGAAAATGAGATGGCAATCTCATACGATCAATGTGTATATGTTCGTGGACTAGGAACGACAATCTGATACAACTATAGTTTTAATAGAGCTCAATTTGACGGCAGATTAATGGTGGAGTTCCTCACCCGATATCCAAAGACAGTATCCCTTCTAGACGGAATGAAGGAAATGGTCAAGGTGGACACAAATGGGGTAGAACAGCTCACAATCGTAGTCAAGAAAAGTGTAGATGAGATGTTAAAGATATTTGTCCATGAGGGGTTTACACACGTCAAGTTTGAACACAAGCAGACAACACAGATAGGTCACGGTTTGTCTTTGAAGCTGAAAAAACCATGGGAAATGCATATACGATTACTCGAGATGAAAAAAGGACTGCTAGCAATACAAGCCGAAGTCGAGGTTTCGCGTGACTATTTGCAACATCTGTTTTGCCAGCGAACACCAGTCTTATACGAGGTCGAGTCTCTACTCAAAAAACATCAGATTGAATATAATATCTGGAATGAAAGAATAAGAAAATATGTCAAGTCTGTAGTGGACAATTATAGGATTCAGCTCAAGACACCAAGTTTTCCAGTTTTGGCATGGAAACCCATGGTGTTTTTCATAGGAGCTACAGGCGTCCTGTACCTGTTCAAGTATCTCCTAACTATCTAGTTCACAAAATAAAACAATTTATCTTCAATCTTAAATCAATGTTCTGCATATACAATACATGGCAATATCAGGAATAGACAATGGCCATATGTCAAGTACACATGAGCTAGAATATCTCAACAAGATTGACTGGCTATGGAACCGCCTTTCTCCGATACAAAGGGCCAAGGTCAGATCCTCCCTATCCAACGACATGCTAAGACAGGAAAATAGCAATCATTGCATTATTGGGGAAGCAGTGGGTGCAAATAGAAAAAATGCAATATCATGCGATAACTTGTTCCTAGACGCGGTTCTTGGATTTGTCAATGCGGTATTTTACGATGGACCTAATTATGACCACCTACTAGGCAGGAAGATAACAAAAGAGGAGAAGGATATACTTGATGACATTTACTATGCAAAGATAGGAAACAAGTCGCATCAATACCAACGAGCAAATGAATTGGTGAGGTTTTATCTAGTCAAAGATATGGTAGTTTAGATGTAGAGAATCCAAGTTTACGAAGAATTTTAAATAAAATCGAACCTTTAATTAGAATTTTTTAGAAGTACACGCAGATGAACGCATCCAAGCCTCCGCTCCTATTGAAATTCCACGGTGTATCCCCTTGGGAGTTGGAAGTATTGTATAATCTTCTCCATGGTCTTTTCCAAGTGGAGGAAGATAAACACGAACAGCCAGATGAGGATTTTACTACGCTTATCGATATAGTCTTTCCTCTAGCATTCAATGATGCTTTTTTTAAATGGTATGGGAGAGCAAGGTGGGATAAGACCAAGGCAATTTTAAAGGAATTCAAAAGGAGGCGCGGTGGAGGAAAAACGCTTAGACTCTACATCAAGTTTATTGGCAAACCGAGCATAAAATTCATGTTAGACATTGACGATAGAAGCCAGTTTGATTCCGCAATTGACAAGATGGATTTTGTTTTAGAGCTTCTTCCCTACCACCTTGATCCACAAAAAATGCCTAAAGACATTCCTGAGATAGCATATTACTTTGATGACAGAACAGAGAGGTGGAATGTAAGTTATGATATTTCTTAAAAATAAGACGCCATGATTATTTAGAATGAATGGAAAAACTACTTGATCTCTTTTTCTAAAGGTTCAAGCATAGAATGCAATTCACGATATTTTTTTTCTATAAAATCAAGAGATTCTTCAAGTTTTTTTGATTTGCCGTACTTGTATCTGATAAGCTCTCTGTGTCTCCAAAAATTCTTGCCTTCACCAACAGACATAGTACTAAAGTAATCAGGACCTTTTAGATTGTCGGGAAGTTTGATATTGTGAGGAAAGAGAAATTCTGCCATGAACCACTCATCCCCGTCTGGATAATCAGAACCGGTCTCCATATCAAAGAACAGATGCAAAAGGTTTGTCTGCATGAGGCCGTCGTCTCTTATGGTTGGGTGTTTTATGTTAGATTTTTTAAAGTCCAGATTCAGAAGACTGGGCTCGAAATACCCTTTGATAATTGATTTACGAAATATCTTGTTGACTTCTTCTAAATTCAAGGTAGAGCTATTCTTCTGTGCAACATGCTAATAACTTATATCATTGCCGTGAAGTGGATTTGACAAAAGTGACAGGAAAGTTGTCCGGCTACCAGCCAAACTAAAACTCTAGACTTCAAGCGTATCCAGGATTTTTGATATATCGGTTATAGGTTTGCCGTTGTGAGAAATCTCTTGGTATGCAGGTGGATTTTCGAGGTAGTTAGGAATCCTGTCAGAGATTCGCTGGTCATATGGGGCAATAAGCTCGTTCTTATAGAATATACCTGTTGGAATCTTTGCATCCCATTCGTTTGATTTTATCAAAGCTTGTGTTAGTTTCTCGTTTTCTTCCGCTGGAGAATCAATGTGTACCCCCGGATCATATCCGGTATCTTCTAGCTTGTATATTCGTGGCCGTGGTTTTTTTGTGATTTCATCGATGCTGTCCATTCCTGCAAACCAATCTCTAGTATTGATATCATTGTAGGTGGGACACGGTTGTAAGACGTCTAGAAATGCAAGACCCTTATGTTTTACAGCAGCTATAATTAGATCCTTTAACTGCCTGACGTCATATGCATATCCTCTTGCAACAAAAGTAAATCCACTTGCAATTGCCAGTGCAATTGGATTTACAGATTGGTTTACATTTGGCCCTGGCAGTGATTTTGTTTTCAGACCAAGCTTCAGAGTAGGCGATGCTTGACCCTTTGTTAAACCATAGACTGCGTTATTGAATATGATATATGTCATGTCTACATTTCTTCTTCCGGCTGCTACAAAGTGTCCCGCACCTATACCAAGCCCATCACCATCACCTCCCGCTGCTACTATTGTCATCTCTGGATTTGCAAGCTTGGCGCCTTGAGCAAAAGTAAGGACTCTGCCATGTAATGTGTGAACTCCATAGGTATTGATGTAATGAGACGTCTTACCGGAACATCCAATTCCTGAAAATATTGCGGCCTTATGTCGTGGAATCTCCATCTCTGCAAGTGCCATTTGTATTGCATTTACTATCCCAAAGTCGCCGCAGTTGTGCAAGATTGCGTTTTCAGACACATATGAGTTGACATCGTCTACCTCTAGGTTGTATACAGGACCATCATAATCAAAGCTCTCGATCGCATTTACAGGAATTAGTACGTAATCAGGCGTAATAATTGACGAAGGCGATTTTCCGATATGATTTTTGGCTTCTAACTTTTCGTCTATTGTACACAACACTGCAAAGTCCCTATCATTTACGATCTGAATCGAGTATGATTTACGATGAATTCCATATTTTTTGCTTTCAGTAATTATTGGAACAGCGCCCTGCCTTAGTAAGAGTGTTTTTAGTTGTTCTGACAAGGTCTTCGATGTTGTCTTGAAGTTTCCTCGTGATTGTTCTGTTTTAATCCATTCATCTCCACGCCAGAGGCCCTTGATTAGACTTTTTTGTTTTTGTGCAGAAAGAAGCATTACAAAGTGCGGTATCTTTTTGCTACATGATTTGTGACCAAACCATTCTAAAAAGATCCTTCCAAGAGGCGCCGAACTAAAAGTGATCGTAGTTGCGTTTCTTTTGGTACTTTTTGTTCCCTGTAGACCAAACGTTGTAGACATGATATTTTCAACATCATCTAAAAATTCAATCTCTTTGGAATTGAAAGTAAATTGTATCTCTCTTTTATGTACATATCCTTCAGCTATGTAATATCCCATCAATCGCAGAACATCGTCATTTAGCGGGATTTTATCTGGAAGAGGTTTTGATACGGTATCTTTTTCTTTTAGATGGTAATCAATCGCTATATAGTCACTATCTAGCTCTTCTTTTTGAATTGGATATACGAGGTAGTCCTTGGGTTTAATCTCGTCTGCACGTGTCCATACCGCATTAAACTTTTTGTTGTGTAATTTTTCGTGCTCACGTCTTACTATCAATACTGGATGCTCATCTGTAAGATATGTTACGCCAAAACATTTTGTGACAAGCTTGTACAATTTTCCTTTATGAATGTGTGTTATTATCTCACTTACCTTGTGATAAAGGCCGTCCCTGCCAAGAACTCGTTCACCTACCTTGAGTTGCTGGATTTGTTTGACTGATGGATTACAGTGTAAAAGCGTATCAGGCAATACACAACCTGGACACCAATCATTATGGACTTCAGTCTTGTAATCAGATAAATTAGACACCATATGTAAGCACCTCTCTTTTCTTGGCTTTTCCCTCCAAAACTTTTTTGATGGAATCATAAACCTCATTACATGTCATTGGTCTTCCCGTATACTTTAGAACGTAATAGTCAACTTTTCTGTCCAGATACTCATTAAGCAAGGAACCAAGTTGCCCTGAATGATTAGATTCTACATCGATTATGGTCTTGACACCTTTGAGCAGAGATTTGACATAATCAGCAGGAAATGGATACAGCAATTTTATCTGTACAAATCCTACCTTTTTGTTTTCTTTTTTTAACATCTCAATTGCATCAAGTATAGGACCTTTGGTTGAACCCCAACTTACAATGCAAATCTCAGCCTCTTCATATTTTACTGCTTGGTCTTCTTTTGGAATTGTCTGCAAAGCTACCTCAAGTTTTTTTGCGCGTTTGTCCATTTTGTATACTCGGTTTACAGGATCTTCTGAGATATGACCATGCTCGTCACTTTCATCACCAGTATTCCAGAATATGCCATTTTCAAGACCAAGTTTTGACCGTGGAGATATACCATCGGAAGATGGTGCAAAACGGACATAGTCATCGGAATTTATCTTTTGTAGAAGCTTACCACGGTCAATTGTTATCTTTTGGACGTCAAATCGTGGTACTGTAGATACCGTACTTGCAATAAATTTGTCCATCATGTGTATTACTGGCATTTGGAATTTTTCTGCAAAATTAAAACACTTGGCAGTATCATAGAATCCCTCTTCGGTATCACCCGATGCATATACAATTCTTGGAAAATCTCCATGACCTGCGTGAATTGCAAAAAGCAAATCGTCCTGCCCATGCCTAGTCGGGAGGCCGGTTGAGGGACCGCTGCGTTGGTATAGTGTAACTACAATTGGCACTTCGTTGATACCTGCCCAGCCAAGCATCTCTGCCATGAGCGAAAATCCCGGCCCAGATGTACTTGTTGCCGCTCTTGTGCCAGTAAGTGCTGCTCCTATCACCATGCCAATTGCAGAGATCTCGTCTTCGGTTTGAACAACCATTGCAGAGCCGGGTCTTTCATTTTCTACCTCAAAGGTCTCATTTGATTCCAGAAAGACGCTTTCATCAGAAGCCGGTGTAATTGGATAATAGGACTGAAACCTGCATCCACAAGCTATCTTTGCAAGTCCTGTTGACTGGAATCCCTGAACCAGAATCGTGTTTGGCTCCTTTGGAATTGGAGACAGTTGTTGTTTGAATTTTTGAAACTTGGCTGCAGCGTAATTGTAAGCATAGCGTGCGGCATGTTTGTTCATTTCTGCTATCTCTTTTTTCTTTGCAAATGCGTTTTCAACTGAACTCAACAATGTGTCAGGCAAAAGACCAAGCAATCCAAGAGACACAGATACTGCAAGTACGTTTTGCATACGAAACATGCCTTGAAGTTTTGGATTGCCTGTCTCATCGGCTAGATCAGATAAGATGACTTTAAAGGAGACAGGATAGAGTGCCACTCCCCTCTCCTTTGCAACATCAAGTATTCCTTGTATTGTAATTGGTTTGTTCTTTGAGCTAAGGTATTTTACCAATCTATCCTTGAATGGCTGGTCAAGTGTTTGGACCTCGTCTGCCGTAACTTGAGCCAAGTCTGATTCATATACAATTGCGCCGTCATCAAATACATCATCGGCATGTCGAAATATAGTCTCGGCATCAAAGGCAACAAGCATTGTAATACCAGAAACATTTGATCGGATTTTTCTGTCAGATATCCTTACTCCAAAATAGCTGTGCTCTCCTTTGATATTGGAATAGTATTCTCTTTTTCCAAATACCCTCAGGCCACAACCTGCACATGCACCGGCGAAAATGTTAGCTGCAGTCTCCACTCCTCCACCTTGAGGACCACCAATAACCCAAGTTAAATCGATAGAAGACATAGTACACCTAAACCTTACTCAGAGATATTAATAATGCTATAACTCTCAATTGTTGATATTTATAAAACGATCGTGAGAAGAGTGCCGAACTTGTCCGGTAGAGGTTCATCCCCCAGTTGCAGCATCAAAGAGAGCACATTCACATTTGTCACGCTCTCCGCAAAAAGGACACACACATACACATTTTTCTAAATCATTTCCACAGTTGACACAGACTGCAAACTCTACCTTTTTCTTCAATGCTATCTGATAGATTGTTTTATTATAAATCAATTTTGGGCAAGATCATGCTTAAAATTGGCATTTGGCTAGAAAAATCAAATTGAAGGTTTTGCTTACTAGACCATTACATGATTTTGCAATAAAAGAGCTGAAGAATAGATATCAAATCGAGATTCATGCTGGCAGGATTCCTATGCCAAAAAAATTGCTCATCTCCAAGATAAGAGACAAGGACGGATTGATCTGCTACCCGTATGATATCATTGATGCTGACGTAATAGATGCTGGAGCCAAGCTCAAGGCAATATCCACCTGTAGTGTTGGCTATGACCATATTGATACCAAAAGGGCAGCGCAGCGAGGAATAATTGTAGGCTACACTCCCGAGGTTCTTACAAAAGCTACGGCAGATCTTACCATGGCACTCATGTTAGATCTCTTTCGCAGGATCAGTGAAGGAGATAGGCTTGTTCGAAAAGGAAGATGGAAGACTATACTTGGGCCATATGAGTTTCTAGGTTCAGACCTACATGGAAAGACTCTGGGAATATTTGGTATGGGAAGGATAGGCATAGCGGTTGCAAAAAGAGCACAAGGGTTTGAAATGAATGTATTGTATCACAACAGAAAAAGAATTGCTCCTCAGAAGGAGAAGAGTTTGAATGTAAAGTATGTCTCTCTTGAAGAACTTTTCAGAAAAAGCGATGTTCTAAGCATTCATGCGCCACATACACCAGAGACGCATGAGATGGTCAATCTCCTCCTGCTTAAAAAAATGAAGAAAACCTCGTTTCTAGTAAATACTGCACGCGGTAAAATAATAAATGAAAAAGACTTGATTGTAGCATTGAGACAAAAGATCATTTCTGGAGCAGCGTTGGATGTCTTTAGTTGCGAACCAATCGATGATTCCAATCCCCTAACAAGACTCTCAAACGTAGTGATAACACCACACATTGGAAGTGCCACTATGGAAACGAGGAGACGGATGGCGGAAATTACAGTAAAGAATCTTATTTTATCACTTTCTGGAAAAAAACCAATCTATCAAGTTAAAGTTGAATCAAGTCGTTAGGATCTACCTTGATGCAGTTTGTGCCCACTGGCTTGAGTTCGGCAAAATGAATAGAACCTTCCGGAACTTTGCCTTCCTTTTGTAGAGATTCTAGTTTAGCTCCAAACATTTTCTTGTGGTTGTCGCATGTAACTCCTACCATGTATTCATCAGAGTCTGACTTTATAGATATGACAAACTCTGGTAGCATTGGACAGTCCTTGTCATTTTCTCTAACAGAACATCGTTCTGGAAGCACGATCGTTTTGTATTATGTAATAATATTAAGTTTGGTTGTCATACGATATCATCAAAAATCCAAATGGTTTGTTTGTTACTAGTTAGAAGGCCCTTTGTCGTGATCATAATAAAATCGAATAACTCATCGGTTCATATCAACATCTCTTGTCTCTGGATTGAGTTTTGTCCCTACGAGAAACACTATAGAACCCATTATAAGATTCAAACCTAGTAAAAAGGGTGCCATGTTGCCAGAATGTGAGATCATGTTAACCGCTATGAGCGGTGCCCAAGAACCAACCAAGAGGCCTCCGTTATAAGCAAAGCCACATGCACTGTTTCGGATAGATGTTGGGAATCGTTCTGCTAGAAATGCTGGAATTGGACCAAAGCCAGTAGTTGTAGCCATTATGAGAATTACAATGTAGACCAGCCTTTCAATAAACGTCGATGCCAGAAAAAGACCGTATATGGAAGGAATGGCAACAATCATTGCAGAGATGGCAACAAGTGCCATGGTCTTTTTTCTGCCAATCCTTTGACTTATCCAGCCGGTAAAGATTTGTCCAAAAAGGGAGGTGACAGTAGCTGCGATCATAAGAGTAGCAACCTCTGGTTTGTCTAGGTTAACAAATTTCTGTAAAAATGTGGGCAGAAATCCAATAGAAGTATAGTAGGAAAACATCAGCCTGTCATGATAATCAATGTCAAAAAGAACACTTTTTTTTCTGTAGCAAACACTTTACGGAGCGGAGCCCTTTCTAGCTTGCTTTCTCTTGCTTTTTCAAGCCACACAACAGATTCGCTCATCTTGTACCGGATGAATGAGGCTACAAGACCAGGCACAATTCCTGTGAAAAACATTATACGCCATCCCATTTCTAAAAACGAGGAGTCAGGATAAGCTGCCAGTGCAAGCTGGTATGCAATAGATGCCATAACAAAACCTAGATTGAAGCCACTTTGTAGGAAACCGGAAAGTATTCCACGAGAGGGTTTGCTTGCAGTCTCCATTGTTATGACGGTACCGCTTCCCCATCTCCGCCTGCAAAGAATCCCTGTACAAATCTTAACAATACAAGCAGTGCAGGAGCCAAAACTCCTGCTGTTTGCCAAGTGGGTAGAAGACCTGTTGCAAATGTAGCCAAGGAAAATCCCATGATTGTAATCACCATGGGTTTTTTTCTACCGAATTTGTCGCCCAAGTTACCAAAGAATGCACCTCCAAACGGTCTCATAATTAAGGTAATGATGTATGTTGCAAAGATTGCAACAAGGCTAAATGTAGGATCATCTGAAGGAAAGAAGAGTTGGCTAATAGATGGAATCACTAGAAGCATCAATACAAGATCATAGCCATCAAGCGACCAGCCAAGCCATGAGCCTAGAGCGACCACTTTTTGTTGCCTTGAAAGGCTAAGCATTTCTCTATGGAAAGGGAGGGCTAGTTAATTTGTGTTACCTTAGGTGTTCAGTAAGCAATACACAGGTAATGACTTGCAAAAAGTCTGGGTTAGAGTGAGAGAGGAAGAGGCTGTGCAAGGAAATTTATTGTTGAACAAATTTATCTAATAATTAAAAGCAGGCATGATAATTAGATCAAGAATTATTTTGTGCAGATTCTAATGATCAATTCTTCATCTAGAAGATTGTCATATGAGAAATTTACTTGTTCCCAGAATACCATCTCAGTTCTGTTAATGGAGATTTGTTACAGTTTTTGAATTGTGTTAACAATCTAAAAAGTGGGCATAAATTTTCTTGATGATAGAGCCAGCACACCTATAATTGATACTACAATTACGACGCCTACCATAGAACCAAATTCAGGAATTGCCTGAGTCGCAGTAATCATTACAGTAGAAGAATCTCCTATCCCATTTTGTTGTATAAAGGATTTTGGAATGTTAACATGTAGAGTAGTTACTTGGTTTGTGTCGTTAGGTTCTGCAACAAAGTTGACTTGTTTTCCACCCACCATTACCGTAAAGTTTCCATTTAACAGCTTATACGGTACAGTGATTTCGCAATGTGTCAGGTCTCTTGTAGTGAACCCTCGCATACTAAAACTTATGCTCTTTTGGTCAGGGTTAAACGAAAGATCTTGCTGCATTATACCGTTTGTTATCATGGTTACCTGAAAGCTCTGGCCTCCTGCTTGTACCGTATATACCATCTGACTCATATTCATGTTTGGCATTGATTGATTTGCCTGCATCATCATTGATTGATTTGGTTGCATGTTTTTTCCTCCCATACTTGACATTTGACCATTAACGCTCAAAGGTATAATGGAGATCGAGCCCATTAGCAAAACCAGTACTAGAAGGATCCCGTTTTGCATGAATCCTCTCTCTGGTGAGTTTTATTTAAAGATATAATAGGGGTTTTGAGACAAATTCAATATTATTTTGTAAAAGATTGTTATCCTACTAACATTTTCTTTATGATAAAGTTCTAGTATACTTTTCTTTTGTAACAGATCTTATACCCTGATAGAATAGTTCTATTGGTTCACTTGTCACCTTTTGTATCTCTTCTTTCTTGATTTTCAATTATTCTCATCTTCGGGTTGGAACCCTAAAAAGGACATTATTGTTACGGGTCCTATGGTTACCGTGAAAACAGTTGTAGTGGGTCCTGCAAAAACAGGGCCCGTGAAAACAGTATT
>CAZMNT010000030.1:0-22965 GCA_964567715.1 uncultured Nitrosopumilaceae archaeon | reverse complement strand
CGCGAAGCAAGGAAGATAAAGTGATTAAAAATTGAGCGTTCTAGTTAAACCATGTAGTTTTTGCAACCGACCAGTAGCCAAGGGCTCGGGTACAATGCTTGTAAAAAATGACGGCACAGTATTTTGGTTCTGTTCTTCTAAATGCAAAAAGAACATGCTTGTTCTCAAACGAGATCCTAGAAGGCTCAAGTGGACAAATAAGTATGTAAAGGGCGGAATCAGGGTCAAAAAATAAAATGACTGAGCAAACATTATTCATAGTAAAGCCCGACGGAGTAGAAAGAAAGATTGCAGGAGAAATTATTGCAAGATTTGAAAAGAAGGGCTTTAAAATTGTAAAACTACAGATGCTTACATTTACAAAACAGATGGCTGAAGAATTTTATTCTGTACACAACACAAAACCATTCTTTAAAGAACTGGTATCTTTTATTACTTCAGGAAGAGTTGTAGCTGCAGTAATTGAGGGAAACAACGCAATTGCAACAACTCGACTCATGATGGGTTCCACCAAATCCTATGAGGCAGCTCCGGGCACAATCAGAGGCGACTTTGGACTTGGGATATCAGATAACATAATTCATGCCTCCGATTCCAAGGAAAGTTTTGAAAAAGAGGTAGCTGTAATATTCAAGTGAAAGTGGTTGCAAATACGACAGCCAATAGTGGCAGTTCTAGGTCATGTAGACTCTGGTAAGACCTCGCTATTAGACAAGATTAGGGGAACCGGGGTGCAAGCCCGTGAAGCGGGTGGAATTACACAACACATTGGAGCAAGTTTTCTTCCAACTGAAGCAATCAAGAAAGCCTGTGGACCGTTGTTTGCAAAGATGGCAGGCAACAAACAAGAGATCCCTGGCCTATTAGTTATCGATACTCCAGGACATGAAGTCTTCACAAACCTTCGAGCAAGGGGAGGCTCTGCTGCAGACATTGCTATTTTAGTAGTTGATGTAAACCGAGGCTTTCAGCCACAAACCAATGAAAGCCTGAAGATACTGCAGAGCAGAAAAGTTCCATTTGTTATTGCACTAAACAAGGTAGACATGATAGGAGGATGGAAAAAAACCTCGACTCAGTTTATCAGTCAATCAATAAAAGAGCAGGACCCATCAGTGCAGACAGCGCTTGACGAACTGTTGTATAACGTAGTTGGAACACTATCTATACTTGGTTTCCAATCTGAGGCATTTTATAGAATAAAAGACTTTTCAAGAGAAATCTCTATTGTTCCTGTAAGTGCAAGGACTGGAGAGGGAATTCCCGAACTGCTTGCAGTACTTGTGGGTCTAACACAACAATATCTACAAAAGAAACTTGACCAGACAGAAAAACCAACACGAGGAATAGTTCTTGAAGTAAAAGAGGAGATTGGCCTAGGTGTTACTGCCAACATAATCTTAATTGACGGTACACTTCGAAAAACTGATTCCCTGGTTCTTGCCAAAAGGGATTCTATAGTAATAACAAAACCAAAGGCAATACTTTTGCCAAAACCATTAGACGAGATGCGCGATCCAAGGGACAAGTTTAGGCCAGTAAATGAAGTCCATGCAGCAGCTGGAATAAAGATTGCATCTCCAGATCTAGAGGAAGTGTTGCCTGGAAGTCCAGTATATGCAGCTTCTGACGAGTCAAAGATTGAAGATTATAAAAAATTGATAGAATCTGAAATGAAATCAGTCTTTGTAAAGACTGACAAAAAAGGATTGATTCTAAAATGTGATACAATTGGTTCACTTGAGGCCCTAACTGATATGCTAAAGAGGCAAAGTGTACCAGTCTCTATGGCCGATATAGGACCAGTCACAAGGCGTGATGTTGTCGAAGCTCAAGCAATAAAAGAAAATGACAGGCATCTTGGAGTAGTAATTGCATTTAACGTAAAAATACTGCAAGACGCACAAGAAGAGGCAGAGTCAAATCATATCAGAATCTTTCATGACCAGGTGATCTATAGTCTAATTGACAATTACACGCAATGGGTCCAAGAAGACACTGCAAACGAAGAGAATGCAATATTTCAAGAACTCACTCCAATCTGCAAGGTGACATTTCTGAAAGGATATGTGTTTAGAAAAAGTAATCCTGCTGTCTTTGGTGTAAGAGTAGATGTGGGTACACTCAAACAAAAAATTGCCATAATGAATGCGGATGGAAGAAAAGTAGGAATTGTCCATCAGCTCCAAGACAATGGAAAAAATCTGGATTACGCCAAAAAAGGTCAGGAGGTAGCAATGTCAATCCAAAACGTTACTGTTGGTCGGCAGATATCTGAAGAAGAAGTGTTCTATTCACTGCCGCCATCTCATGAGGCCAAACTATTACTCAAGCAGTTTTCGCACAAACTAAGCCCGGAAGAGTCTCAGATTCTCAAAGAAATTGTGGAGATTCAACGAAAATCAAACGCAGCGTACGGCTATTGAGAATATTTCTGGGCAAGCATGTGAAGCCCAGGCTCGCCAACTGCTCCTACTGCCTTGTCAACAAGTTTGCCGCCCTTGAAGACCAAGAACGTAGGGATTGCATAACTTGGTATCTTTGGGAAATTCCTTGTGACTCATCTACATTTACACGAGCAAACTTGATTCCCTTGTATTTTTTTGAGATTCTGGTAAATATGGGCAACATAAACTGACAGGGTCCGCACCATGTGGCCCAAAAATCTATTATCACTGGAACGTCGCCAGTTATGGCTTTATCAAAATTTGTGTCATTTAACTCTAAAATCTCTTGTTCCTTTTGAGAAGTCATCTCAGCTAATTTCCTTTTCATTATCTTTTCAATTTCTTCGTCTACCAACTTGATAAAATAAATTTGAATTAGTATTTAATAATTTACACTAGAGATCAAGTAGAAATCGCATCACAACTGGTTTCTCTTCTCTTATCTCCATTAGATGAAAAGTAGGTGCTTTGATTTCCAACTTGAAATGATGTTTTTCAAAATCAATCTCTTCTCCATTAATTACTGCATCAAGTACATACTGTTCTTGCTTGGATATGTGAACTTCAAAGCTAGCACCTGCAAATCCTTCTGTTATTGTAAGTATGATTATCTCCTCAAGCCAATTGTAAAGGAGATTATCTATATCACATGATTTTATCTCAATCTTTCTTTTCGCCTTTTTCTCAACTGTCTTGATATCAAGAATTGTATCAACAACTGCCATGCCAGCAGTCTCAAAGGCCTCTTCCAAGGTCTTTCCTGTCACCTCTATGAAGGCATCTGTCATGTGCTCCAAGTATCTATAAGTCATCGTAGATCTTTGCTTGGTTTCATTTGTGTTATTAATTTATACAATTACAACTCTACATAATCAGAAAGTCTAAATGCACTAGAAAAAGAAGAGTCTTGAATTTGGACCTACCGCGTGGGATGAGAGATATCGAACCAAAGGACTATGCCGCAATCGAGTATGCGAGGCAGAAATTCATAGAGACATCAAATCTATTTGGATTTCAATTCATGGAGCCTTCTCCAATAGAACTTGTCTCAGTTATTGAAACAAAAAGCGGTCCCTCCATAAAAAATGAAATCTATTACTTTAAAGACAAGGGCGACAGAGAAGTTGCTCTACGATTTGATTTTACCATAGGTCTTACCAGATATGCAGTGTCTCAAAAATCAATGAGGCTACCAGCAAAACTTTCTACTTTTGGAGGAGTGTGGAGATATGACGAGCCGCAAAAAGGTCGATATAGATTCTTCCATCAGTGGGACATTGAGATATATGGTGAACCAAACACAGAGTCTGATGCAGAGATAATCGATTTTGCTTCCAAGTTCTTCTCTAATCTAAAACTACAAAACATTACAATTGACATTTGTGACCGGGTCTTGATAGAATCATATGTTAAAGATGTATTCAAGACGGACTCGACTGAAGCAATAGGAGACATTCTAAGGGCAGTAGACAAGATACAAAAGAAAAGAAAGCAGGAGATACTCAAAGAATATCAAGAAAAGGGTTACTCTGTAAATGATCTTGAACAAATACTAGAATTTTCTCAAATCAAGGGAACACCGCAAGAAATTGAAAAACAAATTGATACTTCCAAGCTCAAGAACTGGGACAAAATCTTGCAACTGTTTGAATCATTAAAGAATAGAAAAGTGGAAAATGTTAGAGTAAACTTTGGTATTGTACGCGGTCTTGACTATTATTCGGGAATTGTCTTTGAAATATTTGATACCAGCTCAGACCTTGGTGCACTTGTTGGTGGAGGACGCTATGATACTCTCACAAGAGAATTTGGAAGAGCCGACATGGGTGCAACAGGAGCTGCAGGTGGAGTAGAGCGCATAGTTTACTCACTTGAAAAGCAAGGAGTTGCAGACCTGACAAATAAAGATCAGGTCTGGGTAGTATATGTAACCGATGAGATGAAAAAAATCGCTGTTAATACGGCATCTGCCCTAAGGCTCAAGGGCATACCTGCACAGGTGGATCTTGGAGCCAAGTCTCTTAGAAAGCAGATGGATTTGGCATCAAACTCTACCTATGTAATAATAATTGCTCCAAAAGAATACAGCGAAAAATCAGTTCTAGTCCGTAACATGAAGGATGGTTCTGAAAGACAGGTTAAACTGGAATCAATATTAAACGATCCAAGAGCTAATCTTTAACCCTGAATGCTTTTGTAAGCATCACAAGTTCGGGGCCATTGGTAAGCGTGCCAACTACCAATGCACTGTTGTTTGCCAGTATTCCAGACGAAACAAACGGCGAACCGCCATTTATGGTTGCAGGTTCTAATTCGACTCCTAGTACTTGAGATATGACGCGAATGTCGTCCTCTTCAGTTGCTGGATGTATTATTCCTCCTCCCGATGTTGCCACAGCCATTGCTCCTGCCTGATGATACCCTGCAATTCTCTTTCTTACCACTTCGATCCCAAGAACATCCTCAACTTTTTTTACATACTCAGGAGGTATGAGAGGTGACATTATGCCTCCAGTATCATTTACACATATCAAATTGCCAAGTGCTGTGTGTTTTGTATCAAGAACATCTACATTAAGACCAGTTGACTTTTTCAGATGGGTGACCTCTTCATCCAACGAGTTTCGTGGTAATAATATGCCATTGTTGTTTACAACCATTAATGCACCAAGAAGTCTAGTGTTAGCAACAGATGTGAATACATGTTTGGTTTTAAGAAACTCGCATAAATTTTCAACCTTTGTTGTGGTAAAACCATTTGGCACAAAGACAAAACTGTCGTTACATTTTGCATAAATACCTACGTTAGGACTGCGATATACATCATACTTGAAAATTCCCACGATTAGAGCCAATTTCTGAAAGATATGAATTTATCTTGTACACACTTTAAATAACTAGAATTATTTCTGCACTATGTGCCAATAGATCCAAACTTTCCATCAAATCATAAAGTAATAGAAAAATTCAAAGATCCACTAAGCGAAAGTTATCATCTAGTGTGGGGACCTGGGCGTCTTGCAGAGGCATCATCCGATCCCAAAGTGGTAGCAGACTACAAGGCTGTAGGTGAGCAAATCTCACCAATAGGAATACATGGAACATTTGTAGCAGTGGATTGGGATTCGTGCATAGCTGATGGAATTTGCTTGCTGAGCTGTCCAGTAAAAGTATTTGAGTGGTACAAAAATCCTGGTGAAACGGGCAGAAATGATAGAAAAGATTTCACTGATAAAGCAAACCCCGTAAAAGAAGCTAATTGTATCTGGTGCATGGCTTGTGTTGAAGTATGTCCCACAAAGGCAATCAAAGTTGATCAAGCAAATCAGGAAATTCATGAAAAAGAGATCGCTAAACTACCTTAGTTTCAACTAACTTTGTCTAGGTTTAAATAACATATCCTGTGACAAAAAACCATGCCAATACCCGAAGACTTTCCAAAAGGATATAAACCAATTGGAAAAATAAACCACGCCGACGGTCACTTTCACTTCAGATGGGGCCCAGGTCGATTGGCCGAAGCTTCTAAAGACGAGAACTGCATCTCTGCATTCAAGGCTAGAGGCGAAAAGATTGAACCAGTAGGCGTAAGTGGCACCATGGTCGCAGTAGATTGGGATTCTTGTGTTGCTGATGGTGCATGCATTGAGGCTTGTCCAGTACAAGTCTTTCAATGGTACAGAACAGAAAAGGACGTTCCAGCTAACAAAGCAGTAAACGTCACAATGGCTGGAACTGGTAGTTCAGTAAAAGAGGAAAGAAAAGATTACACTGACAAAGCCGATCCTATAAGAGAACACGACTGTATCTGGTGCATGGCATGCGTCTCAGTATGTCCTCCACAGGCAATCAAAGTAGATCAATCAAACCTAGAACACCATGAAAAGGCAGCAGGAACTTACACAAAAATGGATGTTGGTTCTGCTAACCCGCACGCACACCACTAGAAATTTTTCGTTCTTTTATTTTTCTTTACTGTCTTAATGGGCATTATATGAATAAGTATAATCTGGCAAATTTTGCACGTCTTAACAAATTTTAACAAGTATTTCTGAAAAAGAACCGCAGAGGTCGCCTAGCCCGGCATGGCGTGGGCCTTGAGAGCCTATGTGCGCAAGCACGCGGGGGTTCAAATCCCTCTCTCTGCGCTATTATTTTCCTATCTTGCCAAGCTCTGCCAAAAGAGCAGAGAGTTGGATCTCTGGATTGGCGCCTATTATGAGCCGATAGTCATACTTGGCTATAGATTCTAAAATTTTCGAAAGGTTGTCAGTTTTTATCTTGTAGCATTCTTCATTGAGATACTTTAGAAAGTCTGATTCGGACATGCCATAAACCTTGATGAGCTCGATCATCTTATTTCTAGCATCTGTAAACTTTGCTGCCAGCGCAAGCTTTAGAATGTCTCCTACATCACTTGTCTTTGAAAGACCTGCAGATGACTTGACATTTTCTTCATTTATCGTTCCAAGACTTGCCGTTGCCTGTAAAATGTTGATAGCATGGCGCATGTCGCCTTCTGAGTACGAATAAAGTGTTTTGAGGCCTTCTTTGGTATACTTGAGTTTCTCTTTTTTACATATTTCTTCGAGATAATAGATTATCTCTTCCTCTGATATTCTAGTGAACTTGAATACAGCACATCTACTCTGAAGCGGTTCTATGATTTTTGATATATTGTTTGCAATCATGATAAACCTACAGTGGCTTGCAGTATCTTCAATTATTCTCCTAAGTGCAGTCTGAGCATCAGATGTCATCTCGTCTGCTTCGTCTAGTATGACAAGCTTAAATGGTATGCTTGTATCAAACCCGGAAAACCTTGCAAATTTTTTTACCCTGTCTCTAACCATGCTTATTCCTCTCTCGTCTGAAGCATTCAGTTCTAAAGTATATTCTCGCCACGAATCTCCAAGGATCTCTCTTGCTACGCATAGAGCAGTCGTTGTCTTGCCAACTCCTGCAGAGCCAGAAAACATCAGATGTGGCATCTCCGACGTATTTTTTAAAAGAGCTTTCAAACTACCTATCACATCTTTCTGATTTACTACATCTGATAATTTGATAGGTCGGTACTTTTCTACCCACATCGTAGATTCGGTCATAGGGTTTTACCTTTTTGCCGGCTTAATAAAATTAAGTCTAGGATCTACACGACTAATCATGTAAACTGGGGAGTAGGTAATAACAGAAATACCTAGGTATTAAGTTGATAAAACACTTATTCAAAGGCGATCGAGCGATGAATCCCACATTAAATAGGAAGAATCTATACATGAGAGAAAGCAAGGTACAAGTACCTAGATCAAATGATCAGAGCAAATGGTTAACAGATTTGATCGATCGATCCCATTAAAGGCTTGGGGAGGATCATGACATAATTTGAATATCTCAGAACTGATACAAATTCATACCATAGGATATCACCTACAGGATGTTAAGGTCAATTTTGGATACGATGTAAAAATAGATGCCCCAGAGGTATCAATTGAGGCAAAACATGGTGAGATCTTGAGCGTTCCAAGGTGGATGGCAAATGTGCTTTCGCAAGAAAAATTAGGTGAAATTCAAGATAATGATATGGCCTCGGAATTAAAACAAACAATTTCAAAAGAAAACGCTCAGGGAGAATTTTCACTTTCTACATTATCACCTGAATTTTATATCAGACTAAACGAATATCTAACAAAAACTCCATTACAAGATCAAGATAAACTTGCCAGTATATTGAATACTCTGGTACGTATAAGACAAAGAAAAATAATGGCATTAACTGATTCGTCTAAAATGACAGCAGAGATTGCAAAGAAGCTTACAGTAGAAGAAAAAATATTCTTTGATAATGTTTATGCAGAACACTCTAAATTCAAACGACTCATAATGGGTATGGATAAATGACTGCACAGGCAGAATCTATTACTCCAGCAAAACTTCAAGATTTAGTAAAAGACTTTCTAAGTCAATTTCGGGATTCATCTGATTCTTTCAAGTATGTGGAAGAAATAGATCAAATGATGGCTAAGAAAATTCAATATGTTGTTGTAAACTATAATGATCTGGTATCTCATTATGAAATAGAATCTGCATTTGCCACAGATCCTGATAAAATTCTCCGTGCATTTAGTGGGGCAATTCACGATATCCTTAAGGAAAAATTTCCTGAATATGCACAAAAAATACGTCATGACATACGCGTCAGAATTTCAAACTACCCTGTACAGCGAAGCTTACGTGAGGTAAACGCGGAAGTGATTGGTAAAATGATAAGTGTATCTGGAATGGTTGTAAGGGCATCTGAAATAAAGCCACTTGCAAAAGAACTCGTTTATGTGTGTGATGCAAAGCATAGAACTACAAGAATTCAAGAAAAAGGTCTTGAGTTTAAAGAACCTCTAAAATGCGATGACAGCAAGTGTACTCTTCGAGATTTAGAGCTTATACCAGAGCAGAGTAAATTCATTGACTTTCAGATTGTCCGTTTACAAGAACTTCCTGAAGACCTACCACCCGGACAGCTACCTCATTATCTTGATGTCACTGTGCTCCAAGATCTTGTTGACAATGCAAGACCAGGCGATAGAATAATACTCAGTGGTATTGTAAGAATTGAACAAGAACACTTACCTTCAATGCATGGTAAAAGTGGTATCTATAGACTACGTATTCAGGGGAATAACATAGAGTTTTTAGGAGGTAGAGGAAACAAATCTGCACGAAGTACCGAAAGAGAGGAGATCTCTCATGACGAAGAAAAAATAATCAAATCACTTGCAAAAAATCCGGACATTTATGACAGACTTGTATCATCATTTGCACCTCACATTTATGGACATGACATCATAAAGGAATCAATTTTACTTCTGACCGTAGGCTCTACTCAGAAATTACTTTCTGATGGTGCCAAGATTCGTGGGGATATCAACATCTTCCTCGTTGGTGATCCTGGAACAAGTAAGAGTGAAATGTTAAAGTTCTGTGCAAGGATTGCTCCACGAGGATTGTACACCTCGGGTCGAGGTTCGACAGCTGCAGGTCTGACAGCTGCTGTTGTACGAGACAAAATCGGAATTTTGATGTTGGAAGCAGGCGCTGTAGTTTTGGGCGATCAAGGCCTCGTTTGTATAGATGAGTTTGACAAGATGAAACCCGAAGATCGTTCCGCTTTGCACGAAACAATGGAGCAACAGTCTGTCAGCATAGCAAAAGGCGGGATTGTTGCAACATTAAATGCAAGAACATCAATCTTGGCTGCAGCTAACCCCATGTATGGAAAATATGATCCATTCAAGAATATAACAGAAAATGTGAACCTGCCAGTTCCGTTACTGACTCGTTTTGATCTAATTTTCGTTGTAAGAGACATTCCATCAAAAGAGCGAGACACAAGAATTGCACGACACATATTGAGTCTGCACAGAACAACTGGGACCGACACAAAATCGCTAATCGATGTGGACATTCTTACAAAATATCTTACTTATGCAAAACGATTCGATCCAATACTTACACCAGAAGCAGAAGAAAAGATTCTGCAGTACTATATGACAATGAGAAATGTAGAGTCTGAAGGCATGATAACCGTAACCCCAAGACAGCTAGAAGGCCTAGTAAGACTTGCTACCGCAAGGGCAAGATTGTTGATGAAGACACAAGTAGAGACAGAAGATGCGGAAAGAGCAATATTCCTAATACAAAGCATGTTGCAGGATGCAGGAGTTGACGTGAACACTGGCAAAGTAGACCTTGGGGTTCTACAAGGACGACCTCACAGCGAGGTCTCAAAGATGCAGCTGTTTATGGACGTAATGAAATCGTTAGAAGGGGATGAAAAAAGGCCTGTTGAAGAAAAGACCTTTGTAAAAGAACTGGTCAAGACAGGAAAGTTCACCGAAGAGGAAGCAAGAAAATACATCAAGAAATTGCAGCGAGAGTCAGCTATTTATGAATCAAAACCCGGCCATTATAACCGGGTATGAAAGTAGACGAACTAGATGTTCCAAATACCATAATTGATTTTCTTCATGAAAGTGGAATAGTAACACTTTATCCTCCGCAGGAAAAAAGTGTAAAGGCTGGACTGTTATATGGGAAAAGCCTATTCATCTCAGCTCCTACCGCAAGCGGAAAAACACTAATCGCATTGCTTGCAACGATAAAACATCTGATTGACAAAAAGGGTAAGATAGTTTATCTAAGCCCTCTCAAGGCGCTTGCATCTGAAAAGTTCTCTGAATTTAAAAAATTAGAATCATTAGACATTTGTAGGAAAGTCAAGATCCAGATCTCAACAGGAGATTATGATCAAACCGACAAAAACTTGGGGATATATGATGTCCTTATCTTAACTAATGAGAAAATGGACTCTGTTATAAGGCAGGGTGCAGAGTGGCTAAACGATATAAGCCTAGTAGTAGCTGACGAGGTTCACCTCCTTGGAGATGAAGATAGAGGGCCAACTCTTGAAATAGTGCTAACAAAACTGGCATTACTCCACAAACTTCAGATACTTGCGTTGAGTGCAACGGTAACCAATGCCGATGAATTATCAAAATGGCTTGGCTGTAAGCTTGTAAAAAGTGATTGGAGACCTGTTCCTCTATGGGAGGGTATCTGCGACCAAGGAACCGTAATGATGCAGAACGGCAAGGATTTCCAGATTGAAACAAGTATTCGTGGACTGCCAGTAGACTTGGGTCTGGACTCGATAAAAAATGGGGGCCAGGCCATTCTGTTTGTTGAAACCCGAGCACGTTCCGTTGCTCTTGCAACAAAGGCATCAGACGCAGTGTCAAAATATATCACGGAAAAGGAAAAAAAGGCATTGCACATAACATCACAGAAAATTCTTGAAGACAATGAACATACCGAACTTGTGAGAAATCTTGCAACACTTGTAAAAAAAGGAGTTGCGTTTCATCATGCAGGACTGAATCAGAGTTGCAGAGAAATCATTGAATCGAAATTTAGGGATGGAAAGATAAAGATCCTCGCTTCCACTCCAACGCTTGCAGCTGGTGTAAACCTTCCTGCAAGAAGGGTTGTAATTTCTAGCATTAATAGATATGACGTAAAATATGGAATTAACAAGGCAATAAGCGTCCTAGAATACAAACAGCTTTGCGGCAGAGCTGGAAGGCCACAGTATGACAATTATGGTGAATCTATAATTGTTGCAAATTCCAATAGTGACGATCTCTTTGATTATTATGTAAATGGCGTACCAGAGCCAATTTCTTCAAAACTTACGGACGACAAAGCACTGCGAATACATACACTAAGCTTGATCTCAACAATGCCTGGAATAAAAAATGAAGAGATTGTAGATTTTTTTGTAAAAACACTTGCTGGTTCTCAAGAAAGAAGATCAACCATAAAATTCAAAGTTCAGATAACATTGCGTTATCTAGAGTCGGAAGAACTCGTAAAGCAAAAAGGGGGACGTTATATCGCAACAGAGTTTGGAAAAAAGACCTCAACTTTGTATATCGATCCGCTGACATCGGTATACTTTAGAAGCGCATTGAAAGAGATTTCAAAGGGAAGAAAACACACCATTGGAATACTACATCTTATAACAAGCTGTGAAGATTTCTTCCCGAAATTCTCATTGAGAAACAAAGATTACGAGTTAGTCGGTCTGCTTCTTGAAAATCATGCAGATCAGCTAATTGAAAATATATCAGAATATGACTGCAATCGAAGCCTCCTTGCTATGAACTCATGGATAAACGAGTCAAGTGAGATTTTCCTCTCTGACAACCTAGGAATAGAGTCAGGCGATATGCATAGAATGACGGAAACCTCAGACTGGCTCATTCATGCCTTTTATGAGCTTGCAAAACTAGAAAAACTGGAACACATTATGAGTGAACTTGGCATCCTGCAAACGAGGGTATCATATGGAATCAAAGAGGAGCTTGTAGACCTTGTCAAAGTGAGAGGAATTGGAAGAGTAAGGGCAAGACTTCTGTACAAGAATGGAATCAGTACTCTTGAAGAATTGGCATCAATTCCTGTTGAAAAACTTGCCAAAATTGACAAGATTGGGCCTGTAATTGCAGAAAACATAAAGACACAGCTCAAAAAGGTAAGATGATGTTTGACAAGACAATTGCAGCCTTTATAGTTTCAGCAATAGCATTTGTTACAGTTTATGTAGTTACACCCCCTCTCATTAAAGTTCTTGAAAAAAGAAAACTTGTAGTCAAAGACTACAATAGAGCAGGCGGTGCAAACGTGGCAAGACCTGGCGGGCCAGCCGTCGTTGCAGGAATACTGGTATCAGAACTTGTTCTGTATGCGTTCTATTCTTCACCTGCTGTGCTAGCAATAATTCTCACAACTTTTCTAGCATTCCTTGTAGGGTTGGCAGATGACAGGAAAGTGTTGGGTGGCTGGTTTAAACCCCTAGCTCTGGCGGTCAGTGCCTTACCTATAATCCTGTTAGGATTTTATGAACCACATTTAGTTTTTGAACCTCAATTAGCATTTCCACTATTTGGATATGTCAAGATTCCACTGTTGTATTTTGCCTTGATTATCATTATGATTCCGATTACGGGAAATACAATAAATTCTATAGATGTACTCAACGGCGTCGCAAGCGGTTTTATGACAATTGCAAGCTTTACACTTACGATATCGCTGTTCATTGTTCAAAATTATGATGTAGCATTAGCAAGCTTACCCCTAGGATTTGTATCTCTAGCTTTTTACAAATATCATAAATTTCCAAGCAAGATATTCCCAGGCGATTCTGGTTCACTCACCTTGGGTGCCATGTATGGAACAATTGCTATAGTGGGACATGTAGAAATAATTGCAGCAGTAGCTCTTCTGCCAGCAGTGATAAACTCATTTCTCTTTCTTTCAAGTGTAAAGAGAATAATAGAACACAGGCAACTGAAAGCAAATCCTACTAAACTCACTGATGATTTCAAACTAATAGCAACGACGGAAAAAGATGCTCCAGTTACGCTTGTACGCCTCATTGTAGCCCATAGGCCGATGACTGAAAAAGAAGTGGGGTTTGCCATATTCAAGCTAGCACTGTTTTCTGCAGCACTTGCAATAATTACTGCATTTATGATGGGTATTCGAGTATGAAAGCATCACTTTACATTTACATCTTCGTAATGTGGATAATGATTGTGGCTGGTGGAGGGCTTGTCATCGCAATGATTGTACCGCTCAAGATTGATGGTTTTGGGGAATATGGTATATTCTTGGATTCGGCTGTAAAAGCAATTATCGCAATCTTGCTCGTAGCACTCTGGATCTTCATTATGTCAAAGATGAAAAACTGGATATTTCGCAAACAGATAAAAAACTAGCTGTCTTCCCAGTCCTTCCTTTTCTTATCGTACTCTTCTCGAGAATACTTGATTCGGGCAGGAACTCCTGCAACTACCGTATTTGGAGGAATGTCTTTGATAACAACTGCGCCCATGGCAACCACGCTATTTTTACCAACGGTTACTCCTGCCTTTATGACTGCTCTTGAACCTATTATTGCGCCGTCCTCTATGGTAACCCCAACCATTTTTTTACTTGGGGGGTAAGGGTCATTTGTTAGAGCGGCAGCTGGACCAATAAAGACATTTTTTCCAATTCTTGAATGCGGCGGAATGTATACCATCCCTTCTATCATAGTGTTCTCCCCGATCTTCACATTATAATCCACATGTGCAAGAGAGCCAATCTTTACATTGTCACCTATCTCTGTATTGTCACCTACATAGGCAAAATGCCATACCCTTACGTTTTTGCCCAACTTTGCCTTTCCTGATACAAAATTTGTAACCATTTACATCACAAGTGCCATGGCGATCCTTTATTGACTATTTTTTCAGGAAGGCTGTCCTTGTTTTTTTTCAGAAATTCAATGTCTTGCTCTTTGTCTCTAAGCTCGTCTGGTAGCATTATGGGAATCTCATCTATTATGGGATAAAATCTAGAGCACTTGGAACAAAATATTGCCCCCTCAGAAACTATATCATTTTTTGTCGAGATCTCAAAAATGTCAAGTGGGAAATGCTTGTCTATGGGACATGCAAGAATTTCCATCATTTTCCTATTCATTTCAGATCCAGATAAATTGGAGTCCCCTTATGACTAGATAAAAGTGCTGCTTCAGCTATCTTTGTTGTATTCACTGCATGTTCCGGTCTTACCCTGATGTCTTCCTTGCCTTCTGATGCGGAAATAAAATTTTTAATTTCCAAAAGCAGCGGTTCTTCCACATTTTTGCGCGGAATCTCGGTTCCACCATCTGTTTCTATCTTTACTTCCTGTGAAATAAAATCGGACGAAATTATCGCATCGCTGCAAACAGCATTAAATTTCCTGACCCTGATTGGTGTTATCCAGTTTGAAGAAATGATGGCTATTCTGTTTTCTTTAAATCCCAGCATTATAGTAGCGAAATCCTCATGATCATGTCTTAATTTCCCAGACCTTGCAAATACCACCTCCGGAGCATCATCAAAAAGCCACATTGCAGTGTCTATATCGTGAACCGATGTGTCATAAATTATGCCCACATCTTTAATATGCAGAGGCATTCTATTTTCGCGATGAAATTCTAACATTATCAAATCACCGTATTTTTTTGTCTTTACATATTCCTTTACAAGCGATACTGCTGGATTAAATCTCTCAATGTAACCAGATGTCAGCACAATTTTGTTCTTCTTTGCTAATTCAAGTAATTCCTGACCCTCACTAGAAAGATATGTCATGGGTTTTTCTACAAAAACGTTCTTTCTTCTTTGCAATAACATCTTGGCAATTTCAAAATGGGTTGAAGTTGGGGTGCAAACAAACGCACCATCAAACTGTTCCGAGTCTACAAGGGAATTAACACTAGAGTAGTGGTTGACTGAATATTTTACACCGAATTCTTTGGCCTTTGATGTATCCGCATCACAGACAGCAGAAAGGACACCAAGCTGGGAAAGAATTCGTATGTGATTCTTGCCAAAGCCACCCACCCCTATTTGTACAATCTTCATATCAATACACAGGGGTTATCCAATGAGAATACTTTTTGTTTCTTCCCATAGTAATTTCTGTATAAGTACGTCTAATTTGTTGAGTTATTCTACCAACTTTGCCGCTGCCGACTTTTTTTCCATCAATTGAAATAATCGGAGTTATCTCAGCCGCGGTACCAGTCAAGAATATCTCATCAGAAAAGTAAATCTCTGTTCTTGGTGTCTCACGCTCCACGGTGTTGTAGCCAAGGTCCTTTGCTATCTGTATTACAGAATCTTTGGTAATGCCTTCCAATGCAGAAGAGCTAGTGGGTGGTGTTATCAACTTCTCGTCTCTGAGCATGAATATATTTTCGCCAGGCGCTTCGCTTATGTTTCCAAGCTGGTCCAACAAGATAGCTTCATCATATCCACTTCTTTTACACTCTTGAGTAGCTAATATCGAATTTAGGTAATTGCCGCCCATCTTTGCAAGCGGCGGGGTGGCAGTATCATGAATTCTTCTCCATGATGAGATACCAGCGCTAATCCCATTTTTATTAAACAAGTCTCCAAAAGGAAACATTACAACTGCCGCATGTGTTGGACTCTTCTCCGTCACGTGAAGATTTATCCCATAACGTCCAACAAAATAAAATGGTCGGATGTAACAAGATTCCCTGACATTGTTTTTCTTACAAAGTCCAGTTATTGCATCAGCTATTTGTTTGTCTGTAAAATTTAATGAGATAGAGTAAACTTTTCCCGAATTTCTAAATCGCTTGATATGATCATATAGTCTAAAGATGTATAGATTATTAGAATTCCAATAGCCTCTGAGCCCTTCAAAAACAGAAGTGCCATAATGGATGGCATGAGTCATCACCGAAACCTTTGCTTCGTTATCCTTTACAAATTTGCCATCAAACCAAACAAACTTGGGAACAAAAGTTTTCATATACGAAACCACCTATCACTATATAATTAATCTATTTCTAGGTACTGTCAAGTTCTTGGAAAATAAATCCCTACACCTGACATGCCTGCATCGAGTCGACAGATTACCGCTTCCTTTCTAGCGGGTTCTACCATCATTACTTCACCTGCAGTCCAGTCGGGCTTGACCCGTGTGCCTCGAAGCAAGATGTTGTGAGCAGCATTGACATCTCTGTCAACACTACTCTTGCGAGTGGGACAGAACAACATTCGGTGCTCTTCGGGTACTAGCTTTGACCCAGCTCAAAAAGTGTGCGGCATGTGGTCTCATTTGCTTTTACGTATTGTACCGGCAGCCCGAGCAATCTTGCCTTGTACTCGATCTGTAGTTGTAGTTCGTAAAATGATCACGAATTCATCCTTCTTCTGAATTTCCTTCCTTGCCAGTTTCCCTTTCTATACAGTTTACGTATTCCTTTGGGGTTTTCCATTATGATACCACAATTTTGTGATACAATCTTCTTTGAGGCATGATGTAGAATACTATGCACCCTGTTCTTTTGCAGCCTGCCATATTTTTGAAAGATTTTTCTTCTCATTATAGAGTCATTGTGTCTAAATCTGCTTTTACTGTACTATGGGAAGCAATTATCTTGTTAGCCTTTGTAATATCATCATGGTGCTGCCAAACGCATTTTGTTACCGTTGCAATGTTTCTACGACACGTTTTTTCTTAAAAGATCTTGGTTATTGTAATATCATTTTGCAGTGTTATGTATGCCACTAACATAACGTCCTATTTCTACCAGAACCCAGTACTTGGAAATTTCATGCCAAGTACTCTGTACGTGAGATCCGGGCTTTTTGCAAATTTTTCTACAACATCCCAATTATCATGTATTATCTTCACAACCTCTGGTTCTACATAACGTTCCCATCCTGTATCCTTTCTGTCTACTGCGTCGAACATTTTTTGTTTTACAAACGAAGCAGATGTCTCCTTTCTTTTACCTACTCTTGGATTCAATCCGTATAGCCTTAGTACAAAAGCCTCTGCTTTGTCTCCAGTATATGTAAAGTAGTCTGTTTTGATTCCGCCCAAAATTTGCTTTTTGATATTCCATGAATATGGAGAAAGTAGAGGTGGCATGTACTTTGCAAATGGTGCATAAAACGTATAGTTTGACATTACTGAGATGGAATCTCCAAAAACTGCCTCCAACATTTTCTTTCTTAATTCATAGCTGAACGGAAAACTTTTACTGTTGACCTCTTTGCCATCAATTTTAAAGATTACGGGAAGTACTCTTACTTTATTATTGCTTTTTAATTCGTTAATGATCTCCACATGTGCCTTGGTAACTGGGTTCAAATGCGCAAGATAGATTGCCAGAGTCAATTGCCTTCTTTATTTATCTGGCATATTTCAATCATTGAAGTACTATGATTTCAGGGATGGGGACGATGGGACTTGAACCCACGACATCCAGCGCCCGAGGCTGGCAGTCTATCCAAGCTAACCTACGTCCCCGTAGTTTCGCGAGACTAATAGAATATTATCTTTTCAAATGGAATGTGACTATCCGTATGATTCGTACTTTATCTCGAAGCTTTTGTCTGCTCTTTTGTTTCGCTCAGTAACGAATCCTTTTGGTGTCAGTACATCAAGACAACCATCTATGGTTCCCTGCCAACCACAAATGAAAAACACTGTGTTGTCTTTTGTAATCTTCTCTCCAACCAGTTTTTCAAGTGGAGACATTTCGCCGTTCTTTGATTGTAAGAAAGTTTCTACTCTTCCCTTTTGACCATTCCAAGTTCTATTGAACCACTCGTCAGGTCTGCTAACAGTTGCCCTGTACCTAAAATTCCATTTGTCTTTACCGCTGTCGAGGCTCTCTTCTTCAAGTCTGGTCAGCTCTTCTCTGTAGCCAAGCTCATCCACATAGCTTGCACCATGTAAGACCACTATCTCTCTCTTGCTTCCTATGGCATGGAGATGTCGTGCATAGCTGACAAAAGGAGCTAAACCTGTACCTCCTCCAAGACAGACAATTCTTCTGTTATCTGGTTCACCATTTGGCTTCTTTTCTTCAATAGTAAAAGCGCCAGTTGGCTTTACCCATGTAATCTCTTCTCCCTCCTTTGCACTAAATAAAACTGTAGTTAGTCTCCCCGGTAGTGGCTTTCTAACCCATCTGATGTACAGCTCAATGTATTTTCTGTTTTCTGGATGTGATGCAATGGAGTAGGCTCTCCTGATGACTTTGTTCTCTGATTGTACATGTGCACCCAGCGTTACAAATTGACCTGACTTGTATTGGGGTAGTTCCCCCTCTTTTGGAGTAAACCTGAAAACTGCTAAATCTTCTTTCTGAATTTGTATGTATGAAATTATTGCCTTATTTTCTATGACCACGCGAAGAATTCAATTCTTGATAGTTAAATATCTTATGCTATTTTGGTCAAGCTAATTTTCAAGCTACGCTAAACGTTAATAACCTCACAAAAAAAGTTAATGCAAATCAGATCAAAACTCTGATTAAAAAGTCGGGCCGGTCGTCTAGCCTAGTAGGATACGCCCTTGGCATGGGTGAGATCGTGGGTTCAAATCCCACCCGGTCCACCTTCTTTGTGAATTGAGACAGGTCACTGTCCGCCACCATTTTTCTCCACTACTGCCTTGTCTTTTGGCAAAGTTGCAACAAATCTCCAACCTTGGGAGATTAGAGTCTCTGCTTGTTCAAGTGCTACAACCATCTGAGTTGGTTGCGAAATAGATTTTGTTTTATTTTCTTGTTCTTCTTTTGTTACCTTGTTGTTTTGCATCTCAAGATCTAGCAATTCCTCACTTCGCCTGAATGCTTGTCGCATTTCTTCAATCAATACATCTGGCAAGAGTCCCTTGTTTGTTGTATACTTGGCTTCCATACTTCCCTTGTGACCCATGAAGAAGACGCGAAAGTCATGTGCAATCTTTCCTCGTGATTCAGCCATGAGAAGTTGTGTGTCAAAGTATGCTCGCAAAACATAAGGTCTCCATGCAAACCTTGGTCGCAATGAATCTCGTATGTCTTGGCTTACCTTGCTTGTTGGAAGAAACTTTTTGTCGGTATTGCTTCCCCGGTATGTCTTGTAGTCTATGTCAGGTGCTATCAATGGCGAGTCTGGTGTCAAGGTTTCACTTCTTGCAAGTCTGTCGTTGAGATATGTAAGAAGTTTCTGCACTCCGTTCTCTGTCAGAAACGTAAAGTATTGATGTCTTACCTTTGAGAGTGTCCTTCTTACTGTGATCATTGGTGGACCGGAAAGACAAACAGCTTTCGAATCCTGAATTGCAATCTCTGGCAAGTCTGCAAGGACAAGACCATCTGTTGCGTTGTAGTTACCTATCACTTGAGGTCTCAGGCCTGATTTTGAGATCAGTGCAATCATTGCAGCAGTCCTAAGCGATGCACGATTGAATATCTCCATAATCTCTTCCTGATTTGGAACTCTCTCGCCTTCAAGTGTCGGGTCCTGTCTGCGTATCTTATCTTGATGTTTCTTTTAATCTCAATGTCAAAGTGACGCAGCCATGACTTGACTGAGGTAAGAGTGCTGTCTATGTAGCCGGGAGAGTGGTTTTTCTCTTCCATCCACGATATGTGGTCTTCTATCAGGTCGCTTGCCTTGCGAAGGTCTTTGAGCCCAAGTTCTGCAAACTGGCTTGGTGTCATTCCACGTATCTCACAAAAATGAGATATTCTGCGTAGTCTTACGTCTGCGGTCAATGGACTACCCCTTGCCAAATTTGCATACCACCGTCTCAGATCGGGGTTTTCAAGGAGTCTTCGTTTCTTGGTTTTTGGTCGTTGTATGGCAGTAGTGATGTAATCTAGTTGTTCTGTCATTTTGTTTCCCACATCAGACCGCATGACTTCATTGCGGTCCTCATCTGAGAATGCAAGAGAATTTCTTGTATTTACCCTTTTTATGTTTCCAGATGATCGCTCTTCTAAGTTTACATTAGCAATGATACTTTCGCTAGTCACTGTATCGTATTGGTAATTGATATATTAATGACCCACCTTCTAAAAAATCGACCTACCAACAGTGATTCAAATGGAAGCCAAAACAATTGATGGTTCAAAGAAAAGAGAAAGTATACTCATCAGGACAATCCGTTCACACCCAGACATCCATCACAACGAGTTAAAGAGACTTGTGGTACCTAGGTACATGGCAACCAAGACGTATGAGCATGTAGTCAAGGATTTGATAGAACGCAAGATGATCAACGTAGAAAATATCAAAAACCGAAAGCACTACAGTGTTTCCCATGATTTTCCCGAATATCCTGTCAAGGTACATCTGGGCGAGCTCACACAGCTTGTTGATGAAATGAGAGACAGATTAAAGGAACTGAAAGGGAAGTATCCTAGATTCCCAAAAAAGAAGAAGGAACAGCTTGCACTTGATCTTAACCATATTTACTATGATACAAGAATTCAGGTTGTCAGAGTCTTTGAACTGCTTGGCAAGGAACCACTACTAGGTGATTATGATACTCTGTGACCTTCCTTCAATCTTATGCATCCATGATCTCAAACTCTGTTAACCCTTCTTTTTGGTTGTTTGTTGGTTACAAGTCCTCTGTTAAACGTTACCTGAACCTTGTATGACCTTTCTTGGAACTTTGCATTCCTTCTTTATTCCTTTTCAATGCCTCTTTATTCCCTCTTGTATCGCTCTTAGAATGTTTGGTACCGTTCTTGTAACGTCTTGATAACGTTCCATAATGTCTTGGAATTTACTTGATTTTACCTAATTTTTCCTTGATTTTGTTTGATTTTTCCTTCTATACATACTAGGTATAATTACGAACAAATCTAGGAAATTCACACATTAAAACACCAGAAAAGAAAACAAAACCTGTGTTTTTTGTAGTCTGTTTCTATTTTTTGAGCGTCATCTGTTAAATTAGATATTGTCTTGAGATGGTTACCTGCGGATATGGCGTTTGCATCTATTCCTTCATAATATGAAATAGCAAGGGAGGAATTGGTCTGATTTAGTGCTTGACTTCCCTTTTCCCAATTCTTCTCCGCATTATCTATGTCAGACATTGCTATTCCTCTCTCTTCCCATGCCTGTTGAACTTTTTTCTGCGCATCAGAGCTTTCAAAGTTTAGTCAAGAAAGCATATTCTCAGCATTCTTTAGACTATCTTTTAGGTTGTCAATATTGGTTCGATAGAAGGCTTTCTTGTCATATGCCTGTTGCATTTCTTTTAGCTTGTTTTCAGCGTTAATCTTTGCTTTTTCTGCATCAGCTTGGGCTTTTGCTTTCAAGGCATCTTCTTCCGCCTTTAGTTGGTTAGCATGTTCCTGAGCAGCTAAAGCTACCGCATTTGCTTCTGCCGCTCGTGCATTAGCTTGAGCCTGTTCCTGTGCAGCTTGTGTTTGCGCTTGGACTACTGCTTGATTAGCCTGTTGTTGTGCCTGTGTAATTGCCTGATTAGCTTCTTGCTGAGTCTGCTCCTGTTCAGAAAGCAATCTGTATTGATGTACCTTGGATGCTGTATTCTGTATTGTTCCAGTAGAATGGTATCTCGGTTAGGTTTACAGTTACTTTGGTCAAGCCATTTGTTAGCCGCTTGTCAGTCATTATGAGCAATCCACTACCTGCTTGAACCCCATCACAGGTATTCACGTATGAAAGGTAATTTTCGGCATAACAACCATCTCCTGAATAAAACTGAAACGAGTTACCAGATAGAGCATTCTCATATTCCGCACGGGATGGTACAAAGTAAATGTCAACACCATAGGTTGGATCATCAATTGATACAGAATAAGAATATGCAGTTACTGCTTTTGTGGAACAGATTGGAATAAACTGGAAATACATCGGAACTAATTTTTCTTCAAATTCCACTGTTCCGTACTGAACTGGCGTTTTCTGATACATTATACTATTAGGATCTGAGCTATGTTGAAATCCCAAAAAATGCCCAATTTCATGTTCAGCTATGTGTGTCACTGTCTGAGGTGAATATGGTTGCCAACTGTTCATACAGTTACTGTCTCCCAAGCCGACTTGTATTATGCCATTTCCGGTATACTCACCTATGCGACCATTATAGGCACCATAGTCTCGAACCCATTGAACAATCAGGTTCGCTGGATGCGATGAGTCTGCCTTCCAGAATTTAATGTTTGGATTGGCATCAGTCCATGCGTTTGTGGCGTCATAAATTACATTTCCTGCATAGTTTGTTGCATAATCAGGTATTGGTTCAACTTCAACATAATAATTTGTTATACTAGTTTGTAAGCTTCCTGCAGGTTGTGGTTCTGAATTAGTCTGTGTTGAAGAGGATATGACCATTATCTGTCCTGTCATCCAAGGATGCATCATATCAAAATAATTGTAAGTTCCGGTTTGTGAAAATGTAAGTGAGTATGTTCCACCACTTGCAATTAAGCTACTATCAAAGATTGTTCCTGTCTGGGTATCTGTAGGGTTACCACTTGTCACGGTATGAGCTACTGAATCTTGGTTTGTCCAAGTAACAGTATCTCCAACATTGATAACTGTGACATATGGATTAAAGCAATTGTTAG
>CAZMNT010000029.1:0-23358 GCA_964567715.1 uncultured Nitrosopumilaceae archaeon | reverse complement strand
TGCTACAGAATTACTAGGAATTATTTTGTAATTTATGAATGGTTTCTACAGGGCCCACAATATTATCAATTTGCTGATTCGACGTAGCTTTTGAACCCTAAAACATCATAGTATGATTTGGGAATCATTGGTTTGCACTGATACAGCAAGTCATTTGCAGCCTCATCAAGAACATATGTCACTGCCCAGTCATCCTCGCTTCTAATCGACCTGCCAAATCCTTGTAACAACTTCACCACCGTCTGGGACTTGTACCACAAAGGAAATTTCTGCATCTTGATCTTGGTTCTCTTTTCACTCAAGTTGGGATATGGAACTTTTGCAATGATTTGGAATCTAGACATATCATCTTTGAGATCAACACCTTCCCACAATGAGGATGACAACAACACTCCATTTTCATCTCTTGTGTGTTCCTGAATTATCTCATCTTGCGTCATGCTATTTTCATTTCTGCTATGGCAAATCCTAATTCTGCTCCTATTTTTTTCGGAGAGATTGTTTCGTATGTCTACACACCGCTTTTCAGATGAGGTAAGTATGAGACCGCGTTCATGCTTGTGTTGTGTCAGGATTTCATCAATCTTTGATATTACGGCACGCTCATCATCCCAACTTGCAGAATAGCTCAATTTTCTAACGTTTAGAAAGTTGATTCTCCTCTTGTCTGGCAAAAACGGAGAGTTGGGGATGTCTACAAACGCAACCTTTGATGGATCAAGTCCTGTATTTTCACAAAAACTTGCCTTGTCAATTGTTGCAGACATGAAGACCTGGGTATCAACATCAAAGAATGCCTTGACATACTTTGATATGTCAAGGGGCTTGATGGACAGCGACCTCAAATTTCCTTTCTCGTCAAAATATGGGTCATTTATGACAAAATTGTCCTTGTTTGATTCAAGTTCTGCATGCGCATTTGCCATCCTCTCATAACGTGACTCGAGTCTTGCAAGAAGCATGTAGTCAGGATTTGACTGAAAAAACCTGCTTTCCTGCAAATCCCTTATCTGTTTGGAATACGACCTTGCAAGATCATCTAATAACTGCATAACAAGCTCAATGTCATCAAATGAGTAGCTCTTGATGTCAATTCCACACTCTGTTATGTGTACATTATAGATGTCTGTACCAATAAACTGGATTATCTGGTCTTCTATCTTGTGGGCCTCATCAAATACCGCGATTGGTTTGTTGATGTAATCTGCATAGACTTTTCTACCAAATCTCATGAGTTGAAAGTATGCAGCATAGTTCCATATTGAATGGTTAGAGACCAACGCATGATATTTTTGTTCATAGTAAAAACAGTAAGGATTCTTCAAATTTGGATCAAGCTCGCCGATTCTGGGTTTGAACTTGCAAAACTCTCTGACCTCTTTTCCTTTAACCTTTATGGTCTCTTCGCACAAACCTTTCTCACACGTTAATCCCTTCTGGATAGCTTTCTTGGTATCAAGGCATCTCCAAGAAGGATGCTCCATTAGCTTGAGGCACGCAAAATTGGATTTTCCCTTAACGGGGCTGAAGAACTTGAGGTCCTTTGAATACTGATCCTGAAGTTGTTTTGAGGCGGTAATTACAAATGACTTGCCATAGTATCTTGCAAGTGTAGCTGCAATTAGCGACTTGCCAACTCCCGTAGGTGCAGACAACACAACAATCTTGTAGCCAGACTTGAGCTCTTGCTCGATTGCATGCAAAATGTCCCTCTGTATCTGTCTTGGCTCAAATTCCTCTGGAAAATATTCTAAAACATTACTCATTTTATCTCAGGCTTATGAAATCTTGCTAGATTAATGCCTACTTAACTTGTTTGAATCATCAAAATATTCTTTAAGGTCTGTCAAGTATTAACTTGAAAATTTATGTGGTTGTTCAAGTATTACTTTCTAATTGATACGATGAGCTTGCCGTTTGCCTTGTCCCTTACGTTTACTTGTTGCGGGTGCACCTGAAAATAAACATGGCTCATCAGTTCTACCGTTGATTTGTCTGGATCAGATATGCCATTTTCCAAGGCCACCAAGTTCTGCATTTCAGTTCTAGTCTTTGGTACACCGTGCTTTTTGATGAAATTGTCTACAGTACCACTTGTATAGAACTCCGTCCTACGTCGTATGGCTTTCTCTGTTTCTAGATTGGTAGAGGCCGTGGCATAACAATGGTCATCCTTCCTAATAAAATCATCCTATTTTGTCAAATTTTTGAAGACTCTTCCAGAGATACCAAGTAGCTATGCTTCGGTATGGCTTCCATCTCATACCAAGTCTTTCCACCTCACTTGGTTTAGGAAGTTGGGGCAACGAAAACGCCATCTGCACGCCTTTTTGTAATCCAAGATCATGAATGGGTAAAACATCAGGTCTATTGAGCGAGAAAATAAGAAACATCTCTGCAGTCCATCTCCCAATTCCCTTTACCTGTGTCAGGTGAACAACCACTTCCTCGTCAGTCATATCTGATAACATGTCAAGCCTCACCTTGCCTTGGTTTACCTGTCTTGCTAGGTCTATGAGGTATTCTACCTTCATGGTTGAAAGGCCTGCTGACCTAAGCTCTAATCTTTTTGTGGCAAGAATATCGGCCGCAGTTGGAAACCTGGGATAAAGAACCTTGAATCTGGCAAAGATTACCCCTGCTGCCCTCGTTGCAAGCTGTTGTGATATTATTGCCTCAACTAGGACTGCAAAATGGTGGTTTCTTTTCTTGAGAGTATAATACCCTACAGAATCAATAATTTTTTTCATCGTCGGGTCCCTTCTTAGAAACCTCACTCCCTCATGTGTAGCCATGTCAGGTCGGTTCAGGATGTATAGTCACTAGGGCATTTTTAATTTGATTTTTTATCTTGGATTTCATTTCGGAGATGATATCATGGACTTGATCTATTGTAAGCTTGCCATCAAAGGAGCAATCAATGTCGACCTTGAAAATATCTTGTAGCTGAAAGGTAATCACCCGACCAATTTTTTTAACGCTTGGATATTGTTTGATGATGTTGGCCACCTGTTCCTCAATTGTAAGATCCTCCACGGGCGCGCTTTTTGGAATTGAGACATATGGCTCAAGATGGATAGTTATGTGGTTCACATTTTCAACAGATTTGTTGACCTGATCTTCAATCTCATCTGAGACCTTGTGGGCATCTTGGAGTGACATGTCTTTGTCCACCATCACATGTAAGCTAATAAAGACCCCGTCTTTTGCAGTAGAATAGCTAACGTTGTGTATGCCTTTGACACCGGGAACCAACGAAGCTACATTATTTACTATGTAATCAACTGGCACATCTTTCCAAGTAGGCTCAAAGTGAATGGTAACCTTGCTGTTTGCTATACTGTCTTTGATGTTTCTTTCTACATTTGCACTTATCTTGTGAGCTTCTTCAAAGCTTGACGTGCCTTTCAGAGATATAGTGACCTCGGCAAAAATATCACTTCCAGACCTTCGCATCTGCACAGACTCTGTCTTCATTACTCCTTCTGTTCCACTCACAATATCATGAACAGTTCTCACCATGCTTTCAGGTACAGCGTCAGTAAGTTCCATTGCGTTTTTGTAGATAAGCTTAAGGCTCAGCACAGCAAGGAAAACTCCCAATATCAAGGCAGCTACAAAGTCTCCCTGATAAAATCCGACAACAACAAGCAGTATGCCCACAAGTGCCACGGAGGTAGACCACATGTCCATGAAGGCATGATAAAAGTCCACCCTTAGTGCAGAGCCTTCTGTCTTTTTCATGGCTCTGCCCAAGATAGCAATTCTTGCGCCGTCTGAGCATAATGTGTAAATTGCAGCACCTATTGCCATCATGCCGGGCAATACAGCGGGGCGTGGCTCCTGTAACCGTAAGATTGATACGAAGATGAAAAAGCATGCTATGACAAGTATTATTATGCCGCCTACAAAACTACCCATTGTCTCTATTTTGCCGTGACCATAGGTGTGTTCGCTGTCAGGTGGTTTTGTTGCCCATCTTGCAGTTACAAGCAGTATGGCAGTAACCACGAAATCTAGTGCTGCATGAATACTGTCAGTAATCAGTGCAAGACTGTTTGAAAAAATACCAATGAAAAGCTCTACTACAAAAGCAGAGAGTATTATCCCTAAAGAAATTTTTAATGTGCCTGTTTTGTTATTTCTCAAGTTTTATCTAACCCAAACACCTTGAGCACGTTGTCAAAGTTTTCACGAGACTGGTCATGCTTGTATTTTTTTAGTGACTCAATCATCCGTTTTGTAGTTGGAACTTTTATAATTTTTTTAACGATGTTTGAGAGGCTGGAACCAATGAATATGCTTTGTGCCGCAGAGGTAACGTTAGATGTTCTTCTATTCAAGCTTGCACTCTCAAAATCAATTATGCATGGAGATTTTCCAACAATGACATGCTTGTGTATGTAACTTAGCTCGCCATGATCAAGATGAATCATATCTAAATTATAACAATCTTCCAGTACCTTACGAACCACAGCTCGAAGTCTGCTTGCACTGCCCTTTCCCTTTAGCTCCTTTGCCCAATCAATTATCTTTTTTCCGTCTATGTATTCCATTACTATGAGATTTTTACTGCTGTCAATTACTCTGGGACCTACATTTACCTTGTTTGCGATCCTTAGAAGTTTTGCTTCGCTCTTCATCTCCTCCCTGCTTGAATCTATCCTGCGTATCTTTAATGCAGCGTGGTTCTTACCCTTCCTTACCAGTACCACGACTCCGACATAGCCCTTTCCCAAGACGGGAATATTGTTTAGGATAGTAGGTCCTTCAAATGTAATGCTGGTTATACCAAGTTTTTTGAGCTCTAAAAGTCGTGTACTAATCTCTTTTTTTGTAGCCTTTGGATACCCTAGAATATAGGAATATGGTTCTTTGCCCAGTTTACTTGCCGGTACTGAAAACGAGTCCATCGGTAGAGGTAACCTCTGCCAATGCCTTTTTAATGGATTTGCTTACCTGCTGGTCTCCACACAATACCCTAAAACCGCGCTTGATGTCGGGAATTATGCCGCTTGGTATTCCTGCCTGCAATGTCTTTTTCTTCAAGAGATATTCTAGAAATTTTTTTGCACCATAAAATTCTCTTTGCTGCATGGACAGAATTCGTCCGTTTTCGTCAACCCACGTCATTATATTTTTGGAATTTTTTAAGACAAAAGTATCAGAGTCTGACCTTCTATATACATCTGGTCCATTTTTTACCATGAATTTCTCAATTATGGGTAAACGCAAAAGAAAAATCATGGCAGCCTCTGACCTTTCATCAGTTATTGCAGCTTTTCGTATGACCTCAAACCCACCAAGCTCAAGCTGGCCTGCGAGAGAAGTAGTAGCTCGCTTTACCTGTCCCCAGATTATGTCCGGGCTTCTCCACTTGTAGTCAAATCTTACTATTAGAGTATTTTTCAAATTTTTCTTGTTAGGGTTTCTTTTTTTACCAACAAAAAACGCCAAGGACTGTTTCTTCAAAAATACTCTGGCAGCAAGGATAAATCTTGCAACATTTTGTGCAGAAATTGCCGTGCCCAGATTTCTATTGCTATCTATGGGATCAACCAGTACCAGAACCGTTTCAAACTTTTTAGTGGGGTTTCCTATTACCTGTCCCTGAGTAAAGTTGGAGACTGCCTCAAGAACCCCCAGAAAGCTCCCATAGTTGTGAACAAGAACCTCAGCAACATATCCGCCAAAACCTTCTTTTGCGATCTCTGCACCATAAATTCCAATACCCTTTAGGAACTTTTTCAAAAGCCTCACCTCATTTTTCTTGACCTCATCAAATGTTTCCAAAATGAATCTAGTATGGAACGACGATCTATCTGCTGCGCTCTTCCACTGTCCTATCTCAACATTGTAGCACGGAACGACATTTACTTTTGTTCCCTTTATTTCAGCCTCAACATAGGGATGCTCTGAATATCTTAGTTTAGGCCTGAACTTTTTCATTGAATCAAAGCCGATCTTTTTCCCAATCTCTTCAAAGGTTTTCTCATCGATGTCATTTTTCAGCTTGACAAATATATCAAAATCCATCTGGTTTCTAAGCCAGGTGCCCTTTGCATAGGATCCCCCAAGCTCGACCGATACTACTTGGGGATACTTGGAGGCCTCATTGCTTACTTGCCTTAACAGAAACTCGGCAAGCTGCCCAGTTCTTTCCTCTTCCTGCTTTGTAGGGATTGTGATCCTCCTTGCTTGCTCCAAAACCTGACTCATTGTGCCTTTACCACCAATAAATCAGAATATGTCGGTCCATTTGAAGTTAAGACACTCTGCTTGAATTTGAGCTCCGCAATAGTCTCTGTTCCAAGACTTGGTTCACTGTATTTTGCTATCTTATCTGAGACATTGGTTTCCTTGGTTCTTACTCTAAATATGGTAATATGAGCCTTGAACGGCTTGTCTCCCCTAAATCCTAGGGGTGCAAGTTTTTGTTCCACTTGTAAAGCAAGATCTGTCAGCCGTACTTCGGCAGTCTTGTCCACCCCTATCCAAATCACTCTTGGAAACCTAGGATTGGGAAATGCTCCAAGTTGTGTAAAACTAACCTGTATTGGGCTAAAGACAATGGCGGAAAGAGCTTTTTTGACATCTTCTGCCATTTGTTCGGTTATCTCCCCCAGAAAAAGCAGCGTAAAATGCATGTTTTGTTTGCCTACGGGGCTTGCCTTTATCTGCAGATCAGATTGTAGTTTTGCTATAGATGCAAGTGTATCTTTATTGCAGATGTCAACTGCCACAAATGTACGCATTAGCAGAGTTCTCATCCTACTGTCTATAATGATTTCCGGTAGCTTGATAGATTGGAAGAATTAGTCTGTGACTATGAAACTTATTGTTTGCCTGACTGGCATGCCAGGGGCCGGCAAGACTACGATAGCTGAGGCCCTCAAATCTAAGGGATTTGACAAGATAACAATGGGCGATGCAGTAAGGGCAGAAGCTACAAGAAGAAAGATAGAACCTACGGGTGAGAACTTAGGAAAGCTTATGCTTGAGCTTCGAGAAAAGAATGGTCCTGGGGCAGTGGCTGAACTAATAAAAGATCAGATACTAAATTCAGAGTTTGATGTTATACTTGTTGATGGTGTAAGGTCGCTTGCAGAAGTCAATGTGCTAAAAAAGATTGGCACAGTCAAAGTTCTTGCAATTCATGCATCAGGTGATACTAGGTTCAAGTTTCTAACACGCCGTGGCAGGTCTGACGCACCTTCCAACATGGAAGACTTTGCCAATAGAGATTCTAGGGAGATAGGAGTAGGAATGAGCGAGTCAATTGCCCTTGCTGACGAAACAATTTCTAACAACAACCTGACAATAAGCCAACTCGTGGACGCAGCATATAATATCATCAAAGGCTGGACAAAGTGAAACTCCCTAACATCGCATGCAAGATAGAAGCATATGCAGCAGTCAATCCGTCTGAAGATCCAGAAAAGATCAAGGCTGCCCTATCAAATGTAATTTTGGATGCAGATTATGAATACAAGGAAGGAAGCATAAAGGCAATCTCAAGAGATTTGCACTCGCTGTCAACGATTCAAGAAACCATTCGAAAACGCAAGGTAAATCGGGTATACCGAAGGCAGATGCGATATAACGCAGACGGAGATACTACTTGGTTTTATCTCAACAAGCAGGCAGCATTTGTCGAAGTCGTGGCTTTGTGTGAAGAAGCAGAAGAGTCTCCAATGGGACCAATTAAGGTAATACTGCATTCAAAGAACATAGAAAAAATAACCGATTGGCTTGCTCCTGAATTTATAGACTAGCAAAAAGTATGTTGCCAAAAAACAGGCCAGTTTTGTTGTGGTAGAATTTTCAGAAAGGGTGTGATGGCGTGGCTCTGTATAGGCAAGAGCATTCTCCTGCCACTCACGCACCCTTGTGCGCTCTACCATGTACTGTTTTTCGCAGAGCCACGCAAATTCAGTCGCCAGAATTTGCGTCTTTTCTCATTAATTCTTGCATGTTTTCATAATATTTAACAATATATCATAATTATCACAAATTAAGATTACTATTTCAATAAAATTTTGCGGTATATCAATAATTTAATGAAAACACCACTTAGTTTCTTGAAGAAATTATAGGAGTTACTTTTGAAATGTAGCAAGAAGCTCGGGCAGGGCCTTTGCTGCGGATGACCGAATTGAAAGATCCATGCTTGCAGACATGGGTGTCTCTTCGGGATTTACCTCAATTAGTGCCGCGCCACCCTGTTTTGCATATACAGGCAGGAGGGTTGCAGGAGAAACGGCAAGCGATGTACCAACTACTACCATTACATCGCAGGAACTTGCCTGTTGCATGGCTGCCTGCCACACATCTTGCGGCAGGGGTTCTCCAAACCATACTACGTCTGGCCGTAAAACGTTCCCGCACTTACAAATCGGAGGAAGCTCTGAAAAACTCGACGTTATGACATCTTTGAAATCACATACTGTACACTTGATTGTAATTATGCTTCCATGGATCTCGTAGACTTTGGTGCTTCCAGCTCTTTGGTGCAGACCGTCAATATTTTGTGTCAATACGGAGACAGATTTGGATTTTTCAAGCTCTGCTATCGCAAGATGGCCTGCATTTGGCTTTGCTGCCATGATGTTTTGTCGCCTTTCCTCATACCACTCCCATACAAGTTTCGGATTTTCGTAAAACACATCTATTGTTGCAAGCTTCATCACGTCATACTTTCTCCATAGACCATCTTTTCCTCGAAATGTTGGGATCCCACTTTCTTGTGATATGCCTGCACCTGTGACGAAGACTATTTTTCTTGAATCTTTTAATCTGTCATCAAGATACATGACACTCATCTAATCTCAATTTCAAGCAAATCCTTTGCTGCAATTACAGAGTCATGTATTGACCTTGCCTCTTTTACCAACTCATCTGCGTTTTCATATCTTGCCGAAAAATGTGTCAAGATAAGATTAGATACTTGGGCCTTTTTTGCAAGTCTTGCTGCTTCAACTGAGGTCGAATGAAAATTTTCTTTTGCCTTGTCATGCAGCGCCTCAGAATAGGTGGAATCAAAGGTGATGTAATCACACCCCTTGAAAAACTCCTCAAGCTTTGCAGTAGGTCTTGTATCGCCAGATATGCCTATCCTCCTCCCCCTTCTCCTCTGTCCCATTACGTCTGAGGGCTTTACCGTCTTGTCTCCTATCTTTACATTGTTGCCTTGTTGGAGTTCATGCCAAAGCTTTCCTTCAGGAACTCCCAGTTGCTTTGCCTTCTTGGGATAGAACTTGCCAGGCTTGTCATTTTCAATAAAAAGATAAGAGTAGGCTGGAATGGAATGCTCAGCTTCACAAACATGTATGGCATATGCAGGGTCATCATAGATGAGGCCTTCCTTTATTTTCATAATTCTAACAGGAAAAGTGAGTCCAAAGTTTAGAATCTTGAGATTTGTTGCAAGAAACTCGTCAGTTCCTTGGGGGCCAAAGATATCAACCGACTCTGTTCTGTTTTGCAGTGACATTGTTTGCAGTAAACCAAGAATGCCTACACAGTGATCACCATGCAGATGTGTGACAAAGATCCTGATCTTTTTATTCCAACCAAGTCTGGCCTTTTGGAATGCAATCTGAGCCCCCTCCCCTGCATCAAACATGAGTATCTCCTTATCTAATACAAGACAGATACATGTCATACCCCGCTCTACTGTAGGTTGGGCTGCCGATGTTCCCAAAAATACAAGTTTCATCTTATTGCTATCACTCTTGTGAGGCTCTTATGTCTGTAGACCTCGTATTTTTTTGCTTTGCTTAGTTCATCAATTTCCATTCCTTTCTTGTACACTACAACCAGTTTCGTCTTTTTCGGCACTGTTGAGACAAAGTCTTGGACTAGCTTTTTTGGTGATTCTGACGATCTTGATGCGGTACCATATGGTACATCAGTAACTATGGCATCAAATCCCTCTTTGATTTTTTGAATATAGCTGTAAGTTGAATTGATTATTCTTGATTCGTACTTGTTTTGTGTCAAGTTTTTCTTGGAAATATTGCACATTTCGAAATCAAAATCTATTCCAACAGAACGTATTCCCATCGATTCTGCCTCCAGCAAAATGGTACCTGTTCCACAAAACGGATCACAGAGGGTCTGCCCCTCTGTGAGCATTGACAAGTTTACCATGCATCTTCCAATCTTCCAGTCAAGCTCTGTTGGATACTTGATTGCTTTTTGAGGCCTCCCGTATCTTACTACATCGGAATAGCCAACATAGACTTTGTTGTCAGTGATAATGAGATATACTGTAAGGGAGGGATTTGTAAGCGATACTTTGGAACCAATCTTTTTCTTTAAAATTGAACCAGTCTCATTTTCCATGCGTGATGTATCAATTTTTTTAGAAGAGAGGTTGATCACTCTACAGGCAAATGTATTGGACCGAGGAAACCTGATCTCCGAAATCTCGTTATAGGTACCGGCAAGATTTCCTCCCGTCTTGATAAAGGTAGCCCGTTCAGCTATTTTTTTCCACTGAACAGCAGATGTTATTATCACAAACCCTGAATCTACTAGCTGTCTGGTTTTATTGTCATAACTTTTTGATATGGAAACCACTTCATCTTTTGCAAGTTCTTGATATTGGCCAGATAATACGAAAAAGCTTTGTACCATTCAGTTGATTGCCCTTGCTATTGCAGGAGAGACGTCTACAATTGCCGTCTTGCCCGGTATGGTATTTGTACTAACTATTCTTGTAACCCCAGCTTTTTTGATCCTTTGTTCTGCATCCCCAATTAAAAGGGCGTGAGTACAGGTAGCGTATATCTTGCTGCACTTTTGTCTTTTGAGATGTTCTGCGGCTTTTACTATGCTGCCTCCCGTGCTTATCATGTCATCAACTAGAATCAGGTCTCTGTCCCTTACTTGTTGATGTTTGCCTGATTTTATCACAACCTCGCCACTCTTTCTGTCCCTATGTTTTTCCAATGCTATGTAGTTTGTTCCCAACAGGCTTGCAAACCTCTTTGCCCTCTCCCTTCCGCCCATATCGGGAGATACTACAAGCGGATCTCTGAGGCGCAACCTCTTGAAATATCTTACAAGCTCTCCTATTGCTGTAGCATTTTTTGCAGGTATCTGGAAATGTCTTAATGCCGTCATGCTATGAATGTCAACTGCAACAATTCTTGTTGCACCGGCAGCCTTGAACATCTTTGCAACAAGAGACATGGTAACTACCTCCCTTGGCAGAAACTCCCTATCCTGCCTTGCATATCCCATGTATGGTATTACTGCATAGACCTGAGAAGAGTACTTTCTTGCCTCTGAAACTAGAGACAAGGCACGAACGAGATTGGTGTCAACAGGAGGATACACAGAATGGACTACAACTACTTTGCCTGATGGCTTTGCCTTGAGGGTGATCTTGCTCTCGCCATCTGGAAAAACTCTAAGCTCACATCCAATATACTTTGATCTTAATTTTGCCGCGATCTTTTTTGCAAGATGTTCAGACGATGTTCCGCCTATAACTGTAAAGTTGGCCAACAGACTCATCGAGCAAGGGGCTATTCTTAAGTTTTGAGGAATTTTGATTGATAACATCAAGATCTTTAAAGAAGCCATTTGCAACATAAGGTTGGATGGAAAACCGTATAGTCTCTTTTCTTCCAAGCGCGACTGAAATACTATATGAGCTGGGGGTGGGAGGCAGAGTTCTGGCAGTTACACATGAATGTAATTATCCAGCTGAGGCAAAAAACAAACCAAAAGTTATCCATGTCGTCTTTAATTCTCAAAAAATGACAAGTCGAGAAATAGACAACATGGTGGTAGGTCTCATGAAGGAGGGTAAGGACATTTATGTACTAGATGAACAGGTACTCAAAAGTGCAAATCCAGACCTCATAGTAGCTCAGGGAATTTGCGAAGTTTGTTCTCCTTTTACCAAGGAAATCAACAAAGCTGTTACAATACTTGAAGGCAAGCCGGACGTTCTGATCTTGGATCCAAAGAACCTTGACGACATACTCGACAACATATCTGAGATTGGAAAAAAGGTAGGAAAGATAGTCGAAGCACAAAACTTTGTTTCTAGCCTGAGAAGCAGAATCAAGGCCATTCACCATACTCGAAAAGGTGCACGACCCAAAGTTCTCTGCATCGAGTGGCTTGATCCATTATTCACGGCAGGTCACTGGGTTCCGCAAATGGTAGAGATTGCAGGCGGAGTCAATGGAATTAGTACAGCCGGAGAGCAATCACGAAGAATGGATCTTGACGAAGTAGCCAAGTTTGACCCAGACATAATTGTGCTGATGCCATGTGGCTTTGACATAAAACGCACAATTGAGGAATATGAAAGAATTGCAGATAAGAAAGAGTGGAGATCATTGGGGGCGGTAAAGCAAAGCCAAGTTTATGCAGTAAATGCAAATGAGTACTTTAGTAAACCAGGGTCAAGAACTATAACTGGACTTGAGATATTAGCAAAGATAATTAACCCAGATACATTCAGAGATTTACAAATCCCAAAAAATTCTATACAAAAAATAGAGTTTGAATTATAAAAAATGTCTGCCATCCTCATTGGGTAGAGATGAGGATGTAAGGCATCTTGTTGTTGGTAGTATGATTTGTTTTATCTTTTATTTATCTTAGGTTAATCTTTTACTTTCTTATTCTAAGATTGGAGAATCTGTAGTTCGCAGCTAAAAGGTTTCTGATGAATCCTTCCAAAATCTTATTAGTTATAAATGACAATTTCATATCAAATTGAAAGCGCTCCTTTTTGTCATAATGATAATTCTCCTTCCAATTAGTTCGGTGTGGGCAACCTCAGATCTGAGCGTACTTCCAAGTCCAACTATAACCATCACACCGGCATCAGGTCCTCCTGGCACCAGGATTACTATTACAGTGTCAAATATTCCCGACATATCAAAGGAGACATATCCATACCCTGATCTCTACATATATCTCCCATTCTCACAATCATTTGGAATAACACCACAAAGCCAATGCGGAGGGGTGGACTGCTTTCCAATCTATACCCATGACCAAGCAGTAAATCACGACTTTGCAGACAGGACAGTCACCTTCTCAATATTTAGTACCTCAAATCCAAATCCTGTATATCTCAATGGATTTGAGAATTCAGTATGTGATGTCATAGTAAATGGAAAAACGGTTGAGAGATACTCTACTTTATGCAACACAAAAGACCAACCTTCTGGTACTTATGATATTAAATTTGGCTGGGCTGAAGAAAATGCTCCGCAAATCAACTATATTGTAAAAACAATACAGTTTACGGTTATTCCTGGTTCTGCTCAGCCTGCACCACAAAAAGTCGATAATGGAAATTCTATTATTCAAGCATACCAGAATGGACAAATTAGCGAGTCTGAGTTTTACAACAAGCTTGTAGCACTTGGATGGAACTCAGAACAGATAAGAGAAGCTCTGGCAACTATTGGTAAGCTTCCTCACCAGATGGGCGCACCCATACCAGATGAAATGCAACAAATCCAGCAAAGAGTACAAAAGGCAGCTCAACAATTCAATTCCCCACCTTCACAACCGCCACAACAATCAATACAGTCATCACCACCAGCTACAGAAGGACAGACCGCTGCTTCTCTCACACCATATAAAACAGAATCATCCCAACAGCAAACTACACCATACGGCATTGTACAAGATAACACGCCTCAAAATACACAGAACAGTTTTTGGACAATGATCACAGTCATCGCGTCTCTTGCTGCAAGTTCTGCAGTAGGTGGTAGCATTCTTATAGCAAAGCAGGTACGAAAAGTTACAAATTAGGTAAATTTCCAAGCTTGAACATTGGATTTAGTGTTTTCTGATATTCATGCAGACGTTGATGCATTAGACACCATAATTGGCATGGCATCTAGCATGGATTTTAAAAAAAGATATGGTATCTTCTCCAGAATAATAAATCTGGGTGATGTTTTAGAGCGAGGAACCCATCCACGGGAGGTACTTTCCAGACTAAAATCACTTCAAGAGAATTATTCGCTTTACTCGGTTATGGGCAACCACGACGAGGGTTTTCTGTATAACCGATTGGTCAGTGCAAGCTCGATTGAATCTATGGATGCACATGCAAAACTAACCCCAGACGACATCTCATTTTTCAAGGAAAACAGCGATGGCACTTTTGGGAACCAAGAGTTTATTGACAAAAAATACAACCTTTTCTGCGTCCATGGAGGCCCACTCGATCCTAGGAAAATCATGCCGCAAAATGTCCGAGATGAGGCTTGGCTCTACCAAAGGTCTTGGCAGAGGCTAACCGAAGAGGAATTTGATTTCTTTACATATGCTGGATATCACTATAGGGCGTCCTCTGCTTTCGACGAAGCCAAAAAACACGTAAAAAACCACATCATCCTATGTGGCCACCAGCACCAAGAAGAGGCCATAATGCAAGACGGAAAGATTCACCACCTCTATCCAACACTCAAACCAATAAGAGAAAAGATGTCAGGCCATATTCTAGAGAGAAGGGAGATTGAAATCAATTCTGATAATAACTATCTTATCAGACTTGGGATAGGAGGTCCTGAGGGTCATTATGTAAAAAATTCTGAAGTGCCACATTTTGCGATTATACAACATGAATCAAGAAAAGTGATTTTGTTTGCTATACATAAATAATATATGAGAAAACAATGAGTGCCACAGAAACACTGCGCAATGATCATAAGCAAATCCGTCGTCTTGAAAAGATAATTGTTCAATGTTATACAAAAATTTATGCTGGGCAAGACGTACCGTTTCAGGATTTAGAAAAAATAGTTACAATAATGTCCGACTTTCTTGATACTATTCACTATTCACGAGAAGAGGATGCCTACTTTGCTTGTGTTGGAAGCTATGGTACACTAAAAGAAGAGATTCGTGCCTTTATGATAGAGCATGAGTTTAGTCGTCGTATAGCCAGTAACATCTCAGGATATCTGCAAAAGTGGAAACAAGGGGATGATGTTAGAGAGCCTGTTGCAAGATTTCTCAAGACATACGCCATCTACCTAAACGATCACATGACAAAGGAGGACGAATTTTTCAATATAGCTGAAAAACAAGTGTTATCGCCAGAAGAAGAAAGAATGATGTATGAAGAATTTCGCGCGGTTAATGCTGTCATGGCAAAACTTGATGATCTGATCAAATCTATAGATTACTTGGAACACACTGTTTGGATGAAAAATTAATACTCTTCAAAGACTGATTTTACTTTTGGATAAAACGAAGCATTGTTTTCTTCTAGTTCGTATTTTTGTCGCATGGTGTGAGTAGCAAACCATAATTATTATATATTATCACTTTAGTATGATGACTATACATACTATAATGACTATTGTAAACCTCCGTGTGCACATTGCGCCAGTAGGCTTTGAAATTGATAGAATTGCTATACCTGCAAAGCAAATGAAAGCAGATAGGATGTGGCTCTTGATGCACGGTGATCCTGCCAAAGACAAGGCACAAGGATATATGGAAAAAATAAGGACACAACTAAAAAAGGAAAAGATCGAGGTTCATACGGAATATTCAGATAGATTTGACCTCTTTAAGATACTAAAATCGGTTAGGGAAATTGTAGAAAAAGAGGGGGGAAACGACATCTTTGTCAACTGCTCTTCAGGCTCAAAGATTCAGGCAATAGCTTGCATGATGGCCTGCATGATGTTCCAAGGTAATACAAAACTCACGCCATATTACGCGGAACCTGAAAGTTATTCCAGCGTAAAAGGAGAACAACTCTCATCTGGCGTCAAGACAGTAGTAAAACTACCAGCGTATGAGATTCATACCCCAAAACCTGCCTTGATTCAGGCATTAAAAATAATAAAACGACATGGGGATAAAATAACAAAAAAAGAAATGGCAAGGCTTGCAGAAGAAAAGAAACTAATCATAGTTAACGCAAAGGAAGAAAATTTTGATCAGGCCAGATTTGCAAGCCTTGACAAGAACATAATCCAGCCGCTTTTAAATGAGTGGAAGTTCATTGATGTTGAAAGAATAGGTAGAACACGTTGGATAAGTATAACACCTGAGGGAAATGGCGCAGTTGAATTTCTTAACTAGAGTCTCTAGTTGCAAGTTCTGGTTTTAATGTCCAGACAACTCCCATGGCAATGAAGGGAACCGAGACTATGGCAGCAATTTCAAGATACGTCCTGTATTGTTGGGGATTCTGTGGATCAGGATTTGACCATAGAAATGGAACTGGCAAGGCTGCTGCAAACCAAACTATAGCTAATACAATAATTATCCTAAGGGATCGTTTTCTTTTGAGATCCATATTATGGTATGCACAAAGGTTCTATTAATTTGATATGCTTATTTACTTTATTGCCATACCGCCATCTACCGGCAAAATTGCACCAGTGATCCATGACGAGTCTTCTGATGCAAAATATAGTATGGCCTTTGCAACATCATCTGGAACTCCAATTCTTCCTAGGGGGTGCTCAGCAATAGCCATTGCTCTGTCTGCTTCCGTTCTAAGGTATGCTCTGTCATATCCGTCTCCACTATATCTGGGCAGACACAATTTATGCGAATCTTGTACTTGGCATATTCTACTGCCCATGCTTTTGTTAAATGTATCAAGGCTGCTTTTGTGGCAGAATACGAGTCCGCTTCAAAATTTTCAAATGATTTGAGCCCCACATCTGATGAGACATTTATGACACATCCACCGTTTTTCATCATGTGGGGAATGACTGCTTTTGTAAAGCGAAACTGACCTGTCAAGTTTACATCAATTACCTCATTCCATTTTTCTTCAGGGGTTTCATGCAATGGCTTCACTTCTGGGAATATACCTGCATTGTTTACTAGTATGTCTATCTTGCTAAACTCATCCAAAGTTTTTTTCACGACATTTTTAACATCATGTTCCTTTCTGATGTCTCCAGAAAAACCAATTATTCCTAATTCTTTGGCTGCAGCTTGGAGTCTAGTGTTGTCTTTTGCTGTAATTACTACCTTTGCTCCTTCCTTTGCAAAAATTTCGGCAGTTGCTTTTCCTATTCCTCTGCTGCCACCTGTTACAATTGCTACTTTCCCGATAAGTTTCATTTGTTTAGAATTTTATTTGGAATGTTATATGTCTATTCACGGTACTTCATTATGGTAGATTATACCAGTAGACTCATTCAATGCGCTTTTCTAGATCCATCTAGATCAAAAAATACTATGGAAACAACCAAACCGAGAATTCTCGTAGTTGATGATGAAGACGATATTGTTTATTTACTGAAAAAAGGACTAGAACAAAGAGGATTTTCTGTTGATGCATACACAGATCCTTTTCTGGCGTTGGCCAACTACAAGCCTTCTGAATATTCTCTGTGCCTTTTGACATCAAAATGCCAAAATTGAATGGCTTTGAGTTATATCGTGAAATACAAAAATTAGACCATTATGTGAGCGTATTTCTAATCTGTGTAAATATTGTAAATGTTACACTTTCTAATTACAGGTTAAACAACTAATTTTTTAAAAATTTCAGTAAACCTTGTTAGAAATATCAAAAATTCTATACAAAATCATAAATACTTTGATCTTATATATTAATTGATGCAGAAAGATGTAAAATCTACTGCTCGGTAGGCGTGGCTTCGCAGACCGTGTACATGTGACCGCTGTGGGCGGCTCTTAAGAGGTAATCTCTGAATGTCTGCGATTGGGGCCACGCCCTTTTACATTTCATAGCGCGATTTGATGAACAATTGCGATTTTGTTAATAATACAAAAATTTTGTTTGACTAGTTTTGACTAATCATTTTGATGGAAGCAAAATTAGTTTCTAATTTTAAAAAAATTTAGAGCTTCAGGGATTCCTTTAATCCTTTGTATCTATTTCGTATTGTTACTTCAGTTACTCCAGCAGCCTGTGCAACATCTTTTTGTGTTTTATTCTCCCCGTTCATCACACAAGAAAGGTACAAGGCAGCGGCTGCAAGTCCCATCGGGTCTTTGCCAGCAGAAATTTCGATTTCAGCTGCATCTTTTAGAATCTGCAGTGCCTTTCGTTTTGTCTTTTCACTCAAGCCGGCCTTACTTGCAATTCTTGCTACACACTTTATCGGATCAACTACCGGCATCTTGAGATCAAGCTCTCTTAGCAGTAGTCTGTAGCATCGGGCAACATCTTTTCTTTTAATGTTAATTCCACTTGCTACATCTGTTAGAGTTCTAGGTGTCTCTGTGTCTCTACACGCTGCATAAAGTGCAGCTGCTACAAGTCCAGGAATAGATCTTCCCCTGACAAGACCTTTGTCAAGTGCTTTTCTATAGATGTATGCAGTTTTTTCTATTACTGCGTCAGACAGTGCAAGTTTGTCTTTTAGTCTATCAAGCTCACTGAAAGCTTGTCTAAAGTTTCTGTCTACTGGTTCGTGAACTTGACTTCGACTGTCCCACGTCCTAAGTCGTTCAATGGTACTTTTCATTGATGCGGAAAGTGGTTTTCCTGACGCATCCTTGTCTGCAGGACCTATGATTGTTGCCAATCCCATGTCGTGCATTGCAAGTGACGTTGGAGTTCCTGTTCTACTTCGATCCTCATGCTCTTCTTTGGAAAATGATCTCCATTCTGGCCCAGATTCTTCTACTCTTTCAGTCATAACGAATCCGCATCCACCACAAAACATTTCGCCTGTAGTACTATCTGTAACCATAGGGCCTTTTCCACAACGGGGACAACGTCCCCCAGAACCAAAAGATTCGCGAGTCATGTAATATCTTATAAGAATTTCGGTTAACATAGATAAAAAGGTTTAACTATAAGTGAAATTATAAAAACTTGAAAGATTTACTGATTAATTTCCATATTTTCTATATTGAGTAAATATTAATTAAAAAACTCGAATCACCCAGTACTGATTATGAGAAAGACATTTCAAAAACTGGTATCAAATTTTTTGTAGCACGGTCTTATGATTTTCTATTTTTGAAAATTAATTTCCCTTATTTTCATTTTCTAAAATTTTTTTCATTTCATCTCATTTTACAAGACTGAAAATATTTTTAGAAAATTTGATAATTTTTTGTTGTCAAAACAGTCCAACCAAAACCTTAAATACGTTAGTTCTGGATGACAGGCAATAAATAAAATGGAAAAATGTCCACTTTGCTGTGAATCGCAGCCATCAAGCAGTGCGCTTGCAATTCACATAAAGAAAATCCATCCGCAGAGAAGTATTGCAATACAAGTAATGCAGTAAGTCTTTGCAGGGGGATTGAAGGTAGGATATATCCAAGATAGATTATCCGAAAATTTTGATTTTTTAACCGCAACCTAGCAGCGGCTGAACCAGACGAACAATTTGTTAGCTAAATTTAGCATACTGTGAACCACATTTTACACCTGAAATTAATAACAGATTTTTTTAGTCGTATACATGACAACATTTGCTAAGAACTGGCAAAGACCACAAACACCAAGCGTTGGTGAAAGAATCAACGACGCTATAAGACCAAAAGGTCCTCTGAAGCCAAGAATGGAACAAGCTGTAAAAAGACTCCAAACACAAATTGGAAAACTTGACGGAATGATTACTAAACTAAAACAAAGAGATGAAAAGTTATTCAAGAGAATTGTAGTTGCAACTCAGCAGCATGATCTTACTGCTAGTAGAGTTTTATCAAAAGAGTTAGCTGAAGTTAGAAAAGTTACCAAACTCCTCGGAAATGCTAGAATAGCACTTGAACAAATCGAGTTAAGACTAAGCACATTCCACGATCTAGGAGATACAGTCGTAACAATCATGCCAACCATTGGATTGATGAAGAGCCTACGATCATCATTAGTGCAGTTTATGCCTGAAGCAGATCGTGAGCTATCTGGAATGACTGATATGCTCAGCGGATTGATGACAGATACCTTCCACAGTGGCGACTTTGGAATTGACTCTGGCGTCACCGATGAGGAATCAGAGAAAATAATTCAAGAGGCTGCAGCAGTAGCCGAGGCAGCAGTCAACGACAAGCTGCCCTCCATGCCTGCCGGTGATCAATCAGCCTCTGCTCGCTATGTCTAGGCCACCTTGTGGGATAGTCTGTAGCGAAAATATGTTCCAAATAAAATCAAGGAAATAACTAGTATTATACCAGAAGAAACGAACAGTGTCGAGTAACCAAACGCCTTGGTAAGACTGCCAGTAACAAGAGCACCGGTAAAAACACCAATTCCTGTCATAGCACTGTTAACCCCTAGATATTTTCCTTCAAAACCCTGTGGGATACTTTTGAAAAAGATGACTGAGCTTGCTGTGCTAAAAATAGAAAACCCAATGACCAAAAGACCTGAGGAAATAACCGCTAGAGTTGCTCCAACAAATCCTATCATTATGGGAACTGTAACAGCAGGAATTGTCACAGCTAAAATTCTAGGGATGAACGCAATCAGTGTAGATCGTTCTTCTCCTGCCTTGGAAATTATTTTTGGAGCTACAAAAAAGATAAGCAACATGGTAATCATTTGGATCATATAGTTTAGGAAAACGCCAGAATTTGAAAACTGACGGCTTATGAGAAAGGGAGTCCAAGCGGTTGAATACATGTTACTTCCAAGATTGAAACAGAATATTGCAATATAGAAAATTCCAATTTCATTACTTATCTTTCCCTTGAATATTGTAATTATGTGCTTGAAATCATAGAGTTCGGGAATTTTTGGAAACACAAAATGATAGTGACTTATCGTGTAATGCAGGCCCTGTAAGGAATGCGCCACACTGCTTCGTTCAAGATGAAATCCTCCGCCTTTAACGGCCGTACTTAGGACCATGGCTATGCCGCTTGATGCCGCACAGATCAAGAAATATGGCCTCAGATCAAAATATATGCTATCAACAGTGCCGATTACCATTGCAATCAACATTCCAAGAGTGCTAATTATTGACGTCCTTGCGAAGAGCCAGCTCCAGAGGTTCTTCTGCACCGATTCCATCACAAGCAGTTGAGTTACTGGATTTCTACCAACTAAAAAAAATCCGAGGATGGGCGAAATACCATAAATCACAGTAATTGAGGTAGTAAAATACAACCCAACACTAGAAAGAAGAACAACAAAGAATGATATGAAAAGTATCGCCCGTCTTGCGTGAAATCTATCGATTATCTTGCCCCAAAAGATAGAACCTATGGCAATTGCAGCGTTCTGAAGGGCAGAGATTATTGCAACCTCTTCGATATCACCACCAAGTGCTATTACATACAAAGGAATTACAATATTCAGTCCTTGGTTGGCAACTTGACCTGGAAGAATATACCATATCCACCTTTGTGATTGTAGAGGCTGCACTTTCAGACAGTTATTGGAGTGGCATTATTGTATAATCTATTTGAATAATTTACATATTTTGGTCTATTTTGTGATATTTGAGAAAAACTCTATCATGCAGACGTGTGGATTTTCACACGCCACGTGAGAATGCAAGCATTCAAAGACATAACGACCATTGTCATCACTTCCTCAGGATTTCTCCATTTGGTTCTTCTACGGCAGGGTTTGCCTGGACCGTATCACGCGTTTGCTGCATGATGCCTGTCTTGGGAGGATATTCCTTTGGCAGGGATAACTATTACGTGTACAAATTATTTAAGGATTATGGCTATTTCATACTTGAAATTTTACTTTCTTTACAATAAGTAGAGTTGTTACATGTTAGCAGAGAATTTTTTGAAAATTATTGATGAAACCTTTTATGATACAATTACGTAAAGCAACCGTGACAAAAAATGTGGACATTTACCAACTGATCTACGAGTCCAACCTAGACAGTAAGCTGGAACAAATTCTAATTGGGTTGATGAAAGACAATCCCTCCCCAAAGATTGAGACGGCGATTCAAAAGTTTCTACTTTATGTGCAGCATTCAACAGAAAATTTTTGGTCTATCTACTATAATGCAAAAACCTATCAGGAAAAATTGGATTGTTATTACCAGTTCTCAAAGAACCAGTGTCTTGCCACCGAAGTACTCATCAGAGATCTCGACTCGTTATCCTCGGAAGAGGAGATAAAAGACAATCTGACTAGTATGCTAAAGGAAGGGTTTACTTTTTAGCTGAAAGAAGACCCTGATTTTGGTCTAGAGTCCTTGAATTTCTCTATCTTACTACCTTCCTCGTTTACTATTCTATCAATGCCTAATAGCTTTTCGCGAAGGTTATTGATAATTGTGGCAACATCATCAGCTTCCCTTTCTACCTCGCTTCTCTTTTGTTGTAAGGCCTTTATTCCCTGCCTTTCTTCATCAATGTACTGACCAACCTTAACCAACTTTTCCTTCAAATTCTTAATATCTACAGATTCATCCTCTATGTTTTTTTCCAAGTTCGTTCTTTTATCCTTCAAATTCTTAATCATCAAGCCTACATAGTCAATTGCCTCTTCAAGCTTGGTTCGCTTATCCATGAGAGCCCTAATTCCTATATCTTCTACTGCACTCATCGTTCTTTGCTGCATGGGTTCAGGTATTTTTACTTGTTCTGAAGGCTGGGGTTGCTCGACAACCTTGGGGGGTTCAGGTCGTGGTTGTTCAATAACCTCAGCTGTTTTCTCAGGTTCCAGTTCCGGCGACTGGTGCTGTGTCGAAAAATCCTCCTCTTTTTTAGTAGATTCTGGCTTAAATTCATCTTTTTTCTTTCGGAATTTTTCAAACATATTGCTTATGACTAGTGTAATGTGTAATATATAAAAAGTTAATAGATGAACTGGATGCTTAGGACAAGGAAAAACGCCCTTTTTAGGCATATTAAGCGATCAAATAGTATAAACCAAGATATATTTAGAATTGGACCATTGGTTTTCGTTAATTGAAAAAAAGCAATGGCAAGGCAAATCTACTTCCTATAGTTGAATCTATAATAGAACTAGATCCAATGATGAGATTTGCTGCAATCATAGATCTCAGGGGAAACATATCAGAAGCTATAATGAAAGAAGGCAAGACATCTCTCAAGTCCCAAAAAGAGGTACCTGTTTACAGAAGTGTTCTAGCCATAAGAAGGAAGATACGGAAACAGTTTGACAAAAGCCTAGGACCTGTTAATTATGTCCACATAGAGCGTCAAAGGGTTACACAAATAGTTGTCTATCCAAAACGCAAAACAGTGTATGTTACCATGGAGCCTAATATGGATATCACAAAGAAATTGGAAATTATGGAAGAAATAAAAAAGAAAACTCGTAATTTGTAAGAAATCAGAGAACGCCCTTATAGGCAACAGTTTATTCTGCTGCTGGTTGTGGGGTTCCTTCGCCTACTACATCAGCAGTAGCAAAGCGTCCGCCAACTTGCGTAATCTTTACTTTTGCGTTCTGGCCTACTT
>CAZMNT010000028.1:0-23505 GCA_964567715.1 uncultured Nitrosopumilaceae archaeon | reverse complement strand
GGTTCTTTGCTTTGTTGCACATGAGACGAAAGATTTGGAATTATTAAAGGTGATCATAAATTACCAACGCTGAATATACTTAATTTTTTTAGATTCCTACCTCAAAATTCAAATTCTTTTTAGACACTTGCAACCCTGAATCTTGTTGAAATTGCAATAACTCCAACTGTTGCTACAGCAATGATTATGATGGCAAGTGAGCCAAACTCGGGGACAACCTGCGTTCCGATTATCTCTACCTTTTCAGTACCGCCGGGAAATGATATGGACAGAGTCCTTGCCGAATCTGTTTTGGATTCTTGGAAATCTGCCTCTGCTCCGTCCTCTAGTACAAAGAACTGGTCGTCAGACAAACCTGCCTTGGCATCAATCAAGGTCCTTGGCAGAGTTATTGTCATGTTACCATCACTTGTTGTTTGCAATGAGACAACAACCGATGTGTCGCGAGTGTCAACTGATATGTCGCTGACTGTTGCACCTGATATGCCATAGTTGACGTCATAGGACTGACCGCTTGATGGGTCCTTTACACCATACGTATTTGTTGATTGTGCAAACGCAGGCACGCCTGTGAGAGTGACTGCCAGAACAGTAAAAATCGAGTAGATGACCCATCTCATAAAAAGTTTAAAGACGTCATGTATTTTACCTTTACCTACAATCTGGCTTTGTTTTTATTCGTATTTCCAGGACATGTTAGTGATGAATCCTTCCAGATCTTTAAATAAATAAATCGACAATTTCAGTTTATGAAAGTAAAGTTTGTCATACTTTCATTTCTCGTACTAAGTATGGCGTTGCCTCTGAGCTTCTATGGTGCACATGCCACTACTCAAAAAACTGATGATGATAATGATACAAACCAAGCAGAAACAAATGAAACCAATTCAACCGATACAGAAAACATAGGTCAACAGATATCTAATTTTGTACACAATGCAACAGCCACATTCAAACAACAAAGGAATGAGACCATTCAAGCTATTCAAGAATGTCACCAAAAGATGCAAAGCGCAACGTCGCAAAACAGAACCCAGATAATAAACGAGTGTCAGGTAATGATGACTGCGATACGGGAAAAATACCAAGATCTTAGAAAGCAATACCAAGAGCTATTCAAAGAGTTCAGGCAAAGTATCATTGTATTACGACATGATGCAGAAGGCTTGAAAGTATCTGATCAAGACAAGGAAAAAGCAGTCAAGATTATTGATGACTACGTGGCAAAAAATGGAACAAAGGGAATTGCAACAGCACTTGAGCACATGAAAGGAATGGGAATGATGGGAATCAAAAAGGCGCTAGCACGCATCAACTAAACAAATGAAAATTATGAAAGCAGTCATAATATGCAAAACCAAAGTATGCCTCCAATACTTCATGTCAAGGACCACACGGACCACCGACCTCAGCTGGTGAGAGCGAGTTCCACGGAAAACACTAGAATCCTCTTTTCAATAACGCTGATAATCGCTAATACTCACAGAAACCGTATCAATGATTGACACTTGAACTCGGATAGATTTACATTATGAATCTATTATAATTTTGTTAGAAATCGATTCTCCTCAGATAAACTGTAATGAAACTATCTGAAAATTTTACAGCGTATTTGCAGATAACTTGGATTCCTGTTTATTGATTACCTTTGTCATTGTATTGTGAGGATTCAGCAGGTGCTATACGCTTAGCGTACGAGATATACTGGCGCTCTGATGTAGCCGCCTTCCTAGATATAATACACCTGTGATGATGCCCATCTCAATGGGTGCGATACACCACAAGCAAATCAGTAGGATTTTTTTCTTTTTAGGTGACAGACCCATTACCTGTCTGTACCAAGATGTTACATACTTCATCTCTTAAATCTAAATCGTTCATACTTGTTCTTAAGGTTATGCCTAAATTATCAGAACAGAAAACATGTTAGTTCCAATTCTGGAAATCAAGCCATGAGCAGAAAATTGTATACTTCACAGATACTTCCGAATCCAACTTATATAAAATGAAACGCATATTCTTCTATGCCGCGAGTTGTTCACTTCAATCTACCTGTAGACTATATTGAACGAGCAAAGAAATTCTATAATGAAGTATTTGGTTGGAGTTTTGAAAAGTGGGATGGCCCGATGGAATACTGGCTGACAAAAACAGGAGACGACAAACAACTCGGGATAAATGGAGGACTAGCCAAACGAAATCACCTCTCACCCACCACAATAAACACCATTGAGGTTCCGTCTATTGATGAATTTACAAAGAAGATCCAATCTAAGGGTGGAAAGGCAATTCAGGGTATGCCAATACCTGGTGTGGAATATTTTGCCCACTGCACAGATACAGAAGAAAACAGATTTGACATGATGATCCAGTTTGACAAAAATGCAAAATAAATAGAAAAAGCATGGACAGATTCTCGAATATGGTGATACCTATCAATATCTTAAATATTACAAAGAAAGAACGGTTGCATCTTGCAAGTAGGAGCTGAACAAAATGTCGGACAAGGAACAAGAAGGCGCAGAGTCTAGCTCATCGATTACAATTCCATCAAATGCTTGGAAAGCGCTTGCCATCATAAGCGGTCTTGCACTTGCTACCATGTATGGCGAGACGATGATCCTGCCAGCAATTCCTGATTTCATAAGAGACTTTGACATATCCTACAACACCTCATCTTGGATTCTATCCACTTATCTGATTGCGGGAGCAGTGATGACCCCAATAGCAGGCAAACTCTCAGACATTTACGGAAAAAAGAAGATACTCCTTATCGTGATGATGATATACTCCGCAGGCATTCTAGCAGGCGGTTTTGCAAACACGTTTTGGTTTATGATACTTGCAAGGATTGCCCAAGGGGTGGGAATGTCGATGTTTCCAATCGGCTTTGGCGTAGTGAGGGATATATTTCCTGTACAAAGGCTTGCAATGGCACAAGGTATCTTCACCTCGACATTTTTTGGTGGTGCTGTAGTAGGGCTTCTTGCAGGTGCCACAATAATTCTAAACTATGGCTGGCACGCCACGTTCTTTTCTGTATTTCCTATTGCAGTTGGACTTGCACTGATAATGACAAAATTCATCAAGGTGAAAAAACTCGGCCAAGAAACCAGCGCACAACCAGCAAAGATAGATCTAAAGGGTGCAATAGCATTATCCGTCACAGTAATTTTGTTTTTGATGGGACTGTCCTATCTTCAGGATGCAGCGTCTGGTGATCTTATCTCTCTTGTATTCTTTGCAGCTTCTACTGCATCAACAGTAGTCTTTATAACAATCGAAAAAAGGACAGTACAGCCATTGGTTGACCTCAAACTTCTTACCAACAAAATACTCTTGCCTGCAAACATAATCATAATGACAGTTGGAATCTCGACATTCATGGTGTATCAGACAATTCCAATACTGATACGCAGTCCGCAACCACTTGGCTTTGGAGGAGATCCTATATCGATAGCAAACGTCCAGCTGCCATTTATGATAGTCTCGCTTGTGGTCTCTGCCACATCAGGATTTTTCTTGTCTAAGGTAGGAAACTTTAGGCTCACAGCTCTTGGAACAATAATTTGTGCAATCGGGTTTTTCAGCATATTGACATTTCACTCTACCGAACTTATGATAGCAGCAACGCTTACAATAATCTCTGTAGGATTGTCATTTTCAATAGTAGGTGCATTCAACATAGTTCTAATAAGGTCTCCTCAAGAAGCATCAGGAATTTCACTTGGCATGACGGTGCTTTTGGCACTTGTAGGAAACTCGATTGGCCCCTCGGTTGCAGGCATGTACCAGCAGATGAACCAGGAAACGGTACCACAAACTGTGGGAACCTTTCCCACCGTACAAGCATACTATGAGATATTTCTTACCGCGGCTATCATCTCGTTGCTTTCAATAGTGCTTGTGGCCGCCTTGAACAAGTCAATAAAACATGCAAAAATAGACAAGCTCTAATTAATCGTCTAAAATTATACCAAACTCTTTTTTGAGGTTCTGGATTCTATTGCGTATAGTTACCGTTGTAACGCCGGCTGCCTTGGCGATATCAAGCTGTGATTTCTTTTCGCCGTTTAAAATACACGCCAAGAAAAGCACAGCTGCTGCTATGCTCATTGGGTTCTTGCCAGCAGATATCCCAAGTTCTGCCATCTTTGAAAGCATGTCAAATGCTCCCCTTTTTGTTCTCTCGCTTATTCCAACCTCGTTTGAAATTCTTGTTATGAATTCCGCCGAGTCAAACGGACGCAACTTTAGATCAAGATTCTCCACCAAGATGCGATAGGTTCTTGATAGGACCTTTTTTCTCATGTTACCAGCGTCTGATATGTCTCTTAGTGTTCTTGGAATGTCGCACTGCCTGCACGCGGCATAAAGTGCGGCACAGGCAAGCGCATTTGCATTTCTACCCTTGGTTAGCTTTGCTGCAAGAGCTTTTCTGTAGATGTATGCTGCCTCCTCGATTACAGATCCTGGAATAGAAAGTCTGATTCTGATGGAATCAAATATGCTCAAGGCAGGTCCTAGGCTGCGGTTTATGGTTCTTGACTTGCTGTGCTGGTCCCACTTTCGCAGACGCTCTATGGTATTTTTCATTATGCCAGAAAGAGGTTTTCCTGTAGCATCCACATTTTGGTTGCCAATGTTGGTATAGAGCCCCTTGTCATGCATGGCAAGCGAAAACCCAGCACCTGTCCTAGTCTTGGCAAGGAACTCGCCCAAATCATAGGTAGGATTCACATGCTCCCTGTCCACACCCCTCTCAATTAAGACAAGACCGCAGCTCTCACAGGCAACCTCCCCTGAGATGGTATCGGTTACAAGCGGACCCTTGTAGCATTTACTCTGCTTACAATACTTGAAAATGTCGTCATCTGTATTTTGTATTATGGTATAGATTAGTACTTTGTTTTAATTATTAGTTACGTAACAATTCTCTATAGGATAGCGGAGTAGGTTAAGCTAATACTCTTCTCCGCCTCATACGTAAAAAATCTCACTCGAACCAGCAAAAACACTAATGTGGCGCAAATAACATCAAAAAGCAATGGCTCTCTTACAAAAATGGATTTCAGATATACCATGACAGACCTTTACCGCGTACTTCCAGATGAGATGGAGGAACTTGTGACAGAGATGGGCCAGCCACGATATCGTGCAGACCAGCTATTGCAAATGTTGTATACCCGCTTTCCAAAGGAAATATCATCACTACATCAACTGCCCTCCGAGATGCGTGACAAGCTAACAGAAGCAGGATACACGATTGGCTCTGCAACCGAGGTCCATCGTGTAGTAAGCGAAGACGGATATATTACAAAACTTCTCCTCAAGCTTGTAGACGGAACTTTGATCGAGACAGTGCTTATGCAGTACAAAAAAGAAAGAAGGCATCCAAGGTCGACTGTATGTGTCTCAACACAGGTTGGTTGCACAATGGGATGCACATTTTGTGCTACCGGCCAGATGGGTTTTGAGCGAAACCTCAAGGCAGAAGAAATTGTGGCCCAGGTGTTACACTTTACAATGTTACTCAAAGAACGTGGAGAGCATATTACAAATCTTGTTTTTATGGGAATGGGAGAGCCGCTTGCAAATTATGCAGAAACAATCAGGGCAGTGAGACTATTGACACATCACCGAGCATTTGGTCTTGGAAAGAGACACATCACGATTTCAACTGTGGGAATAATGCAAGGAATCGAACGTCTTGCAAAAGAAGATCTTCAAGTCGGCCTTGCAATCTCGCTTCACGCCCCAAATAACAAACTGAGAAAAAAACTGGTACCGACAGCAGATCCTCACTCGGTCGAAGACTTGATTGCAACGACACGAAACTACTTCAAAAAGACAGGCAGGCGTGTCACGCTGGAATATGCATTGATAGATGGAGTCAACGACTCGCCGGACAATGCCAGAGAGCTTGCAGCGCTCTTGCAAGGAAATGGAACTCATGTTAACCTGATTCCTGTAAATCCAACAGCAAGTGGGTTTCAACGTCCTTCTTGGAAACGCATAACAGAGTTTGAGCGCACCCTAAAAGAATCAAAAATTAGCTGTACTGTAAGGGTTGAAAAAGGGGTTGAGATATCTGCTGCATGCGGACAGCTGAGGACTGATGTAGCAGAGAACCTCAAGAGCTTACCTTCAAACTGAAAAATTGGTTAATGTTTGACCGTCAGTACTGCAATGGAAATTTATTCTTCTACGCCAAGAACAATCTATGCACAAAGATGGAGGAATCTGTAAGGGGATTTGCAAGCAATACAAGGCTAGAAAACCACGTGACGGTTCAAGTCGTTATCAATCTGATCAGGTGAGGTGTCAGATTTGCGGAATTTTCATGTCAAGACAAGGATGTCATGATAGCGAAGACAGGCCGGCAACAAGTCATACAGTGGGGCTGTATTGCAACTGCTGTAACTGCATGGTGCGCTCAAAGCCAAGAAACAAACCTTATCTAAAAAACAACATGGATTAGAAACTTTTCAGAGAAATTGTGATTTTATTCATCAACCAAGTGAATATCTATCTATGCGATGACACTGAACGTGGCAAGTTTACTTTGAAGTCTATCACTTTGGTCATTGGTGGATCTATCGTGATGTGAGCCATGCCGATGAATGGAAGCTTAGAATTTGACATTTGAAAAGATGCAGTTATCCCTTCCAATTTTGCATAGTTGGAAATGTCAGTATCCCAGCTATATTTTGTATTGACCCAGTACAGAGCGTATTGCTGATTTAATGACTTGAATTCAGTCGTATTACCTTCGATGAAATCTATTACTTTTCGCGAATCAATCGCAGACTGGATCTGCTCTTCTAATTGTGTTATCTTGGTTCCACAAGTGTCTGAATTTGCAGCTAGTTGTGAATCTGTCGCTGAGAGGGGCAATATATCTAGAGCCAGATATTCCAAAAATTGGTAACAGTATAAGGTTCAATCTACCGTGCTAATGGTTTTTTTCTATTTAGTAATTGGGAGGATTTCCTATGACACGATCTTCTGTATGAGTTTTAAGGAGTTTTGTAATTTTCTAAAGATATACTAGTGCCATAATTTAAAAGCGGGTCGATTTGAGCAGTCTTGTTGAAAAAAGTACTGTACCTTCTAGTTGTTCTAAGTTTTGTAGTGGGAGTAACCATTGGTTCATCCCATGTTATTGCGCAGCCTACTTCGATCCCAAAGTGGGTAAAAAACACGGCTCGCTGGTGGGGGCAGGGACAAATAGAGGATACCGAGTTTATCAAGGCAATCCAGTGGATGGTTGACAACGGCATAATACGCCTCTCAGTAACGGACCAGTCACAGCCACCGCAGTCCCAAACGTCACAGCCTGCGCAAAATAGTACCATCTTTTCTCCATGCACAACTGTGAACCTGAAAACACCGTCTGACTGCTTGGCACGATACCTGCCCTTGCCAACTGAGATAAGCCCGCAGTTTTCCACCAATAATGGCATTGGCATACCAAGCAGTGTCACCTCTCCAGTACTGACCCAGCTCGTACGTGAGGACTTTGAGAACATAAACACAAAGCCAATTGAGATCTTCGACGTCTGGATTGAAGAGTACCAGCCTCCAGAAAAGGGCCTTGCAGTATTCAAACTAGATGAGCAAACAATGGAAAACGACGCGACAAAGTTTATTGGAAGTTCAAGGTCGAATGATACTAGCTTTATTTGCATCTGTCCTGACGGAGCAGGCGGAACAAGTTATCATTCCGAGTTTGTGGTAGGCTCTGTTGTTGTCAAGGTGGACGGAATAGGCAACCCTAAGAATGTCATCACAGACATGGGCACAATTAACAAGATAATACTGGGCAAGATAATTCAAAACCAATAGATGCAGACCACCCGGTTACCAAATATCTGGTTGATTTTTTACCGCATCTTAAAATAGATTGAAGACGTAATGATACCATGCAGGGCACCAGCGCTCTTGACAAATTTGATTTGCAAAAGGCGCAAAAGGCTTTGCAGATGCTTCTTATTGACAGAAGCAACGAGTTTCGCATGCTTGCCCATGGCATAGGATATCCCACCAATACAAAAGACTGGGAATTGATAGTGTTGAATTTCTGTCTTGATTTCATCGATTGTTTTCATGCATGGTCTGATGATGAATCTCCTGATCATTACCAGATTCATAAGTGTATGACACAAATGAGACAGATAGGCAGGGGAAAATCAAACATGACCGAGGTCACACATCTACAAAATACTGCCTATCTGCTAGCAGAAGATTTTAAGGCAATTTACAGAAGAATTGAATAACATTCATCCAAACGACGCATCTGGTTATCTAAGATCCTGTGCTCCGCGAAGCTCGCTTTCTATCTCCATCAGTCTCTTGATGCGTTCCTCTACGGGAGGGTGCGTCGAAAAGAATTTTGCAATTGTCTGTCCCGATACTGCAGGTATGATAAAGAAGGCGTTCATTCCCTCCATCTTTTGCAGCTGCTGAACCGATGCCACTTTTACTCTTCCCTCTATCTTCATCAATGCACGTGAGAGGTTCATAGGCTGTCCAGTAAGGTAGGCTCCTCCCCTGTCTGCAGCAAATTCCCGGTACCTTGAGATGGCTCGGATTATCAGAAAACTCAGAAACCACACTATTGCGGCAACAATTAGAACTAGGATGATACCTCCACTCTGCTGCTGCCTTCCTCCATAGCCGTAGCCTCCACCTCCCCACATGGCACCCCACATCGATGACTGCATGATATACCATGCAATAGTGGAAAAAAGGCTTGCAAGTGTGATGATGGTAACATCCCTGTGTCTTATGTGTGTAATCTCATGTGATAGGACTCCTTCCAGCTCGTCTTTTGAAAGTATTCTCATTATGCCGGAAGACACCACGACTACAGAGCTTCTGGGACCTTTTCCTGTGGCAAACGCGTTTGGGGTGTCACTTGACATGATACCTATTCTAGGCTTCGGGATGTTTGCCTTCAATGCAAGTTTTTCAACTATCTCATGGAGAACAGGCTGCTCCTCCTCTGATACGATCTTTGTTCCTGTGCTCCACATGACAATCCTATCTGAGAAGAACCACTGTGCTCCAATCATCAGTCCTGCAATGACTGCAATTGGCAGAATTCCCAGTCCAAAGTACATCGCAATAAAGGACAAAAATGCCAAATAGATTATTGTGAGAACGAAAAAACTAATTGCCATTCGGAATGTTAACTGCCAATCTCTCTGCATAATGTGTAGTCTTACTCCTTTTCTTAATTTAAAACTTGAGACGCAAAAAGTTACTGCAAATTCTACCTGTTACATTCAATTTATTTCTGAATTTGCAGAATAATCCATAATTATACGTCTGCAATAGGCCAAAATCAAAGAATCTTCTATTAAACAGTTGCTTATAAAAGCTGAGCGTCTCCTATATATTTTTAAGTCAAAAAGAGGCTGTGCCACGTAACTACGTGTACATGATAATAGGGGCGTTCGCTCTTGCTATGGTATCCGCTGGAGTATACGGGATGCTAAATGTCAATCTCATACAAGCTAACCAATCTAATCAAGATGCCGCAAGAATTCCAGATTATACTGCCCAACTTGATTCGCTAAACACCAAAGTAAACTCGATTAGTTCGCAAGTTGATTCACTCAAGTCTCAGGTCAACTCGATAAACTCTGAAGTAAACTCGATCAGCAGCAATCTCACCTCACTTAACATGCTAAAGACCAATATTGCGGACATTCACGAAAAGTTGGCTGATCTTCAAAGTCTAAACACCAACATCTCGACCATACAGAACAATCTGACAAGCATTGCAAACAAGACCACTCAGACACCCACCTACGGAAAAATTCTAGTCTCACTTGACAAGTCCATATATGCACCAGGAGATACCGTGCACATAAACGCCGTAGGAGCCACGCCACTAAAAACAACCCAGGTGCAACTGCTTGATAGCAGCGGATTTGCACTGATGGGACAAACCACATGGGCAGATTCTACTGGCAGTATACTTTATGGATTACAGCTTTCCAGTTCCATCCTGCCAGGTCAATATCAGGTTAAACTCGCATCCGACCAGATAACTGGCTCACAGCCAATTACTGTAAGCGCAAGTACTACATCTTCTGGGTCGTACACCTTTACTGCACAGACCGACAAGACATCGTACAAGCGTGGAGATTTAGTCCAAATTGCAGGCTTGGCACAGCCTAGCAGCACAATAAACGCAGTCTTTGCGAGTCCCTCTGGAACAATGTACAATACCTCGGCTGTAGCAAATTCTAACGGCAACTATGTCATGTTCTTTTCAACTGTGCAGTCTTATGCTACTGGAACTTGGTATGCAGAGGTAAGTAACCAAGGCCAAACCAAAGTTCTCTCCTTCATCCTGCAATAACAACCTACGGAGATTTTTCATCATCAGGTTATAATTTCAATTGGCTTTTTTTTGAAAAACGCCAGCCATTCATCCATATACTAAGTGAGATTATCAATATGGTGCCTAGTGGCAAAATTATATTCGTAAAGGAAAATTCTGGAATGGAGGGGGATTTAGTTCAGGGTCGCACCATTCTGGGGGGGATAGTTAGTCGCATTGTATATTGTCGTGTTTCCAACATGTGTATCGTTGTAGCCGTCATCGTGCTCATGAATGAATTCTGCTATGCGACAGTATCCGCTTGTCACATTTTGGGTCGTAACATGCGGCTGGTAGACTAAAAATTCCAACATTTTGTTTTAGCAAGCTGAAATTGTCTGAACTGAGGGTAACATTATACAATGCTGCATTGTCAGGCATGAAGAGATCAAACTGCGTATTCATGGAAAGATGTGCCGCAAGTCCGCTGATTACTGCTATGACTGAGCCGGAAATTATTGCGACATGCTTTTTCTGCATGTTTTTGATTCTCATTTTCAAGTCGTACCGTATACCTCATTTAAAAAATCGTTGTAGGATCATCCGTTTCTGATACCGCAATCTTTACACTGTCTGTGGAGACATCTAAAATAGAGGCAAACCAACGGTTACTTGCAGAGTCAAAGAATATCTTGGGATCACTTAGAAAATCGCTATGTGCAACAGAGTAAAAATCATACAAAGAGACTATAGTTATAGGCTGACCTTGCTTTTGCCATATCTCCTCAGAGACGTTGACCATCTCAACTATATGATCCGGACCAACCGCAATCTGAGTATCAGGAGGAGTGCAGTTGTACTGGCTCTGATTCAGTCCCTCAAACTGTGAAATTATCTGTATTCTAATGCTGGAAACCGCAGGTGTTAGTGTTCTTACAGGTGGATTTATGACAGTATTGTTTAGCTGAATTGATTTTGGTTTGCTTTTAGCTTCAGCATATGACGACTGACTTTTGGGAAGAAATGGCATGGCAAATTGGTGCAGTTGGTTTTTGGATTTTGGCAGATTGGTTACATTTACCTTGTCTGTGTATGAAACACTATGCTGTACATTGTCCGACGCTACATATGATGCGTTGGCAAAGAAGGAACCAAATAACACTGTACCTAACAATAGTACTAAGAAAATTTTTTGATCAATTTGTCTACGTGTATGGAAAACTCAAAAGTGTGCTTACTGTAGTTGCTATACCTCATTAGAGAATTTACTTCAAGTTTGATTAATAGGATTTACGTATGATTTCACTGTAAAATTCTTATCGTAAAAATAAGTAAAATTACTTTATCAGTACTCTGGGCAATACAATGTGTTCTACAGATAAAACCTCTTGACTTATTTCCGCCTGGATACAGTGCTGCCAATTCTGTTGCCAGATCTGACGTGGAAGTTCAAACAACACCTACACTCTCGGTCGATGCAGTCACTTTCCAAGTCATGTCCGCATATGCCACACTGGCAATGTCTCAGTATGTTTTTTACGCTACTCATTTTCTCGCCATATAATACGCAGAAGCTAGTTAAAAACTGCTTGACTTTTTCTGACTACAAACGCGCTGTAGTCACTAGCATTTCTGCATCTCTATTGCAGAAACCTGCTTCCGGTGCTCGCCTATTGCACTGACTATCTTTTTTGCCAGATTTATAGGGCTGATGCTCTTGTTGCATGCCACAAGTATCACGTTGTCATCTACAGGAAAAGTAAGCAAGCTAAGGTTGGCTCTTTCTGATATGTGATAGTTGATTGGTCCATACTCTTCATCAAAGTCTCTTCCCATTGATATCTGAAGAACACATTGCATGAGCAGGTGCTCATTTACATGATCAGAATATTTTTTTGCAAACTCTGGTTTTGATGTGTTTTCAACAAGTCTGCCCATCTTGTTTATTACCGAGACAGATTGTATGCCCTTGTTAATACTGAGAATAGAATCGCACAATGCATCAAAGGATGCATAAAGCAACATCACACATTCAAGATATCTAATGCCTTTCCCTGCTAAAAAATCTGGCGATCGGATAAAATAAAACAATGCCAAAAATCAGTTATCGTCATCTAATTTTGGGCTCTCTTCGAGTTCTGCTTCTGTTTCTTGTATTTCTGCTATTGTTTCTGTGTTGGCAGAAGATTCGAATTCTCTGTCCGATTCGGTTGAATCCATTATACAATAAACAATTTCATCAGTTTAGAGCCTTGTTCCCATAGACTATGGTGTCTATGGTAAGATCTGAAACAGGATTAAAGATACAATTTACAGTTTACAATACATCCATTCTTATAGGTGATAAATTCACTGGAAGGCAACAAGGGAGGTGCAATGATGAGTTACAACGAAGGCAGCCGTGGCCAATCTAGAGGCTATGGCGGCGGGAGAAGATTTGGCGGTAATAGACAGTTTGATGACAGACCAAAACCAGTAGAAACTGGAAAAGAATACGACGTATCTATTACAGAGATCAGTAGAAAAGGAGACGGTATCGCAAGAGTAGAAGGCTTTGTGATATTTGTTAAAAATGGTAAAGCTGGTCAAAACGCAAAGGTAAAGGTTACAGAAGTAGGCCAGCGATTTGCTATTGCTGAAATAGTAGAACCTGCTGCTTAGGAAAACCAATTACTTGGAAAATCCCCATTTTTCATATTTTTGTTTAATTTTATCTTGAGAGGATTTCAAAAACCAATTGGTAAATTATTGCCACATGTTATATTTTTCAAATGCGACGTTTGTTTCATACTCATTTTCAACTCCGATAATCGACTCCCATCTTAAATATAACAAAAAGAGATGAGATGAAATTGGTTTGAAAAAGTGTGAAATTTGCGGAAATGACGTACCAGACCCTATTGCTACACATTGTTCTGATGAATGTCTAAGTAAAAGCATAGAGCGAAGCAAGAAATTTGACCCAAACTCTGTTAAAAAACGCAAACTCGGTTCCTATTCTGAAAGGGACTATTAACGATGAATTTCTAGTAAAGATCAGTTTTCTGGCGTTAGTGTTGAATTAGATTATACCGCGCAACGTTTTGAAGCACAGACCCGCTCATAAAGAACGTGGCATTTTGAGGGCTGTCTCTGACCTGAACTGTTTTATCAAACACGACTCCAATTTGTGTAAAATGAAAATACGCCACTAAAAAGAGTGCTACAGCACATATGATTATTATCTTGACAATCATTGGTAGGATTTACACTTTGCTTCCTTTTACCCAATGGGGTAAGGAGGATTACAGCCGCATGTTAAATTTTTAAATGATTCCAAGCTAGCTTCTCATCAATCATAGGCATTAAATCAAAACCAAAAACATGTCTTTTTGCAGTCATGCCAAAAATAATAATTAACATCACCAATGCCGCTTATTCAGACTTTCTTGCAGGGTACAATTCACAGAATATGACGCCTGAAGAAAAGATACTAGATAATAACATGTTATGTAATACTGAGGAGAAACAGGCGGAAGCTTCCGCAGAAGATGCTGGACCCTTTCCTGTCTAGTGAACAGCAGCCTGCCGAGGATTAAATATCAATCTTCTAACAAATTTGTGATTTTGCATGTGTCGGCACAATCTGTAAAAGTTAGACAAAATTTCGTATAACAACTACACGGCTTTTTCTGTTATATTATGTGCGGACTGCAACCTTTCAAATTGATTTGATTATTTTTTACTTGCATTCTATAGGTTCAAACTGTTTCCTAAAAAATCTAGGATTTCTCGGCGTTAAAATATAGCCACTGTATATACCCCTGACATGAGTGACGCCGACTCGTGGTACAGGCAAGGGAATGAAATGATGAAGGAGGAAAAAAGTGAGGATGCAATACTGGCATACAACAAGGCAACAGAACTTGATCCAACCCATGTCAGCGCATGGAACAACAAGGGAATCGCATTGTTCAGGCTTGAGAGATACCAAGATGCCATTGATTGCTATGACAAGGTGCTTGCACTAAATCCAAACCATGCAAATGCCTGGTATAACAAGGCAAAAGCGCTGCGGGGTCTTGGACAGACAATTCTTGACAAAGCAAACGAGGACAGAGTGTCTGCGGCAAAGTGGATCAACCAATCGCTTGCAATATTTGACTCTGCAGAAGAGTGTTATAGCAAGGGCGAGTCTCTCGAGGAACTACAATCCTAAATTGTTTCAGGTTGCTTGCTGTTCCGCAGCTTTGATTATGGCATTTCTTATCTCAGAGGTTCTGCTGAAAATCGTCTTGGCTATCTCATCTATCTCACCACCACTTGGTTTCTTTCCAGAATGTGCAACAAAGTAGTATGTCTCAAACTTGCCAATGATGGAACCGTGTGTATATCCATAGACATATTCTGACTCGTCTTTTATCTTAAAAATGCCGCTAAACTCTGGCAGGCGTAGATTTCTCACAAGGCCGGCTATCTTGGCGATCTCCTCGTCTATCATTGTCTTGAGCACGGTCTTGTCCTTCTCTTTGAGCGCCACCCTTGCCAATCATGAGAACTCAAATAAAAGCAATGATACTGAAGTCCTCTAAGGCAGGTAACACATCAACTTTTAAAATGCCTTGATACATGGAAAAAATAGCCAAAATGGAGCCTATAACTCTTGGATTCCTAAGTTCGATTGCTCTGCAGATACCAGGCCTCCAAGGTCAACTTGGAAGCGTAAATCCATGGGTAAAGGGTTTGATACCTTCCGCGTTTGGCATAGTTGGTATAGCAATCCTGCTGAACTTGTTAAGTGCAGGCATTAGAAAAAAAATGGTGGATCAAGATAAGCTGAGAAGACTGATGAAAGAGACAAAGATATGGCAGAAAGAAAGAATGGCAGCCTTTAGGGCAAAGGATCAAGAAAAGATTGATCAGCTCAACAAAAAGTCTGCATATATGAACAAGTTGAACATGGAAATAATGCAATTGAATATGAGGCCTATGGCTCTGACATTCGTACCGTTTCTGCTCATTTTCTATTTCCTGTTGCCTAATATGTTTGCATATACCGTAGCAGAATCGCCCATCCCACTCAATATATTCCCAGGAAACTTTTTCCATCTGACATGTTCTGCAGAAGACGTTAAACCAGAAAACCAAGGAAAAACCAAATGTATGCATGAAAACGACATGTTTTTCTGGGCCTGGTATTTTCTGTCGTCAATATCTGTTAGTGGAATTATAATGCGCGTAACCAAGACCTCTACCAATATAGACTAGAGCTTTCCTTCAAAACAAGCTAGTCTGTTGAATTGTAATGATAAAAACTGACGAATGTCTATCATTTAGAGGCAAAGATGCATTATATGGACAAACCAATACAAAAGCACGGTGAGACTTTTGCTAGGAAGGTATTGATCCCATACTGGTTTGAGATTATTTCAGGAATAGTTGTGGGAACGGATGTGGTTCTCATTTTTGCAAAAAAGGTGCTAATTAGCTAACCACCGATTGTCCTACAGCGTATCCGTTAAATGTTAGGCAATATTGACACTTTCCATTGGGTTCTAACCATCTAAAATATAGGATAAAAAAATGGCTTGAGAGCGAGGATTATGTAATCTCTGAGAGGGAAGAACAGATTTCAGATTTTCATCTTGTAATATCCAACTTCCATGGTATGGGAACATTTGCCGATATAGTCAAGCTGAAAAACAAAGACTTTATCATATTGGGTAGTGCTCTTCAGAACCCGCCGGAATTTATGAAGGTGCTCTCTACAGTTGCGGAAAGTGAACGGTCTGACTTTTTCAACCATGTACAAAGAGAACTGCTAAAGTTTCGGGTAGACCACGAGTTTCATCCAAACAAACTGATGCCAGAACGCATGATAGTACGGGATGTTGTTTACGAAGAAGATATCACAAGGAGAGATTTCATGGAACATCTAAAGAGGGTGAAGTTTGCATCACTCTATTTGTGGTGGTCCGTCGGCCATAAGTTCTCAATTGACTCTGCACCATCATCAACACCGCACCACGTGTCAACCCAAAACTCTCGTCCCCCATACGGATAGTTTTTCTATGTAACCTTCTAATCTACTTGCTATCTGCTGTTTCTTGATGCATTCCTCGTATCTTCTTGTAGCATCTCGATATGATTCCTCTGCCGCTATTACTGCAGCATCTATCTGTACCTTGTTTGCTGCTGCATCGTGTAGCTCGATAAACCCCTCTTGGTTGATGTCTTCTAACGAGTTTACAATCTCCGATGCACTGGCAGCAGCCAGCCTGACAAGGCCCGTTGCAATTAGATAATTTTGTGCGCTTGACAGAGCGTTAGAGAATGCAAATTATGCATTTTCCTGTTGGTAATACAGATCATGAAGTCTTTCAGTGGATCTGGTAAGATCATTGTATTCCTCTTCACATTCCATCCCCTCACTTACCGCTTGGCAAATTTTTATCTTTTAATTGTATGAAGCATGTAAATCCAAGGGGAATTTACTTTTTTTGACCAGATGGATACTATTTGCCAAATTGCTGCTTAAATAACAAGTCAGAAAGAACTGCTTGAAATGCCGTACGAAGAAATCTACTTTCAGAGACTAAAAGAAGAAAATCCTGAAGAGTATGATACGGTGACAAGGCAATAGCATCACTCAACTGATGATAAAATCTCATCACTTTTTCTAGAATACCTTGGCTCTTGTGAAGGTTATAAGAATCCCTATGGAAAAAGTAAGGGCGAGAATAGTTATTGTACCAAATTCTGGCACAGTATTGTTTGTAGAATCCTTTAAATTTTTAGAGTTGGAAATTGCAAATTTTTGCACGCTTGGATTTTCGTATGACGCATCCGTTACATGCACATTCTACATGGAATCAACTGCAACCCCCGACGGTGAATCAAACTTTCCATCGCCTACCCCTTGTGATCCAAACTGAGCGATGAAGTTGCCTGCGCAGGTAAACTTCTCGACTCTGCCATTTCCTGTATCCGTTACATACACATTACCCATCGAATCAACAGCTATTCCACGGGGACCGTTGAACTGTCCCTCTCCTGTTCCTTCACTGCCCCACTTGGCAAGAAACTTACCATCACCTGAAAACTTTTCAATGCGGTTGTTGTTGGTGTCAGTCACGTATACGTTTCCAGACGAGTCAAGTGCAATGCTTGCAGGCACATTTAGCAAGCCGTCATAGTTTCCAAATGAACCCCACTTTGTTACAAACGAATATGTATTGTCTGCGCGTGCTACCAATATCTTGGCATGACTTGGATACACCAAGAATAAAGCAAATATGAAAAAGCTCACTATGTGAATCGCTTGAACATTTTACAAGCTTTGTCTTGTCTTTCCTTATTTAAGACACCTGATATAGTAAAATGTGTGGTGTAAGAACTCATTTTGTTATCTTACACTGGCATGAAATTCCTTTTACTGCAAATAGTAAGTATAACCTAGGATTGCAATTGATACTAGCCGCAACGGAATCTCGTGCTGCGTAAGAAACGCCGGTTGCTGTTCCGCCCACAGAACCTATTGCAGAATCTGCGACAAAATCGACCGAACTACAACTGCATGCTTTCGTGATTGCTCCGATTAGTGCCCAAAAAACCGCCCCACTTCATGCTTTCTCCAAACCCCAGTATTCTGTATACGATAAGGTTTGCTACAATGCCTGAGAGCGACGCTACAGCAACTATCAAGGCAAAATTCAGAGCTGTATCTTCTGACAAATAAAACGAGAATTGTGACTCAAATTATTTGTGACATGTACGATAAAAGTACAGAGCACACAAAATTCTCCCTGCTAATGTTGTGTATCAACCATTTGAAAAAACAGGTCTCAATGCCTGTTTTATACTAGTATAAAATCTTCAAGGAATTATTTAATTTCAACCATTTGCAGTAGGACTAGCCATAGATTCTGATAATATGGATCACGTAAATGGGTTAAAATAAGGAGTGAAAGTATAGCGACTAAAGAATCAAAGATGGCCAAAAAAACAATGGATAAAGACAAAAAGACTCAAGATAAGATGCAATCAAAGAACAATAACAAATTCATCGCATTAGGAATAATTGCTGCCATAATTGCAGGAGCAGCATATCTTATTATCAGATCGGATAACAATGTAGATTCCGCTTTTGCCGCAATAGATGGAATTCCATGTGAGACAAGAGAATATGGCACCTCTCACATACATGCCCATCTTGATGTCTTTGTGAACGGTGAACCGCTCACAGTACCTCGATACATAGGAATTATGAGCGGAGGCCCACAAAATCAGCAAGTTGCCTGTTTGTACTGGTTGCACACACACGACAATACCGGTATAATACACATAGAAGAACCAACCGCGAAGAACCTTACACTGAGCCAATTCATTGACATATGGCGAACCACAAGTGCAGGAGCTCCACCGAGCGGTGATCCTGTAATCTTTGTAAACAGGCAGAGGGTTTCTACGGCTTTATCTGATACAGAACTTAATCTACACGACGAGATTACAATTGTGTATGGTCAAACGCCTCCTAACATAAGTTCATTTTACCAGTTCCCAGAGGGCCTTTGATTACAGCAATCGAGTCAAGCCACGGATTAAAAAATACGAAAAGGCTCATCTTCTGGTTATTCGTTCATAGCCGCATCTGGTACACACAAATTTCTTTCCTATGTCAAAAAGCGGACCACTGCATTTAGAACATTTCTTCATCGTTCACCTTTCAAGTAACCAAAATAAAAATTATGGAGTTGATAACTTCTGTATCTAACTCATTGAGCTGAGATCTTTGATTGCCGTTATTCCTTGGTCAGTAGTCACTGTTACCATTTTTGCGCCTGACAGAGGAGACAGCATTATCTTCTGACCTGGATCTAGTTGTGGAATGCTATCCGAACTTATCCCATAATCTGCCTTTATGTTGGTAAGGGGTGAAGACCCATCTCTCACAGTATAGAGTGGTAATTTAAGGTTGGTGAATATCATCTCAAGAGGATTTCTTTGCTTTACGCTTCTTTTTCTTGTTTTTATAATGCCACAGAAAGATCAAGAAACCTATTACACTTGATACTATAGTTCCAACTCCTACCACAGGAGCAATGAAAAACTGTCCAACCCAGATGCCATTTGCATCGCCTATCTCAAGCAGACCTCTCTGCCTTAAAAACAAGTTAAACGAATTGTCTATGGAATAGATCTTTCCGTTGTCATCAGAATAGGTTCCATTTACATGAACGATCGCATTTACAGGATCGACCAAGTTCTTTTGGGTCTGGACAACAAACTCGAAATCTGTAGACTTGCCTGCATCCAAGTATGTTATTGCAATGGATTTCTTTCCCTCAAGCTGCAGTTTCGAGGAAAAGGCAGAAAGTTGCAGGTTGTATGCACTAGAGCCTCGGTTAATTACCGTTCCTTTTATGGAAAAAGGCTCTCCTGAAAAGGCATTGTTTGTGGTCTGAAGGTCAAGCGATAGGGAGGGCTTTGAGGCAACAAGAAACTGGGTCGTCTGGGTGACTGTATGTTTTACGGACTGTGAGTCAAAAAACCCCTTCACAAAATAGTCTATCTCTATGTTGGCAACAAACGTTCCATCGGGAACTCTCTCTTTCACAGTGGCATTAAAATTATTTCCTAATGTGGAATCTTTTGCCAAAGCATCAAGGTGAAAGCTATTCTGCTGGATTTGCAGTTCAGGAGAGGTTATTGTTACTGTTATGTTTGAGACCTGATCAACGGTTGCCTTGACAACTGTTGACAAGACAAAATTTTTTCCTTGCATTAGGATATCCGGATAGTCCAAGCTTAGTTGTATGTTTGGATCCGTGATGGTATTTTGAACAGCATAGGTTGGCATGAGCGTAACTGCCAGACAAAGCATCAAAAAATATGATGTTGGAGACTTGTGCAAAACATTCACCCTTTTGATATGACTTGTGCCAGGTATTCAAAATTTCTATTCTGTCTGATTTGCTGTAAGATCATGAGACATAATTACCTGAGTGTACCTTTATCTATCCATGGCAGGTTAGTATATCATGAAAGCAAAGTTCAAGACAACATGTTCTGAGTGTAGGGCAGAGATTGGTATAGGATCCGAAATATCCAAAACGCCAGAAGGAAAATGGGTCCACAAACATTGTGCGCCGGAATCAAATGAATTACCGTAACACTAACTGGTATTTAGCTACTCTAGGTGCATGAATAGACCGCATACTCTCCTTGGGTGCCGGCCGCTCTGCTAACATTTGTAGCTTCAGTATCGTTTTTGAGAACTAGGTAGCACTTGGCATCACCGTTTACATACATACTGTGCTGTTTGTTGGTCAAAGAGAGAGCAGCATCTACAGAAGAGGTTATAGGGTGTTTCTGCGTATCAAAATAAAAATTCGCCACAAGTTCTGGTATAGCTATCATTAATATGACCAGTATTGCAAACATGTTTATCCGTTTTTTCTTTTTAGGATCCAAGCGATCTTTTGATCATAAAACACATTATATTAAGATAGAAGACAATTTGCAAGTATGCCAAACTTCAAAATAAAAAATGGACAGTCCTACAAATGTAGGATTGCCGCAAATATTCCTGCTCCAATCATTGCACCAAGACCCAAGAATAGAAGGTCAAACGCAATTACTTTCTTAAATGGAGCGCGGACTTGCATTGACCAGACACTGGGTTTTCTTGATTCAAGTTTGCTTTCCATGATGTCAAATATGTGAAAAACTAGATAACCTGTTTTCAGCTGTGTTTCTTATTTGTAAGCTAGACTGTTGAATACTTGTGATATTCACCTTTTGAGAATGTTATTCATGCAAGTAGAATGCAAGGCTGCGGTTCAAAAAATGCCTTCATACACTATGTTGCAAAGTACAAGGGATTTCGGGGATCATGCCCTAAATGTGGTGCAGATTGGCCCGAGTCGTGAACTAGTGGCTTTGCCACTCCTGAGGACCACCGGCTTGGCTCATTGCATGTAGTCCAACCTTTACCGAACTGTCTTTTCCAACTTACACTACGGATATACGAAGTGACTCTGGAACCTTTCCTGATTGGTACAGGATATTTACTTGTATGAATGGTCCTGGCTTAATTTATCTTTCAAACTCGTCCCAAATCGAGTCTATCTTGTCTCTAAGTTCTTTTACGTCAATTTTCTCCATAAACTCTCTTTCCACTTTGTATCCACTAAGCTCATTCTCACTAGAGGTAGGATCTACCATTTTATCCTCAACATGGGGTATGGCACCAGATTTCCACTCATCCATCTCAAATATCCACACAGGATCATTCAAATCTGTAAAGTCAATATCGTCATGACCTATGAAGAGTATGTGACACTTGAGAAGATTTGCATGCAGCTTCTCATATGCAATCATCTGTGCCTTGGAGATAAGTATTATGTCATCACGAAATATCTTGAACTCAAAGATCATAAATCCGCCATTGTGCTCAATCAACCAGTCGATGTCTGTGCCTCCAGATGTTCTCATCCGTTTTGATATAATGTTGCCAAGCACCTCCCTTGTTTTTGCAAACAAGAACGGGTTTGCTATCCTGTGCTTTGGTTCATCGAGCTCATCTTTCATGTAGGCTGGCTTTGGCATGCTTCTTGTCTTTCCCTTGCCTTTCTGATTGTATATGATATCTGCAAGGCTAGAATTGGCATAAGGTGACATTGCAGAAATTGAATTTTGGTATCTTATAGATGTTCAGAATCAATTTTTGGAAACAAATAGCTATGTTGTGCACGCAAACCACTATTCTGTAGACATTCCAAAATCTTGCAGATATTCTTAATGGAAAAAGAAAGCTGCAAGCTGAGATAGCAAAAGCTTCGGGCATAATCTCTGTAACCATAAGAAACAGATATACTGCACTAAAGAGATCAAAGTTCAAACAAACATATCAATAGACTAGTAAAAATCTAATTTCTGGACTTTAGTTGCGGCATGTATTTCTAACCCAGTGCTCTAGAGTGCTTGTGTGTATGGGGTCTTTCGCCTGGATACTTTCTTCTCATATGACCGGAAGGTCTTTCATATAATAACTCCAAGAACCAAGCTTCGTGCTCGATCTCTTCTCTGAGTATGTCCTTTGCCACATCATATGTGGCAGGGTCTTTGTCGTATGTCATCTTGCACACCTTGTTCCAGTTTACGATTGCACCCTGTTCTGCCTTTAAGCACTTTTCAAGTATTGCCTTGGTATCAGTTGGATTTGTGGGCAGCTGCAAGAACTCACAGCCTGACATCTTGATAAAGTCTTGAGCATCAATTGGCAGTTTTCCGCCAAGTTCGTAAATTCTTGAAAGACACGATTCAAAGTGACTCAGATCCTCCAATCTTGCATCTTCAATTACGCCCTTCAATGCCTCGCCTTCCATTCCAGTACAGTGTGCCCTCAGATTTGTAAAGGTGTTGTTAACTTGATGTCAGAAATTAATCGTGTTAACTGCCGTCAGATGGAGTGCGGTTTTCGATAAATGACTTCACAATTTTTGACTAAAAATGTAATTCAGGATCACACCTCAGATCATTACAAATTTTTGCGATTGTAGTTATTGGCTAGAGAGCTAGTTCATCATCTACAACATGCTATACTTGCAGAGACTCATACACCCATGTATATGATGCACAAGTATTGGGCACGCAAACCTCATAACGTAGTAGCAGAATACATTTCAAGATATAGTGAAAAGGGGGGAGTCGTTCTCGATCCGTTTTGTGGTAGTGGTGTTACAGTAATTGAGGCATTAAAACTAGGACGTAAAGCTATTGGTGTTGATATAGATCCTATCGCAATTTTCATAACTCGTATGACAGGAATATCTGTCGATACAAAAGAATTAGAAAAAACATTTCAGGCTTTGAAAACGAGTATCATTAACCAAATTCTAAAACTCTATGAAACTGAATGTACAAAATGTAAAAAAACAGCCCATATTTGGTTTATTGTTTTCAAGAAATCACAACCAGAAAAAATCTACTTTGAATGTTCATATTGCAAAAGTAAGGATTACAAGGAATTTTCAAAACAAGATCAAGTCCTTCAAACTGAAATAGATAGAATGCATATTCCTTATTGGTATCCAAATCAAGAGATGATTTGGAATACACGCATAAACATACACCAAGGTATGAAAGTGTCTGATCTATTTAGCAAACGAAATCTAATCGCTCTCTCT
>CAZMNT010000027.1:0-24238 GCA_964567715.1 uncultured Nitrosopumilaceae archaeon | reverse complement strand
CCTGAAAGATGGATTTAAATAGTATGGCAGTTTGTGATTAGCTAGGTAATTAAGAAATGCAAGATTGGAGTCAAGCAGGCGTATACATACCATTGGCGGTCGGTTTAATCCCAGGATTCGTATACTGGTGTGTAATTACTGCCATGAGGAAACACAAGTAAATTACCATCTTTTATTCTTCTTTTTCTAATTTGTAACTTGACCATAATTTTGGTAAAACCTTCTAATCCACGTTGTATAGATTATGATATATCGCACATGATTAATCCCCGACACACAATATTGCGTATGAAACTTGCAATACTAGCTAGTCTATTGATTATTGTATTGTTTTCAACCGATATCACATGGACAACTGCCGAGGGCGCTGCACAACAACCGTGCATACCAGCTGTAGCTCCAGGTGGAGAAACCCTTCCCTCACCAAGTTCAATCAAAGTTTTGGTCTGTTCCTCTTATAGCTACAAGGCACCTGATGGTACAACAGTTGTACTAGGCGAGATTCAGAACAATAACAACTTTCCAATAACTGGAGCCAAAGTAGGTGTAACATTTGAGGATGTAAACAACAACGTACTTGAATACAAGACTGGCACCACACTTCTCCAAGTAATTGAACCAAATTCGATGGCTCCCTTTTCCATCTCTTCCACAAAGGCAGATCCTGCCATTACGCAGGTAGCTGTAAACTTGGCAGGATTTACATCTGCCTCTGCAAGAGATCAAGCCTTGACCATATCACCTGGCTCGCTTCAGATATCAGACAACCTAATACTGCAGAGTACGATTAAGAACGGCGGTAAATCTACTTCTACTAATACAAGACTTTACCTTTTGTCATTTGACCTATTTCAAAGGGTGGTAGCCATTGGAACCATCACGGTGCCTGACCTTGGTGCCGGTAGCGTGGCAAACTTTACATTGACATCAATGCCTAGCAGTCGAGCTAAAACATTCCAGATTATTGCCGAATCCGATAACTACCAATCGTTACCTACCGATGTAACAAACGTTGTCGCATCGTTGCCTGTGATGATAGCCAATACCAATGTAACAAACCCGTCAGGCAGCTCATACTCCTCTATACCTGTAAACGCACCCGTAAAGGTCAGCAGTGATTTGAGATATCTGCTCAATAATCCTCAATCATATATTTACTATGTACAGGTAAAGAAATTTGGCGGAAAGGTAGCATTCATTGGAAACGCGACTGGTGTGTTTTTGGGAGGAACTGATAACGAACATACCGAATCCATATCATGGACTCCCAGCGAGAGTGGTTCATACTATATTGAAACCTACGTGTGGGATTCTAACGGTGTTCCAATCTCCTCTGCAGGAACCAGAATTAACATCGCACTCGTGAAATAGTAATATCTGGTAGCTTACTATTTTGTTCTAAATGAAAAAATATACCCTTGTGGCTCTTGGGGGCACATTTGACCTCATCCATAGGGGACACTTGGAACTCTTACGCAAAGGGTTTGAGATATCATCCAAAGTAATCATTGGATTGACTAGTGACGAGTTTGCTAAAAAGAAAGGCAAGGATCCAATCAACAATTATACGCAACGGTACGACGCCCTAAAAAGTACAATTGAAAAAAACTTTCAAGACGCAAGATATGAAATAAGCAAACTTGAAAACGACTTTGGACCTGCCGTGCTTGAAAAAGAAGTAGAGGCATTGGTAGTAAGTGAGGAGACAGCGTTTCAAGGAAAAGAGTTGAATCGTCTACGAAGGCTTGGAAACTTCCCAGGTGTAGAGGTGGTGGTTGTTCCAATTATACTTGCAAAGGACGGCAAGCGCATATCGACATCAAGAATACGCAGTTCTGAGATAGATTCTGATGGAAATATTCTTGCTCTTGACAAATAGCTTTTCTATATTTGAGTAATTGTCCTAAAACTCTGGAATATCTTGTTAGTTGTTGAAGGAAATAACCGATGCCATGCTAGGCAAGATGTCGTCAGACATTGCAAGCCTTAAAGATGGCCTTGATCCAGCAAACATCGCGTTTTGGTATAGGAAAGTAATTGCAGAAGCAAAAGAAATGGCTCCCCCCTGGCTTGTAGACAAGATAAATGTCAAGCAAGACCCAGTACTCTATCTAAAGTTTAACCTAGACATCTCAAAGCGAGCGGTGCAATATCTGATGATTGCAATAGCAAACAACCTTGACGATATGCCCTATTCTACAAAGCTATATTTTCTCAAAGTACAGGAAATTATATCTCACGAAATGGACAAGTCCTTGGTGTAGATCATTCTTTTGCTATCTCTACAATGTTTCCAGTTATTGCACTGCCAGTAAGCTTGTTCTTGTTTTCAATTACGGATTGGATAAAGTCAGCAAAAGATTCTGCCTCTTTTTTGTCTTTTAAAAGAATGCTGTGAGCGGATTTGTCTTTTAGTGATATTACAAGCTCATTCTCAACTATTTCAAGTATGCCAGTAATGAAGGTCTCCTTATCATCTTTGATGTAGATAAGGCTTGCAAGCTTTTGTGCTTCGTATTCATCTTCACAAATAATTCTTCGCTTCATTTTCCCAAACTAATCAAACAAGAACTTGTCTACCTTATCTTTTGCTTTTTCTCTCTTCTTCTTAAAATCAGCAATAAAAGGCTTGGTTGCATCCTTGAGGTTGCATTTGCATTCTCCACAGAGTAGCTCGCCAGACCTGCATTTTCTTGCCCGCTCGTCTGATTGTTTTTCAGTATCAAAAAAATATCTCAGGTACCAGAAGACTGGACATATGTTAAAATTTGCTCCAAGTTTTCGCTGGAGGTCTACGGTAGGCTGACCGCCTGTAAATGTGTTGGAGATTTTTTTGTCTATTGCCTCCTCTGTATCTGTTGTAAATATGGCAGTGTCTGGGATGGAAGAGGACATCTTTCCCTGTATTCCAAGGCCTGGCAAAAATTTGGAATGGATCTGTGTTGGTTTTGGAAAGCCTATCTTTTCTGCAATGTCTCTTGTAACTCGCCAGTAGGGGTCTTGGTCAATTGCAGCAGGTATGAGTACGGGAGTTGGCTTTCCTTCCATTACGGAGGGAAGAAAGCATGGTGCTGCTTGAATTGGCGGAAAACCTATCATACCTATGTTAGTGGAATTCTGGAACCCAAAGACTGCCTTAACGGTTGAAAACGTGATGCGTTTTGCTATCTCAAGTGCGATGGGATAAATTCGCTTGATGTCTTTTGTATCGATCAAAATCTTTGTCCTTCTTGGATCAAAGCCCACTGCAATGATATCATAGATGTTCTCTTTTGTATAAGTGGATACATCCTGGAAGGACTTGTCATCGTTGTACAAGAACTTTTCATCATCAGTTATTTGAAAAATTAGGTTTACGTCAAACTTTTCCTGTAAATATTTTGTAAAAATCCATGGCAAGAGATGGCCCATGTGAATTGCACCTGACGGTCCTCTACCGGTATACAAGTAAAACTTGTTACCTTTTTCATATTCTGTCAAAATTTTATCAAAATCTCTGTGGCTAAAAAAATACCCAAGCTTTATCATTGGGTGAACTTCTCCTGTTATCTTCTCTATGCGGGCTTGTAACTGCTCCGAAATTTTTTCCGTGCCAAATTTTTGAATCAGCTTGTCATAATCAACGTCTCCTTCTACACTCCAAGGGGTTACTGTGAAGTCTTCAGACGACAATTATGTTCCACTCAAGTCAAGGTTTAAAAAGTCTTTTTGGTTGTCTGTCATAATGTCGCAAGTTTTGCATCCAATAGAACAAAAGATTCTACATGCATTACTTGAGAAACAAAACGTAACACCTGAAGACCTGTCTGAAAAAACACAATTATCAATTGATCAGGTCAGACGCGGCATAGAGTGGCTCAAATTCAAGGATCTAATTCAAATCAACGAATCAGAAAAAAGTTTTATCAAACTAGGGGAGGGAGGAAGAGAGGCACTGGAAAAGGGACTGCCCGAACGACAACTTGTAAACTATCTCAAATCAATACCTCTCTTTTCGTGTGAAATGAATCAGGCAAAGGAACATCTAAAAAATGAGTTTAGTCCTGCAATTGCAAACGCAAAGAAAAACAAATGGATAGAAATCTACGAAACCAGAATTCTACTTAAAGGATATCATGATACTACACCAGAAGAGAAAATAATCAAATTAATTGCATCCAAGGGTCCTGCGCTAGTAGCATCTGATGAGATTGAAGACAAAGATGCACTTGATTCACTCAAGAAAAGGCCCAAGTTTCTTAACTTTACATCCACAAAATATGTTACTGTGGGTATTGCTGAAAAAGGAGTAGAAGCAGCTAAGAGCGCAACTCAAACAACAGATCAACCAGTGACACGGGCAATTGACGTGGAAGCCTCTGCACCCATAGTCTTTGTTGCCAAAAGCCATCCGCTTGCAGACGTAATCGACGAGGTGCGTGAAATATTTGTTAGCTTGGGATTTTCCGAACTTGTGGGAAACAGTACACAATCAAGTTTTTGGAACTTTGATGCTCTGTTTATTCCACAGGATCATCCTGCAAGAGAGATGCAGGATACTTTTTACCTAAAGGATATGGCCATCAAATCTATTGCAACATCAAAACAAATCAACCAAGTTTCCAAGACCCACAAGAACGGATGGCACTATGACTGGAAGCCAGACGCAGCAAAAAAAATGGTTCTCAGAACTCATACCACATGTGTAACCATTAAGGAATTGGCAGACCATCAATATGAAGTAGCAAGACTGTTCTCGATAGGTCGTGTGTACAGAAACGAGAAGGTCAGCTACAAACATCTTGTTGAATTTAATCAGGTAGAGGGAGTGGTTGTTGGAAAAAATGTAACACTCAGAGACCTCATGGGTCTACAAATGGAATTTTATCGAAAGATGGGAATCAAAAAAGCCAAGTTCTGGCCAACGTTCTTTCCCTACACCGAGCCTTCACTGCAGTCAATGGTTTACAATGAAAGGATTGGAAAGTGGGTAGAACTCTTTGGAATGGGTATCTTCAGACCCGAAGTCACAAAACCACTTGGAATAAAATATCCAGTACTTGCATGGGGGGGAGGAATTGAAAGGATAGCCATGTTGCGATATGGCCTCGATAATGTTCGTGAGCTTTACAACAACAAGTTCAGCTGGCTGAGAAGTGTGCCAAAATGCCAGTAGTTACACTGTATCTTAATAGAATTACAAAGCTTTTAGGTAGAAAAGTCCCCAAAGAAAAGATAATCTCTACCTTGCCATTTTTGGGACTGGATATTGAAGAAGTGGCGTCAGATCATATCAATGTAGAATACAGTCCCAACAGACCTGATTTTTCGACAGACTATGGGATAGTATCTGGCCTGCAAGGACTTTTAGGAATAAAACTTGGAGTTCTTCCGCTCGGAATCAAAAAGGGTACCGATGTAATAAGGGCAGACCCGTCAGTCGGTAAAGTCAGGCCCTTTATTGTTGCAATTAATGCCCTAAATGGAAAGTTGGATGATGAGACAATAAGGCAGATGATTGTCATGCAGGAAGACCTCCATAATGGCATTGGGAGAAAACGAAGAAAGGTTTCTGTGGGCATACACGACCTGGACAAGATAAAATTCCCACTTGTATACAAGACCGTGGAACGAACCCATAGGTTTACTCCATTAGGCACGCAAGATGAGATGAGCATATCTGAAATACTTGACAGGACAGAAACCGGCCTGATATACAAGTCCCTTCTGGATGGGAACAAGAAAGTTCCTCTCATAGTGGACTCTGCGGGAAACACAATATCATTTCCTCCAATAATAAACTCCAATATGACCGAGGTTACATCAAAAACCAAAAACCTGCTGGTTGAGATTACTGCAACCGACAGAGATGCGGCTGAATATACACTTGCTGTAATTGCACAAACACTGCAAAATGCTGGATTCAAACTGTTCTCTGTCCGTATAGTAGGTTCACGCAACTCTACTCCGAAATTGTATTCTAGAAAAATGTTACTAGATCCAACTCTGGTAAATGGCATACTTGGATTAGACATATCTGCATCAACTATAGTAAAATCATTGAGAAAGAATAGGCTTGATGCCAAGATCAAAGGAAAACAGATCTTATGCGTGATACCAAGATACAGGACTGACATATTTAGCCAAATCGATCTTGTTGAGGAGGTTGCTTTGGGATATGGAATCGAGAACCTATCTCCTACTATGCCACAGGCAGGATCCGCTGGACAAAAAAACCACGTCACTATAGCATTAGAGGCCGCAAAAAGCACAATGGTAGGCCTTGGTTATCTGGAGGTCATGAACTTTGGACTGGTGGGAAAGCAGACACAATATAATTTGACAAAAAGAGACTCATCTGATATCATATATGTTGCTGACTCGAAAAGTCAGGAGCACCAGATCTTGCGTGATGCACTTCTCCCGGAACTAGTCTATACATTATCAAAAAACATCCATGAACCATATCCTCAAAAAATTTTTGAGATTGGCACTGTCTTTCACAAAGGGAATCCGATTGATGAAGAGATTCATTTGGCATGTATTAGTGCGCACAATGAGACAAGCTACACTGAGATAAAATCAGTCTTGCAGTCATTTCTTAAATCAGGATTTGGTGTAACATGTACCACAAAAATATCACAAGATCCATTATTTGTTGAGGGAAGGACTGCAGACATACTTGTCAACGATAAGAAGGTTGGAATGATTGGTGAGCTGTCGCCTGATGTGCTTGGAAACTTTAAGATGCGAGTGCCTGCTGCCGGCTTTGAGATAAAGCTCACTTGGTTAATATTTGACTAGAGAGTAATTGATTACGCCCCAAATGCACGCAGACGGACTATGAGGATAAAATATGATTTTTGGTCCACCCAGCCGTGCGACATGGGCACCCCGGTATGAGAACAAGATGAGGGTTAGGCTAAAATCACCAATGATTCTTTGTGAGTCAGAACCGGGGAACATTTATTTAATTTTTTGAAAAATGCAGATGTTCTCAATTATTTTGTATCTTTGAATACAAAATGATATTTTTCATTGTGATAACTTTGAAAATGTTACAAAAGCCAAAACTATAGATCTATTGATATATTTGTCCTGTATAGATATGCTATGGCAACTGCGTATGTGTTAATAAATTGCGAGCTTGGCTCGGAAGAAGCAATTATTTCCCAACTGAAAGCAATCAATGGCGTAAAAGAAGTTCATGGCACGTTTGGAGCCTACGACATCTTGGCCAAAATAGAATCTCCTACAGTTGAAGCCCTCAGGGAGATTATAACTTGGAAAATCCGTAAAATAGAGAAGATTCGCTCTACTCTAACTTTGATGGGAATAGAAGGTCAAAGTTAGCTTCCTTCTTTTCTAATCTCTTTTGTATTTTCTATAGTGCGTTTTTGTTTTTTATGCAAAAACCTTTTAGTTGTATTATAAACTGAGCAAGTGTGCTTCTTCATTTTATATTCCTTGTAAAGGAAAAAGAACTGGAACCAAGGAAATGGGAATTCCAGTACGTAGAAAAGATGGCTAGTTTCTATAAGTCATGGATTGAACAGGTGTTCTCTCGCAAGGTTGATGTTCAGTCAGATGAGATGATAGTAAGATCGGGGGGCAGGTTCAGACTCATGGATACTCCAGTGATTTTAGAAGATCATGTAAGCAGAGGAGAACATATCTTTCATTTCTATCTGACATATTTTAGGCCCATCTGGACAGACTGCACCTGTGAAGGTTATTTTGCGGAAAACTTTGGCATGGTGTGGTGGCAAAAAAGCCCCAAGAAAGATGACATAGATTTTCTAAGGGAAAAAAATTGCACAAAGGTTTCACATGAACTTGCACATGAGTTTCTAAGACAAGCCAAATACAAAAATTACAAGGAACTTGTTCACGAAATCTGGGACAAGCACCTCTTTGCATCGTTGCCCTTTGAATATTATGATGCAAATCACAAAAAGACAGAAAAGAACCCCCTCTTTGCAACTCTTGATACATCTAGTCTCAAACTATGATATGTCCTACAAGTTGTATGCGCAATTGACTAGACGCCAGACTTGGAATTGAGTAAACTTGCACAACTCTTGCAAAGCTTGTGTTTGAAAAGCTGATTCATCTCGGTAAAACGAACATGTGGCATGTCTGACGGTTCCACAGTATGATTGCCACACAGGGTCTGCCATTTGCCAAGTGGTAGGTAGTGATTTTTTACTACGCCAAAATACCTGCCCCTCTTATAATAGAACCATCCATAGGTTTTACTTCTAGTCTCTATAGCTTCCATTGCCAATGTTTTGTAGAAGATCCTTGATAATGATTGAAATACATTGCGTAGCTTTTCTACTATTCATCTCAATTGAATCTGAAAATCTTCTAAAAGATTTTGTTGAGGGAGTTACAAGTTTGTCAGATGCCTTACAAACAGAAAGATGGTAGTTGAACGGTCTAGCTCCACAAAAATCCCTTCTAAAAGACTATAAGTAAGTGTCTTAGAGTTTTTTCATGCCTGAATTCATTTGTCCAGATTGTGGCAAAAAACTATTTCATGAAAATGAGACTACGCTAACTGTGGAAAAACAAGTTCACATAAAATTCTGTCCTGCAAAAAAGAAGCACTAGCACTTGGTGACAGAATAAATCCTATTTTCAAAACTTGCTGTTTTAAAATCTATTTTATTTTGTGGGTCTTTCTTGCGAGCCTTGCTCATCTTTTCTAGTGTGACCAGAGCCTCGCCGTCAAATCCTACTGAAGAGCCAAAAACTCCCTCTGAGAGCTGGTTTCCATGTTCGCCCTTTTTGAGGTCGTCAACAATCTCATAGAACTTGACTGCTTCTCTCTTTGATATTGGACCACCACTTGATTTGTTAAAGCCAACAGCAATGTACATGCCGTTGTTCTTTACTGCAATTGGAACTCTGTGAACCTTGCCGGAATGACCGGGAATCTTCTCATTTAAAAGAATCTCACACTTGTGAAACATGCTGGACATGTATGCAAAAAAGCGATAATCTGCAAAAGTACCGTCAGAATTTTCCTCACAATCAACAAAAACCTTGTGAAGGAGTTCAAGGGCTGCGTCATTCATGCTTTGCAGCCGTTCTTCAATTCTTCCCTTTTTAATCAGGTCAGATTTGCAGTCTTCTGCTATCTTTTCAAGAATGAAAGGAGGCAGGTTATAGTTTTTCAGCGTGGAGACATAGGTTCCAGTTTTGGATGCTCCAAATGTAGGGAAATTACCCCGACTCAAACCCTCTCCCCTCCATTTGTGCAATAATTATTGTAAGCCATCCCCATCAAACAGTCTTGTTATTGTTGCTTTTTCCTTATAACTGTTCTCTAAAATTGACGATCTAAAAAATGGTGGGGCCGACCGGAGTTGAACCGGTGACACACGGGTCACTACAGCTCCAAACTGTACATCATCCTTTCGTCAGTGAAGCTAGTTGAACCACTGGAGCCCTTAGCGGTGATCATGTGATGTATCCTGTCGCCATGCCTGGCTAGGCTACGACCCCACGTTTGGTCAATAAATGCACTTGAATTTTAATTTACTTGGTTTCTGAAGATTTATTGGATACATGAAAACCTATTCTGTTGATGGACACGCTGAATTTTGTCTTGTTACGATTCTCTTTCTTTTGTATTACACAAAATTTCGTTGAGGAAAGATGGCAAGACCAATAACACTCATACTTGCAGCCATTCCTATACTTGCGGCCATCTTCATAGTTGTTCCACAATTGATGCGACCTGAGACATCAAGTATCGCACTAAATTCCGAAGATGTAATGTCCTTGCAATATACAAGGGAGCATCTGCAAAAGATCTCGTTTGGCCTGACCCAAAGCATAGGCGCAGACACTGCCGAAGTTTTGACAATACAAAATGATGGCTCCGCTGTATACAGTCTAACAAAAAACGGCTATTCCAATCCTGATGTAAAATACCAGCTATCAAAAGATGAACTTACAAAATTAAAGGCCGTGATAAAGGAAACTGGTTTTATAGGCATTCCAGACACGGTATATCAAGTCAAACCTGATTCCATGACTTATGAAAAATATGGACTTGAAGTTACCCTAAATGGCAAGACTGTCAATTTACAGTGGGCAGACCAAAATGCAAGTCAAGAGTTTGTTCCTCCAATTATAACTCAAGTACAATCAAGTCTTGACGATATAATCAATGAAACCATAAAATAAATAGCGCTCAAAGCGATCAAACCCTGTGATTCCACTCTCAGGCGATATCGATAATGCGAAAGGAATAGTTAGAGAGAACTTGGGATCGGCTGAAACCAAAAGGGGTACTTCTACCCTTAAACGAGGTTTTGCTCACATGTTAAAAAATGGTGTTGTCATGGATGTTACAACTGTAGAACAAGCTCGGATAGCAGAAGATGCTGGTGCAGTTGCAGTGATGGTTCTGGATAAACTCCCGGCTGATGTAAGAAAAGCGGGAGGGGTTGCCAGAACTGCTAATATTAGAATTATTGAAGAAATAATGGACTCGATAACAATTCCAGTAATGGCAAAATGTAGGATTGGACATGTTTACGAGGCCAGAGTTTTGGAAGCAACAGATGTTGACATGATTGACGAGTCGGAGGTTCTTACCCCAGCAGATGAATTTCATCACATATGGAAGTGGGATTTTACAACACCATTTGTTAATGGTGCAAGAAATCTTGGGGAGGCACTTCGAAGAATAGAAGAGGGTGCAGCAATGATAAGAACTAAAGGAGAACCAGGGACCGGAAATGTAGCCGAGGCAGTAATTCATATAAAAAATGTCAATACTGAACTGCTACGCATAAAATCGATTTATGATGCAGGTGATGAACAGCATCTAGTTAGTATTGCACGTGAGCTCAAAGTCTCATACTCACTTGTAGAAGAAACTGCAAGCCTTGGAAGACTACCTGTGGTAAACTTTGCAGCAGGTGGAATATCGACTCCTGCAGACGCCGCGTATCTCATGACACTGGGCTGTGATGGAGTCTTTGTTGGCTCTGGAATTTTCAAATCTGATGACGCAAAGGAAAGAGCACAAGCAGTAGTTCTTGCCACAACATTCTGGAAAGATGCTGACAAAGTAAAAGAAGCTCAAAAGATGGTAGATGAACGACAGTCCATGCTGGGACTTGATACCAAGAACTTGGAACTTAGGATGCAGGAAAGAGGAAGTACCGCATGAAGGGAATCAACATAGGAATACTTGCCGTTCAGGGAGACGTCGCAGAAAATCTATCCACTACAAGGATGGCTATGGATGACCTTGGCATAGGAGGAATCGTGAGCGAAGTAAAAAATCCAGAACAAATATCTGATCTTGACGGTCTCGTCATTCCCGGCGGCGAGAGTACGGTTATTGGAACACTCTCTCTAGTCAACGGTTCCCTGAAAAAAATAAAAGAAAAGATTGCCTCTGGCATGCCAGTCCTAGGCATATGTGCGGGGATGATCCTCTTGTCAAAAAAAGCAAAGGACAGAGTTGTAGGGGAGATGGAGCAACCACTCTTAGATTACCTTGATATCAAGATTGAAAGGAACACCTTTGGCAGACAGAGGGAATCATTTGAGGCAGACATATCACTTGAAAAAATCGGTATACCAAAATTTCGAGGCGTCTTCATAAGAGCACCTTCTGTCATTGAAGCAGGAAAAAACATCGAGATTCTCTCAAAGATTGATGAAAAAATAGTTGCTGTAAAACAGGGAAATATTATAGGCACATCTTTTCATCCTGAACTTACAAAAGATCTGTCCCTGCACAAGTATTTTGTGACCTTGGTGCAAAAGAAAAACTAGCTTCAAAACCTTGGCTTGGCATGGCAGACCGTTTATATTAAATTCTGATCATTATGAAAGATGTTCATTATGGATATAGCGACAACTCCTGATCTCGTTTCTGGCGTCTACAAAAAAGTCGAAGAAAATATTTCAAAATATAAAAAGATTGTAAACAGACCGCTGACCCTTGCAGAAAAGATTCTCGTTGGCCACTTGGAAGATATTGATGCTGCAAAGAACCTAGAGCCTGGAAAGTCATATGTTCTCCTCAGACCAGACAGGGTTGCCCTACAAGATGTTACGGGCCAGATGGTTATCTTGCAATTTATACAATCCGGCCTAAAACGGGTTGAGCTTCCAACAACTGTTCATTGTGATCATCTCATCCAAGCTCGGATAGGCAGTGAGGAAGATACTCGTATGGCATTGGATGAAAATAGCGAGGTATACAAATTTCTCGAGTCTGCCTCAAGAAAGTTTGGTATGGGATTTTGGAGACCGGGTGCTGGAATAATACACCAAGTAGTTTTAGAAAATTATGCCTTCCCAGGAGGGCTGATGATAGGCACCGACTCACACACTCCAAACGCAGGTGGGCTTGGGATGGTAGCAGTAGGGGTCGGCGGCCTAGACGCTGCAGAAGTAATGGCGGGGTTTTCTTGGGAGCTTTTGTATCCGAAAAGAATAGGCGTTCATCTAAAAGGAGAATTGAATGGCTGGACTTCACCAAAAGACATCATACTATATGTTGCAGCAAAGCTTACTGTTTCAGGTGGAACAAATGCAATAATAGAATACTTTGGACCCGGTGCAAGGACCATAAGTTGTACGGGAAAGGCAACAATAACTAACATGGGTGCAGAGATTGGAGCTACATGCTCACTGTTTCCATATGATGAAAGAATGGATGCATATCTTAGGTCAACTGGTCGTGAAAAAATTGCTGATATTGCAAACAACCACAAGAAGTCACTTGTGGCTGATTCTGACGTTGAACAGCATCCAGAAAAATATTTTGATAGGATAATTGAGATTGATCTCTCTACACTTGAACCATACGTCGTTGGACCTCACACGCCAGACCTTGCAAGACCAATCTCACAACTTGCTGATGATGTAAGGAAAAACAACTACCTTGACACAATCTCTGTTGCACTAATTGGAAGCTGCACAAATTCCTCCTACGAAGACATGACTAGGGCTGCAAGTGTAGCAGAGCAGGCAAAAGAAAAAGGGTTGAAAGTAAAAATTCCGCTTCTGGTAACTCCAGGCTCAGAGCAGATACGTGCAACAATTGAAAGAGATGGCCAAATGGAGACATTAAAGGAGGTAGGAGCAACCGTGCTGGCAAATGCGTGTGGACCTTGCATAGGACAATGGCGAAGGCCAGAACTAAAGGCTGGGGAGCCCAACACAATCATTACCTCATTTAACAGAAATTTTCCTGGACGAAATGACGGTCGACGTGAAACGATGAACTTTATTGGAAGTCCGGAATTGATTGTGGCTCTTGCGCTAGGGGGAAGACTGTCATTTAATCCCCTGAAGGATCAAGTTACTGTACCTGACGGCAGGAAATTCATGCTAGAGCCACCAAAAAAAGCACCCGAAGTTCCACTCAAAGGTTTTCAAAGCGTAAAAGACGTCTATATTCCACCCTCTGAGATGCCGGATCTTGTTGCCATAGCAATTCCAAGAAACAGTGACAGACTACGAAGACTCGAGCCTTTTCCAAGATGGAATGGAAAAGACTTTGTAGAATTGCCCATTTTGTTAAAGGCAAAAGGAAAATGCACCACAGATCACATATCTCCCGCCGGTTCGTGGCTGAGGTTTCGAGGAAATCTTGACAAAATCAGTGACAACATCTTCTTGGGTGCAGTAAATGCATACAATAATGAGGTGGGAAAAGGGAGAAACTTTCTAACTGGTTCTGCCGATACGTTTCCTTCTATTGCAAAACAGTACAAACAGAGGGGATTCAAATGGATTGTAATAGGAGATAACAACTATGGTGAAGGAAGCAGCAGAGAACATGCTGCCATGTCTCCAAGATACTTAGGATGTGCTTCCGTAATAGCAAGAAGCTTTGCAAGAATTCATGAGACTAACTTGAAAAAACAAGGGGTTCTTGCACTGACATTTGCAAATCCAAACGATTATGATAAAATCAGAGAGACCGACAGAATAAGCATAGTTGGTCTTGCAGACATGGAGCCAGGAAAACAACTTCATGGGTTCATACATCATGAAGACGGCACAAAAGAAGAGATCCTGCTGAACCATTCCTACAACAAGTTCCAGATAAAGTGGTTTCAGGCAGGCTCTGCACTTAACATACTGCGTGAAAAAGAAAACCTCTTGCATTAAATATGATCTAAAATCGTCATTGGAAAAACTCAGCAACTTAAAATGCTGCGATGACTATATTATACACGTGATGAGCCATACGTTTGACCCAAATGAGCTGTACAACAGGGTAGTGCATTATTATATAGACAAGAAGGGCTACACTAAAGAAAAGGCAAATCAGATAGCGCAAAGAGTAGTGCAGCGAGAAAAATCAAGGCGCACCTGTAAAAACGTAAAATGTGGCCATTCAATGGACGATCACATAAGAACTAAAGAGACCTGCCTTGTATTAGATTGTGAATGCAGGGGATTTGTTACCTAGCCACTTTTAGAATTATTTTTCCAAACTGTGAACTTTCTTCCATCTTCTGATGTGCAGCCTTGGCATCCTTGAGATCAAAGATACTATCGATTATTGGTTTTATCTTCTTTGATTTCATGAATTTGTGTAATGAAACCAGTTGTGATCTTGAGCCAAGATATGCACCTACTATGGTTGCCTCCTTGCTGTAGAAGGCTCTTATGTTTACACTGGCTTCTGCGCCACTGGTGGTACCGCATGCAATCATCTTTCCGCCCACTCTGAGAACCTCTATGCTTATGGGCCAAGTCTTTGCCCCTACATGATCAATTACTGCATCAACTCCTTGGTCATCTGTGTACTTTAGGGCCTCGGCCATAACATCTGACTTGGTCCTGTCTATGACATGATCTGCGCCAAGTTTCGTTGCAGTGCTTACATTGTTTGATACTACAGTTATGATTCTCAATCCCATTGCTTTTGCAAGCAGTATTGCTGCAGAGCCAACGCCACTATTTGCACCCCATATTAACACAGTGTCACCTTTCCTACATTCTGATCTTTCAAGCATATTCCAAGCAGTCAGATATGATACATTTAGTGCACATGCTTCAGCATCACTGAACCATCGTGGTTGCTTGATGATATTTTTTTGTGGCACCTGTACTAGATCGGCATATCCTCCGTGGTATCTACCAAAACCACCTATGATGGAAAATGAGACTCTTGGCACACCGCTTTGTACTGCAGGATAAACTACTACCTTCTGACCCTTCTTGAATTTCCCAAAACCTTCCACAAGTGTGCCGGAAATATCGCAGCCTAGAACATGAGGAAACAAAACCTGCTTGCCCACAAGCCCATTTCTTACCCAGATATCAAGATGGTTTACGGCACAATAACTTACTCTAACTATTGCATGTCCCTTGAGTGGCTGAGGATCTGGAACTTCCTCATATGATAACACCTCTGGACCCCCATGTCTTCTAATTACTACTGTTCTCACTTTATTACCATCCAAAAATCAGTATTAAAGCACATGTGATTTTTGCAGTCTGAGAAGGCGCCTAAGACTTGAGGTTATGCATGGATTTGAGGTCTTTTGAAAACTGTTCAAGTTCTTTAGGAATCCCCATCTCTATAGTGTCTTTGAGGGATAGATTTTGTTCCTTCTTCTTGTTCCATACATTTGAATTAAATTCTGTAATTGGTTTTGTAAATCTGGTCCAGTCTTCACGGTTTTCTACTTGCGGAAACTTTTCTTTGTGTATTGTCTTATCAGAATATAGCGTTTGCCAAAGATAGTCGGTGATAAATGGTGTTATCGGAGCTAGAAGCAACAACAATGTAGAGAGAACTTTGTGCAGAGTAAAGATCGCAGCGTCTCTTTCTTCTTCAGTAAATTCTTCACCGTAGGCACGACCCTTTACCATCTCGATATAGTGTGCAGCAAAAAGATTCCATGTAAATTCACGAATACTAGTGGCAGGAATAAAAAAGTTATAGTCTTCAAAACCTTTTCTGCATTCTGCCACTACCTTGTCTAATTCAGACAAAATCCAGTTGTCAGTGGGTGTAGTCTTGGCTGTTCTTATTATTGGAAAACCTGAAAGGAATCTGGATATGTTCCAAAGCTTGCTTAGGAATTTCTTTGTAGTCTCGATCTTTTGCTCAGAGCACCTAAAGTCATAGCCTAGATTTATCTCACTTGCACTCCAAAACCTAAAGTTGTCTGCACCAAACCTCTGAATTATCGGAAGAGGGTCGATTACATTCCCCTTACTCTTGCTCATCTTTGCACCATGTTCGTCGACGCCATATCCCATTATCCATGCCTCGCTCCATGGTGTCTTGCCAGTTAGTTGTTCGCATCGTAAGATGGTGTAGTAAAGCCACGTTCTGACAATATCTTTTGATTGAGGTCTCAGTGTAGTTGGATATGTTTTTTTGAAGAACTTGCTGTCTCTACCATATTTTGTTACATAAAGAGGCGAGACGCTTGAGTCCATCCATGTGTCAAAAGTCCTTTCTTCTCCAACGAACTCGGTGGCACCACATTTGCTGCACTTTGAGATGGGACTTGGGTCTTTCCACGGTTTGTAATATTTTCCAGGTTCTGGCACGTGAGGTTCTGAGCATTTTTTACAGTACCATATGGGAATTTCCGTTCCGTAAAACCTCCTTCGTGAAATAGGCCAGTCTATGGTTATCGCCTCTAGCCAATTCATGAGTATCTGCTTGTGCATAGCTGGATGAAATACAATCTTTGAACCCAACTTCTTTATCTTTTCAATAGACTCTTTTTGTTTTAGATAATACTCCTCCATAGGAATTATCTCAATTGGGGTCTTGCTTCGTTCAGAAATAGGAGTTCTGTGATTGATACTCTCAATCTTTTCTACCAAGTTTTGATTTTGAAGATCTTCGATTATCTTTTCTCTTGCTTGCTTTACTTTGAGTCCACTATGTGGACCTGCAACCTCAGTCATTCTGCCATTTTTGCCAATTGCTACAATCTCTTCTAGTCCAAGCTCTCTGAACAGTGCAACATCATTTTGATCACCATAACTGCAAACCATTACAGCACCTGACCCAAATTCTTTTTCTGCAGATGGATGAATCTTAATCCGAACTTCCCTGTTTACAATTGGAATTATTGCGCTCTTGCCTATGAGATTGGAATATCTTTCATCATCGGGATTTACAATGATTGCTTGGCAGGCACACAAAAGCTCCGGTCTCGTACTTGCTATGGTAAGGACAAGGTCAGACTCTTTTATCTTGAATTTCATGTAAACTAGCTTGGTTGGAATATCCTCGTAGGTTATCTCTGCATCCGCAATAGTAGTTCCGGTAACCCAGTCATAGTTATTTGGCCTGTTTGCGATGTAGACAAGCCCCTTCTTCCACAACTCTATGAATGTAGATTGTGTAAGTGAGCGATATTGATCAGAATCTGTTCTATAATATTCTGAAAAATTACCACTCAGACCCAAATTTTTCATTATCTGAATCATCTCAGCCTCTAAATCATCAAGAGCTTTAGAGCACAACTTCAAAAACTCACCTCTGGCCATCTCGTGCATCCTGATGTTGTGCTTTTTCTCTGTGTACATCTCCACAGGAAGACCGTTTCTGTCTATGCCTATGGGAAAAAGGACATTCTTTCCTACCATCCTTGCAGTCCTTGCTATCATGTCTATCTGTGCGTAATGGGCAGCTGCTCCTATGTGCCAAGGCCTTCCAGAGGGATAGGGTGGAGGCGTATCAATTACAAAGACCTCGCCTTCAGCTTTGAACTCGTAGATCTTGGTGTCCTCCCACTGTTTTAAAATCTGTTTTTCAATCTCAGGATTCCAGGCTGTCTCCTTTATCTTTGGTTCCATGCCGCTATGATCTTGAGATCTGCGATATAATATGGGCTCCCTTGTTATAGCCCTCATAGATGTATACTCCCACTGCCTCTATGTTTTTTGGCATCTTGGGAACAAGTAGTCTTATTATTTCAGTTGACAGGTTTTCAACCGTAGCTTCACCTTCTAATAGATAGGTTGTGTTTTTTGGCACCTGAAGATCAAATTTTCCTTTCGGCCCATCAAATGCAATGTTGTAGTGCAAATCGTCTTGTTTTACTAGGTATTTTTTGTTAATGAAGAACTTGTGGTCTAAAATGGAAATGACCTCCTTGATTATCTTCTTTGCCTCTCCAAAATCAACAAGTAAATTATTCTTCATCTCGCCAACAAGTTCCACCATCACAGATGATGTGTGACCATGAAGAATGGAGCATTTTTCCACTAGCGGCAGTATATGAGCATAGTCAAACGCAAATGAGGGATCTTCGATAAAGATTGAACCGGTCTGCACGTCTTTTATCTTGTAGAGCACAATGTCATCAAGCTCCTTTAGCTGAGCAGCTAGTTTCGGATGTCCAATTGCAATTAACTTTAGGTCTTGGCTTTCTTGCTTTAGTTCTTTGTATTTTGAAATGTCTTCTTTATCATCTATTACCTCAATGAGTCCTTTTTCAGTTTTGAAATCAACTGGAATGGTTTTACCACTCTTCAGCGTTACACTATGATTGTATTGATATTCTATGCCCAAAAAAGAGAGCATCTCTGCTATGGAAAGCTCTGTTCTGCTCCGCATGAGATTTCCTTTCTTATCGATATATCGAAAATCCGAGTCTAGAATTGCCGAACCGCTTGGCATCTGAAAAATTTTGGACTGACCGTATATAAATTCTGTACAGGTTATTTTGCTAGCAAGTTGCTATTTTGCTAAAGAATTGAGAGTCTTTGCAAGGTTGATGTCATTTTGTGTTATGCCCTCTGCATCATGAGTTACTAGGTCCACCTTGATCTTATTGTATACATTGAGCCATTCTGGATGGTGATTCATCTTTTCTATGTATATGGCCGCCCTACTCATAAAACCAAAGGCATCTACAAAGTCAGCAAAAACAAAGTCCTTGTGCAACTTGCCATTTACAACACTCCATCCTGGCAAATTCGACAATTCCTTTTTGATTCGTTCCTCCGTTAATCTGCTGAGTACCATAATTTTTCCTAGCGAACCCTATATTTAACTCTCGTAGAAAAAGTACCTTGCAAACAAAATGAAAAACCTTGTTACAAAACTACACGAACAGATAATTCTTGCAATAGAAAATACTTTGAAACCGCAAAAAATTGGAATTGCTTTTTCAGGTGGAGTTGACAGCACTTTGGTGGCAAAAATCTGCTCGGATCTTGGATTTGAAATATTTCTACTTACAATCGGCTTTGAAAATTCACACGATCTTGAATTTTCAAAGAAAATTGCAACTCTTCTGAAACTAAAACACCTCACTTACATCATACCTAAAAGCAGATTTGAGAATGATGCAAAAGAGATCAGAGAGGAAATCTCCACTGATAACCTTTCTTGGAACGAAAATTGCATAGCATTCCATTATGTGTCAAAACTTGCTAAAAAACATAGAATTGATAAAATTCTTACGGCAAACGGCATAGATGAGCTTTTCTGTGGATATAATGCCTACCGGGAAGCTGTAGATGAAGGAGAGAAAGTTGTAATGAGTCTTATGGAGTCAAAACTTGAGAACGAAATCAAGATGATGAAGGCAATAAACAAGATATCCTCAAAATTTGGTGTGAAAATATTTCAGCCTTTACTTTCAGAAGAGTTTGTCGAATTTGCTAAGTCAATTCCAATTGAAGAAAAAATAAAAGGCAAGGATGATTTTGTTAGGAAACACCTAGTTCGTCAACTGGCTTTGTCAGTTGGAGTGCCAAGTGATTCCGCATTGAAAAGAAAAAAAGCGTTACAATATGGCTCGCTCATTCATAAAAATTTGGTGAAATTTGGGAAAACCTAGCACAAGACCTTTTTACAATACTGTAAACGTTTCTGATTATCTTATCTGAGGCGCCGAGGTGATTTTCCGGCACAAAGATATCATCTATTTCTTTTTCAGTGAGATGTGATGAGATAGCACTATCATCTTTGACTGCGTCTCTAAAGTCAATCTTGTTCTCTGATGCCGCAAACGCTACACGCTGTATGTCTCTATACGCTTCAAATCTTGGCACTCCCTTCTTTATGAGCGCCTCTAACACAAACTCTGCAAATATTTGACCCATTGTAAACTCCAAATTCTTCTTTATACGTTCCTCGTTTACATGAAGTTCCTTTAGAATTCCTGTCATTGCCTCCAACATCTCATCAAGCAAGATGGATGTTGTAGGCAGGATGAACCTCTCGTTGGCAGAATTTGAGAGATCTCGCTCATGCCAAAGGGGAATATTTTCAAAGGCAACAGAAATTTGGCTACGCAATAATTTTGAAAGGGATGTAACACGCTCACTTTTTACTGGATTCCTCTTGACCGGAACTGCACTGCTTCCCATCTGCCCCTTTCTGAACGGCTCGGCCACCTCTCCTATTTCGGTTCTCTGAAGATTTCGTATCTCTACTGCCAATTTTTCAAGTGTTGAACCAATCAGTGCCATTGAAAACACATACTCTGCGTATCTCTCACGTGGAACCACCTGAGTCGTTACATCAGCAGGAAATAACGAAAGCTTCTTTGCAACCCTCTTTTGAACCTCCAAGGCTTTTACTCCCATAAGAGAACCTGTGCCTACTACACCAAGAGTCTTACAAATCAAGACTCTCTTCTTTATCTCATCAATTCTTTCAACATGTTTTGCCATCTCTAGTGCAGAATTTGCAAACTTTAATCCAAATGAAATGATGCTTGCGTGCTGTCCGTGCGTTCTGCCAACTGCGGGCACATCCTTGTATTTTATTGCCATCTCTGCCAAGACGGATGCTATCTTTGCTATCTTGGGTTCCATTATGTTGATGGCATCTCGGATTTGCAAGGAGTTGCTTGTATCTACAAGATCATTGCTAGTTAATCCATAATGAATCCAAGGTCTTGCAGAGGGCTTACATCTTTCGCTGAGCGCTTCTACCAACGCCGCAGTATCATGATCGCTTTTTACTTCCAATTGTTTTACCCTTTTTACTGTAATCTTTCCTGACGTTGCAACCTGTGCAATATTCTGAGCTGCACTCTTTGGTATCATGCCTATCTCTGATTGTGAAAGAGCAGCTACAGCCTCAATCTCCAATTGATATAAGATCTTTTTTTGGTCGTCAAAAATTTCCTTCATTGCATTTGTTCCATAACGACCAGAATCAATTGGCAGTATTGGCATACAAGAAGGAAACCATACTAGCAAAATAAATCTACTCGAAAGAGATGAGTTGCAAGCTTCTTTTATAACTAATTTTTTATACTTAGGCTGGCAAAGAAGAATATGACTGATAAAAAAGAAGAGAAGAAAGACGCGTATATGGATGCAGGGGATAACCAGAGGGACAAAGACTTGATTCTTGAAGGCAGGGGTCTGCATGATTTGTACCGACATACTACGAAGTTGATAAAATAAAATAGCCAACTGAACCTTCTCATGATTTAAATTGTGTCCTCATACATTTTTTCGCAGAAAGAGATGACTTCACTGGCTCCAAAAAAAGTAGGTAACATGGAATATCGGATAGAAGCAGATTCCTCTCGTGGAATGAAGGTCCCAGTTACAATTTATGCAGATGATGGTTTATTGCAAAAAATGATGACTGACAGGACTATAACCCAAGCTATAAACGTTTCAACGTTACCTGGGATCGTAAAACACGTAGTAGTACTTCCAGATGGTCATGAAGGATACGGTTTTCCAGTAGGAGGTGTGGCAGCGATGGATGCAGAAGAGGGAATGATAAGTCCTGGGGGTGTTGGGTATGATATTAACTGTGGTGTTAGATTGATTAGAACAAATCTAAACGAAAAAGACGTAAGGCCAAAACTCAAGGATCTCGTCATCGACCTTTTCAAATCAATTCCATCTGGAGTTGGTTCAAAAGGAGCGGTAAAGCTGAGTTCTTCCGATCTTGACGAAGTGCTTGTACGAGGAGTACAGTGGGCAGTAGACCATGGATATGGCTCAAACGATGATGCTGATGTATGTGAGGAAAATGGCCAGATAAAAAATGCTGATCCAAGCAAGGTATCTCAAACTGCACGCAAACGTGGTTCCCCTCAACTTGGCAGTCTTGGCTCGGGAAACCACTTTCTTGAGATCCAGCGCGTTGACAAGATTCATGATAAAGAAGCTGCAAATAGGATGGGAATTTACAATGAAGGTCAAATTACTGTCCTGATCCACTGTGGTTCGCGAGGATTTGGGCATCAGGTCTGCAGCGACTATCTAAGAACATCTGAGAAAGCGCTTCAAAAATACAGGATAAACCTAGTAGACAGAGAACTTGCGTGTGTACCAAATTCTTCTGAAGAGGGCGAGTCCTATAGAAAAGCAATGTTTGCAGCATTAAACTTTGCATGGAGTAATAGACAGATGATTACACACTGGACAAGGAAATCATTTGAAAGAGTTTTCAAACAGACCGAAACAGATTTGGATATGAAACTCATCTATGATGTGGCTCACAACATAGCAAAGGTTGAAAAACACAAGATAGAGGGCGAACTACGGTCTGTGGTGGTGCATAGAAAAGGCGCAACAAGGGCATTCCCAAAAGGCCGAGATGAGATACCTCAGAAATACCGTGACTTGGGACAGCCAGTCTTCATTCCAGGCTCTATGGGTACGGGGAGCTGGATTCTCTTGGGAAAACCAGGCTCTATGGACTTGAGCTTTGGTTCCACTGCTCACGGTGCAGGAAGAATGATGTCAAGATCTGCTGCAAGACGCAATTTCACTGAAAACCAAGTACAAAAATCTCTTGGAGATAAAGGAATTTTCATAAAAGCTCTTACTAGGGAAGGTGTTGTAGAAGAGACACCTGAGGCATACAAGGATGTGGATGCAGTGGCAAACGTATCGCATGAGCTGGGCATAGCAACAAAAGTAGTCAAGCTAGTTCCTATAGGGGTAATCAAGGGATGAACGAAGAGGACAAGGAACTGGAACTCTTGAAAGCAAAAAGACTGCTTGAAATGCAAAAAAACATTTCCCAGAAACAAAAAATCGAGGAATTTAAGGCAACAAAACAGCAGCCAGAGACTATAGTATCTACGAGAGAAATAGTAGTCAAGCAGCTAGGATATAGGGGACTTGAGGTTCTGGAAAACGCAGAGGTACAATTTCCGGCAGAAACTAGCATGGTAATAGCAAAACTTGCAGAACTTATCCAATCTGGAGAGGTGACTGAAATCATTGATGGGGGAAAACTGCTTGCCCTTTTCAGGTCCATAGGAATCCGGGTTAAAGTGCAAACCACCATTAAAGTTGAACAAGATGGCAAGTTGGTATCTTGGTCTGACAAGCTAAAGGGCGAACCTAATGCCACAAATCAGGACACGGTACAAGAAAATCCCTAGTTTATTTATGTCAAAAAATCAAATTTTATAATTACGTAACAAACTAGAAGAATGAAATGACCATTGTCTCATGCTGGGGATGCAAATGAGCGGAAGATCAACCCTCTTGGAAATTGCAACCACAAAATATGAAACAGACATTGCGCTAATCTCCTCTGCAATGAATAACTTACAATCCATATGTAAAGTAACCGACGGATTTCTCATCAGTGAACCGATGCATAGGTTTGGCTGGACATTTTTCAAAATATTGTTAAAAAGTGAGCTCTGGCATGCCATGCCGATAAAACTTACAGACAAGATTCAAGCATCAAAGGGAAAAAAATATGAAGAAAAACTTGTTAGTTTTATGACAAACTTTTTTGAACAAAATAATGCAAAAGTGAAGGTAAAATTTATCGAGATCTAGACTCTTCTTCCTCTCTTTCCGCCCTTTTTGCGGGTAGTGTCGTGAGGAATAGGAGTCACGTCATCAATTCTTCCTATCTTAAATCCGCCTCGTGCAAGTGCCCTGATTGCTGCCTGTGCTCCAGGTCCTGGAACTCTAGATCCGACGCCACCGACTGCTCTCACTCGGATGTGAAGGCCAGTAAAGCCCTTGTCATGAGCAGCCTCTACTACTGCTGCAGTAGATTTCATTGCTGCATAAGGAGATGATTCGTACCTGTCTGCATTTACGTGTCTGCCACCAGAACTTATGGCCACTGTCTCGCCACCAGAAACGTCGGTGATATGCACAATGGTATTGTTATAACTACTGTAAATATGCGCAATACCCCATTTCTCCTTGGTTTCTTGTTCAGACAACATCTCAAAACTCTATAACGGGTTTAAAAAACATTAGGATCTGAGGGCTGCATGGAAACCATCAACAATAAACAGGAAATTACCACATCCTGTTACAG
>CAZMNT010000026.1:0-24334 GCA_964567715.1 uncultured Nitrosopumilaceae archaeon | reverse complement strand
ATGTTGTATTGCCCAGTTATGGTATACTCAGTCACATTGATACTCGTGAATCCGAATGGTCCACACAAATAGCTCTCAAGCGTGAGGTTGTCAACATTTGGCATCTTGTATGGAACGACAACATTTTCCCCATAAAACGGATTTAATCTGTGCAAGTTGTGATACCAACCAGAACCTGCAACTATGTATGGAATATCCCATCCTTCAAACTGTCGGGTAAATCTCTGATAATTGTGAACGTGTCCTGTCAACACAAGATCTGCTAGACGGCCAGATTCTTTGAATGCGCCCTCAAGTGATTCCTCTATTACTGCACTGCCACCATGCAGCCTATTCTGCTGACGATGTGGGTGGTGAACTGCTACGACAAGAGCTTTATCCTTTGGGACAGAGCTCATCTGCTCTGAAAACCAATCTAGCTGGTCCTGCTCAAACTGTCCACCCTCTGGAACATTGGAATGAAGTCCTATGATTGTTAGAAAAGGTGCATCAAGCGCCCACTAAATATTTGGTTGAGTCATGGCGTCTCGGGGGGGGGGGGCTTCTCCAGCTTCAGGTGTCAAATGTGATTCCTTTGCACAAAAGTTTTCAACAAACGCAGCAAATGATGGCGCGCTGCCTATTGTGACGTCACCGTCGTGGTTTCCTGGTATGGCAAATATAGGCCCGGGATAATGTATGTACGGTTCGTAGAACTGGGCATAGTAATTGTTTGCTTTACCATAAAAATACACTACATCTCCACGATGATAAAAAAATGACAGTTTAGAAATAGTAAAATCATACTCCATAGCATCTGCAACCAATTTCTGTGGGGTGCCATTGACTATTCCGCCAGTATCCACCATTATATGAAATGATATTGATTTTGCGTCGCTGATTTGCGATATCTGATCTGGAGGTAGGACATTCTATAATGAAAGATGGTATGGCTTTGATCCTGTGGGTAGAGGCAAAGGTTGGAACTTTTGGTTTCCATGCGATTCTCGCTTGATTGTTGCAAGTTTGCCTGGCGGTCTTGCTAGATGAAACCTTCTCTCAACCATGAATTAGAAAATACTTCATTATTTTTAAAATTGAAGGTGGAAAAAGATTAGCTCCAAACCTTTTCCTTGAAGGTCCACTTTTTGTTGAGTATGAAGTTGCCAATGGATGCTATTGCAACCGATACGAACAGAGACAGCGCATAAACCATGTGTTCTGTATTCACCAAGAAATAGATCATTCCAAGCTGGAATGCAGCACCTATGCTGCTAAATGCCACAAACGTCCCAAATTGTATCAAAGTCCTTCTAGCACTTGTGTTTCTATCTTCAAACGTCCATAGCTTGTTTAGAATAAAGTTTGACGTCATTGAAAATGTGATTCCAATCATCGTGGCGTAAATATACCACAGATTTGACAGGACTGCTCCAAAGAGAAAAGATACAAGATAGTTTATAAGCAAACCGGAGGCTCCCACGGTATAGAATCGTCCTGCCTTTGATAGGAAGCGTACAGAGGTCCTTCTTTCCCCACTAGATTTTCCGTATCTGTACAGCCCCCATACTGATTTGATATAATCCAGGATTACAGATTTGGTCAGCTTACTAGTACCAGTTCTCCTGTCTGTAAAGTTGTACGGAATTTCTCTGACCCTTGCCCCTCTTGCCTTTACAAGTATCTCCAAGAGAATCTTGTACCCTATGGCGTCAAAATGTATGTTTCTGATGATATGTCTTCTGAACGCAAAAAAGCCCGACATGGGATCCTTTATCTTTATCCCAAGGCTTCGCTGAGCTATCTTTGTTGCTCCCTTGCTAATCAACTTGCGCTTGAAAGGCCATCCTGTGATGGAACCTCCGTCCACATATCTTGATGCAACGACTATATCGCAATCTGATTTTTTTAGCTCATCTAGCATCTTTATTATGGTCTCTGGGGGATGGGAGAAATCGCTATCCATTACTACCACTGAATCTCCCACTGATGCTCTAATGCCTGCAAGTACAGCAGAGCTTAGACCACGCTCGCCTTTGCGGTTGATTACCTTTATCTCACAACCGTTTCTGGCCCATGATCCCCTTGCGTATTCTTCTGCCACTTTGCTCGTGCCGTCTGGAGAGTTGTCGTCAACCACGATTATCTCTGCATTTGCGCTAGGAGGCAGTGAGGTGGAAACAATATCAAGCATCTTTATAATGTTTTGAGATTCGTTATACGTTGGTATTATTACTGAAAGTGACCTTGAACGAACGGAGATCTCGGGTTTTGCAAGCGACATGATTTGCTTCTGTCCTCTCTCGAGCCATATACCTATTAAAATTTTGAGTTTGATTTCCTGTAGCCATATATCTATAATGTGATAGACTCACAGTTTGCTTGGTTTTTTGATGCCTTCTTTTTGGCACCAAGTCATGGTATAACTCAGCTCCTCTATAATCTCTCGTGACTGTCTTGAAAGCTCATCAAATGTCATACCAACAAAATCTCTGAGCTGTACCTCTATCTCGCCTAGCTTATGTATTCCCCTTCAAAGTCTTTCAATATCTGATAGTATTGACTCTTACTCTGGCTTGATTGCGAGATGCCGCTGAATACTAGAGCGCCTAGGGCACTGAACATACCTGCAACAGAAACAACTGTAGTAATGTCTTGCCGCAGTGAGCTACTATCTACAACCTTGACACCGTACCGTTTTGTGGATGCAAATTGTATACAAACAAGCCTATTGATATCGATAATAGGTCATTACAACAGATGTTTTGACTGGAACCATGTGGATAGATATTTTGGCGTATTGAAGGTTTTATCTTTCATGATAACAAAAAGCACACAGCTTTATATCTATCGAATTTTTTCCATATCATAAAAATTAGTGTACCATTTCTACCCGTAATTTGTTACAGAACATTTTTACCATATGGTGATAGGTAATGAGCGAGTAGATATTATAGTAAGTCTTGTTAAATTCAGGGCACAAAACTTTTGCTGGCAAGTGTCTGCCTACGGTAGTTTATGTCTTGGTTATGGTATTTCTATTCAATTCAGTAAATCAAGTACTGGCAACCTGTCAACCGGATGAAAAATGTGGAAACGACACACTTGCAAATTCTACTTTGTCACTCTGGATGTTCTCAAACTCTACTGTGTTGAACAATACTGTATCAGAGAACAATACTGTATCATTTAATCAGTTTTCAAACGCTACCTCGATTTCCAATTCTACACTGCTATTGGACCAGTTCCCAAATGCAACTTTGGCGCTTAACCAATTCTCAAACTCTACTAATGTGGAAGAAAACGATTCTTCTACTATAATGTATGACCAGCTAGGGCTCAACGATACGACAATAACCGATGCAAATGATACCAACGCCACAGATGATGAAAATGATACAAACGATACATTACCAGATCCTATGTACTCCTTCTAATTTACACCTGAGGCAAATCCTACAAAGTCCAATCAACAAAACAATGCAAAATCTCACCTCTGATGCAAACGTTACGATTGGAGCATATTACGAGAAGGCACGTATGCATACAAGAAACCTCATCTCAGACCAGATCTCAAATGTAAATCTGTATGATACCGTTCTGACACAAGAACAGATTGATCAGATATTTCAAAATACAAAACCAAGTAATGACTCTGCCAACTAACTGTTACACTATTGGATTCAGCATCTTTTGTGTAAATGAATAAATCTGTTTTTTTGATAAAATTAGGCAAAGAGTATAAGAGGTAGTTTGTAGGAATCAGTATATAGTCGAAGCCACTCTTAGGACCCATAGATTGCATGATCTCAGCCATTTTGGACTGAGATTTGTTGTCGGCGTCTTCTTTATGGTCCACAGCCAAGCAAAGTTTAACAGCGGATTCGGACAGTTCTTGTCCAGCCTTAGCCTGCCTCCAGAGCTTGCTCTGCCGGTAGGATTGCTGGAACTTGTTGGAGGCGCTCTACTAATAGCAGGCGTCCTATCAAGAATATCAAGCGGGATCATTGCAATCGACATGGTTGGAGCCATAGTCTATGTAAAAAAACTAAAGACGTTCTCAGGAAATCAGGGTATAGAACTTGAGCTCTTGGCATTAATCATATTGCTGACAATAGTGGTGCTTGGACCTGGGAGGATATCGATAGCACATATTGTAAAAAAGATACCAAGATTTCTACAATAACTCTCCAAACATACCAAAAAATAAAAATTGAAATTGGCATAAAATCCACCTAAATTCCATGAGTTTTGATCCGATGGAATTCTGTGATCTCTGCTTTCAGAAGGTTAGGCCAAATCTTTGCGAAACTTACAAAAATACATTTACAAAAATCAATCCAATCCATTTCTCACAGCAAACCAAGCTGGAAAGAATTCTCAACAAGCTTCAAGTTGTACCAAAAATGGTGGAACGGCGCTGGAGCTGCACATTGGAGGGTTCTACACGAAAAGAATTTCTTGACTCTCTGTGGGTCATTGGAATCTCTGTTCACAAGTTGGAAGACCATGCCAAGGTTTTGACAAGACTGTACAAATCAGAAATAAGGCCACTTGGAGATTCCTATCCACTAGAGCTATCAAGCACGGATCTGTGGGAGGAGTTTGATCCTAAGATGAGGTCTTGGAACCCCCTCAAGGTAAGCAAGAAACACGAGAAATTTACTGCCAAATCAAGTCTGGTAAACATCTTGAAGTGTTCTTCAGCGGAAGGAACTACATATTATCGCACAAACAAGAGCGGTGATTCTGTTGTTCTTGTTCCTATGGAAAGACGTGCGGCGTATAACATGATATGTACACTTGCAGAACCAGCCACAGCTTACTGGAAATCTGATACGACTGGACAATCTGCTGTAATTGACGTCCAAGAGTTGAATGCAGTTCCAGATGAGATATTTAGCTTTTTGAAAAGACTAGGAAAAAAAGACAAAAAATCTACCACTATACTTGTATTTGATAATGAAGACGTGGATCTTGTAAGGACTGTGCTTAGCTGTGTCAAGATAAATCTTGTCAATTCGTCAGACATTGTAGATATTACTTTGTCTGGCAATTCCGGAACTAAAATAATGATTGGAAATATTGAAAAGGAAAGGTTACATGTCCTGTCTGATGTTATACGTGATATGGGAGGAACAATTGAGGTCTTTGAGGACCGTCTAATAATTTCAGGAAAGCGTGGCTCTGTCAAGATAGCGTTTACAGATGACGAAAAGAGCATGCAGGATGGAAATGAAATCCAAATCTCAATTTCTGCACTAGAGGTTCCTTCAAGATTTTCTGAAATTTTATCTATGATAAAGAAAAGGCTTGGACTCTTAGATGTATCGCCTGACATCTCGCTTGCGTGTCACTGGCCAATAGTAAATGACTCTGATCTGCAATATGTAGTCCAATCTGCAATCTCATGGTATGGCTCAAACCCACTTTTTGCATGCAAGATAATAAGCGAGAATAAAAAGTTGCCAAAGATAAAGGAATGGAATACAAAGATAAAAGAAGGTAAAATCAGATCAAGTCTTGACACAATAACTCTTGGAAAGATAATCAAACGATTGGAATACAATTAAATTATTTTTCAATTCTTGGCTTTATTTCAAATCTAAAAATAAAGGAAAGAGGAACTAATACAGCGCCTAACTGCTTATCCATTTTATGTTGTATGTGACGTTGCTTGGTGCAAGCGTGTTCCATGAAACCTGCTGAGTCGTGGAAGGGGCCAAGTTAGCAGGATGACTCTTAGTCATGGATGTACTGTCTTGCAGCTTTAATGTCTGGATGTGCTACGGGCTCATATGTCCTTGATCCCACAGTTATTGTCATGGCAGTTATGATACCATCATATCTGTTGCTACATGTGCTAGGGGCTTGACCCACTGCAAGTGCTTGATGCGCCGACATGCCAAGTACTGATAACAAAACCGTAGCAAAAGCTAGTGCAAACAGGTTTCTGCATGTATTACCTTGTTCTTTGTTCCAAATGATTTTATCATTGAATACTGTGGTATTCCATTGTCTATCTGAATATGGGCAGCCGTAGCGTCAATAATATCTGCAACTCTGCTGATTCCCACTCTATACATTACACTTAAAAATAATACTGATGAGGATCAGTTTTCTGTTATGCTCGGGGCGTTTTATCCTGTAGCTGATTCGATAGTGCTCGTGCCTGCTATAATAGGAGTTATGCTATTTCTTGGAGGAAGGGTGAACTTTTTGTAGTCGCTAGTACTACAGGCATTCTTCTAGAAGTAATTGCTGATACAGGTTTCCAATATTTCTCACTTGACGACTCGTACTATACTGGACATCCTGCGGATATCCTGTTTCTGTGGTCCTACATCATACTCTCCTTTGAGGTCTATGATCACATCAAGGTCTTTAAAAATAAAAAATTCTTTGATCAAAAGGATACTAGGTAACATATTCATTTAGTTGAAACTGATATTTGTTTAGTATGCAGATTCAGAAGAAAGTATCCATTTCTGTCACCGAAAAAACAAACAGAGCAATCCTACGCATCTCTTATCTATTAAAAAAGCCAAATTTGGCTATATGAAAGGATTAAACCGCATCGTTCTTCCCATGATGTTATCTATATTATATGTGATAGTATCCTATGATGCATATGCTGACAATGAAGTTGTAATACCTCTTGGCGCATCTCACCAAAATACTGGGGTTTTCTATTCGCCGACTGTCATAGATATTGAAGTAGGAGACACAATAACTTGGATAAACGATGACACCTCTACGCATACTGTGTCTTCAGGCAAACCAAAACTTGGAATCGATGGACGAATGGATAGTGGTTTAATTAATCCAGGAGATTCTTTCTCTCATACCTTTGATAAGAGTGGAGTTTATGGCTATTATTGTCTCATGCATCCGTGGATGACAGGGACGGTAAATGTTGGAACTGATGTACCTCCTCTACCTCCGGTCACACTTTCCATATACACAGACAAGACCGTATATGTTCCCGGAGAAAACATTACTATATCGGGTCAGGCATCCCGTTTTGTTTCAAATGAAATAGTTACAGTTTGGGTGACTGATGCTTCTGGAAATGGCGTAGCATCAAACCATGTGTCGACTCAGACATCAAACAAGTTTTCCACAACGATCATTCCGACTAACTTGTGGATACCGAGGCATCAATATGTAATTAATGCACAATATGGAGCACGAGGTACCATTGCCACAACAAACATAATGTATGAACCAAGTCAGTCGCCAATACCAAGCTGGCTTAAGGACAACGCAAGCCAGTGGGCAGCAGGAAGGATATCTGACAAGACATTTGCAACAGGACTACAGTACCTGCTAAAACAAGGAATTGTCACCGCACCACAAATCTATTTTGTAGAAGACTCTAACTACCACATACCAACATGGGTCAAAAACACTGCTGTTTGGTGGTCTCAAGACCAAATTTCAGACAATGAATTTGTAAACGAGATTCAGTATCTTATAACGTCTGGAACAATCCAAGCCTACACATAACGAACTATGTCTATACGATAAATTCTAACGTAAAAACTATTTTCTGTCTTGACTCAGAGCATTGCAAAATACTGTCTTCCTATTGCTCTACTGTAACTGGATGCGAGAATACAATATTTGTATCTCCAAATTCAAATTCTTTTTTTCTTAGTTTCATGTTTTGTAATTTTGTTAATCAGAATAAAACGATTGTTGAACAATATTAATTAACTTTGTTACTTCACCTCTAGCCAAAAATGGTAGAGAGTCAGTTCCATCTATATTCCAAACTATTAGAATTCATACTTGTTTTCACAACTTGTCTTGATTAGACAAATTAAATATTTGGCCAAAATTAGTCTAGCCTAATGAAAAGACACGATTGTTGTTATCGCCATACCGTCAGTTAACGAAATAATCCAGTTTGTGTTTCAGATGGACAATGAAATGAGATTGCAATTCTTGCAGGTAGATAATTCATGGCATCACGACCTAAAGTTACAATTGTAGTGATCGCCGCACTTGCGGTTGCATTAAGTGGTGTTCTTGTGTATCGCTTTACAGTAAGTTCTAGCTTATCTGCTGTCTCAGGCAGCTATGATATTTCTTCAATGACTCAAATGGCAAAATCAGGATCTTCTAATGAGAATCTCAAGGTTGAATTGGTATCTGATCCCGGAAAACTAGTTGCTAGCCAATAGACACGCAATAAATTTTCCTAACAACCAAATCATACCTGTGGAGATTAGAATTATGATCTCAAATTATCTAATAATACTCGTCTATATTTTGCAAATCTAGGCTGATTTTCACAAATTGAATGATTTTCTTAAAGCGAGATATGTATTAGACAGTGGTAAAAACTCGTTATGTTTCAGGCCAGTTGGTTAAACATTTAAGACATCGCCCTCTATATCCATTGTACCTAGGTTCCCAGTAAAACTCTACAATTTCTTTACAGTTCATACATCTTGTAATGTTTTTTTGTGCTCGTTGCAAGCCACAATGTTTTGGAGCTTATACCTATTATCCAAATGTATGTTAAAACTAAACATACCTTGCACCGACGTTTATTGTTTGGACTATTCCATTAGTATGCTGAGATTGCACATGCCCAAAAGGTCCTGTAAGGTTCTAGAGGTGGCATAAAAGAAGTAAAATTTTGCCAACTGCAATTCATCCAGAAATTAACTAAATTTTAGTAATTGCTTATATACCAGCAAAGAAACTCGTCATTAGTGAGAATTAGTACCAGCGGACTAGCATTACTAGGTATTTTGGTTAGTGCATCTGGTATAGTTCCAGCATTTGCTGATACTATGAATATGTCGAATTCCAGTCAAACCAATCTTCCACCTCCCTCCTACATGATAACCAATGCTTCTGGCAATTCAGGTACCATAGTGAACCTTGGTCAGCCCTCCTATGCAATCTCGGTTGCAACAGACAAGCCATCGTATAATGATGGTGATATTATTACAATATCTGGTAAGACTAGCGATTATCTTGGCGATACGCCGCTCACACTTATCTTAAGAAATCCAATCGGAAATGTAGTTACAGTAAGCCAGATTCCAGTCAACACAGACAAGACATTTTCCATAAATCTAACTTCTGGTGGAGTCTTGTGGCAAGCAGCAGGAACATATTCTGTGTATGTACAGTTTGGAGGCCCAGAAAGATCTGCAACGACATCCTTCCAATTCTCAGGATCTCAGGGTGCTGGAAACACAATACCAGTGGATGGTACAAACTACTCAGTGACTTATACTATCACAAACGGCAAGGTTCTTAATGTAAAGGCAGATCCCAACTCAAAATCACTCATAGTGTCAATCCAGACTACTGGTGACGGTAAGCTGACAATTACGATGCCAAGGTTATTGATTGATGCAAAGAAGTCTAATGGTACAGATGACCAGTACTTTGTACTAAACGATGGTCAAGAAAATGACGAGTTCCAAGAGATGAACCCGACCTCAACTGACAGAACACTCGAAATACCATTCTCTAATGGAACATCCCAAATAGAGATAATTGGAACATTTGTGATTCCAGAATTTGGCGCAATAGCAGCACTTGTGTTGGCAATTGCAATCATATCTATAATTGCAATTTCAACCAAAACCGGACTGAGATTTACACATAGAGTGTAAATTCCTATATTTCCAAGCAATTCGCTATATCTAGTGACATGTAACACATTCGTCTTGAGGCTTGGCGGGACGTTCAATAAGTGAAGGAATTATCGATTCCATGAGCAGGACAGCAGACAAGAAAAATACTATGTGAATAGAGTTGACAAAGCTCGGGCTGCTTGAAAAACTGACGCTCTTGCTGATAAAAACCATTTCAAGTTCGAAGAGGGGAACAAATTTTATGACGATAAGAAAGGACAGACCCACATTGTCTCAAGTATTGAGACGTGTAGATCCGACGAAATCTTTGGCAGTGCAATAACAACGATATTAGTGTCAAGCGATGCCATCAGAATAGTAAGCGTAGTATTTGTTAAAGCAATCCATTTGTATTCCGTTTTTGTTTCACCTGCTCTGTATTTTCTCAAATTGAATTATAATTTGAACGAAATTATGATTACATTTTCTATCAATAGAAAATTGCATAGATACTTAACACACGTATAACACAAATCAAATCTTTTTCTTAACCTTCTTCGTATACTGCGTTCTCTAACATGATGTTGTAAAAATATCGTCTAAGAACAGATGGTACTGTACAGTAATATAAAAATAAAAAAGGAAAGTGGATCTCGGTTTTATTCTTGGAATCCGCTTGGAGTTGTTGTGCTAGGAGCTGTGCTGCCTGGCGTGTGGGATTTAGACCAGTCTCCCTGTATGCCCATATGGCCATGCATTCGCATTCCAAAACCGCCAATGCCACCAAAGGCGCCCATGTTTAATGGCTGTCCTTGTGACATCTTGAGCACTGAGCCGTTTCCTGCGTCTACTAACACAGAGTAGATGTTTGTGCCGTCAGTTACCTTGAAGGCGTAAACAGCATAGCCCTGTTCTATTGTCAAACCTCCAGCTAAGACTTTGCCGTTTGTTACTTGACCTGCAGCAGTGTTTGCAGCAGTAGTGAAATCAACCTTTACGCTAGATAAGATCATCTGCGGAAGATTGACTGAACCCTGTATTGGTGTTTGTGTCTGGTTGGAACTCGATCCAGGCGCAGTCTGTGCATATGCCAGTGAGCCTCCCACTGTGGCAACTATTGCCACGCCGAGAATCATGACAAGCAGTTTGTGATTTGTTTTCAATGCCTGTATGTTCATTCTACCGTAAATTAGCTACACAGTTTATAATGGATTGCGACACCTTGTTAAGGAACAAGGTTAGTGATTATTTCGTATAATGTGAGCATGAGACAACAATGAAGGAATCTGTAGTAATTTCTGGTACTTCAAATTTACCGTACAAGATTTTGTAACTGTAATATGTGCGATATAAAACAAGGCTAGTCTTTTCCCAACTCGTCATTTATCTTGTCCTGTGTTGCTTTGTATTTTTGATATCTTGTATTCCACTTTGCAAAAAATCTGTATTCTTTGAGTGCAATGTAAAGTAACACAACTGCAAATATTATTGAGATAAAAATGAATGCCTGTATCCCCCCGAATATCGGCATGTCTTGACGTGGAGGATGGAAGGGCATCTCTCTGACAACTGAACTTCCGTTCTTTTCAACTATGAAGAATTGAGTACCAGTGGATGGAATGTATCTATTTTGTGTCATATTATCTCCAAACTCTTCATGGTTTTCTTCAAGACGCCATATGCTGTAACGTGGATGGCCAATCAGTATTCCTCCCATCACAAGTGCGATAGGAGCAAAGATCAATGCAGCGGCAATAAAGATGAGAAATATGCGTCTTGAACTATTTGTATGTATAAGAAGATCATCTACAATTCTAAACATGTTTTCTGGAGGCTCATTACTTTTGTTGTCTTTGTTTTCTCTAGGATCAGACATTTAGATGATTAACAACTCCTGTGTATGAATAAAACATTTCGTTAACTTTGTTCCCGATCACTTCTCTCATTCCTCGGAAAGATTTCCTCATAAGGCTCCAAAATCATGCGGCAGAACTGTCTTCCCTTCTCTGTAACTGAATATTTTATCACTTTTTTATTTCCCCATGGTATCTCTGTCCTTTTTATGAACTCTTTACGTTCTAGACTCTCTAGTATATCTCTATGTTTCATCAGATTCAGACCGCAATAGCTTAGCAGGGTTGTCTGATTGAGCTCACCAAACTCTGTAAGCTTCAAAAGAATATCTTTTCTTATGTAAACTCGATCACGGTATTCATGTGACAAGGATAATATCGTATTTTTGGGAACAAAATTCTGTATTAAGCTTTTATATCATTTGTACATCTCATTCAAATGATAGTATTACAGTAACAATGTTAATGAACAAAGTTTGACAATTATTTAATTCTGCTCTGGCTACTTGAGGATGTGGGCATAATTTTAATTTCTACGGAGGAGAACATGAGAGTTTTCCACAACCCCTTCGATCTTAGTGCCTACTCTCCTCGTAGATATGCCCACAAACATCTCTACATTATCAATCCACATCAATATACTATATTGTCCCTATACATTTACTATACAAATTATTTTTTTACAATCTTGTTAACATTTGTACAAAGTCAAATAATCATATCAAAAAAACACTTGGAGTACAATAGTTTTGAGTAGGAATAAATCAGGTACGAAACAGAGTTCTGATACAATGGTAGAAGAATCGCCAAAGACTAGCAACGTAAACTTGAATGCAAATGTACTTACTGTACAAAATCTGTCCAAGGTTTACGAATCTGGCGCGGGAAGAGTTGTGGCGCTAGACAAAATTAATTTCTCAGTAAAAAAGGGCGAATTTGTTTCCATTGCAGGTCCATCTGGAAGCGGAAAATCCACGCTTCTCAATATGGTCGGAGCATTGGATAAGCCTACTTCTGGACGTATCTACATAAATGGAATCGATATTTTTGCCCTAAATGACTCCATGATAGCTACGATGCGAAATAACCTGATTGGATTTGTATTCCAATCATATAACTTGATAAATCGTACAACAGTTCTCAAGAACGTAAAGCTGCCAGTAACAATAGCTGGCATGTCTCAATCTGAAGCAAACGAACGTGTAATGAAAATCTTGGAGGCGCTTGGGATTGCAGACAAGGCAACAGAAAAACCGGTTAATCTAAGTGGTGGTCAGCAACAGAGAGTTGCCATTGCAAGGGCCCTAGTTAATAACCCTGTAATGGTTTTAGCAGATGAGCCTACTGGAAACCTTGACACCACGACAGGAGAGGACGTCTTTGATATGCTGAAGACCTTGTCGCATAAGTTTAAGCGTACCATAATAATGGTCACACACAATCCAGAGCTTGCCGAGTCTACCGATAGGTCCATCGTGATACGGGATGGAAGGATCGAAAAAGATGTTATCAATTAAAGATACCAAAAAGGATCTAGTGTTCAAGATCTGCTCAATAGCTCTGATAGGTATACTGTTTGTCTCATCGTTTAGTCTTCCGTCGTCAGAGCAGGTAATGCAAGTAAATGACTGCGCACCTCCACTGACCACCACTATAGACGCCAATTATCAAGGACCTGTAGTAATAGACGCATATTGGGTAGACCAAGGAACGTCAGACGCAGCTGCAAGCAATACAATTCCAGTCAAAAAGGAAGTAGGTCCGGGAGAGGGACCGTCGGTACTTGCAGTAGTAATCAACAATAAAGGAAACAATCCACTGAACTCGGTTACGGCGTTTTTGAATCTGCCGTCTGGGTTTTCTCCAACCGGTAGTAGCAAGATACCACAACTTCTCCAACAGTACAACCCTGCATCAAAAATGGCAAGCAACTATGCACTTGCAACCTATTACGGTCAGGTGGGCGCTGGAAGCACAGTCACTCTTTTCTTTAATGTAAATGTATTACCAACTACCAAGGTTGGCACATACAGCACTAACATGGCAATCAACTACAAAATAGGTGTAGGTGCAGCCGGTCTTAATGTGCAAAGCTGTACATCCGCACTGCTTCAAGTCCCGCTCGTTCTTCCGGGCAAAGTAGTGCTGGATATTTCAACAGACACCCCACGTATACTTCCAGCTCAGGCAGATCCAATTACCATAACCATTTCAAACAGGGGCTCGTCTAATGCAACTGGCATGGTTGCCACAATAACAAACCTTGGGCAAAAAGGGAACTCTGGTTCTAGCGAATCATCTGGCACTCTCACGCTATCCTCAACGACCACAAACATTGTTAATTTTGGAGCAAACCAATTCAACTTGGGTAATATACCTGCCAATGGGACTGCAAAAATTCAGACTGTTGTATTTCCTGCCACCTCAGCAGCAGGACAGACTCAGGATGTAGCTATAATGCTGACCTATAACAACGCATGGGGAAAACAGATCAGCACTACCTTGAACACTGGTATTGTGGTCGCACCAATTCCACCACAGTCCCTGAGCCTACACTATCTTGGAAATTCAACCTCTCCAATCATCACCTCTAATGTTCTTTCTCCATTAAATTTTACAGTGGCAAACAATAGCACCATTGAAGCCTCGAATATAGTAGTCTCACTTGTTCCGCAATCCACTTCTGTCTCAGTTGTCGGTACCTCTACATGGACCATACAAAAGCTTGAACCCGGCCAACTCCAATATCTATCTACTCAGGTGTTTGCCGCAAATTCCCTCATTAATAACCCTACTTCATTTACCCTTACAGCCAGCTATATAGCAAATGGACAGACGCAGACAAATTCTTTGACTTTGGGAGCGTTTGTGGTAGGAGATGTCAAACTGGAAATATATGGATTGTCTGTAAACTATGTGGGTAATTCGCCACAAATAGCAGGCAGCTTGCTAAACCAAGGAAGCACTACAGGACTTTATAGCACTATACAGCTTGCACCATCCACACTCTTGGATACACTAAGACAAGCCAGAATAACTTATGGCAATGGTTCCAATTCCACTTTATCATCATTCCAACAGGGTGATGCCCAAACTTCACCATCTCATGGCACTGGACGAGGAGGTTTTGGAGGAGAAAATGGTGGCGGATTTGGCGAGCAGGGTGGCTCTGGAGAAGGCAACCGTGGAGAATTGGGTGGCAGCCAGGAGGGATTCAGTGGAGGAGGGCAAGGAATTGCGTCTTCACAACAGTTCTTGGGGGACCTTACAGCCGACTCTCCTATTCCATTCAGTATTCCACTCAATGGCTTGAACCTGCTTCCTCCGGGAAGCTATCCTGTTGCATTCAAAGTTGTATATGCTGACGATCTCAAGAACTTTCACACCGTTACTCTAACTCAGAATATAATGATTCCACGAGGCCAACCAACGCATATCCGTGCGCAGGAGTCAATTACCGACCAGATCGTAGGGAATCCTGCCATTCTGGCTGGTATTGGAGCTTCAGCTGTGGGAGCCATTGCTGCTGGAATTATAATCAGAAAGAGAAAATCTCGCAAAAAACTCAAGATGTTGACTGGAAGTGATACCGACATTGTATCAGTTTTAGAAAACACGGACAAGAAGCAAAATGAATCCGCGTGATATCTTTTCCTTGGCATATGACGCCTTAGTAGACAGAAAAGTTAGAACAATACTGACAGTGTTGATGGTAGTTTTAGGTGCAAGCCTTGTGGTAGTAATAAACGGCCTTAGTGCTGGTCAATCCGCGTTCCTCCAACAACAGCTTAGTTCTCTAGCCTCTAATGTTATTATTGCAACAGCAGGACAACACTCCTACTATGGTGGTGATTCTTCACAGTCATCGCTTATCCTCAACAACGTGATAGTAAATAGAATCAAAGCTTTGCCATATGTAACGGATGTTGTTCCGCAATATACCGGCGCTGTGACAATAAACTCCTATGGCAATGTTCAACGCGTTTCGGTAGTTGGAATGGATCCCTCAAAGCTAACTGTCATGTTGCCAAATCTGCAGTATGTTGATGGGTCTACCATCTTGCCCTCTGATAGGTCTGCAGCCATTGTGGGGGATACAATAGCTAATCCTTCCGGTGCAACCACGCCCTTTGTGACAGTAGGTCAGACACTCAAAATAACTTATAGCTACACGGATTCCGCAGGCAAACAGCAGCAAGCGGCCAGAAATTTTCTTGTGACTGCAATAATGAAGTCGTCTGGAAATCCAAGGATTGACAACTCGCTTATAATAAACGCAGATGCGGCAAATCAACTCCTGCGCAAGTCAGGAAGATATGACTCATTTCTTATACAAACTACTGATGACACTTATGTAGATACGGTGCAGCAAGAGATCACCTACAATTATGGGAAAAACATTGGACTTAACACTCCACAGGCATTCATCCAGGTAAGACAACAAACAGCGCAGGGAAACGCGATGTTTGTAGCGATGATCGGATTTATCGCATTAGTTGTGGGTGCAGTCGGCATAGTAACTACACTTTACAATTCGGTGACCGAGAGAATTCGTGAGATTGGCACAATGAAAGCAATAGGTGCCCAAAACTCGACCATAATGGCGCTCTTTTTGGTTGAGGCTGCACTGATTGGAATAATGGGTGCCTCCTTGGGCGTCGCAATAGGGGTTATAGGAGGGTATGCCATGACTGGGTTCTCTTCTATATCCACAGGCAATCTTGAACAGCAGCCAAGCCATGGCGGTGGCAGCATCAGTTCCTTCTCGCCGATTTTCCTGCCAGAAGATCTCATCAAAGTCTGGCTTTTGTCAGGTTCACTTGCAGTCGGTGCAGGAATATTTCCTGCATGGAAAGCATCAAAACTTTCTCCAATGGTTGCATTGAGAAGAGAGTAAGACATTGCACTAGTTGCCAAAATAAAATTTTGTATCAACTGCACCATCTGGTAATCATGCTGTCTACTTTCAAGACCCCATCTATCTTCTGTATGGTTTCTTTCACAATTGTATCTGTTGAGCCTGAGACAGTGGGAATGGTAAGTGTTGACATGGAGTTGGCATCCGTCGTGCTTACGTGTATATAGTCCCACCACTGGTGTCCGTCAAGAACATCTGCACTAAAATCTATTCCTGACAAGTTCTGTCTTAACACATCTATGATCTTTGGCTCATCAAACTTTGTAGGATCCTTGTAGATTACTGTGTAGGTGGTCTCACACTGCGGTCCGCTGGGCACCTTCGCTGTCTGATTATATGCATGCGCATGCGGGAAAAACAAGATTAGTAATACCGAATACACTACAAAAATCACAGGCAAAGTAATGGCAAGTTTTTGATCTCTATTCACTACTTGAGTTGTACCAAAAATGACCTTAAGGAGGCTGGAATTATGATGCAATATGAGGTTCCGTTGTGGAATAATTTGACTTTGAATCAGTTTTAGATTTTATCTCCTTGAAATGAAATCTGGGGTGTATAAAAACTTGTGTGGTTACATTGACAATGTTTGATTTTAAATCAAGGGATGCAGAAAGGTAACAATGCCTTGTGTAAGCGCAGATAACTAGCTCTGCGTGGTCCAGCAGAAACGACACAAATGAAAAGGCATCTGATGCCATTCCTTGGAAGTGATTTCCACCTGTTCTGCACAGTCGGGTCACGCCAGACATCTAATTTCATTAATCTATCTCATGAGCTCAAGATTGTAATGCCAGTGATCTTTTTAATTTCTTCATTGCTTGCACCATTTGCAGACAAAAAGATTGCAAGCTTCATTGCATCCTCTCCTCCCTCTGATATTTTCAATAAATTGACTGCACCAAGAACTTTTGCGGTTAGTGGAATATTCTGAGAAGAAATCTCTTTTGCATTTGCCGCGCCACACGAATTTTGTTTCTTGCCATCAAGCAGAGTGTTTATTTTGGAAAGGTCGATCTTTTCTAGCTGGTCTTCCAAGTCTTTTGTGTCTGAAAACTCTATTGTTAATTCAGCACCATCCAGATTGATCTTTATCTTGGCCATTTACCGACAAGTAGTTACCTTCCGTTACATTTAAGATTAAATTGACTGTGTGACCACAATGTTAGCTTGTTTGATTCTTATTCACCTTTTTAGGACAACATTGTATATTGAAGGAATCCAAGCCAATCATCCGCCAAAACCAGAATTTCCTACGAACGGAGCACTTGCAGGCATTCTATAGGGTTGCGTGATATCAATTCCTTGATCAGCCGTGACTCTAACTGTTGTAAGATCACTTCCTTCTGGTGGTGAGAGCGAGATCTTTTCGCCTGGATTGAGTAGATAAATCACATCTGGTTTTGTGGTCCCGCCATAATCTACTTTCACATTGGTAAGAGGATCCGTGCCAGTATTTTTGATGATAACATGTGTCTCTGAGCCCATGATGTCTTTGACAAGAATGGGGTCAACAGAGATTTCATATTTCTGAGTCGGAATAGATACAAGAAAATTGAATACAAGAAAAATTACTATTGCAGCAAGACCACCTACGATTACAAGTGCAAGTATGGAAACTTTCAACTAATTATGAAACAATTACTAAATATTTCAATGATGCTATATCGCACCTTCTAACCATGTAGCACACGAAGCATTTTGTGAAAACTGTATATCCTAAGACGGTTTTTGCACAAATTTAATGTGGTTTTAATATATCATACAAAGCCGTTCTGCGATTGAATTTATTTTTCAAATAGAGCAAGAAAATGAAGTTAAACTTTTTTAAAACAGTACTAAAAAATAGAGATCAGTGAACCGCCTAGACTACTACCGCGTCCTTGGTTTGTATGACGGCGCATCCATCTATGAAATAAAGGCCGCATACCGGAGACTGGCACTGAGGTATCATCCAGATAAAAACACCTCAAAGTACGACGAGGAAAAATTCAAGATCATTACTGAGGCATACAGAGTACTTCGCACAGGTAACACCGTAACTAGATCCGATTACATCCAATCTGGCTATTGTGATAAAGACAGCATTGGTGTAAAAATACCGTACTGGAATGAACTATATCTTGACAAAATTTTCAACAAGCAAATTTGGCTCTCTGGATATGCAAAATCATATCTGCTAGTTGCCAAGTACAAACAAAAACTTTACAGGTATTGTACAGAAATTGTACAAAACACAAAGAAAGTCTTACTATCGTATCTCAAGTATGATCGTATTACGCCTTCCACATTTCATGTTTGCAATTATCTGTTGAACACAATACCAAAAAATATCAGATCTAAACTCAAACCTTGATTGTATTCTGACTTGTATCATTTAATGCTGTCACCTGACTTTGAAATTGATTAAAAATAAAAGTAATAGTCTTCTTACCATCGCTTTTATCTGCGACGCACTGCTGACCAGACACCGATGCCGCTCATAACTGCAGCAATTCCTATACCTGCACTCCATCCAGCCATTTGATCTGGACTTGCGCTACTGGTTGTTGATGTTGACGTGTATGTTACGGAGGTGGGTGTAGGTGTACTTGGAGCTGCATTGTTACTTGACTGCTCGGTAGATGGTGGTGCGGAAGACGTAGTTGTACTGGAAGGCATGTTGGTGCTTTCGGTAGTACTTGATGGTACGCTGGTTTCTGGCGTGTTGCTTAATGTACCTGATGACATGTTGCTACCAGATGATGATGACATTCCTTGCATGTTGTTGCTAGTTGTGCTCGGAGCTGAGGCTGCGGCGACAATCACTTGACCTGTCATCCATGGATGAATTTGGCAGAAGTAATTGTAGGTGCCAGGATCATTGAATGTGAAAGAATAGTCTTTTCCAACCGCAATCAGACTGCTATCAAAGATAGTGCCAGTCTCATTGTCTGATGGGTTGCCACTTGTTACTGTGTGGCCGACTTTGTCATTGTTTTTCCATTCTACTGTTGTTCCCGGTGTCACATTGATGACATTCGGATCAAAGCAGTTGTTCGATTGTGAACAAGTTGGACCCGAACCTGCACCTGCCGGAATATTTACTGTTGTGTCAGACTCTGCAAAAGCTGATGGAGCTATTGCAAGAATCACAACTAGGGTCAAAACACCAAAAAATGCGCCCGTTGGTTTTGACATCATGATCGCTTTATCCACTTTTACGTTTAATAAATTCTGTGAATATTACAGATTTCCCTTTCTTTGAACCTTGTTGATGGCATTAAAGTCATTTTTGCATGTTAAAAGTGCAAATGATTGCAAGAAATTAGATGCCCTACCATAGGTGTACAATAAATAGCGGCATAACTTAGTCTCCTCATGACAAGCACAAAGTGTGTTGTATGTGGAATAGGATTCTTTTCTGCTACTGGTTCTAACAAGTGCTCTCGATGTGCAGCAAAAGAAAAACCAGGAACCATGGGAAGTCACGATTCTTGCGGTTGTGGGAATCACCACCAATAGATATTTTTTATTTAATTCATCTTTTACAAAACCCATCCAAGTTATTTCTTGTTGAAAAATTTGGCGCCAGACATTGTATTGAAAACTAACATTTTCTGGTTATATTCTCGATGTCGGTTGTTATCTTCATGTTCTAATCGGTTGGTGAAAAAAGAGGCGGAAAACTAACTTTATCTTCTTTTAATCGACCTATAACGACATATAACGGTTTTATGAATTGTTTGCCAACCGCTATTTTTTTAAAAGGAAGGAGAAGAATATCATACCAAGAGATTGCGTTATTAATCGGTTTTATACCCATATCATATAATTGAGATTCCTTTCACTAAACAATATCAAACCATCTGAAAAGGAGAGCGTCACAGAAGCAAAACCGGCAGATGTTCTAGAGAAGGAACAAAAATTAGTTCCACAAACCGAACTCCAACCAGTAGAAACGGCTCCACCTAAGGACGAAAGTACAAAATTTGAAGAAAACAACAAATACATTGTAAAAACCTTGACAATGCTGGGCGTGCCACTAGTTCTTAGGTCCGAGCAAAATATTGTCCTTGAGGATGAACCAAAACGGGATATCAAATCTCTTTTAGAAGAAAACGAAAAGCTGAAGTACTCACTTCTAAAGGGTGGCAAACAGACAATCGAGGAAGAAGAACTATTACTGAAGACGGCTAACTTTTATCACATAACAGGCCATTCACAAAAGGCAGCTGACATTTATGACTATATACTCAAGAGAAACCCCACCAAGATGGCTGCACTAAACAACAAAGGAGTTGTTCTAGATTCTAGCGGAGAATACGAAAATGCGTTGCAATATTTTAACGAAGCATTAAACAGAGTTCCAGAAAACGTCCACGTTTTATCCAATAAGGGAATCACGTTATACAAAAATGAAAAGTATCAGCAAGCCCTTGAGTGTTTTGATGCAACACTAAAGATTGATGCAAGTTACATTAACGCCCTCACATTCAAGGCCCATTCGTTGTATAGACTTAGAAAGAATGCAGATGCGCTTGATTGTTACAACAAGATCATAAGGCTTGACAATAACAATGCAGAGGCATTATACAACAAGGCTTGCCTTTGTTCCCTCAAGGGTGATGAATATGGTTCTACAACTTCGCTTGAAAAGGCAATTCGTCTTGACCCCTCATGGAAAGAGGCAGCCTTACAAGACAATGACCTTCAGCGCATAAGATCTAATCCACGATTTAGAAACATTATAAAGTAAAGACTGTTCATTTGCAGAAGGATTTTCATAATTGAGAAGTTTGTTATGACGTCTTTTGATTCTTCAATGATGAGTAGATATGCGATATAGTTTCAGGTGAAGGATGCAATCTCTCAAGCGATTTTCGATTGATGCCGTAGTGTTCCAGTGCCTTCCACATTTCCTCAACCGGTATATCCGAGCTTTGCATTGGAAGTGATCCTCACAGATTGATAATATTAGCAGGTGTGAGCGTTTTCATAGTTCCTGCTCAGCTTGTACGATCAAAGGCTAGATTTTGAGATGATGATGAAATGTGACGGTTATTCAATTCTTCTATAAATTGACTTGAAATCTTCAGCTATCCCATAAGCTATAGTCTGTAGCTTTGTAACCTCGGTCATGTTTGATTTTCCGTGTGCTATCTGTCTCATCATGGTCATGCATTTGTGTACCTTGTTATGATCAGAGGGGGTGGCTTCGTCTGACCATGCCTTGAAACAGTCATCAAAGTCTAGGCAGAAATTCAAGATTATCTTTTCCCAGTCTTTGCCTCCCACAGGATATCCTGTAGCAAGTGCCAGTTCATGAAATTCGTTGTTCTTGTCAGCGTAGAGCATTGCGAGAGCCTTCTCGGCCTTTTTTAGATCATAACTATCTAATGCGCTTGAGCCTTTCACGCGTCACATCACCTCGTCTCCTCTTTTAATATGTTAGGTTCTGATCGTATGTAAGCTCATTAGTTGTTTGAGTTTAAAACAGATTTTGTAATTCGCCGATACATTTGATTATAGGTTAAGTAACAAGTAGAAAAATGAAAACAGTTGCGGCCATTTTTGCAATATTGCTTGGATCCCTGTTTGCCTACATACTCTTGCAAAGTCTGGAGTTTCAATAAATATTGTTGGAGGTAGCAAGGCTGGTCAGAGTTGTGTTTCCGCCAACATAACAAATCCGCCTGCCAATAGTGCTACAACACACAAGTTTGGGCAGCAGTCAATTCTTGTCTTTGTAGCATCAGTTTTTTTGGCAATATTTTTTACTAAAAACAGGCCGAACCTGAGATTTTGAATTTATCTTTGATACACTCTAGAATTAATTGTTTTACAATGGCGAACCGCAATGCATGCAAAACTTGGCTTCTGCCTGAGCCGGCAAGTTACATTTACCACAAATTCTTTCATTAGGTGTTACTTGAGAGGGTGCACTTATTGTAGCGTTAAGAGACTTTATCTGTTGGTTTAGCCAGTCCCAGAAGTTTTTCTCAAATTTATGAGCGCGATAGGCTTCGGCACCAGCTACTACTGCACCGGCTCCAAGTGAGACTGCACTTGCAAGAAGGGCAGGAATTGCAATGTCTCTTCCCCACGCTCCAGTTCTCAGAGTCAGATCGTATCTGTTGTTTGATCCGGTTATGAGTATCTCAACGTCTCGAATGCTTCCTGTGATGGCAGAAAGCTTTCCTCCCTTGTGAGCTTTTATGCTCCAGTAACCATCATGTGCGTCTTCGTGAATTATCTGTAGATCTAGTTCTGTGAGATGTCGTTTAATGCTAGAAATTAACTTGCTTACCTCGACATTACTTAATTGTACAGATTCTTCTTTCATGTATTGTTGTGTTACTGAAATGCCTATTTGACATTTGCTGAAATTCTTTTAAATTACGGAATGATATTCGAATAAACACTATCTGCCGCATCTTTATCCGTTATTATCACATAAGATTACCAATGAAGCAATCTAGGTACATAAAAAATGCCAAGTTACTCCATAAAAAAGGCCTCGAGTTGCAACAGAAAGGCAGACAGGAAGAGGCAATATCATATTTTGACAGAACAATAGAGCTGGAATCAGAAAATATGGATCTGCTGTACGACAAGGTAATATCGCTTCAGATGAATCTAAAGTTTGGCTATGCAGTAAATGCATATAACAAGGTATTGGAGGCAGAACCAGAAAATTTTGCGGCCCTTGTTAACAAAGGGCTTTGCCTGTCTAATCCAAGTATGAGCAAACTGGAAGAAGCTTTGTTGTGTTTTGAAGAAGCACTGAAAATAACTCCAAATGATTCAGGAGTATCATCGCTCAAGGGCTATATCCTTGACAGTCTGGGAAGGTATCGGGAAGCAATAATGTGTTTTGATGTGGTTTTACAGCAGCAACCACATGACATCAACGTATCAATTAACAAGGGCCTCTCACTAGCTCACCTGGGAAAGTATGATGAAGCAATTGCGTATTTTGACAAGGTACTTGAAGACGAGCCAGAGAATTTATTTGCATTAGAATGGAAAAAAGATGCTGTCAGTATGATGGACAAGGATCTCTTCATTTAAAGATGTGTTAGATTTCTAGAAAAATTGAAACTAGTTGGGTGCTACATATCTCTTCCATGTTACATCGACAAAGTCGATCGCAGTATCATTTCCTAGATAGTACGCCTCATTGTATATGTGGCTAGGGAAGAGCCTGTAGGTTCCATTATACTGGATTATGGCAACCATAGGTATTACTTGCTGATCTATCTTAAAATCTTGGGGATCAAGGTTGTACAAATCACAGGTTTTTAAAAATCTCATGTACTTGCCACCAAAGTCTACAAAGCATGTTGTCTCAAGGTTCCACTGTGTGACCTTGCCAAGATAAACAGTGTAGTTTCCAGCAAAAACTGGCAAGCCGGATATCGTGTTTGTTATTGCGGTTGTGGTATTAGCAGGAGTGGTCTTTGACGTAGGATATGGATTTACAGTGTATATAGAGTCGGCAAGTTTTTTGATATATCCAGACTTTGTGACTGTAACATCTATCTCATAGGTTCCAGGCTTGGCAGGTATGGCAGATTGATACTTGAAATTGCCCTGATTATTAGTAGTCGTAGTTACCGCTTCGGAACCAAATATGATAAACACATTGGCATTTGCTACAGGTTTGTATGCTTGGTCTGTGACATTCCCAACTATTACTGGAAAATCACCTTGCATTATAGGATCTTTTAGTGGTCTTACTGAAGCAAGCATGTTGTAAGTAAGTACGGAATTTGATGCTTGAATAGTTGAGAATCCTATTATCGTGAATACTACAAGCACTGCAGCTATTGGTATTATATGAGTCCCTTTCAACTATGGATACTTCTTGTAACCATTGTTAATTAGTGAAATCTAACTTTTTTCTCCATTGGCTCAGAAATCTTTAAGGAATTTTTTGCTGTAGTTTCTCAATAGTTAAATATCAAACATTTAGAATTTCTGTATTGAATAGAGTC
>CAZMNT010000025.1:15282-25208 GCA_964567715.1 uncultured Nitrosopumilaceae archaeon | reverse complement strand
GGGATCACTGCCTTGAGAGGGCAGTATGCTTAGCCGGACTACACCACAGGAGCTAATCTTAAAGCCTTAGGGATAGCAATTTAAAGGCTAGCTTAACCGACTTTAACGAATTAAAAAATCAAGATTTGAAAATCTAGGACTTTAGTTTGATGACGCCGTTTGTTATCAGGTATTGTAATCCTTGCACAAACTGATCATCTGGTATCTGACCACTAGACCACCACCCTGCATTGTTTTTAATCCATGATGGAATTTGTTGTGTTCCCGTTCCTGCTCCTTGCTGGGTAGCTGGCAACTGTATTATTCCCTGCTGTATCAGGTATTGTAATCCTTGCACAAACTGATCATCTCCAATCTGTCCTTGCGACCACCATCCTGCAATATTCTTAACCCAAGCAGGAATAACTGTAGACTGGGATGAGCCGGTGGGAGTTGTGGTATTAGACTGTGTTCCTCCAAATGATGGTAATGTGTTGACAGCGATTTTTATCAAGCCTGCTAAACTTGTGTCAGGAGCTGATCCTACTGGACCTGTACCTAGTGCTGCAATTATGACATTGGTGGCTGGTGTGGTGCCCTTTAGAGTTATTATTATGTCGTCATCCCCTACAGGTGCAAACAAAGATGTTCTTCCACCATCTTGAGCAATAGAATCAATCAGACGTCCTTGGCTGTCAACGGTAAAGATGTCGTATTGAACATTTGAATATCTCTGAGTTTGATCAAAGGTCTTCTCAAACGCTAATCGCCACTCCATAGAGCATCCTAGGTGTGGCTTCGAAGGACTGTAACGATACGCTATTATCATAGAACCAGAATCTGTTGTGGTGGAACCTGAGGTGGCATCGCCTACCATGTCAGGTGCAGGGCAGTTTGGATTTGTACTGGTTTTGCTAGTTGATTGTACCTTCAAGAAGGAGGGTTCTGTCTGGCTGTTGCCTGTTTGCAATAATTCCAAAGTATAATCGGGTGGTGGTGTGCCGCTTATAACGTCCGTGTATACTATTGCCTTGACTGGAAATGCCAAGCTTGGCGCGACCCAGATCATGTTATCAACCGACTTGTGCCAGCCTAGGACCCATGTCTGGTATGTTCCGCCTTGCACTGTGACTGGCTGCTGTCCAATCGAACCTACTGATTGGCCTCCTACAGAGCCGGTTCTGCCCCATGAGGGTGAGCCCAACGTTTGTGCGTTGGTTTTTGACGAAAATGCATCGAGCCATGCTATGGTGTTCTTGTATACGTTAGAATAATCAGCAATGTTGGGATCAGAATATGTTGGATCTGGTGTATCAGTTCCAATAGAGACAATTCCCTTCTGGATAATTGAACCGTCAAATGCAACCATTTCTAGATTCCACCCCTTTCCATCACTTGTCTGGTTCTTGACCCAGAAATCAATCACAAGTGGAGTACAGTTGTGCCAATCAGTCCAACAAACATTGTATCTGTAATAATCTCCTTGCTTCAGGTTCTCACCTGGATACCAAGTGGCTGCGAATGCATTGGGCATAACAGTAAAGGAACTGCCTATAATTGTCAATGTTAAAAGAGCAATTGTTAAGAAAGATCTAACTACCATTCCTAATCTAATATGTTTTTGAGGACCTAATAAACCTCATTAAACTATGTTAATCATTACGGATTTCGCAGCTCGTAGAAATCAGTGGAACAATAATCAAACAAAATTTCATCCTAGGGGTGGATCTGCTGAACATCTTGTCCTCTAGTACTATCTCGTATATTTATACAACATGTGGATTATCTGTAGATGTCTCTACGCCGAGTTTGACTAGACATGCATGACTCGCACCATATAGGCATGCGCATCCATGATGCTACCACACACCCATGTTGAACATACAGTAGTTTGTAACTGCAAATATTTCCTCGTGTGCTGTGAGAACAGATCCGACGAAAAAAATTCTTTCTTTATAAAATCCTAGTCAAAGATATCAGTGTTATTTAATGGCAATAAACTAGAAGTTGCAGATACCCTAAAGAATGGATGCCTGCTAGAAATAACTTGACAAGATCATAATTTCTGTAACAGACAAATAACATTTTTCAATTAATGTATTTGTAAATTTTAACAGCTTTGATACTTTATAGCAAAACTACAACTTGAATTTCTGTGGACATAAAGAAAATTCCTGAATTGTTATCCCTAAAAGAAAATCCGGTAGGCTTTGGGGGTTGTAGAAACAATGGCAAGAGTCTTGATTGTTGTGAATACAACATAAGTGTATTTGATGGCAAGTCAGGAGAATCCATTCACGAAGTCTCTGGAAATATCATAAAACTGCATCATTGTTCGCTATCTGAATCCAATGTTTCGGTTTTGGCTCAATTGGAGAACCTGACTGTTCTTAATGATGATCAATGGAATCTGCGTATGTTTCTTGCAAAAGTAAAGGAAAAAAAGGAAAAGATCGCAAACTCGTATACTCAAAGCTGTCTTGTAGATGCAGGAATTTTTGCAAATAAGGCTAGGGAGGCAATAAAAGCCAATGAACCTTTTGCCGCCATATGGACAAAATGTGCCTCTTATTTTCTAGCAGATGCACTCTTCTCATTTAATTCAAAGCGGCCCAGCCCTACTCATATGTTGGAAATAACAAGACGTTTGAAAAAAAATGATATCAATCAAACCTTTTATCTCGTTCATCAAATCCTTGGCATAGAAAGAGCTTCTACCTCACTTCTTGCAAGGATGGTCAAATCTACCATGGGATTTTCTGATATGGTTGAGAACAATGGTGACTCTAAGATTATCAAAAGAAAATACGACTATCTGGTTGAAAATTCTTTACTGTCAGATTGTTACTTTTACTTGGGATACATAAACAGGAATAATATCGTGAAAGTTAAGAATCAAATTCATAAAAACCCGGAATATATTCATGTCCTAAAAGTAGGACTTGATATAGAAAGCGATCATACCGTCATAGACAAGCAAGCAAGTGCACTATTGGAAAGGACAAATGATCTTCTGGCTGATATAAAAGATAGAAAATAACGGATTGCTTTACGAGTTTGATAACCTTTAAAACCCTGTAGGAGATCCCACAGATATGACAGACGCAGCATGCGGATGCGAATCGGCAGCAGAAAATAAGGTAGAATGCGATTGCGCAATGCAAGGCGAATGCTATTGTGATGCTAATTGTTCGTGCAAAGCATCAGTTTGTAAAGAGCAAGTAGCATCATTCAGATAGGTTTTAGACCTTTTTTTCTTTTATTTTTTAAAAAGTACTATTTTTCTTCCTCGTCCTTGATTCCCCATGTTCTCACAAGCTCTTTTTGAAATTTGTCTACTTGTTTTTCATTTAGGGAATCTCCACAGTTCTTATGAGTCGGAACTACTGTCATGCCGTCCAACTTGAATTCGACTTCATACATGTGGACTTTTTCGCATTCACACATGTGCGAAGTACATATTGTTCCACTATATCTGCTTATTTGAAACCTTTAACTATGAGCTGACTAGGTAGCTGGATAACCAAATGGCAAACATAAAACTTGTGGCAATTTTTGCTATTGTAATAGTGTCAGCGGTTGCAGGTCTGGCATGGCCGTTTTTTACAAATTTGCGTTTCAACCCGGTGCCAAGCACCGCACTCCTGTGGCATATGGGAAAAGGCTCACAATATGAACCTGAGATGATATATCAGGTGTCTTTTAACAATACCAACTTTACGGCGGACATCAAGTTTTTGCCTATGCAAGGCAACAACCAAAGCTTACTTGTACAGATAAAGCCAACCGACGACAACAAGATCATAAATCAGACCGTACCAATTGGTCTAGTCTACGATTTTCATGACGTTTCCGCTGAGGCAAAGCCATATTTTGAGATTTTAGATCAATCCGTATTTTCAATGCGTGACTATGCTACTACGAATCAATATCTTGCAAAGGGTGCTGAATGGGGAGACATATACATTGGAGCAAACCACGAAAAACTTACTATAACCGACGTGGGAATCATGCCTTTTGGTTTTGGCTCTGAAAATGCCTACCTGATATCTTACAGAGAAGGAGCAAACAAGAACAAGTTTTGGATTGTGGATAATCTTCCTTTGCCAGTAAAGGCGCAAATTTACAATTTTGACGGCAGCCTGGACTACGCCTTTGAGCTGGTCTCTCTCAAAGCACCATCGACTCCGGGTCTGAGCTGATAACAGCTAATCAAGAGCCAGTCGCAAAATTCTGTTGTTTTTTTATCAAATTTGCCCCATACGTGTAAAGATGCTGGCAATATATCCAATCTAATCTCATCTGATACTACCCTTACTCCTTCCTTTCCCTCATACATGTATGCGTCATAAATTTGGGAGTTCTCTAAAATTTCAGCAGCTTTTGACTTGATTATCTCTCTAGATATTGTAAAGTTCTTACTGTTTCGCTGAAATACCAATCCAACATTTTCTGTTCCATATGATTCAAAATCTTCAATCTTACCTCGCTGAGGAAAATTCAGTGAAAGAACAACACCATATTTCTTTCCCACATTTGATGCAATATCATTTATTTTTGTAAATGCCATTGCAGGGCTTTTTTTGAGGAGAACTCTGATCTGTGGCATGTTTGATATAAGCTCCTTTCTAAGTTCTGTAACGATAGAAGAAAAACTCAACACTTAGTGTGTAGAAAATTTCTCATATATTTATTGAGTCTTTAATTACTAGCGTCTCATTATCTAGGCATGCTTCCTCTTGATAAAGATGGTGTGCCATACGATGAAGGGTCTGAAAGAGCATCAAGTGTAGAGGACTATAAAGTTACATGCATGCAATTCATCAAGGACATTTGTAACGACTATCTTGCTTGGGTTGATTATTACAAACTTCCACCCAACGAAGACAAAAAGAGAAGGGACAGAATACACGCAATAGTAGAACGCACAAATGAATGGATTGCCAAGGTTGCAACCACCATCAAGACAGTAGATGTTGTTATGAATGACGGGATACAAAAAATGGCTGAAAATACTGCAGGATATCCTTTCCAGATAGGAATATTTGTAAACAACACCTCTGGCTATACGCTTGCAAAGGCTGGCATGGTGGATGTCAACATCAAGGCAGTAGGCAGGGAAGGAACTAAAGTGAAGCTTGGCTGGCACCAAAAAGAAAAGCGATTTCTCATAAGCTCTACAAGTCCTGCATCTATAGATGAATCAAATATTGATGAACAGGATTCTGAAATGTTAGATCTGCATCTAAACTTGGATGCTACAAAGTGCATTCCAAGAGACGTCATATCATTTACAGTAATAGTAGCTGAAACAAGGGATGGACAGGAAATTGAAAGAAGAGGGGTAACCACAATCATCCACATAGTGTGACTTCAAGGACTATTCGTGAGTCCTCTGACCGCTTGTCTGCATATTTCATGCTTGATATCTTGCTTGCAAGTACTTCCTCTCTGACCAGAGATGCCAAGCCGGAAAAGGAGGTTCCATACACTGTTACGCTGACTTCTGGATTTGCAATAGCGTTTTTTAGCCAGTCGCTATCTGGATTTCTCCTCGAAAAATAGATTTTACCGTTATAAAACACTGCCCTGAGCTCTACGGAATGTTCTCTGCCGGTTCTTCTGCCTTTTGTGGACAAAATGGCTCTTACAGGGCCATCCTTGAGCTCCATGGACTTGTTTTCTGTTCTAAAGAATTTAACCCATTAGATTGAAAACTCTGATACTTGATTCAATAAACTGACTTGGAAACGCTCTCTCATGGCAACCTCGCTAGAATTTAATAGAAATCAGATAAAAGCAGACGAATTTAAAGGAAAAAAAGTCATTGACAGAGAAGGAATAGAATACGGCAAGGTAAAGCATGTGCACATAAACTCAGATACACTAGAAGTGGTAGGCATCACAGTCCATGAGGGACTCAAGAAAGACTACTTTCTGTCAAGAGATTATGTAGACCGATTTACCGAAGAATCTGTTCTATTATCCTCAGCGCCAATAAGAACGGACGTAACCGTGGTCGATATTGACGGAAGAAAGTTGGGAAAGGTAAAACGACTTCATATGAATAAAAATACAAACGAACTCGAATCAATCGAGGTAACTGAGGGACTCACCGGATCAAGGATATTCCACACGTCTGAAATCTGGGGCGTTGGAGAAAAGATAATTCTCAGACTCACAAAAGACGAGTACAAAAAACCTTAACTCTTCTATATTTTTCTTATTTTCTAACAACCTCTGTTTTATGAGGACTTGGGTTGGTAGCAATTAATAGTCCACTAGACTCACTTTTGTTAGTGTATGCAATAGAGACAAACTTACTTTCTAAAATTTACAAGAATGGGTTAAAGGCAGTAGATGAGATTTCGATAAAGATCGAGAATGGAGAGATCTTTGGCTTTCTTGGGCCAAATGGAGCTGGCAAGAGTACAACAATAATGATCCTAACCACATTGCTAAAACCAAGCTCAGGAAAAGCAGTTGTGGCTGGTTTTGATGTTGTATCACAGGCAAAGAAGGTGCGTGAGAACATTGGGTATGTACAACAAGACTCTACTGTAGACGAATATCTAAGTGGGAGGGAGAACCTGATTCTTCAGGCAAGATTAAACCACCTCCCAAAAGCTCTTCTCAAAAAACAGATCGACGATATCTTGGAAATAGTGGAACTCACTGACAGGCAGCATGAACCAGTCGTTGCGTATTCGGGAGGAATGAGAAAACGACTGGATATCGCAGGAGGTCTGTTGCACAGGCCAAAGGTGCTATTCCTTGACGAACCAACCTTGGGACTTGACATACAAACGCGCTACAAGATTTGGGAATACATAAAAAAAATACATGTTGAATTTGGAATGTCTATCTTTCTTACTACTCATTACATGGAAGAGGCTGACAAGCTTTGTGATAACATATCTATAATTGATCATGGTAAAATCAAGGTCACAGGATCCACACGGTCATTGAAAAACTCCCTTGGAAATGAGGTGGTAACATTTGAGATAGATTCTGATGCCAAGATTGACAATCTTATCTCTAACCTGAAGAGCATTTCAATTGTAAAAGAAGTCTCGTCTGATGCTTCCACGATAACCGTATTTACTACAAATGGGGATCTGCTAATGCCAAAAATATTTCAGCAGGCAAATAATCTTGGTATGAAGGTAGAGACAATATCGCTCACAAAACCCACGCTCGATGATGTATTTTTGTCTTACACAGGACGCGAGCTTCGAGAAGATAATGGAAAATACGACAGAAAGAAAGAACGGGAAAGATTGAGGAAGATAAGAGCATGATACTGTCAGATACATATACAATTTTCTGGAGGGAGATGAAACGATATAGGAAATCTAGAGGTGGAATACTGATAAGATTAATCCAACCTGCAATCTGGATAATAGTAATAGGAAACACCTTTGCAAGCACTAAGCCCCTAATTCAATCAGTGGGATTTTCTGGCTCGTACATAGAATTCATGGCGCCGGGAGTTATAATGCTCACTGCAATATTCACAAGCATCTTTGGAGGAGTAAACACCCTGTGGGACAGGAGGTATGGATTCATGAACAAGGCGCTCACATCCCCAATCTCGCGCACGTCTATTGCCTTGGGAAAGATGCTTGCAATTTCTCTTATCTCAGCGCTACAATCAAGCCTGATTCTGGGAATTGCACTTGCACTTGGAGTAGGGATTGCAAACATGCTGTCTATAATTCCAATTATGGTAATTGTTATAGCATTCTCGCTTGGGTTTTCGGGGATCTCTGTTATTGTGGCGGCCACTTCAAAATCTCAGGAGACCTTCTGGGGAGTGATCAACTTTCTTGGCATGCCACTCTTCATGCTCAGTCCTGCTCTCTTTCCGCTTGAGCTGTTACCTAATTGGCTAGCCTTTGTTGCTAAACTGAATCCTGTAACCTATTCTGTACTACTCATAAGGCAGATGATGACTGGCACAGCCCCCTTTTCCTCAGTTGCTCTGGAGATTGGTGTCATCTCTGGGTTTGTGGCTGTCATGGTAGGCATAGCAAGCTATGTATTCACAAGAGAGGTAAACAAGCCGTTCTAATTTATCATAGTTGACAAAAATTACAATTATTCCTCACTAAGGAGATCTTCTTAGTATTTTACGACTTTGCCGTAATTGAGAGCCTCTCATACACTAGTAGGTATTATAGTACTTGTAATGTCAGGCATAATAATACAATATGCTTGGGCAGGCAGTTCACCACCATTTGCTACCCAGTGGGGATCATATGGTCTTTCTACAACTGGCAAGTTTGCGTATCCTCAGGCAATTGTAGCCGACTCTGCAGGCAATGTCTATGTTACTGACTTGGGCAACCGAAGAATCCAGGAATTTGATAATAATGGAAACTTTTTGGCCACCTTTGGTTCCAAAGGGTCTGGCAATGGCCTATTCGAAGAGCCTGCCGGAATAGCGATAGGGGGAGGCTTCATTTATGTTGTAGACAATAACTTGAACCTAATCCAAAAATTTGACATGACTGGGCATTTTATCATGCAGTGGGGAAGCAAAGGAAGTGATAGTGGACAGTTTCTACTTCCTCAAGAAGTTGCAGTAGATTCTAAAGGCAATGTATATGTCGTTGACACTGGAAATAGCAGAGTCCAAAAATTTGATGGCAGTGGAACATTCTTGCTTTCAATTGGAAGCAGTGGTCTTGGACAGGGGCAATTTCTTTCCCCACGCGGAGTAGCTGTTGATTCTCTTGATTTTGTTTATGTTACAGATACTGGCAATAACAGGGTTGAAAAGTTTGGCCAGGATGGCACCTTCTTACAAGTATATGGCCAAGATGCAAGCCTCAAATCTCCAATCGGTATTTCTGTAGATAAATCAGGAAATATCTATGTAGCAGACGACGGGAACAACCGAGTTGTTGAGCTTCAAAGCAACGGAAACATGGCAAGTTGGGGAAGTGCTGGTACGGGACCAGATTTCTTTATGGAACCACGCGATGTTGCAGTTGATTCTGTAGGGAATGTATTTGTCGTTGACAGCGACAATAACCGAATACAAAAGTTTGGCTCATCTGCCTCTCCATCATCACCATCCCAGATACAAACCGCAAACCAAACCGCTCAAACTCAAAACACTCAGCAGTCCCCTCAAGACCAAAACACGGTTCAAAGTACAAACTCGTCATTAATTACAGATCCAAATGAAAAGACTCTTCCGCAGATTACTGCTCCGCCAGACATGAATATTGAGGCAACCGGTCCTCTAACCACCGTTTCTATAGGGCAGGCAACTGCCACAGATGCAGTCAAGGTAGTTTCAATTACAAACAACGCTCCGTCCAAATTTCCGCTTGGAACCACGATGGTCACATGGACTGCCATGAATGCTGGGGGAAATACCGCAAAAGCCGCTCAAAAAATAACCATAGTTGATACTACTCCTCCAACTCTTACTGCTCCCCCAAATGTCGCTTTTGAAGCAACAAGCGCAGATCACAACACAGTTAATCTAGGATTGCCATCCTCCTACGATGCGGTAGGCGTAGAATCAGTCACAAACGATGCTCCAACATACTTTCCTTTGGGACAAACAATTGTTACTTGGAAAGCAGTTGATTCCTCAGGTAGTGTGGCAATATCCAAGCAAACAGTGATGGGTCAAGACACCAAGCCCCCAACAATAAAGGCTCCTGCAGACATGACTGTTAACGCCAGTGGTTCCATAACACAAGTCAATATTGGTCAAGCAACTGCCAATGATGATACAGGAATATCTTCGTTTATTGACAATGCACCACAGCAAGGATTTCCAATTGGTACGACTATAATTACTTGGACTGCTGTTGATGCCGGAGGAAACACTGCCAATACAACACAAAAGATTACCGTGATTAACAACACGCCTCCAAAACTAACCCCATCGTCTGCAGTAACCTTCGAGGCCACATCATTGAACA
>CAZMNT010000025.1:0-15182 GCA_964567715.1 uncultured Nitrosopumilaceae archaeon | reverse complement strand
GGATTGCAAAGGACAAGTCAGGCAACATATCAAATGCTACTCAAATAGTTGATGTAGTGGATACGACAGCTCCAAAGATTGCAACTCCACACACAGTGATAGTCAACGCAACAAGTCCTAACAACAATGTTGTCAACATTGGCAATGTGACAGCAACCGACAATACAAAAGTAATATCCATTACCAATGATGCTCCTGCAGTATTTCTATTTGGTAACACCACAGTGACATGGAGTGCAAAGGATGTTGCAGGTAATATTGCCACTGCTACACAGCTTGTTGAAGTGGTCGATCACACTCCACCTAAACTGACAATTCCATCTGATATGATCACCAACGCAACTTCATTTGCAACCCCAGTCTCAATAGGGCAGGCAAGTGCAGCAGGTATAATTGATGCAACACCTAAGATTACAAGCAATTCCACTGGCTTGTTCCATGTAGGAAAGACAATAATTCAATGGACAGCTGTTGACAAGTTTGGAAATACTGACACACTATATCAAACAGTAAATGTTCTTGCATGTGGCAAGCCCGAGTCCTTTTACAATGTAATAATGGGAACGAATGGAAATGACACGTTAACTGGCTCATCGGTGCCTAACTTGATTCTAGGACTTGATGGTAACGATATCATTCAAGCAGGACCTGCAGGAGACTGCATAATTGCAGGCAACGGAAACAATGTCATATTTGGCGGCAGTGGAAATGACATGATAATTGCAGGCAATGGAGATAACATCATCAGGGGAGGCACTGGCAACGAACTAATCTATGTAGGTACAGGCAGCAACATAATTCGGGGAGGCACTGGACATAACACTTGTTACTTGGGCAACCCAAGTGCAGACACCGTCGTTAACTGCCAAGCCCAAAAACAATAAAATTTCTATCATTTGTCCAAGACACTCTTCATATAGATTATAATGACAATCCATATTTTCGAAGATTGGATGTTAAACTCTAAGAAATTGTTTTTGAGGGCAAAAAAGATAATCCCCTCGGGAATCAACAGTCCTGTAAGATACTATGATCCATATCCATTCTTTGTAACAAAAGCCCAAGGAAGCTCACTGTGGGACGTTGATGGTAAGCGCTATCTTGATTTTTGCAATGGCTATGGCGCACTTTTACTGGGCCACAGAAGAAAAGAGATTGTCTCAAGTGTCATGTCACAGCTAAAAAAGGGTACTTTGTACTGTGCCCCGACAGAACTTGAAGTAGAATTATCCGAATTGATATCAAAAAACTTTGCCTCAATATGCAAAGTAAGGCTTGCGAACACTGGAAGTGAAGCAACTATGACATCCATACGCTTGGCAAGGGGCTTTACCAAAAAGAAAAAGATTGTCAAATTTGAAGGGTGCTATCATGGTGCACATGATTATGTCCTAGTCAAGGCAGGTTCTGGAGCAGCTCACAACGGTATATCGATATCTGACGGTGGTCTTGACGAGGTGTCCAGAAATACTCTGGTTGTTCAATACAATAATTTCCAAGAACTTGCTTCCGTGCTAGAAAAAGAGAAAGACATTGCTGCTGTAATAGTGGAACCTGTACTTGCAAACATGGGGCTTGTACTGCCAGAGAAGAATTTCCTAAACGATATAAGAAAACTTACGCTAGAACATGATTGCCTCTTGATATTTGATGAAGTAGTAACAGGATTTAGAATGTCAACAGGTGGAGCCCAGAAGTATTACTCTATAAAGCCTGACATTACTACTCTTGGCAAAGCGCTTGGAAATGGTTTTGTCATTGCAGCAGTAGGCGGAAAAAGAGAGATCATGGACATGTTGTCTCCAGAGGGTAAAGTATATCAGGCAAGTACCTATGCTGGCAACCCAATCTCAGTTTCTGCAGCAATCTCTTCTGTAAAGACAATGAACAAAAACAAGAACAAACTCTATCCAAAGCTTGAAAGGGCATGCAAGGATCTGGCATCGTCAATTGAGGATCTTGCAATTGACATGAGAATTCCTCACCAAGTCAACTCAATAACCTCCATGTTTCAAGTATTTTTCACAGATAAACCTGTGGTGGATTATTCCACAGCAAAGGCAGCTGACTCTGAAAAATTCAAAAAATTATTCAATGGATTACTACAAAATGGAGTCTTTGTAGCACCATCTCAATTTGAAACTGTGTTTCTATCCTACGCTCATAGCGATGAAGACATTAGGAAAGCTATTGCCGCATACGAAAAAGCGCTAAAAATGGTGAAAGGATGAGATACCGTGTAGGGGCTAGGGGTAGCCAGTTATCTCTTGCCCAAACCAACTGGGTAATCACCGAGCTCAAAAAGAAAGCGCCACAGGCAGAATTTGAGATAATCCCAATAACCACAAAGGGAGATACAGATGCAAGACCTCTTTTTACGATAAACCAAAAAGGGATTTTTGAAAAAGAAATTGACAAGGCTGTGGCAGAAAAAAAGATAGACTTTGCTGTACATAGCCTCAAAGATGTTCCAGCGGAACTACCAGACGACCTAGTTCTTGCATGCATCCCAAAAAGAGAAGCCGCAAATGATATCTTCGTATCAAAAGATGGAGCCACACTTGCCACAATAAAAAAAGGAGCTGTAATTGGAACGAGCAGTTTGCGAAGGGCAGTCCAGATTTCAAGGCAGAGACCAGATCTGATAGTAAAACCCATTAGAGGAAACATAGAAACACGAATAAAAAAAATCGGTGAAGGAAAATTTGATGGTATCATATTGGCCCAAGCTGGCATACAGAGAGTGGGGCTTGATGTAAAGTTTGAAAAACTACATGTAGAGGAATTTGTGCCATCTCCTGGCCAAGGCGCTCTAGCAATAGTGGCAAGAAAAGACAACTATGATGTATTGGAACTGCTAAAAAAAATCGAGGATCCAGTCTCAAGAAATGCTATCGAGGCAGAGAGAGCGTTATCCATATTCGTAGACTCGGGATGTAGGTTCCCTGTGGGTGCTCTTGCCACCCAAAATGGTAACAAGCTTACACTCAACGTCACAGTTTATTCTGTTGATGGAAGCAAATTCATTGCAGTCAAGCAAGATTCAAACTCCGATGAAGCAAAAGAACTTGGAAAACGAGTGGCATCTGAGCTCTCAGCAAAAGGAATAGAAGAGCTTGCAAAGAACTGGAGAGAGAAGGTAGAAGAATGGAACAAAAAATGAAGGGCAAAGTATTCATTGTAGGTGCAGGGCCAGGAGATCCAAAACTTATAACACTCAAGGCAGTTGAGGCTGTGAAATCTGCAGATGTGGTACTGTATGATAGACTGGTAAGCAAGAAGATAATTGACATGATACCAAAACGAGCCGAAAAGGTCTATGTGGGAAGGGATGCAGGTGATGACTACAAACATCAGGACACAACAAACGAATTGATGGTAAAGTATGCTAAAACAAAAAGAAACATTGTCAGACTAAAGGGAGGAGACCCATTTATCTTTGGGAGGGGAGGGGAAGAAGCCGAGTTTCTCAGAGAGCACAATGTCAAGTATGAGATAATTCCAGGAATAACATCAGGAATTGGTTCTGCAGAATATTCCGGAATACCGTTAACCCATAGGGACTATGCTTCTTCTGTTGTGTTCGTTACAGGACATGAAGATGCAAAAAAAACACAAGGAACTGTAAACTGGAAGAAACTTGCCACGTCTGTGGATACAATAGTGATAATGATGGGCCTATCAAGGCTTGAGATAATCTCAAACAATCTTATCACTGGAGGACTAGACAAGAAGACTCCAGTAGCAGTAATCCAGAATGGTACTACAAGTGAGCACAGGATGATAAAGGGAAACCTAGCAAATATTGTAAAGAAGATAAGAGCTGCCAATATCAAGCCTCCTTCAATAATTATAATAGGCAAAGTTGTTTCCCTTTCAGAGAAGATAGGATGGAGAAAATGATACAAGGCAAAGTTATAGCAATAACAAGATCAAAGGAAGATTCTGAAGAATTTGTAAGGCTAATTACAAACGAAAAGGCCAGAGCACTATCGCTTCCAACAATCGAACTTGTAAGCAAGGGTGATGGAATGGTAGACGAATTTTTAAACGCCGTAAAAAAAGACAATCCGGATTTTTCTGTTTTTATGAGCTCAAAAGCAGTAAAACTACTATTTGATACTGCCAAAAAGATTTCAAAATACGAAGAACTTCAACTCGCCGTGGCAAACACAACAGTAGTTGCTGTGGGACCAAAAACCAAAGCGGCTCTGGAAGCAGAGGGGATCCGTGTAGCTCGTATGCCAGAAAGATTCTCGTCAGTAGGTGTAGGTGAGGTCTTTACCCGCTTAAATGCAGAAGACAAGAAAGTGATTGTCCCAAGAAGCGGAGCGTCGACTCCATTTCTGGCACAACTTCTTGGAAAGATAGGTCTGCATGTAAAGGAGGTCTATCTATACGACGTCAAGTCTCATAGCGATCTCAGCCAATGGGTAGAATTCAAGCAACTGTTTTCCGCAAACAAGATAGATGGTGTAATATTCACAAGTGCGTCGTCTGTGCGAGCATTTTTTGATATAATGCTTGGTGATACGGATGAAAAAACCCTGAAAGCAAACTTGGACAAAACCAAAGTGGTAGCAATAGGGCCATTTACTGCAGACGAGCTGAAAAAATTTGAAATAAATCCAATAATTGCAGATGTACACACCGTTCCAGGTGCGGTAGAGACAATTAAGAATTGTCTGTGCTGATGTTGAATTACTTGCCTTTCTATAAAAATCTGAATTTTCTAATGTTATTCCAAAACTTTGGAATGAAAACTCTTAGCTTGACCTAAGAGAATTTTATTTTTGATATTACAAAAATAATTTAGATCATCGTGAATAATTTAGCTTAGCCTACTCCGCTGTACAAGTATGAAGTGGTGTGTAACTTTTTTATAACATAACGGAGTTATGCAAATCATGACAACGGGTAACCTCAATATGGATTATACTAAATATGACTTCAAGAACTCAACCGAGATGTATGTTTATACAAGCAAGAAAGGTCTTTCAAAGGAAGTAATAGAGGAAATCAGTAGACTAAAGGACGAACCAAAATGGATGCTAGATTTCCGACTTCGCTCATACGAAATTTTTATGAAAAAACCCATGCCAAACTGGGGAGCGGATCTATCTACAATAGACTTTAACAATATCTACTATTACGCCAAAGCTTCTGAAAAGACAGAAAGGAACTGGGACAGTGTTCCGGCCGAAGTAAAAGCAACTTTTGACAAACTTGGAATTCCAGAGGCAGAAAAGAAGTTTTTGGCAGGCGTAGGAGCTCAATACGAGTCCGAAGTCGTCTATCATAACCTCCGAGATGACCTTGCAAAACAGGGCGTAATTTTCCTTGACACTGACACTGCCTTAAAAGAACATCCGGAAATTTTCAAGAAATATTTTGGCAAAATAATTCCTCCAGAAGATAACAAGTTTGCTGCACTAAACAGTGCTGTCTGGAGTGGTGGATCGTTTATCTATGTACCAAAGGGAGTGAAGGTAGACCTTCCACTACAGGCCTACTTTAGAATTAACAAAGAAAACATTGGACAGTTTGAAAGGACACTGATAATTGCAGATGAGGGTGCCGATGTTCATTATATAGAAGGATGTACCGCCCCAGTATACTCATCAGAGTCACTGCACTCTGCAGTTGTTGAGCTGATTGCAATGAAAAATGCCAAACTACGATATACCACAATCCAAAACTGGAGTAATGACGTTTACAACCTTGTAACAAAGAGAGCATATGCATATGAAGGCGCAAGAGTAGAATGGATTGACGGCAACATTGGAAGTCGAGTCACCATGAAATATCCCGGAGTATATCTATTGGGACAAAGGGCACACGGCGAGACGCTATCAATTGCATTTGCAGGAAATAACCAACATCAAGATACCGGTGCAAAGATGGTTCACCTTGCTCCAAACACCACATCTAGAATTACCTCAAAGTCAGTAAGCAAGAGCAATGGTAGGACCACATATCGAGGGTTACTACATGTTGCCAAAGGTGCTACAAATGTCAAGGCATCAGTAAGGTGCGATGCATTATTGCTTGATGACACATCAAAGACAGATACTTATCCTTACATGGAAATCAACCAAGAGGATTCGACAATTACTCATGAGGCAACTGTGGGCAAGATAGGGGACGAACAAATATTCTATCTTATGACCAGAGGTTTTACAGAAGAAGAGGCACTAACTCTAATCGTGAACGGATTCATCGAGCCATTTACTAAAGAACTTCCTATGGAGTATGCAGTAGAACTCAATAGGCTAATCAAACTGGAAATGGATGGCTCAGTCGGCTAGCCGACTCTGGTTCACACCCTGAATAGATATGTCGTCCTTTGTCCTGTCAAAGCTTGGTACAAATCATATAGACGAAATCTCTGAGGCCAACAACGACCCGGCATGGCTAAGAAACTATAGAAAAAACTCTTTTGCAATTTATGAGCAACTCCCGCCAGAGGTATCTCCACTTTACAACAAGTATACCGATGCAAACAGGATAGACTCGTCACAGATAACCTTCTCTCTAAGTTCTGATACGACACTTCCAGACTTTGTAAGGGATAGACTGTCTGAGATCTCAGACAACCCAAGCATAATTCAGATAGGCACAAACATTTCAAAGATAAACCTGCCAGCCGAACTGAAATCAAAAGGGGTGGTAATTTGCTCTATTCAGGATGCAATAAGAGAACACGAAGACAGGATAAGAAAGGTATTTGAAAAAATTGATGCCAAAAAAGATAAGTATGTTGCACTCAACAATGCATTTTTCAATTCAGGTATAGTCATCTATATACCAAAAAACATTTCTGTCGAAAAACCCATTCACATAATTTCCTCCCTTGCACTTGATCAGACCTCCACAATATCTAGAAACATGGTGATTGGTGATGAAAATAGCAAGGCATCAATTGTACAGGAGATTTATGCTCCAAGATCTGACAGACAGCAAGCATATCTTGAGATCATGGATGTGACAGCTAGTCAGGACAGCCGTCTCGAACTTGTTACCCTGCAGGCCATGGATCAAAATGCTGTAAACTTTTCCTCAAGAGCAGCCAGAGTAGCGCAGGATGCAACAATGAACTGGTATCTAGGATTGTTTGGCTCTTATCTTTCAAGATACAAGGTAGATAACTATTTAGACGGAGCTGGTGCTACTGCGCATGACACCGAGGTGGTGTTTGGAAACAAGAACCAGTCATTTGATCTTGCATCCAATTTAATACACAACGCACCAACTACCATAGGGCGTGTATTGGAGAAATCAGTTCTCAAAGATACATCAAAATCGCTCTTTAAGGGCATGATTAGAATTGAAAGGGGCGCATCTCACTCTGAATCATATCTTGCAGGACATTCTATCTTGCTTGACAAGGGTGCAAAGTCAGACTCGATTCCGGGACTTGAGATCCTAACAAATGATGTCAAGGCAACACATTCTGCTTCCGTTGCCCAGATGGACGAGGAACAACTATTCTATCTTGCTACTAGATGCCTGAACAAATCAGAAGCGCAAAAAATCATCGTGGAAGGATTTCTAGAACCACTTTCAAGGAAGATGTCATATCAAATCCGGGCGTGGATAAGTTACCTCATAGAATCAAAATGGCTTGGCAGAGATCTTAAGATAAAGACAGACGAACAACTCAAGGCAATACTTGAAGTAGAAGAGACAAGGTATCGTGAAACCGACATCTTTGAGAGACATTACAAGTACAGGTGAGTGTGTTGTCAAAATGGGTAAGGGCATGTACAACAAGTGAGTTAAAAAAAGGAGACATCCTAGATTTTGATCATGACGACAAAAAAATTCTCTTAGCAAACATAAACGGTAAAGTTTACGCTACAGACAGAATCTGCACCCATGCTGAGGCAGACCTTGCGACTGGAATCCTAAGCGAGGAAGGAGTGACATGTCCTCTGCATCTCTCAACATTTAATCTTGAAACAGGAGTTCCTCAAAACCTTCCAGCTGAAGTGCCTCTGAAAACCTACAATGTTAAAATAGAACAAAATGAAATCTATGTTGAGGTAGAATAATTTGCAAACAAGTATGATAAATATTGAAAATATTAGAAATGATTTTCCCATTCTAAAACGTAAGGTTCACAAAAACAAAGACTTGGTATACTTTGACAACGCAGCAACAACACAAAAGCCAGTCCAAGTAATTAACGCCATAAGTAATTACTATCTGAATTACAACTCTAACATACACAGGGCAGTCCATGAGCTTGCAGAAGAAGCAACTGCTGCATACGAATCTGCCCGAGACAAGATTGCAAAATTCATCAATGCAAAGAATCGTGAAGAGATAGTCTTTGTCAGGGGTACTACGGAGGCAATTAACCTAGTAGCATATACTTGGGGAAGACAAAATGTTGGAAAAGACGATATTGTAGTTACAACAGAATACGAACATCACAGCAACATTGTTCCATGGCAGTTGCTAATACAAGAAAAGGGTGCCAAACTAGAATACATTGGAGTTGATGACAATGGTGAGCTCATACTTGATCAGTTAGACAAGTATCTGGAGACTGGCAAGGTAAAGCTCGTTACATTTAGCCAGATGTCAAATGTACTTGGCACCATAACTGACTCGGAGGATATTATCAGGCGCTGCAAGAAGAAAGGTATACGGGTTCTTGTCGATGGTGCACAATCTGTTCCACATATGAAAGTAGATCTCCAAAAGCTAGACTGTGACTTTTTTGCATTCTCAGCTCACAAGATGCTTGGTCCAACAGGTGTTGGAGTCCTGTGGGCTAGAAAAGAACTGCTTGAAAACATGATTCCATTCAACGGTGGTGGAGACATGATACGCGAGGTCCACAAATATGAAACCTTATGGAACGACCTGCCATACAAGTTTGAGGCCGGAACCCCAAATATTGCAGATGTTATTGGGTTTGGAGCCGCAATTGATTACCTTGGGAAGATAGGAATGGATAAGGTTCGAGAGCATGAAATTGAGATAACAAAATATGCATTAGACAAACTTTCACAGGTAAAGGGAGTAAAGATCTACGGTCCAATGAACGCAGCAAAGCGCGGTGGCGTTATATCATTCAACCTAGGTGATATACACCCGCATGATCTTGCAACAATAATTGATGAGGATGGAATTGCAATCCGCTCGGGACATCACTGTGCGCAGGTGCTGATGGAAAGGCTGGATGTTTCCGCCACTTCTCGCGCAAGCTTTTATATCTATAACACAAAGGACGAGGTAGATGCTTTCATCAAGTCACTTTACCGTGCAAAGGAGTTGTTTAAGATTTGAGTAGTGCAGACATTTATCGAGAGATAATACTTGACTATTACAGGAATCCACGAAACTATGGGAAGCTACCAAATCCAGATGTTGCGCAGAGGGATAGCAATCCTCTATGCGGTGATGAACTTGAGATGCACCTTAACATAAAGGATAACAAGGTAGTGGATGTCAAATTTACCGGAAAGGGATGTGCCATAAGTCAAGCAAGTGCGTCGATGCTTACAGAACTTATAATGGGAAAAGACTTTGAGACTGTAAAGAAACTCTCAAAAGAAGATATACTTGATAACCTCGGTTTACACGACCTTGGTCCTGCCAGAATAAAATGCGCATTGTTATCGCTCAAAGTTCTAAAATCCGGCCTGTATTCTTACCTCTCTGAGAAACTAAAGGATACGGCATCTGCAGACAAGATAAAAGAAGAAGCCTCGGGTCTCTATTGATTTGGCGCCGCAAACACATGTAATACCACTTCAAATAAGGAAAGTAATCTTTGAAAAGTTCAATGATCCAAATCTGAGATTTACAAATGATGAGATCTTTGAGATACTAAAGGGAGAAGGATTTGATAGCTCACTTACAATTGATGACATGGAACCATACTTTAAGCAGCTACATGATGAAGGAATGATAAGGCCAATTGCCCAGAATTTTACCACGCAATGGTTTAAAATCTTCGATGTTGTTGAAAAATACAACTGCAACTCCTGCAACCAGCAGGTCTACCTTGGAAAACTGGAACGACGCACCTGCCCAAATCCCCAGTGCAAGGCATCTATTTAGATCTGTATCTTGTGGCTGCCTCTTCTAAGGCCTGAATCATCGGAAGTTTTACACCAGTCAAGTAAAGCACAAGAGCACCCCCTGCAGTACTGATGTGATTTATCTTCTCTGCAAGGCCATATCTTTTGAGTGCGGCAGTGAGGTGGCCTCCACTTACTATGGTAGTGGCAAAGGAATTTGCCACTCCTCTGAGCAGTTCCTCTGTACCAAACTTGAAATTCTCGTTTTCAAAAAATCCCGCAGGACCACTCATGAATACGGTTCCTGCACTCTGTATTGATTTTAGGTAGTATTCAACCGTTTTTGGACCTAGGTCATATACATGGTCTCCTTTTACAAGTTCGCGTACATCCATCTCTACCCTTTTGCCATTTTTCTCTACTGCAATATCTACTGGAACAGAAAAGACATCGGCATATTCTCCAATAAGGGAATGGGCTTTTTGCACTACTTCTTCTTCCCTTTTGATTCCAAGCGGAAACTTGATTCTTCCTTGTGCCCTCAAAAACACATTTGCTATGACTCCAGTGAGTAGCACTTGGTCGGCCCGTCCATTTTGAATTAATTCCTTTATGGATTCAAGTCTGTCTATTACTTTCGATCCTCCAAGGACTACAACATGCGGCCCTTTTGCCACTGTAAGTATCTCATCTAGTTTTCTTACTTCGCGCTCAACCAACCTGCCAGCACACGAGGGAAGGACATGCGCAAATCCTATGATTGATGGATGCGCGCGATGTGAGCTTGGAAAAGAATCAAGTACACACAAATCAAATAACTTTGAAAGACGTCTTACCATGATTGTTTGTGCCGCATCAGACGCTGAAAACTCGTAATTTTCTTCTGCACAAAGCCTAACGTTATCAAGCAAGATGATCTCTCCTTCCTTCATGTTTTTTATTGCATGCTGTGCCTCTGAGCCAATGATGTCTTCAACATATTTTATCTTGCGTCCAAGTATCTCTTCAAGAACTTTGGCGTGGTTTTCCATGCCGGTGTAATCCTTGTTACCAACACGTCCCTGATGTGAAGCTATCACAACCTTTGCCCCCTCCAAGTCCTTGAGAGACTCGGTAGACTCCCTTATCCTGCTTGTCTCAATTATCTTCATTGTAGCTGGATCTATGGGGCAGTTCATGTCTACACGCAAAAAGACAGTCTTACCTTTAGTATCAAAATCATCAAGTGTTAGAATCCTCACGGCGATCCTTTCTTGGTGGTGGTTAAAATCTTTTAGTCATGAAACATCGTACAGTATAATTTTCTAGATGAATTGATCTCACTTTAATATGGACTAGCTTGCGATTAAGGTATAGATGTATGTGCCAAGGAGGAACTTACTGTGCAAAAATGGATCTTTGATGTAAGAAGTAGAACATTTTTTCTTTTAGTACTCTCATTTTTGGTGCTGGTATATCTGGCAAGTGCAAAAATCTCACTGAATCCTGACAACAGCTTTGAAAACTCGATGCAGAAACTGGCAGGAAACACGTCTCTCGACCTTATCATGCAAGTATTCTCAGAGATTGGCTGGGTACTCTATCCCATATTTGTAGCAATAGTGCTTTTTATAAAAAAAAGCACAAGACGGCTAGGTCTCATACTTCTACTTTCACTTTTGATTGGGACCATAGTTGCAGCCTACATGAGGTGCTATACAGAATATGAAAAGCCTACTCTCAATTTTATGGGTGCCAAACTTGCTATTACATCGGGAGCAGATGTGGGAATTCCCTGCCAAGTAGACGGAACATTCCCTGCAGGACACACGGTTCGAACTACTATCTTTGCATTTATTGTTGGATATGCTCTATCTAGAAGATTTCCGCGAGGAACCCATCTAATATGGCTCTACCCTATTCTTGTATCAATTAGCAGGCTCTATCTGCTACAAGAATATCCTACTACAGTAATTGGTGGAGCAATACTTGGAATTTTGCTTGCAGACATAATGTCAAAAAAGCTCAAAATCGAGTTGATCTTCAAGTCAGAGACCTAGCTTGTCGAACACTTTGGAACTTATCAATACCATTGCAAAATGATCTTGGTCATAGCTGTAAATCCAATATCTGACATCGCATTCTTGTTTTGCCTTTCGTAGTCCCAAGTTAAGCTCATTCATCAAAGTAAACCCAATTTTTTTTGCGGTATTTTTTTCCTTGGTCATTATGACCCTGAATCCACCCTTTTGTGATGAAAAGCCAAGCCTTATCATCTCGGACCCAATTTCTGGCGTTTTTATCTCGTCATCAATCTCAAATGTTTTTGAGATGGGTATCTGCGACGGATGAAATTCCATGCGTTTTTCTTAACATTGCCAAATAAAATCTACTTGTTCTACTCGGAAAACATCTGTAAATTTTAAGAAAAAATTAGAAAAACATGTTAAAAATTTTAACTCTTATGTCAAATCCTGATCATAACAAAAACTTAATCGATTACAAAGTCACTTAAAACGTATGGCATATCTGGAGGCACTCACTAGGTCTTATAGGGCAAAAAAGGCTGAGGTTACAAAATTACGAAGAAAAAGCGAGAATAATCTTAAGGAAACACTTTCACTCAAACGAAGATCATCCTCTGGTCTTGTATCACTTGAACGCAAAAAGGAAACGCTGACAAGACAGATCTCGCACGTGGTACAACTTCTAAATCAGTATAACGCTCAAAAAGAAAGCATTGCAAGGCTCAAGATTGCATCAGAGGAGAGACTCAAGCATGAACTTGATACACAAGACAGTATCAAGCAGCAAATTGATTATGGTGCACCAGAAGAAAAGGCGTCTGTGCAGGAAAGGCTGCGTTTTACCGAGGAAAAGATCGCAGAGCTGCGAGCTGGAATAAAAGAGCGCGACACGGCTGAGGCAAGGCTTGAAGGCCAGATTGAGGAGCTGGAAAAAGTAAAAGCAAGGCTTGACTCTCAATTAAGAAAACAGATCCATGTAAAACCAGTTCTTGTTCAGCAGCTAAGGTCAAGCGAAAAAGCAGAATCTGTACTAAGACCCAAAGTGCAATCGCTCATCAAAAGAGAAGAGCAGGCAACAAAGGTCCTGCAATCAATTGAGAAAAAACTAGCAAAAGCTTTGGAGCAACGAAGAAAGGCCAAGAGAAATATGCAGAGGGCAAAAAGGAAGCAAGCCAAAAGAAAGGTAGCTAAAAAAACAAAAGCTAGGAGAGCCCAACGAAAGAAAGCAAGAAAGACAAAGGTTGGGGCACGAATAAAGACAAGAACTGCAAAAAGGAAAGCGCCAAAGAAAAGGGTAACAAAGAAAAAAATGACAAAAAGGCGCGCTGCAAAAAGAAAGGCAAGAAGATCAAAATCGAGACGAAAGTAGTAATCCTACGCTTAATTAATATTGAATAACTTTTTTTCCGTAATCCATGTCAACTACTCACAAAGTTATAGTGGAAATTACTGAGATGCCAAAACTCAAGAATCCTCCACTAATATGCGGCCTTCCTGGAAGTGGATATGTTGGAAAACTAGCTGTTGACCATCTGATCGAGGAACTAAAGGGAGTTCCTTTTGCAAGCATCTTTTCGTCGTCATTTCCACCCCAAGTCCTGATTCAGCCTGACGGCACTGCAGACCTTATGAAAAACACATTGTATTACTGCAAAGGCAAATCATCTGATCTTGTTCTTCTCAGCGGCGATGCGCAGCCTGTCACACCAGAAAGCGAGTATGAGATGGCGGAAGAGATAACCAAGATCTGCGAAAAGCTTGGAGTAAAGACAATTTACACACTTGCCGCATATATAACTGGGACATTTACAAAGACTCAGAGGGTTTACGGAACTGGCACCTCGCCTGAAATTGTAAAAGAATTTTCAAAATACGGAGTGTATTCCATGAACAGTGGTAGCATTACCGGAATGAATGGCTTGATAATTGGAGTTGGAAAGAGAAAGAACATCACAGGTGTCTGCCTGCTTGGAGAAACTTCAGGATATGTAGTTGATGCGCTGGCATCAAAAGCAGTCCTTGAAACACTTGCCAAGATATTGAACTTGAAACTTGATCTAACCGGCATCTCAAAAAAAGCACAAGACACCAAGCAGCTTGTCAAGACAATCGAGGAGCAGATGGGTGGTAGACACTCCCCAGAATCTCTGCCAATGCAACAGCCTGATAAGAAGCTGGGGTACATTAGCTAAATGAAAAAACGTGGACCTATTGTAGTTATAATAGGTATGGTACTGATAGCTGTTGCATTTTTGGTATCATATTTTATCATGGAAAGAGCAGGATCAAGCCTTGGCGGAAACGGATTTTTTCCATCTCCGGAAAGCATGTTTGACGAGATATCCGAAAAGGAAACAATAGAGCCGGGAATGTCATACACCTTTTACCATACTACGTCATCGTCCCAAGTTCCTCTGATGTGGGGTCTCTATATCACAGATTACAAGTCAGAGAACCGAGTCACAATAAATGTCACAAATTCATTTGGTGACAAGTTTGGTTCTTATACGGAATCCGATCCGATATTCATAAAATCATTTGTAATACCAAAAGTGGATACGTACAACTTTAAGGTGGAAAATAGTGGGGGTTCTCCAATTACTGCAGAGGTGATGTTCACCGAAAACCCCGAGAAATCAAGGGCTCTGACCGATCCAAACTCGCCATTTAACAAAAACATAGTGCCACTTGCTACTGCTGGTTTTATGTTGATATTTGGAATAATTGTAGTTATTTCAGGAATAGTACTTTGCGTAATGGACTGGAGAAAAAGCAGAAATCAGTCTAGATACATCTAAAATTCCAGTACTTCGAGCTTGCCGTACTTGCCTACGTTAAGAGAATTCTCTCCCCTAAACGTGCTGATGTACCCATTCTCAATTCTTACCTTTGAGCCCAGTTTTACCATCTTGATCTGCGCATCCCATAGAGTTAGCTTGATCTGGCCAGTATCATCCTTTAGTATGGCATCTGCAACTTGGGCCTGTCCGCCTGCCTTGAGGTTTACAGTCCTTGGTTCACCTATGCTATCTATTACTCCTTCTACCGGCTCTAGTCTATTTTGTGGCTTGTTGAGTTGGCCTATGTTTGGCATTAAGAAAAAATTCTCCGAGCTCAAATAATAAGTGTTTTGTTGCAA
>CAZMNT010000024.1:15925-25526 GCA_964567715.1 uncultured Nitrosopumilaceae archaeon | reverse complement strand
GTATTCCATTGTAAACGGATTTTGCAAGAGCCATAATATAAAACTATGGAGATTCTCACGAAAAAATTGACAGAACTGATTGAAACTAGTTTAGAATCTTAAGACTTCGGCAGATAGAATACATGTATCTCTTCAGGTCTTTGTCGTACAATGTATCCATTCTTTGTTTTAGGATCCTTTTTGCCTGATCTCTTTCTTGTCCTTCAGGCAAAGAAAGTACATTGTTTATCAATTCAGGAATTGACTCTCTGACCCAGCCAGTAAGTATAGTGTAAGTGTTCTTGTGCAGTTTAATGACTGGGTCTGTGTTCATATCAAAAACGCCTGTAAAGTTGTCATATTCTATTCTGTAAATCAAGGCAAATACTGCCTCCTTTGGGTCGGGGTTTTTCAACACTTGTTCCGATTGCGGACCTGCTTTTCCCTGAGAGATTTTGTTTTTCAGACCAACCGCATTTATTATGATACCATTTACTCCTATCTTTGAATTTTCTACTCCTGTCACCATACCAATAATCATGTCTCGATAGTCACCGTTTTGTTGCGAAGTGAAAACGTAATCTCCTTCCTTCCAACTTTTCTTTTCAAATATGAACATAAGAAAATCTCAAAAAAGATCATATTTAATGTGTTGCTTCGGAATGCTTAATATCCTTCAGAACAAAAACTTGTGAAATGGACAAGAGTCAAATTCTTGCCAAGTTTTCATCGGAGCCTGACAGGTATTACAAGGTCGCGCTTTTTGAAAATGAGGGATTCAAAAGAAAGTCTTGCTCAAAGTGCAGACGATATTTCTGGGTGTTAGATGGCAGACAGAATTTCTGTCCGGATCACATAGAGAACAGTTATTCCTTCATAGGTGACCCGCCTACCAAAAAGCGATTTGACTATACGCAAGCATGGAAAGAGGTAGAGTCTTTCTTTGTAAATAACGGTCACAGATCAGTTAGCAGGTATCCGGTAGTATGCAGATGGCGAGATGATCTTTATTTCACAATTGCTTCCATAGTTGACTTTCAGCGAGTAATGGGCTCAAAGGTCGTCTTTGAGTTTCCAGCAAACCCATTGGTAGTACCACAAACGTGTCTTAGGTTCAAGGACGTTGAGAATGTCGGTGTTACAGGAAGACACTTTTCAAGTTTTTGCATGATTGGTCAGCACAGCATACCGAACTCACAGGGGTACTGGAAGGACAGATGTGTCGAGCTTGATTTTAGGCTGCTCACTGAAAAATTTGGAATCAACAAAGAAGAGATAGTTTTTGTTGAGGATGTATGGGCAGGGGGAGGCTCTTTTGGATCGTCATTAGAATATTTTGTACGCGGATTAGAGCTTGGTAATGCAGTATTTACAGAATTTCAGGGCGATCTTGAGAACTATTCTGTGTTGGACCAAAAAATAATAGACATGGGGGCAGGGCTTGAAAGATTTGCCTGGATTACCATGGGAACCCCAACTGCCTATGATTGTTGTTTTGGCCCCATAACAAGATACATGATAGAAAAGATTGGCTTAGATGTAAATTCTGACATTGTCTCAAAATATTTCAGAGCTATTGCAAAGACACTTTCTGAATCTGAAAACCTTGCAATTGCAAGAAAAAGTGCAGCCACACTTGCAGGCATAGACAACGCAAAGATGGACAAGGCCATCTCGCCTCTTGAGGGAATCTACCTCATTTCGGATCATCTAAGGACGCTTATGTTTGCCATATCAGATGGTGCGTTACCAAGCAATGTTGGAGGGGGATACAACCTTAGAATGATACTGAGGCGTACATTGGCAACAATGGACAGGTTTGGATGGAACTTTGACCTCAACGATCTGATTGACCTGCATGTAGACTATCTAAGATCAACATATCCAGAACTTGAAGGGGCAAGAAACGATGTCAAAACAATAATTGGAATTGAAAAAGAGCGTTACAAGGAATCTCGAGTCAGAATGACTAACATTGCAAGTACGTTTAGAACACAAAATAAGAAACTTACTGTGGACGACCTGATTCGCCTATACGAGTCTGATGGCATAACACCGGACTTTCTAAAGGAGACTGGTATCATTTCAGAGATTCCCCCTACGTTTTACGAAAAACTGTCTGACTTGCACCAGTCAGAAAAAACCGAAAAAGTAGTCCAGTTAAACTTGGACAAAGTTCCAGATACAGATTTGCTATACTACAAGGAAGATCCCCATGAGTTTGAGGCCAAAGTTCTCAAAGTCATAAATGCAAGATACGTGGTACTTGACAGAACATCATTTTACCCAAGGGGAGGAGGACAGGAGCCTGATCATGGAAAGATCGGTAATCATGATGTAATGGATGTGAACAAGCATGGTAATGTTGTAGTTCATGAGACAAAAGGCGGTGTTCCACTTGAGGGGGAGACACTGAAATGTAGTATAGATGTGGCAAGGCGTTACGGCATTACGCGACATCACACAAGCACGCATGTAATCAATGCATCTGCAAGAAATACTCTGGGTTCGTGGATATGGCAGCACTCTGCGTTCAAAGAAAAAGACTACGCAAGACTTGACATTACACATCACTCAAACCTCACAGAAGAAGAGATCACAAAGATTGAAGATTTTGCAAACCTAGCTATCCGAAGAGATCTACCAATTCTTATCAATGAGTTTGATCGTGGAGATGCAGAGCAGAGACACGGCTTTAGGATATACCAAGGAGGTGTGGTGCCTGTAAAATTGGTCAGAATAGTAAACATTGATGGCCTTGATGTCGAAGCCTGTGGTGGCACCCACGTAAGCAAGACTGGAGAACTTGGCCTGATCAAGATTACAAAATCGGAAAGAGTTCAGGACGGTGTTGTAAGACTAGAATTTGTCTCAGGAGAAGCTGCCATCAAATACACACAGAGCCAGGACAGAAAGATATCGCAGATTGTCAAGTCTCTTGGTTCGAGCAAGGAAAAAGTCCTAGAATCGTTTGAGCATGTTGTCAGAGACAGCGAGGATGCAAAAAAGAGGTTCAAGCAGATCATAAAAAGGACATCGGAACACTCTGCAAAGACTGCCATAGCTCAGGCAAAAAAGCTAGGAAATGTCAAGTTGTTTACTACAGTAGAAGAAGAGCTTGATGACGAGTACCACATTGCAGTAGGCGAACAGGCAGTAAATCTGGACAAGTCCCTCATCTACTGTGCATTGATAGTGAAAAATGGCTCGATTAGAATAGTAGCATTTTCCGGTTCTGATGCGGTCAAGTCAAAGAAAGCAGGCGACTTGGTCAGGGATGTAGCCAAGGTTCTAGGAGGCTCCGGCGGTGGAAGGGATACATTTGGACAGGGTGGAGGAAAAGACGTGCTCAAGATAAAGGACGCTCTCATTGCTACCGAACAATCAGTCCTTGGAAAGTGACAGAAATGGAGTGGACACAAATTGAGGAAAAATGGAGGAAAAAGTGGCTTGCAGAAAAACAGTTTGAAAGTAATCCTGATTCAAGAAAAAAGTTCTTTGTGACGGTTGCATATCCTTATCCCAACTCGCCTCAGCACATAGGACACGGCAGGACATACACACTTGCTGACGTTCATGCAAGATTCATGCGAATGCAGGGATACAATGTACTATTTCCCATGGGGTTCCACTATACTGGCACTCCAATACTTGGCATGGCAAGAAGGGTTCAGGAAAATGACAAAGACCTCATAGAAGCCTTTCGGACCCTGTACAAGGTTCCTGATGAGAAGATAAAGGAATTCTCAGATCCTGTGAAGATTGCAGACTATTTCCACCAGGAGATCAAGGCAGGGATGATAGAGATGGGATACTCCATAGACTGGAGACGAGAGTTTACAACAATAGATCCCTTTTACAACAAATTCATAGAGTGGCAGTTCAAGAAATTAAAAGAGAACGGTCTTGTAGTACAAGGGACGCATCCTGTTGGCTGGTGTCCAAAGGATCAGAATCCAGTCTCGCAGCATGATACGCTAGGCGATGTTGAGCCAAGTTTTACGGAATATACAATTATCAAGTTCAGATACAATAATTATGTCTTAGCGGCAGCTACGTTGCGCCCAGAGACAATATTTGGTGTTACCAACATCTGGGTAAATCCAACTGTCAACTATGAGATTGTCAAAGTAGGCGGTGAGGAATGGATAATCAGCTTGGAGTGTGCCGCAAAGTTAGGGTTTCTAAATAAGAAGGTGACAAAGACAGGAACCATATCAGGCGCCGAGCTTGTAGGAAAGAAAGTCAAGATACCTCAAAGAGATGAAGAAGTTGTTATTCTGCCTGCAACTTTTGCCAAGAGTGACAATGGAACAGGTATTGTAATGTCTGTTCCAGCACACGCGCCGTTTGACTACCAAGCACTAGAGGACTTGAAAAAAGAGCCTTCTGGGCATCCCAATCTCTCCCTTTCAGAGATCAAGCCTATCTCCATAATTGAGACGGAAGGATATGGTGAGATACCGGCAAGAGACATAATTGAAAGACTTGGAATAACTAGTCAGGACAGTCCGAAGCTGGAGGAGGCCACGAAGGAACTTTATTCAAAGGAGTTCTACGGCGGCAAACTCAAGCAAAATACTGGCAAATTCTCCCAAAAATCTGTTACCGTTGCAAAAGAGGAGGTAAAAAAGTGGATCCTTGACAGTGGCAATGCAGACATCTTGTATGAGTTGAATGAAAATCCAGTAAGATGCAGATGCGGCGCAGAATGCGTGGTAAAACTTTTGGACAACCAGTGGTTTCTCAACTATTCAAACCCAGAATGGAAAGAAAAAGTTCACTCTTGGATAAATGAGATGAGGATACTTCCAGAGGAGATCAGAAATGAGTTCAACAACGTCGTCGACTGGCTAAAAGAGAGAGCGTGTGCAAGGCAGCATGGCCTTGGAACAAAGCTCCCCTGGGACAAGAACTGGATAGTAGAGAGTCTGTCAGACTCTGTCATTTACATGGCATACTATACCATAGCAAAGTATGTCAGGTCTGGTGAGATCAAGCCAGAGCATATAACTGATTCATTTTTTGACTATGTGTTTCTTGAGAAAGGAGATCTACAAAAGGTGTTATCTGACTCGAAAATTTCTCCAGAAAGTTTGGAAGCTATCAAAAAAGAGTTCCAGTACTATTATCCTGTAAATACAAGACACTCCGGTCGAGACCTTGTTCCAAATCATCTGACGTTTTTCGTCTTTAACCATCTTGCCATATTTCCAAAAAAGTATTGGCCAGAGGAGATAGTTGTCAATGGCTCGGTCTTGATGGATGGCAAAAAGATGTCCAAGTCAATGGGAAACATCATACCGCTAAGGGATGCCATCAAGATGCACGGGGCAGACTCGATAAGACTTGCAATTTTGATTTCTGCAGAGCTATTGCAGGATGCGGACTTTAACCAAGAAGCAGTGCGGGGAATCAAAAACAAGCTTGAAAGCATGCTTGATGAGTCTGCCAGATACAAAAATGCAAAGGAGACTCTGCTTGCTCAAGAAGATAGGTGGATCTACAGTTGCTTGCAGCAATTAATTGCAAAAGCAACCACCTCCATCCAGAAAATGAGACTAAGGGAGGCACTTCATCATATCTTGTATGAATTTGATAATGACCTGCAATGGTATCTCAAGAGGGTAGAGGCAAAGGGCAGGAAGGACTATCTTGGAATATTACATAAAGTGTTTTCCGCACGAGTTGCCATGATGTCGCCTTTTGCTCCATATGTTTCAGAGGAGATGTGGTCTAGGCTCGGAAACGAAGGGTCGGCCTCGAGATCCCCATGGCCCCTCCCAGATGAGAAAAAGGTTGATCTGCTTGTACTCCAGTCAGAATCCCTCTTGAGCCGCACACTAGAAGATATTAGAAACATAGTAAAGGTGACAAAGATTTACCCAAAGAAGATTACAATATACACAGCTGCAGAATGGAAGGCAAAGGCCTATCAGAAAATTTTATCCGCAGTCAGAGGTGGAGATGTCAACATTGGCAACATAATCAAGTCGTTGATATCTGAGAAGGAAACCGAACAGATAAAAAAGGATCCTGATTTTGTCAAAAAGACAGTCAACGATATCTTGTCCGACTCACAAGATGACAGAGATTCTAAAAGCAAGATAGGCCCTGTCGATGAGACAAAGATATTATCTGATCTAGAGTCTTTAATCAAAGCCGAATATGGAATAGGTCTCCAAGTTTTTTCTGAGTCTGATCAAACCAAGTACGACCCGAAAAACAAGGCAAGGACTGCTAGACCATACAAGCCCGCCATACTAATAGAGTAGCCACCTGTCCACATCTTTTTTATTAGGTCACTTGAGATATAAGCTCGTTTGAAAATAGCTGTAGTTGGCATAGGAGTTGCAGGTGCATATCTTCTTGCAAGACTGAAGAATCAACACGAAGTAGTAGGTTTTGAGAGAAGTACTGTGGAAAACCACGATTCCATATGTGCGTGGGGCACTACAAAAGGTCCCATGGAGGAGTTTGCAAAAAAGTGTGATCTAGATTTTAATGATTATCTCATTCATGACGGAAAAAAGATGTACATCAGCATGAATTCAGAACAATTTACCATCAAACTGATGGGTTTGTGTACATACAACAAGATTGGTCTGATAAAAGATATGGCAAAGGGATGCAAGATTCACTATGGAAAGGCTCCAAAGATTGAAGATTTGGAATCAGAGTTTGACATGATAATAGATTCTACAGGCTTTCACAGGTCTTACCTGCCAAGGCTTTCACGTGATTTTCATCTTCCAACTTTCCAGTACAAGGTGGAGTATGAGAACGGCGTTCCCTTCGATGACTTTTATCTCAAGCCCTTCTCATCTATGAGTGGCTACTTCTGGTATTTCCCACTTGGCAAAAATCTTGCACACATAGGTGCTGGCGACAAGAACAGAAACCATATTGAGGAGACCAATGCGTTCCTGAAAAAATATGGAGGCAAGATTATCAAAACTGTAGGAAGACCAATTCGACTTGCTACGCCTGACATGTGTGAGCCGTTTTATCACGGCAAGGTAGTTGGAGTGGGGGAATCAATCGGAACCGTCTATCCGCTTTTAGGCGAAGGAATTATTCCCAGCATGACATGCGCTGACATATTTGTAGAAAACATTGGAAACAATGAGAGGTACCGTCAAAAGGTATTGGAGAAATTTGCAATATATTCACGAGTGTTGTCTTTTATTAGAAATAAGATGGACAGCAAGTTTGGCATGTTAAAGAACTTTGCTGACCTAATAGCAATTTACAGATACATGAAGAAAAACGAGTGGCGATTTGGAATGGAAATCAAGATGGCCGATATGATGAAGGTGGCGAAGGCCTAGAGATCCATACTCACATAGCCAAAGTTTTCTCGAGTGGTTCTGTTTGATTTCATTGTATAATCATATACTATCTTGGAATATTCTTCAAGAACCTCTCTCATATCATCGACAGATTTTGCAAAATAAAATCCTGGGCAGTCACCGGTAAACTGGAAGGTTGCATGTACGCGCGCCTTGCCTTTTTCGTTTTCAAGCCACGATGAGAACGGGTAGAGATAGCAGACGCCTGGACGGAAGGGGTGCAGCCCACAATAGCCTTTTTGATCCAGGAATCTACATCGTATGTGCGTACCGTCTTCTGCCTCGGCTTCATCAGTTTTTCTCTTGAGGTTTATCATGGTCATAATTATGGAGTTGCCTGTAGGCCCTCCCTCTTCCCATGTGCTAACATTGGTCTCTTTTTTTACAAAATCAGAGACCTTGTTATACTTCAAGTTCTTGCTTATTGTTATCAGGTCGCTTGAGGTGAGAGGAAGCCTTCCCTGCCTGTTACAGCAGTTATGACAGTCTGGCCAGTAGCACTCCCAAAGCACGTAACCACCACCTGCGGAAAGGTATGGTATATGAAATATGACATCATTTACTTTGATCTGAAAGTCTGACACATCTTCTCTTTTGCCCAAAATGAAATCCCGAATTATAGGTTCAATCTTCCAATCTTTTGATAGGACTTCCAGAGCTTCTTCAATTTTATTTTGCATCAACCAATAAATTGAGACAATCCTTTTGAACGTTATCAATGATGAAACAGAAGGGAAAATATGCGTCTGCAACCCAGAACAGGCGGCTGGTTTGGGAGAAAGTCATGTGGCCTCTAATTCTTGAAATAAATAACGTTAGTTTTACGTTGGAACAGTACAAGAAAAAGCGTGATGAGGTATGCATGGAGCTTGGAATCCCGTCGTCTAGAGTGGCTGGAGGATTTGTCTCGCTTCTGTTAAAGGGTATTTTATACAAAGAAAAAAAACTCTATTCCATTCATTATAGGCTCATTCCATACATGAGACTCGAAGCGGATTGCGACTATGCGACGGCCGTTCGCGAGGCTAGCACGAAATAACTTGACAAAATGATAGACGCGTCTAGACGTCACTGAGATGCAAGAATTTCTAATTAGGTTTTATAGTGTGACTCTGAAAGGTACTAGATGAAATACTATATTACAGGCATTGCACTATTTGCTGTATTTGCTGTTCTTGCCTTGTTGATAACATATGACAACTCCCAGATCATAGGATTGGATTATTCTGGATTTGCGGCTATAAACAACCCCCAGAGCAATGTGATCAACCAGATAATGGTTGCCTTGACAAAGTACGGTAGGGAGGCAGTATGGATAGCAACAACTGCCTTGCTTTTTGCATTTGGAGGCAGAGATGGGAGAATAACAGCGGTGCTTCTTGCCATATCTTTTATCATACTGATACCACTTGGAACAGTTCTAAAAGATGAGATTGACAGGCCAAGACCAATGCCGCTAACTCCTGACAACCTACTTGTGAAAGGAGAAACCGATCCCTCTTTTCCGTCAGGCCACGCAGTAATAGTTTCGGCTGGCGCATTTGTCATGCTTACAAGGTTCAATAAGAAAAGACAAATCATAGCATCTCTGATACTCCTTGTAGAGGCATTCTTGGTGATTTACTCAAGAGTATATGTCGGCAATCACTATCCACTTGATGTGGTAGGAGGAATCCTTGTTGGAACAGGTCTGAGTGCTTTTGTAGTTGGCTCAAGCAAGTACCTCAACCCGATCTTTTCAAGGCTTGATTCCCTGCGTAAGAAGTAACTTGCGTTGTCTTCTATTTGTTATAATTCATCTATATTCATCGCCGCAGTCTCCAATCCTTGCAAACAAGTCTTGAGACCTAGAAGTCACGGATTTTATGGCATTGTTGTCTTCTCTGTTTAGGTGTAATTTGAATACCCTCATATTATCTGACCTGTGTTCTGATATTCCAAGACGCGTGCCGATTATTACGCCCGCAACTCCAGGCTTGTCCAAGATGTATCGCGTAGCAACATTTGCAATGCTTACGTTGTGTTTTTTTGCTATACCATCTAGAACCGCTAGAAGTTCTTGGAATAGAGCCCACCCTCCCCATGCATCAATCATTTGTTTGTATTTTTGTAAACTCAGCGTGTCAAGTTCCGACCCTGTCGGTTCTGGCCTTGCAAGATATCTTTCGGATAGAAATCCTCCTAAGAGAGTGCCATAAGTCAATAGTTTTATCTCATGTTTTTGGCAAAACGGAACCATCTTGATTTCAGGCCTTGTGTCAAGTAGGGAA
>CAZMNT010000024.1:0-15825 GCA_964567715.1 uncultured Nitrosopumilaceae archaeon | reverse complement strand
ATGTTTTTGGCAAAACGGAACCATCTTGATTTCAGGCCTTGTGTCAAGTAGGGAATATTGTACTTGGTTTGAGACTAGCTTGAATCCACTTTCAACTATAATCTCAATTCTTTCAGTATCAAAGTTTGTCAGTGCAAGATGCCGGATCTTTCCCTCGTCACGAATCTTTGAGAGGTGATGCAAAGCATCAAGATAACTCGTATTATTGTAATCCCACCAATGAAACTGTACGACATCGATCTTTTTTACGTTCATCCGACGGATCGACTTATCGATATTGTATTCTACTATAGTTCTAGTCATGGGACCCGGATTTGGGACAAATTTTGTTAGCGCTTGCATGTTATCTAGTTCTGATTCTTCCCTACCCTTTGCAAGCCTTTTTCTAAACTCACCAACATATTCTTCAGCAGGGCCATAAATGTCTGCCATGTCCCATGTCGTAAAGCCAGAATTGTGATACAAGGACATATCTGCAATTGCATCTTCACGGTTTATCTGACCATGACCGCCTGCTGTCTGCCACATGCCATTTAGAATACGACATATTTTCAGGTCTGGCGCTAATTGATATGTCAAAAGTTCAGTTTCCATCTTTCCTTGTTGCACTTCAAATGCGATCAAATATAGTCTTTTTTTGACACTAGACTAGACCTTTCTTACAATTCTGCGAAATGTTGGATTTGTGTCACTGCCTCGAACTTCAAGTGTACCGTATTTGTAATAATAGACCGAAATTTTTCCGTCAAGTGACACGATCTCAAATGATTCCAGCATGGAATCATGGTATGACGGATATTGCAAGAGGATGAAATCTTCGGTAAGCGATCTTTTTATTGTATAGTATACGTCCGGCTGCGGTTTCTTGTAATTTACCATTGTATTATACTAGTAGAGGGACTTGATGTCAATTACAAATCTGTATCTAACATCGCTTTTTAGGATTCGTTGGTAGGCCTCATTTACCTTCTGGATAGGTATGAGTTCAATATCGCAGGTGATGCCATGTTTGCTACAAAAGTTAAGCATTTCCTGAGTCTCTTTTATGCCTCCAATTAACGAGCCTGCAAGATTTCTTCGTCCACTGACAAGAGAGAAGGCACCAACCGGTGTCTGGGTCTCAGGAATGCCAACTAGGACCATAGTGCCATCAAGTGAGAGCAGATCAAGATACGAATTGAGGTCAATACCTGATGATACCGTGTTGATTATGAGGTCAAAGTATCCTTTGAGTGTCTCAAATGTTTTTGGGTCAGATGTGGCATAGAACTTGTCTGCTCCAAGTTTTTTTGCATCTCCTTGTTTTGCAAGCGAGTGTGATAGTACTGTGACCTCAGCTCCAAGTGCATGTGCAATCTTGACCCCAATGTGCCCAAGCCCCCCAAGTCCCACCACTCCAACCCTCTTTCTTGGTCCTGCCTTCCAGTGTACCAGAGGAGAGTAGAGCGTAGTTCCCGCGCAAAGAAGCGGTGCCGAACTTTCAAGTGGAAGATTCGTTGGCATGCGCAGAACATAGTTTTCATCCACCACTATTTTGTTAGAATATCCTCCCTGAGTTACAGTTTTACCATCTCTTTCCACTCCATTGTAGGTCGTAGTCATACCTTCTTGGCAGTATTGTTCAAGACCTCTCTGGCACGAGCTGCATTTGCGACACGAATCCACAAAACATCCAACCCCTACCTTGTCACCTACCTTGTAACGTGTTACGCTGGGTCCCACCTGGGATATAATTCCCACAATCTCATGGCCTGGAACCATAGGATAGATGGAACCGCCCCACCCGTCATTTACTTGATGTATATCTGTATGACATATTCCACAATACTTGATATCTATGACAACATCATGATCACGCGGATCACGTCTTTGAAAGGAATATGGTGCAAGCGGTGCACTTGCTTTTTGTGCTGCATATCCTTTAACTTGAATCATTTCCTTTCTCCTATGGATTTAATAGCATCTTTCAAATTGTTTTCTATTTTCGACATGTAATTATGAATTGTAATTCGTGATTGCAACACTACAAGTATGAAACTCGGTTATTTAAAATAGATTTGAAATTGTTCTAGGTTTCATTTAATACAGCTTTATCAGACTCTCATTGATAGATAAAAATTAATCTGTGGAAAGTGTCAGGATTGAATTTATTGGATATATTTTTTGTATTTTTGACGATACCGCATTCTTGATCTCACTTTCCGAGTCTGCTTCCAGTTTTGCTATCACATCATACACACCCATGAGTTTTTGTATCTCTCGTACCCTTGCCCATCTTTGAGAGTTCGTCTACTACCTTGTCCTTGCTTCCAGTCTCACAGTTAATTAGAACAAATGCCTCTTTCACGTTGTACTTTTGACATGGATAGTATTTTAAAAATACCACAATTGATTCTAGATTAATCTTCTATGTACTATCATTGTGATTTTCATTTGCAATTTGAAAGTTATGACAATATAATTTGAGGTATGAAAAATCTTAACGAAAAATGTTACTGTCCGATACAGTGAGCATGACTTAATTGTAATTACTCCAGTATATGATATCCCATGCCTAGTGCATATGTCCTAATGAGATGTGAAGAAGGGGCAGAAAAGAGAATGATCAGAAATTTGAACGTTGAAGTGACCATAAGGGAGGTTCAGCCCACAATAGGCCATTATGACTGGATAGCCAAGATTACATCACCCAGTGTAGAACAGATGGATGAAATCATCAAAGAAATTCACAGTAATAACGAGGTTCTTTCCACCAAGATACTTCGAATGCATGAGTAAATTACATCAGCTACTATTGCGATTCAGAGTTTTCTTGCTTTACCTTCAGGAATCTCATTATTATTTCCATTGATAGACCACCTGCCAAGACAGCGAGTGCAATTATCATAGGCCAGAAAAAATCTGGTGTAGGAGAAGCGGGACTGAAAAATGGAGTACCGGAGCCAGCATGGGGGTTGTTCAATACTGTAGTAACACGCTCACGGGCAAGCTTTAACATCTCTTCTACTGTAGCACCATCCCCTATTCCTCCATCTCCAGAATAAGGACCACCAACTCCATTGTAAAATGGGTTGTAGCTTGTTGAACCTTCTCCGCTTGGGATGTTGCGGAACTGTTCCCCAAGATCTGATGTGTTCGTGCTTGTATCCTGTAGTGTCAGTGTTGCCAACCATGAGCCAATTGAAGCAATTCCGACTGCACCTAGTCGGTAAATTGACTTGAATGATCTGACAAGCAGCTTGCTTGACTTGGTTTTTTCTGATAACTTGGAAGGTATTATCACAATCGCAAACTTTGTAGCACGATAGTATTTCATGTCGTGAGACTTGGTGTCTTTCCTATCTTTGATATCTCAACGAGGCCAATGTCTTGCATCTTTTTTAGGCGGTATCTGACAAGCTGTAATGAGAAACCGGTCTTTGTTGCAATCTCGTTTGCAGTAAACGTTTCATCAAACAATAACTTTAGAATAGTTCTACTTACGTCATTTATCAAAACCTCACCTAGTGACCTTAGCCTTTCATCATCAGTATCATAGATGCTGACCCTTTCCGGTACAGGTTGTTTTGTTTTATCATGAATCATATCAAATTGTACAATAAATTAGTCGCGATCATATGTAAAACTTTTGATGAAATTCTACTTTCATCAAACGCTAAATTCAAAATTTTACTATTTTATATCATGAAACAAGATACAACAATGTTTTCTGCAACATTACTTGCATGTGTTGCAGCAAGCACTCTGATGCCATTGGCATTTGCACAGACATATCCACAATCTACAAGCGGCGAGTTTACTGTTGAAGAGCAGTTGAAGCTTGCAAGGGATCGTGTAGATGAAGTAAAGGCTCATCCCGGCGAAGGCTCTGGCACGCCGTATCTGAATCCGGATGGAGTTATCGGAGCCACCATAATAAGCGGCTCCATCTTTGGTGGAATATTTGTTGCATTTGTAATGCGTGCAAAACAGATAGAGAAGAGATTGGCTGCAAAAAAATTGCACCAATAACTCCTTCCCTTTTTATTAAGGATAAATTGGAGTCGCATCTACAAAGGTAAAGAACTTACGAAATCTTCCTTAGTTTTTCTCTAGTACCTTCCTTGTGGAAGTATGATGTATGTCCTAACATGACAAAATGGTGTTTGAACTTGGCATCAAGTTGTTCTAGTGTATCACCAGATGCTTCAAAACTACAGGATGCACATGTGCCGTATACCTTCATGGTAAGAAAATCAAATTTCATATTATTTAGATCATTCTACTAATTTGTACTAGTGTATATTGATCTCTTTTTTGTTTAGAGAACTTTACCTTCATCCGCCTCCCTAGAAATCATCCAATTTTGATAACATTGTAGATCGTAGCTAACCGCCAGATCCATTTTGTAGAAGTGCCATTGTTTTGAGGTAACGACGCGTCTGCCGTGTGGACTTGCCAAAGTGCAGTGCAAGCTCACTCGTTGATGTTATCCCTTGGTTAATCAGATCTTTGATTTTAAAGTAGACAAGTTCTTTTTCTGTTCTCTTTCCTTGAAATTTTACCCGCCTTGTCTTGGAAAAAGAGTACCTGTAAAAATTTTCATAATGTCCGATTTTCTCAACTGTATGTGATCCCAAGCTGTTGTTTTGTTCCAATAATGTCCGATTGCGACACAATAATTATATTCTCAACGCATACCACTCGTTTCGGTAGCCCGATAGTCTAGTGGCCAAACAATTTTTGGGCTAGGGATTCCAGGCTCTGGATCTTATGAGAGGATACCTGGAGACGGCAGTTCGAATCTGCCTCGGGCTACTTATTTTTTATAAAATGCCTCTATCTTGAGGCCATTGCAATTCTTTCGAGTTCGTTCTTCTTCTTAACAGAAGGTGCGTTCATGTCATTTGCAGCTGCAAGTATCAGATGCTCTGACAGGTTTTCTTCAAGTGTCTTTGGATTTAAAAATGATGCGTCACGTACTCCTTCTGCGATAAATCTAAGCGCAAGGTCTACCCTCCTGAGGGGTGCGACATCAACTGACACGTGGTAAACAGTTCCACCATAGACTATTCTTGTGGTATCCTCGTTTGGAGCAGAGTTCTCAACTGCCCTTATCAAGACCTCGACTGGATTCTTGCCAGTCTTGAGGTGAATTATCTCAAGTGTTGCTTTTACAGTGTTTATTGCATGAATCTTTTTGCCGCCCATTCTGCCAGTGTTCTTGGCATACTTTTTGCCAAAGTGAGAGATCTTGTTTATCAGTCTCTCAACTATGTTTACGTCTGCCTTGTTGAATCGCTTTAGTGCAGAGCGACCAAAAGATATTGGAACAATCTCCTTTTTTAGAGATATAACGTTTCGCAGTCCTGGGTCTTTAATCTCAATCTTTGATGTATCCCATTTGCGGAAAAGTAAAAGGTTCTGTGTCTCGATCATCTTTTATCTTCTCGGTTTTTCTTTCTTACCATAAACAAGTTCTTTGAGCGAAGTACCGTTTACCTTGAATACCTTCCACCTTACTCCTGGAATATCTCCCATCGCACCACCCATAGATGCTCCCATTCCCTCAACATGTACCTCATCATGCTCATCAACAAAGTTTAGAGCACCGTCTTTTGGAAGAAAAGCAGTTACGGTCTTGCCATTCTTTATGAGCTGAACACGGACACACTTTCTTACAGCAGAGTTCGGCTGCTTTGCCTCAATTCCCACTTTTTCAAGGACTATGCCGCGTGCCTGCGGTGCTCCTCCAAGGGGGCTTGCCTTTTTGTCTAGCCCAAGTTGTCTTCGCTTATAGGTTCCAATGGACCATTTCTGTCTCTTTCTTTTGTCTCTTAGAACTCTTCCAGCAAATAGACCAAGTGGTGATTTTGCCATTATACCATTACTCCATTATTTTTTCAGGACTCTGTATTAGCACACTGGAAATTTGAAAGTATCTTTTTGCAAGCAGACGCGCCTTTTCAGCGTTCCTGCCCTCTCTGCCTACCACGATGCCCTTCTTCTTTGCATCTACAAGAACAATTGCCTGAAGGGAACCATCTAATCTCTTGTTTAATTTAACTTCGGAAACCAATTTTGGGTTTAGCATATTTTTTAGAAATTCTGCAGGATCTTCAGAGTATTCAACTAGTTCGACATTTCTTTTGACAACATTTTGCAGGTTTCGTATTGTAGAGCCCCCCTTTCCTATTGCAAGTCCCATCTTTCCCTGGTTTACCACAAAAATTACTCTGTCTTGCCTTTCATCTTCGATACAGTCACGTGCAGTTGCACCAGTCACGTTTTGGAATAGTGACATTAGTTTTATTTGATCTGTTGTCAGTTTGATTGTCTCTGTCATGCCTTTTTTAAACTCGATCTCTTAGGGGGACATTTAAATCTTGATAGAAGGTTTTGAGAAAAATAAGACATTTATTCTTGCTTCTCTGTTTCTACATCTTTGATGATTGATTTTAGATTGGTATCGCTCAAAGTTTTTAGCGATACTGCAGAAATGCGGAACTGTGTTCCACATAGCCTTCCAAGCTCAACTGAAGACCCCTTGTAGTTTAGTGTTGGCACCTTTGCAGTCTTTGCAGCCTCAACTATTTTTTGTGTAGTTGCAGGAAGTACCGAGTGTGACAATACAACAAGCTTAGAGTTCTTGATGGAACCGAGAACCTCTTTTGTTCCAAACGAGCATTTACCGTCCTCTACTGCATCTTTGATGGCTTTTTCCAAGAGTTTAACCATCTTCTACCACCTTCATGTAAAGATCCACAGTACCAGTACCTATAGGAATGTTTGCGCCAACTATGACGTTTTCCGTTACTCCCTTTAGTTCTTCAACCTCGCCTGCCAGTGCAGCTTCAGCTATGGTTGGAACCGTAATCTCAAATGCTGCTCTTGCAAGTACACTTGTCTTGGTACCTGCAATTCCGTGTCTTCCTATCTGCTGCAGATATCCCCTTGAGCACATCAAGTCTGCTACAAGCATGATGTATCTAATGTCAACTTCCAGTCCCTGATCTTCTAGGGTTGAGCTCAGCTCATTTATCAACGCGTTACGTGCTGCTTCGATTCCAAGCGTGTTTGCAATCTCAAAGACATTGTTTGTCCTGATGTTTCTCTTGTCAATACCATCAACTTCCATTACTTTTGCAATGTTAGATCCTGATGTCTGGATGACCCACTCGTCTCCCTGCTGCACAATTGTTACGCGTTCCACGTCGGTTACTCCCTTGACAGTGGCTGAGAGTACCTTGTTTCTAAGGCTGAGTATTGTCTGGGCATCAGACTCCTCAGGAAGGGTAAGTGTAATATAGTGACCGCTAGTCTCAATCTCAAATTTCTTCTTTGAGGATTGTAGCGCAGCAACCACGTCTTCCACCGTACATGCCCTCTCTTTGAGCCTGTCTTGGTTTAGATTCAGCTTTATCTTTGTTGAATAGTCAGTCTCCGTGCTTGTAATCAGTGCGCTTATCTTTGTATGCAGAATCTCACGTGCAACTTTTATTGATTTTTCCTTTGATTTTTTGTGGTGCTCTTCCAAGTAGATGTCCATTGTTGGCGTGACAGGTTTCTTTCTTGCATCCACAAGTTCAATGAGTCTTGGAAGTCCAAGTGTGACGTTTCTTTCTCTGATACCTGCAAAGTGGAAGGTTCTAAGTGTCATCTGTGTGCCTGGTTCACCTATTGACTGGGCAGTTACTACACCCACTGCCTGACCAGGTTCTACCTTTGCCTTGTCATATAGCTCAAGTGCCTTCTTTAACACTTTTTCTACACCATCTCTGCTTAGTTTTGATTCAGCAAGTGCGTCGTGGACTGTTTGTGCAAGACGGGGGTTGAATGTCTTGGTATATTTCTTTACAAGTTCGGCAATGTCTTCTTTTGTTGCCTTTTTGCCAGAATCAATGATGCTTTCAGATTCAATCAGTCTTGAGATTCTAAACGCCTCACCGTGATCACTCTTTGATACGTCAATACCGTCCTCCCCGTAGAGGAACTGTATGATGTGTCCGTGCGGGTCTCGTACCGTATGATCGTATTCTAGCTTGAGGTGCTCTAGTGCATTTATCAATCTCCTCTGCATGTATCCACTTTGCTGGGTTCTCACTGCAGTGTCTACAAGACCTTCTCTTCCACCCATGGCATGGAAGAAAAATTCTAGTGTTGATAGTCCGTCTCTATAGTTTGATTTTACAAATCCCCTCGAGTCCGGATTTGTGTCATTTTCCTTAAAGTGCGGCAATGCCCTGTTACTATAACCCTTGTGAATTCTTCTACCACGGATTGATTGCTGTCCTAGCGCTCCTGCCATCTGTCCTATGTTTAGTGATGATCCTCTTGCACCGGTTGTTGCCATGATTCTTCCCGCGTTTGTTTCGTCAAATGACTTGTCTGCCATGCTGCCTGCCCTGTCTCTTGCCTTGGACAGCTCATTTACGATGTATGCCTCAAGTGCTTCTTCTGCTGAGAGTCCCCTGCTAAGCAGTAACGTTCCCTTCTTGGCCTGCGATATGAAGTCATAGACCTTGTCATAAGATTCGTGAATGTCTGCAAGTATAGATTCCTTGATCTTGGGCGATAACTCTAGATCCGCATATCCGTAGCTGAATCCATAGCCTGTGATGAATTGCTTTAGCATGATGAGTATGGAGTTTAGAAAACGCTTTGCGGTGTCATAATCATAGTCCTTTGCTATTCTGTGCAGTACGCTGTCTGGTTCTTCAGCACCGATTGATGCCTTGTCGATTACTCCGCTTACAAGTTGGCCGTTTTTGATCACAACGTCTTTTGTCGGACCCTTGGTCCCCTTTGACCACTTGGATGTAATTACATAGTTGAAGTCTTTTGGCAGAAACAGCGAGAATAGTTGCTTGCCAGTGTAAAGCGGCTCTACCTTTCCTTTGACTTGGGGTTCTGGGAATATTCCTTCATATCCAGCAAGCATTGCCAGGTTTGCAAACTCTTGGGGTGTAAGTGTTGTGTCATCTTTTGTAAGCAGATATGCACCTGTGATAAAGTCACGCAGTGCTCCAATTATCGGCCCTCCGTATCTTGGAGAAATTATTTGATCCTGTACTCGCATCAGGAGTATTGCCTCTGCTCTTGCCTCCTCACTTTGTGGTACGTGAAGATTCATTTCGTCGCCATCAAAGTCTGCGTTGTATGGAGGACAAACGGAAGGATGTAGTCTAAAGGTCTTGTTTGGCAATACCCTCACGTAGTGGCCCATTATGGACATTTGGTGAAGTGATGGCTGTCTGTTGAACATGACAATATCGCCATCTGAGAGGTGCCTTTCAACAAGATAGCCAATCTCGATATTGTTGGCTATTGTCTCCCTGTCTTCTACAAAGTCTAGTCTTATCTTTACCCCATCTGGTCTTACGATGTAATTGGCACCCGGAAATTTGTTTGGTCCATTGATGACAAGTTTCTTTAGCCTTTCAATGTTCCACTCTGTCACAACTTCTGGAATGGTAAGTTTTATTGCAACAGATTCTGGCACTCCCACCTCTGAGATCTCAAGGCTTGGATCAGGCGAGATTACAGTTCTGCTCGAAAAGTCTACTCTCTTGCCAGAAAGCGAGCCTCTGAACCTTCCCTCCTTTCCCTTCAGTCTCTGTGTTAGTGTTTTCAGCGGCCTGCCAGACCTGTGATGGGCCTGTGGGATTCCCGAAACTTCATTATCAAAATATGTAGTTACGTGATACTGCAACAGGTCAACAAGATCCTGCACAATTAATGGCGGTGTTCCCGCTTCCTTACTCTCCTTGAGCCTCTGGTTTACTCTTATGATGTCAACTAATTTGTGTGTCAAGTCATCCTCAGACCTGATTCCAGTCTCCAAGATTATGGATGGTCTTACTGTGACAGGCGGTACAGGAAGTACTTGGAGTACAAACCATTCAGGTCTTGCAGTTGTTGGGTCATATCCAAGAAGTTTGAGGTCATCGTCTATCATGTGAGAGAATCTTTCGCGTATGGTAATTGGAAGCAGCCTGTTCTCTCCAAGCTCGGTGCGTTCGATGAAAATTGTCGGTTTGGTAAATATCACCTCATATTGCGCTTTGCCACAGTGCGGACAAGTCTTCTCCTTCTTTGCTCTTTCAATTATCTCGTCTGGTATGTGCTTGATCGAGATTACACTGTATGCTGCTTCCTTTTGCATGACTTTATGATATTCTTCAAGTTCTTCTTGTGGAATCTTTAGTCTTGCACATGATCTACAGGTTGTCAGCAAAAGTTTGTAGATGTTGTCAATGAATGCAATGTGCAGTACTGGTTCTGCAAGCTCGATGTGGCCAAAGTGTCCAGGGCATCTTGCCGCGGTGTTTCCACAGGTGAGGCATTTCTGACCAGGCTCCAGTGTCCCAAGTCTTCCGTCCATCAGTCCACCCTGTACAGACATGCCGTCCTCATCGTAGGTTTCAGGAGCTGTGATCTCAGCAACAGAGTATTTTCTAATCTCAGTTGGTGACCAGACAGAGAACTTGATTCCGTCGATTACTTTGATTGTTTCAGATGCCATTATACCCTCTCCTTTATCAATAGTCTCGGAGCAACGTCGAGGCTCATCATCTCCTGTAGTAAGAGTTTGAAGGCATAAGCGACCGAAACCGATGTTACCTTTGCCTTGTCCCCACACACCCTGCAGACAAATCGTCTTTGCTTGATATCATAATATGACACCAGTCCACATCTCTCACAGACATAGATCTCTGCCTTGTCTGACTCTTCAAGAAGCCTGTCCTTTAACATCATTGATGCACCATATGCAATAAGACAGTCTCTTTCCATCTCACCAAATCTGAGTCCACCACCTCTTGCACGTCCTTCTGTTGGTTGTTTAGTCAGCATCTGCACCTGGCCTCTTGCCCTTGCATGTATCTTGTCTGCAACCATGTGGTGTAGTTTTTGATAGTATACAACGCCAACAAAGACATCTACTGGAAACGCCTTTCCTGTTCTGCCATCATACATGGTTTCCTTGCCAGAATACTTGAAACCTGCAGCTTCTAAGACCACTTTGATGTCTTCCAGTTTTTCTCCTACAAATGCAGAGCCATCCATCTTCGATCCACGCAAAGCTGCAGCCTTTCCTGTTACTGTCTCAAGAAACATTCCCACTGTCATTCTTGACGGGAAGGCATGTGGATTTATCATAACGTCTGGCACGACGCCATCAGCTGTATATGGCAGGTCCTCGTGGTTTACAAGCAGTCCGACCACTCCTTTCTGTCCATGTCGTGATGCAAACTTGTCTCCAATCTCTGGAATTCTCAAGTCTCTTACTCGAATTTTATACATCCTTCCACCATCATGTGATTGTGTCATGACTACGGTGTCAACAACCCCGTTTTCTGATGGTCTTACACCTATTGATGTGTCCCTTCTGTATGGACCCTTTACCTCGAACTCTCGGTACTCTTCCATGAATCTTGGCGGACTTGTCTTTCCGATGAGTATGTCTCCCCCCTGAACGGTGGCCTCGGTTGCGATGACTCCATCTTCTTCAAGTAATCGGTATGCCTTGTCTCCACGGAATCCCCTGATGTTTCCGTCTGCTGTGGGAATCTCAAAGTTGTCCCGCATTCCTCCAGGATACTGCTTGGCTTCAGCCTCATAGATCCTATAGAAGAAAGTTCTCCCAAGCCCCCTCTCGACAGAGGACTTGCTCAATACTATTGCGTCCTCGATATTGTAACCGTCAAACGGCAATACTGCAACAACGCAATTTTGTCCTGCAGGCCTGTCCTCCAGTCCCAATAGACCCATTGCTTTTGTTGTAACAATTGGTGTTTGTGGATAGAGCATCAGGTGTTGTCTTACATATGTACTTGCATTCATCAGGGGTGTTGAAAAGCCAAGGCTCTGTTTTGCCATGGCTGATTCATATGTGTTTCTTGGAGACTGGTTGTGTTCTGGATATGGAATAATTGAGGCACCAGCTCCGAGAATTGCAGAAGGAAATATTTCCATGTGAGTGTGCTTTTTCATGTCTGTCTCGTCTATCGCAATGTAGCAGTTCTCTTCCTCATTTGCGTCGACTAACTCAATTACGCCCATGTGCAAGAGATCAGTCCAAGACAGAAACTTTTTGCTGACCTTCTCTATGAGTTCTTGTGTCAGCAACGATTTGCTGTCCTTGATTACAATCAGCGGTCGAAGAACTCTGCCTGCATTACAGTTGACATAGAGCCTCTTAGTTGAGCCCTCGACATTTGACTGGTACAGGAATATTCCGACGTGCGGATGAATCTTAAAGTTTCTTCGCAGTTCCCTTAGCGAGTCTACAAGTTTTTGGCCATCTCTGTAGTATCCAATTAGTCTGCCGTCTACAAACACACGCGTTCCTTCTTTTTTGAGATCATCTCTTGCGTCCGAAACATAAGTCACACCAAGACCGTACAGTTTCTCAACGATATCCTCAGATGCCACGTTTACTGATATGATTGCAGATAACGCCAAGTTCTTTACAAGGCCACAGTTAGACCCCTCAGGAGTCTCACTTGGACAAATTCTACCAAAGTGTGTAGCGTGAAGGTCTCTTGCCTCAAAGTTAGGCTGGCTTCGGCTAAGTGGAGACTGGATTCTTCGAAGATGGCTAATTGTTGATAGATAGTTAGTCCTGTCCAAAAGTTGGGTAACACCAACACGTCCGCGTCCCCAGTTTCCTGTTGCAATTGCATTGTTTAGTTTGTCTGTAACTATACCTGGTCTTACCGCTGCAGCAACTGCGTTTATTCCTCGCTTTTGTCCTGACCTCTCTAATTGATACTTCATGTCACGTACCAGATTCCTAAAGGCGGTTCTGAACAGATCCGCTAGCATCTGGCCTGCAAATTTTATGACCTTGTTTCCATAGTGGTCCTTGTCGTCTGGAGTCAGCCAACCCAGTTTTAGCTCAATCAGCTTGCATGTGGCCTCACCTAAAAATAGCGATTTTTCCTTTCTGTTGTCGGGGTGCTTGCCAAGATGTGGTAAGAGTCCCCAGTCAAGCAATGTCTCTGCTCTCTTTATCTGAAATTCTTCTAACATACCTGGAGCAATTCTTTTGCTGATGTACACGATGGCATCTTTAGCTGTTAGCACATCACCAGATTTTTCAAATGATGCTTCAAGTTCGTCTTGGATTTCATCAACTAGTGATACCGCAGCTGCAATCTCTCGGTCTGATTCAAGTCCTAATGCACGCATCAAAGTAACAACAGGAATGTCAACAGGAGAGCCAGGAATTTTTGCAACTATGAGACCGTCATTTTTCATTACAAGTTCTAGTTTTGCTCTATAACCAACGATTGATGAATACACTTTAGCTTTGAATACAGTGTTTCCACCAACAGTTTCCTTATCAACAATAATTTTGTTGTAAGAAAGATCCTCCAGTCCTACAATCACACGTTCAGAACCGTTGATAATAAAGTAACCACCTGGGTCGTTTGGATCTTCTCCATATTCAACGAGTTTTTGTTCAGATAAATTATGCAAGATGCATGCATTAGATCGTACCATCACTGGCATATCCCCAATATGGACATATCTTGATTCAAGAATTTTTCCATCTTCTACAACGCTTGCTTCAAGCATTATGGGGGAAGCATATGTTACATTTCTTAATCGAGCCTCCATTGGAGCGATATGTGTAATTGAACCGTCTAGCTCCATCATGCGAGGTTGCTGTAGTTTTACTTTTCCTAGTTGGATTTTGTATGGATATTCCGCACTTTCAATTTCGATTTGTCCTACTTCATCAATGATGCTTTGAAGTCCTCTTTCAAGAAACTCATCGTATGAATTTAGATGCTGTCTTGCGATTCCTTCTCTCTTTAGAATATCTTGAACTATTGGCCATCGCTTGTGTGAAATATTTGTCATTATTCTTCCACCACGTATCTATAGTAGATGCTTTCACCAGCTGTAGGACTTTTTCTTGTTATCTTTATCATGTCGCCGGGTTTTACTCCAAGTCCTCGGATTGCCGGATCACTGACATATATCAAAGGCATCTCGGTTGGTTTTGTATGATATTTTTCTAATACTTTTTCTGCTTCTTCTTTTGTCATTATCTCATGTTTTGGAACATAGATATGGTCCGGGATCAGAATTTTTTCTTTCTTGCCTAACATGTTAAAACCTCCTTTGAACATTAGCTGTAAACACATAACTAAGCAACAAACTACGATGCTTCTACCGAGAGGTTAATATATATCTAATCTAGGCCTTTTGGTCTAAAACCATTTTTGCTTGTAACTTTGAATTTAAATATCAAAATTATTCTCCGTTTGATTATTTTATCCCAAGATACATTGCCAATACAGTTGCTTGAAAACAGTTTGCTCAAGGGTAGCCAGAGTGTATTCTTCTTTCAAAAGCAAAAACTGAAACTTGAATTAAGAATTAGATCTTCCAACCGACTTGGTTACCTAGCAGTATAGGGCTGGATAATGACAAGAACGCTTTAAGATCGCTAATTGATTCCACGCGCTAGATTATTTTTTAAGGCTCTGTAAACTTACTGGGAGGTATTTCTTCGTGTAAACTGTCGGGAGTCGACGGTTAAATCCAAGTATGATTACTTTGTCTTATTGCAACCTAAGACGCTTAAAGATTGTCCAATATGTGGTAAAAATTCATGGTTATTCCAAGGTTCTATAGATATTCCTCTTATTGAGGAACTATCAGAAGATCTCATAGAAAAATATCATAGGGAAGTAATCAAAAAGGAAATTGAAAACCTACATGAAGTAATCGTGAAGTATTTTTCTTTTATTTGCAAATCATGTAGTTATACCTTCATGGAAGATGAAAGAGGCAATCATCATGAACTAAAAGGTAATAATATAGAAAAATAGCGGAGAGAATCCTATTTTTACGAGCATAATCCTCATATCATAATATCCAAATTCTCTTTTGTAATGGTGGAAAAATATATCGAAGAAGGACGGAATCAGGCACAACAAGAACCAAAATTTGCAGAGATACAGATGTATCTCATGTAACAAGAGATTCTCAATCAATCTAGGGTTTGAAAAGATGCACGCCTCACCACAAGCAATAACCTCAGCAATGCAACTTTACTTTTCAGGTGAATCCCTTAGAGGGGTTCAGAAATTCCTCAGTTTGCAAGGATTGAATTTTTCACACATGGCAATTTACAAATGGATCAAGAAATACACGAAACTAATGGATGGCTATCTTAAGACCATCCAACCACAAGTAGGTGACAAGTGGAGAGCAGATGAACTATTTCTGAAAGTAAAAGGGAACATGAAGTATCTTTATGCTTTGATGGATCTCTGATCTCTCCGTTTAATCGTTCCATTTTGTTATTGTTTATGTCGCCCTTGAAGTGAATATGTCTAATGTGTTGGGTTTGTGGTTTGGTATTTGTATAAAATTCCCTAGTAAATGCCTCAGAAAAATTCCTTGCACCATCGGTTATCAGGTGAGTTGGTCGCTTTGCTGCAATCTGTTTAGCCTGACTAAATAACGGTCGTACATCTTCTGTATACTTGCTATCCGCTACCTGACTTGCTATCCAAAATCTAGTTTCATCATCGTGAGAAGGTAGTAAGAGGACTCAAAAAAGAGGATTCGCCACTGATCTTAGGCAGTCAAATTTATCATAATTATGTTAGACCGCACATGGGATTGGAAGGAAAGACACCTTCGGAAGTTGCAGGGATCAAAGTAGAAGGAAATAACAAATGGATGACTTTAATTCAAAATGCAAAGAAAACTGCCGACTCCCGACAGTTTACACGAAGAAATACCTCCCAGTAAGTTTACAGAGCCTTTTTTAAATATACATAAATACCCATTCATCTTAATCGCAGGCAAGATGAGTAC